>NZ_JBFRHH010000010.1:0-214669 GCF_052115765.1 Paenibacillus sp. 2KB_20 | reverse complement strand
GCTGTCCTTAGTACGAGAGGACCGGGATGGACGTACCGCTGGTGCACCAGTTGTTCCGCCAGGAGCATGGCTGGGTAGCTACGTACGGAAGGGATAAGCGCTGAAAGCATCTAAGCGTGAAGCCCCCCTCAAGATGAGATTTCCCAATTMGTAAGACCCCTTGAAGACCACGAGGTAGATAGGTTGGAGGTGGAAGTGCAGCAATGCATGGAGCTGACCAATACTAATCGGTCGAGGGCTTATCCAAAACATATTTCAATGTGCTGCAARTTCGTTTCGTATCTAGTTTTCAGGTGATCAAGCATCTGAGCCGTTTGGTGGCGATGGCGGAAGGGTTCCACGCGTTCCCATACCGAACACGACCGTTAAGCCTTCCAGCGCCGATGGTACTTGGACCGAAGGGTCCCGGGAGAGTAGGACGTCGCCAAGCGGTACATATTCCCTGATAGCTCAGTTGGTAGAGCACTCGACTGTTAATCGAGTTGTCACAGGTTCGAGTCCTGTTCGGGGAGCCACTTGCTTCCATAGCTCAGTAGGTAGAGTGCATCCATGGTAAGGATGAGGTCACCGGTTCGATCCCGGTTGGAAGCTCCAGATTCGCTTTTGAATTGGACATGTATCATGAAATTGTGGCCCGTTGGTCAAGGGGTTAAGACACCTCCCTTTCACGGAGGTAACAGGGGTTCGAATCCCCTACGGGTCACCACTATCTTTAATGCATCAGGGGATGAGAATCCCGTGAGTTTATACGGAGGCTTAGCTCAGCTGGGAGAGCATCTGCCTTACAAGCAGAGGGTCGGGGGTTCGATCCCCTCAGCCTCCACCATTTAATGCATGATTCTAACGAGAATCGGCAAGATAAAAGTACTCATCGATTTTGGGGATTAGCCAAGCGGTAAGGCAACGGACTTTGACTCCGTCATGCATAGGTTCGAATCCTATATCCCCAGCCACTTCATCCTAAAAAGTGAAGTTAAGCTTTGAAGGTGATTCCGAATACTTTTCGGAGGCCTGAAATGCGAGCCATTAGCTCAGTTGGTAGAGCACCTGACTTTTAATCAGGGTGTCGAAGGTTCGAGTCCTTCATGGCTCACCATTGTTTCATCTTGTGCGCGTGTGGCGGAATTGGCAGACGCACTAGACTTAGGATCTAGCGTCTTTGACGTGGGGGTTCAAGTCCCTCCACGCGCACCATTATTTGCGGACGTGGCTCAGCGGTAGAGCATCGCCTTGCCAAGGCGAGGGTCGCGGGTTCGATTCCCGTCGTCCGCTCCATTTGCGCCCTTAGCTCAGCTGGATAGAGCGTTTGACTACGAATCAAAAGGTCGGGAGTTCGAATCTCTCAGGGCGTGCCATTTTTCAAAAAAGATTAATATCGGGATGTAGCTCAGCTTGGTAGAGCACCTGGTTTGGGACCAGGGGGTCGCATGTTCAAATCGTGTCATCCCGATTTGTTTAAGAGTAGGACTCCACAAAAGTAATCGGAATATGCTCCAAAGCATAGCGTCACTTTTGTGGCTTCATATGCGGGTGTAGTTCAATGGTAGAACTCCAGCCTTCCAAGCTGGTAGCGTGGGTTCGATTCCCATCACCCGCTCCATACATAAGCAGGACATCACCGTGTGTGATGTTTTTTTACATATTCACACGACTCTCCTGCGAAGTGTTAATGTACTAAAGAACATAGTTGGGTCAAGGTTTATAGGACTAATGTCCATGGTATATGGGTATATCAATATCATTAGTTTTGTCGATTTGGCTAATTTTTTCGCCTGGAAAATGCAGATTTTCATGCGCTTTTATTGTATGATGTTAGGAAGGCGTTACGTCCTATAGACAAACTGCTGAAACGGGTTGAGATGGGAGGAGTAGCATGACTGAACTTACAGTAACCGCAAAGAGCAATTCCAACAATCTGCTGCGGCGGGATGTACGGTTCCTTGGCAATATTCTTGGAGAAGTTCTGGTCCACCAAGGTGGCAATGAGCTTTTAGATATAGTTGAGAAAATTCGTGAAACGAGTAAATCGTTGCGATCCGTATTCCTGCCAGAATTGTTTGCAGATTTCAAAAGGATCATCAGCACATTGGAGCCCGACATTCGCCATCAGGTGATTCGCGCGTTTGCCATTTATTTTCAATTGGTTAATATCGCGGAACAGAATCATCGCATTCGTCGCAAACGCGATTACGAGCGTTCCGCCGGGGAGAGTGTTCAACCAGGTTCCATTGAAAGTGCGGTCCAGGATTTGAAAGAGCGCAATATTACGTTTGAAGAAGTTCAAGAAATTCTCGAAAGTCTATCCCTTGAGCTGGTAATGACAGCTCATCCAACAGAAGCGATGCGTCGGGCTATTCTGGATATTCATAAACGGATAGCGGACGATGTGATGCAACTGGACAACCCGACACTGACATTCCGCGAACGAGAGCAGCTTCGGGAGAAACTACTGAATGAAGTGATTACGCTGTGGCAAACCGACGAGCTTCGTGACCGTAAGCCGACGGTTCTTGATGAGGTTAGAAACGGTATGTATTATTTTCACGAGACCCTGTTTCACATTCTGCCAGAGGTTTATCAAGAACTGGAGCGCTGCCTAAGTAAATATTATCCGGGTCACCATTGGCACGTTCCAACCTATTTGCGTTTCGGTTCGTGGATCGGTGGCGATCGGGACGGAAATCCTTCAGTGACGGCGGACGTAACATGGAGAACGCTTGAAATGCAGCGGAAGCTAGCGATTCGTGAATACCAGCGGATTTTGCGTGAATTCATGAAATACCTCAGCTTCAGCTCATCCATCGTGAGCGTTTCGGATGAATTGCTTCAATCCATTGAAAAAGACCGCGAGCATGTAACACTGAAGAAGATGGAAATTTGGCACAATGAGAAAGAGCCTTATCGTGTAAAACTGGTATATATGTTGGCTAAAATGAGTCATATTCTTGATGAGAACATGACTGGTGGCGAGCGTTATCAGTCCCCTGAGGAATTTATCGAAGACTTGAATATCATTGATCGAAGCTTGCGTTTCCATTTTGCTGACTATGTTGCAGACACGTATATTCAAAAACTGATTCGTCAGGCGGAGTTGTTTGGTTTCCATACAGCAACGCTGGATATCAGACAGCATAGCCAAGAGCATGAAAATGCCATGGCCGAAATTCTTCGTAAAATGAACGTGACTCAGGATTATGCCCAATTAAGTGAAGATGAGAAGATCGAGCTGCTTAATAACTTGCTTAACGATCCTCGTCCGTTGACTACGCCTTATCAAGAGTACAGCGACAGCACCGAAGAATGCCTTGAAGTATACCGTACCGTCTTCCGTGCGCAGCAGGAGTTCGGCGTGAAATGTATTTCAAGTTATTTGATCAGTATGTCCGAGGGCGCAAGCGACATTCTGGAAGTGATGGTATTTGCTAAAGAAGTCGGACTTTTCCGCAAGGACAATGACGGTTCTGTAATAGCTACTTTGCAGGCTGCGCCATTGTTTGAGACGATCGAGGACCTGCATGCCGCACCTGATATTATGCGTAAGCTCTTCAGCCTGCCGATCTACCGAGAAGCGGTTAGCGCCATGAATGAGCTTCAGGAAATTATGCTGGGTTACTCTGACAGCAATAAGGACGGCGGAGCCATTACAGCGAACTGGGAGCTCCAGGTAGCACTCAAAGATATTACGGCTGCAGCCAATGAGTATGGCATCAAGGTGAAATACTTCCATGGACGCGGCGGATCGCTTGGGCGCGGTGGTATGCCTCTGAACCGCAGCATTTTGGCTCAACCGGCATCAACCATTGCGGGTGGCATCAAAATCACGGAGCAAGGCGAAGTTATTTCTTCCCGTTACTCCTTGAAGGGAATCGCCTACCGCAGTTTGGACCAGGCGACTTCAGCACTTATAACGGCTTCTCTTAATGCCCGTTACCTTGAAAAAGA
This sequence comes from Paenibacillus sp. 2KB_20, assembly GCF_052115765.1. Lineage (NCBI taxonomy): Bacteria > Bacillati > Bacillota > Bacilli > Caryophanales > Paenibacillaceae > Paenibacillus > Paenibacillus sp. 2KB_20. The sequence goes on along the minus strand of NZ_JBFRHH010000010.1, from coordinate 210,727 downwards.
ATCGACTGAAAAAGAGTGGGAAGAGATTTCCTCGAGGATCTCGGCCGCTTCACAGAAAAAATATCAGGATCTGATCTTCCGTGATCCGGATTTCCTGAGCTTCTTCAAGGAATCCACGCCGCTTCCTGAGGTGGGAGAGCTGAATATTGGCTCCCGACCATCCAAGCGTAAGAACAGTGACCGTTTTGAGGACCTCAGAGCCATCCCTTGGGTGTTTGCGTGGACTCAGAGCCGTTACCTGCTTCCTGCATGGTACGCGGCTGGTACGGGCTTACAGAGCTTCTACCAGGGCAAGGAAGAGAATATGAAGGTGCTTCAGAAGATGTACACGAGCTATCCGTTCTTTACGTCGCTGATCGATACCCTTCAGATGGCTCTTGCCAAGGCTGATCTGATCATCGCCAAAGAGTATTCTTTGATGACGAAGGATGATCAAGCCCGCGAACGTATCTTCGGTCTGATTCAGGAAGAATTCAACCTGACGAAAGAGCTTGTTCTTAAGATTACGGGACAGCAGGATATTCTGGATAACCAGCCAGTCCTACAGGAATCGATTCGACTCCGTAACCCTTACGTGGATCCGCTCAGTTATTTGCAAGTCCAACTGCTTAACGAGCTGCGCGAGCTGAGGGAGCAGGAGCAGGACGATCCGGATCTGCTTCGGGAAGTGCTGCTGACCATCAACGGTATTGCAGCAGGGCTTCGTAATACAGGTTGATCCTTGCAGGATAACAAAGCTGTTAGAAAGGGATAGTATAAGGCGAGGTTCCCTAAAGGAGCCTCGTTTTTTTCATCTATGAGCAGCATAACCTCTGATGATTAGAGTATCGGCTGCAACGTGATGGTCTTTGATAGGGAAAAGGGATTCTTTTTGAATTATTGTTGATTTTTAGAAACAGTTGAATTACGATTTGAATGATGCTTTTTTAGACGTTACCCATCAGACCATTCTGGGGGAATTATGGTGGACAATTTGGATGTAAGACTGGCGAAGCTGGCCCGAAAAGGGGACCAAAGAGCTTTTGCTGAAATCGTAGAACTTTATAAAGATAAGATTTTTCATTTGGCTTACCGGATGCTGAGTAACCGTCATGAGGCGGAGGATGTCGTACAAGAGACTTTTTTGCGTGTATATAAAAACCTTGATCGATACGACGAGAATCAGAAGTTCTCCACTTGGATATACCGAATTGGTACAAATCTTAGCATTGATCGGCTGCGCAAACGCAAGCCGTCTTTCTCGCTGGACGCCGACCTGAATGAAAGCGAAGGAATGGACGGCTACTCCCTGATCCCGAGCGATAACCGTACACCTGAGAGTGAAATGCTGCTATCCGAGACACAGCGCATCATTCATACGGCGATTGACGGACTTCCTGCCAAGTACAAGACAATCATGATTCTAAGGTACATCCAGGATTTATCCCTGCAGGAGATCAGCGAGATTTTGGACTTGCCTGTAACAACGATCAAAACGCGAGTACATCGTGGACGCGAATTTTTGCGTAAAAAATTAGAGTACAAATTGTGAGGAAAAAACGCCTATCGCCGTTCTTTGAGGAAGAGAGACCGCGTTTAAGGGCGCTTTTTTCTTGCGATGCCAAAAAGTCAGTATCCGCAGTTTTTTTCTGATTTTCTTTAAAAAAAGTTGAAACATCCCCGATTCCGGCACGTATGAACAATAAGCAAGTCTTATGCCCCTACGTGGGAATAGACCCAGCAAAGAGATTGAATGAAAGGATTGGCTCACAAATGGATTGCAAATTAGCCGTCTCTTTGATGCATGATTATCTGGATAATGACTTGTCCGACCCACAACAGCTGGAATTGCAGAAGCATTTGCTGGATTGTGCTGACTGTCGGAATTACTTCGAGAAGCTGGAGCATACCGATATGCTTCTTTATTCCTTAACTCATCATGCGACCAAGCCATCCGATGATTTAACGGAACGTATAATGGGTATGCTGCCGCAGCCCAAGAGACAAAAGGCTTGGGTCAAATGGGTTAGGAATCATCCTGCGCTCACGGCTGCAGCTTTGTTTTTGGTTGTCATGCTCTTTAGCACAATCAGTTTCTGGAGTCAGGATACTCAGCTGGTTGTAAAGAGTGATGAATTCGAAAAGCTGGTGATTGAAGGAGATACCGTCATTATTCCTCCGGATCAAATCATCACGGGAGATATTACAGTCGAGAATGGAAAGACTAAGGTCTACGGTCAAGTGAATGGCAATGTGACCGTCATTGACGGAGAATTATTTCAGGCTTCCACCTCACATATAGCAGGTCAAGTGAAGGACATAGATCGGGCGATGGATTGGATATGGTACAAGATCTCCACTCTGTTTACAGATGCCGCTTACCGCTAGGTGAAACCTGAAGCCTACTGATAAAAGCGCCTCTTTTCAGTGAAAAGATGGCGCTTCTTTTGTTGATTTATGATCTTTTTCATGGAAAGCAGAGAGCGTCCGCTTGCATCGGAAAGATTAACGTTATAACCTAGAGAGTGTAGAGCACATACTACATATATGAGTCGCATGCGTTATTAAAAAGGAAGTTCAAAAAGTTCCCGTGTGATCAGAAGGAAAATGAAGAGCTGGTTCGGTAGTCGAATCGTTAAGCGTTCATTTTCGAGGAACCGGATTTTTTGGGCCCGCACTTAAAGGAAATGACGGGGGTTGCTGTATGGAGTATTTCACAGATATGACCTGGGGTGAAACCATTAAAGATATCATCGATATCCTTATCGTTACTTATATAATATACCAGATGATACTGCTCGTCCGCGGTACGCGGGCGGTCCAGCTCCTCAAAGGGATTTTGGTGCTGGTGGTCATCTGGGCGCTTAGCACCTGGTTTGATCTGTACACGCTAAAGTGGCTGATGAATCAGATTTTTACATTCGGGGTGTTGGCGGTCTTTATCATCTTCCAGCCGGAGCTCAGACGTGGTCTGGAGCAGCTCGGACGAGGTAAGCTGTTTGGGCGGACATCGGATATTGACGAGGAGACCAATAAGTTAATCAGCGAAACCATTAAGGCGGTTAATTATTTATCGCGGCGCAAAATAGGGGCTCTGATTGTCTTTGAGCGGACGACGGGACTGAATGAGTATGTAGAATCAGGAATTCCGATGAGATCAGTGATCAGCTCGGAATTGTTTATTAATATTTTTATACCGAACACACCGCTCCATGACGGAGCCGTCATTATTCAGAACGCTCAAATTGCAGCTGCCGGCTGTTATTTGCCGCTATCAGAGAACCCTTTTATCAGTAAGGAACTGGGAACAAGACACCGTGCCGCTATCGGAATCAGTGAGGTGGGGGATGCGATTTCAGTTGTCGTATCCGAGGAGACTGGGCAAGTATCGCTGGCCCTGAATGGACAAGTGGTTCGAGATATTAAGGAAGAGTCTCTCATCTCCAAATTGTATGAGGAGCTCAGGCCTGCCGCGTCCATCAAGGAGAAACGCACGTTCTTCTGGAAACGGAAGGGGGACGGCAGCAATGGATAAATGGATCAAGAACAACACGGCAAGCAAGCTCATTGCACTAGCTGTCAGTATTTTATTGTGGGCGATGGTTCATATGGACAGCGGAGCGCCTGCCCCGCCAACCACTTTTTATGATACCAAAGTCATTGCAGGCGTTAAGATTCAGACTTATGGATTTGATGACAGCGAATATGCGTTAACGGGTATTGATAAGGACCGCGTAAATCTCGAAGTTCGGGGAAAGAAATCCAATATCTCGCTTTTGACCGACGATTATAAGGTGAAGCTTGATTTGAGCAACGTCAGAGAACCCGGTACACACACACTTCCGCTAACTTACTCCATCCCGAGTGGCATAGAGATGGTATCGATGGAGCCATCTGCGGTTACGGTGACGGTTGAACCGAGAGTGTCGAAATCCGTGACGGTAAGTATTGGAACCAAAGGCGAGCCTGCTAAAGATTACCGTGCCGGAACACCCGTGCTGATTGACCCAAGGCAAGTCACGGTTACCCTGCCTGAATCGTCAATGGCGAATCTGGGGCAGGTCAAAGGTAATGTGGAGCTTGATGGTGCCAAAGAGAAGATTACGGAGAAACGAGTCAAACTTACAGCATATGATAAAGAAGGCAACGCCATGGAAGACGCTGTCATTGAGCCTGCTACAGTAGCAGCTGAAGTGCCGATTGAGCCTGCATTTGTCACCCTACCGCTGGAGCTTCAATACACGGGACGGCTGCCAGAAGGGTTTGTCCTATCCAAGGTGGAGCAGAAGGTAAAAGAAGTGAAGCTGTTTGGCAGTAAAGAGGCGCTGGCAGGAGCTGAGACCTATATCGAAGCTACGATCAATCTGGGAGAAGTTAGAAATTCGGGAACAACAGTGCTTACGGCCGACTTGACGCCGCCTGAAGGTTTTGAGAAAATCGAGCCGAGCTCTGTAACGGTGGATGTTACGGCTGTATCGCATGGTGAACGGTTGATTACAGGTATTCCGATAACGTTAAAAGGGGTTGCCTCCGGCCTGGATGCTGTTATTACGGATCCAAAGACGCAGACAATATCTTTAACGCTCACCGGAGCGCCTGACTTGCTTAATAGTCTGGAACCTACAGATATCGGAGCAGAAGCGAATGCAACTGGTATGAAAGCTGGCGTTCACGAAATTCCGCTGCAGATCACACTACCTAATTTTATTAGCCGTACGGATCAGGAACGTCCCGTTATTAAGGTAGAGCTCAAGGATAACTCCAAGCCGGTGACAACGGAGCCGGACAGCTCGAAGAATGAGGGAACGGACACAGACAAGCCTGTTTCACCAGGAACGGGATCCGGAACAGGAACAGGCACTGATCAGGGGGAGACTCCGGAAACGCCTCCTACTCATGAGGAAACGGATAACACCGGATCAGGAGAAAACCCATCACATCCGCCGGGAGACGGATCGAATGATGGAGCAACGGGATCAGAAACGTCCAATGATGGATAATAACGAAGAGTAGATAAAGGAGTATATAAAACATGGGGAAATATTTTGGTACAGATGGAGTAAGAGGAGTTGCGAATCAAGAACTGACAGCGGAAATGGCTTATAGCATCGGCCGCTGCGGCGGCTATGTGCTCACTGGCGATAAAGAGAAGCCAACCGTCATTATCGGTATGGATACCCGCGTATCGGGGGCTATGCTGGAGTCGGCTTTGGTTGCAGGCCTGCTGTCCATCGGTGCACACGTCATTCGTCTGGGTGTCGTAAGTACACCAGCGGTGGCGTACATCACAAGACTATTGAAGGCTGATGCGGGTGTTATGATCTCGGCTTCACATAACCCGGTACAAGATAACGGTATCAAGTTCTTCGGTGGAGACGGCTTCAAGCTGTCGGATGAGACAGAGCTCAAGATTGAAGAGCTGATGGATGCGGAAACAGATAATCTGCCGCGACCAATCGGGGCTGATTTAGGTGAATTGTTGATTGATAACGAATCTAAATATAAATACCTGGAATATTTGAAAACGACGGTCGATAACCGGTTTGACGGTCTGAAAATCGTACTGGATTGCGCAAATGGCGCAGCTTATGAGCTGGCTCCGAAGCTTTTCCGTGAATTGGGTGCGGATGTGATCACCATCGGCGCTGAGCCGAATGGCCTGAATATCAATGATCACTGTGGATCGACTCATCCGGAGAAACTCGTTGAGGCTGTACTCCAGCATGGCGCTGACCTCGGTCTGGCATTTGACGGAGATGCGGATCGCCTGATTGCGATTGACGCAAAAGGCGAGGAAGTGGACGGCGATTTCATTCTGTGCATTTGCGGTGATGCCATGAACCGTGCCGGCAAGCTGAAGGCAGGTACGATCGTTTCGACCGTTATGAGTAACATCGGTTTCTATAAAGCGTGTGACAGCTTGAAGCTGAAAACGGCCAAAACCGCAGTTGGCGACCGCTATGTCATGGAAGAAATGCGCCGTGGCGGATATAACCTGGGTGGAGAGCAATCGGGACATGTGATTTTCCTGGATCACAACACCACAGGGGATGGAATTCTCACAGGGATTCAATTGGTGGATACGTTGGTAGCTTCCGGCAAGGCACTGCATGAGCTGAAGAGCAGCATGCGCAAGTATCCGCAAGTGCTGGTTAATGTTCGTGTTGGCGATAAGAGCAAATACCAAGGTAATACCGTTATTGAGTCTGCGATTGCTGAAGTTGAAGGCATTCTGGGTGATAACGGACGTGTCCTGGTTCGCCCATCGGGAACGGAATCCCTCATTCGCGTCATGGCGGAAGGCCCGGACAAAGAAGAGCTCGACCGTTATGTAACGCAGATTGCAGACGTGGTGAAACGGGAATTGGCGTAAGACTAAGGGTGTATTTTTCAAGGAAAGCAGACTAATTTTTGTCAGGGCCAGTGAACTATGCGGATGCGGTTCACTGGCCTGCTGCTTTTCATGAAGCCAGCCGAATGAAAGCGCAATACCCCTTGTCCTGCCAGAAAAGAGGGTGGTTTACGGCATCGCTTGAGAAGATAGGTCATTCGATGTCATTCATGGGGTTAATTATACGCCGGGCTTGGATCCCCTAAGAAGCAGCCGAGTTGCCAAAGTGATAAGGCATGAATATAATAAAGGATGTCATTCAAGAATAGAAAGCGAGGATTGTGAGGTTACTTCAAGCTTCATAAGCGCCAGAGCTTGTACCTGCGCGGGGATTGGTTATTGCTACGATAGGGATAACCAAACGGCAGAACGCAAGTTGACGAGGTAGAGGTGTTCGGATTATTCGGCGGGGACCTCTCGGTTATGCACCAACCGTAAGCGAATTACGGAAAAGGAATGGGCGACCGTTCTTACAACGTATCCGCAGGTGCTTACTAATTACAAAACATGAATGTGCGATTTAGAATGCGACAGCGCGGTGGAAGAAGAGTGCATTCATGTCTGTTCAACTGAGCAGCCTATATCATGCTGGATTTTTTGAACGTTGATAATTGAATAGATCATTCTTCTTTCCTGATACCGCACAGATGCTGCCGTGTTCTATTTCCGCCTACTATTATAGGGAAATCGAACGGAGGAATCATACTATGTGTGGTATTGTCGGATATATTGGAAATCAGAAAACGCAAGCGGTGTTGATCGAGGGATTGAGAAAGCTGGAGTATCGCGGATACGATTCAGCGGGGATTGCCGTCTTTACGAATGAAGGTCTGCGTGTGGCCAAGGCGCAGGGGCGTCTTGCCAATCTGGAGGAGAGACTGGAGTCTGCCCCACTTGTGGGAACTGCAGGCATCGGTCATACCCGCTGGGCTACGCATGGCCGGCCGTCGGACGTGAATTCGCATCCGCATACGGACGAAAGCCAGAAGTTCTCTGTTGTTCACAACGGGATCGTTGAGAACTATCTAGAGCTGAAGGAAGAGCTGATCAGCCAAGGACACCAATTTGCTTCGGAGACCGATACGGAAGTTATTTCCCATCTCATTGCCCGCGAATATGAAGGAGATATCGTTAAGGCTGTGCAGAAGGCGATCTCTTACATGAGAGGCGCATTCGCCCTTGGCGTCTTGACTGAGTATGAGCCGGATCGATTGGTGGCTGTGCGTCAAGCAAGCCCGCTTATTATCGGTCTTGGCGAAGGAGAGAACTTCATCGGTTCTGATATTCCGGCTATTTTGAAATATACGCGTAACGTTTATATTCTCAACGATGGAGAGATGGCGCTGCTGACGGCAGATGCTGTCGAATTAATGACTATTGAGGGGAACTTTATTTCTCGGGAAATGATTCGTGTGAATTGGGATGCCGTTACAGCGGAAAAGGGCGGATTCGATCATTTCATGCTGAAGGAGATCCACGAGCAGCCTAAAGCATACCGCGATACGATGCTGGGCCGTGTGGATGAGAGCGGACGCAAAGTCGTTCTGCCTGAGCTGAAACTGACACATGAACAGATTAAGAACATTCGCAATGTGCAGATTGTGGCCTGCGGTACGGCTTACCATGCCGGACTTGTGGGACGCAGCGTGATCGAAGAGATGGTACGCATACCGGTTGAAAATGACGTAGCGTCCGAGTATCGTTACCGTTCGCCGATCGTTACACCCGAGACTCTTGTCATCGTTGTAAGCCAGTCCGGTGAGACAGCAGATACCCTGGCTGCGCTTCGTGAAGCACAGAGCCATGGCGCTCATGTCCTGGCCATCACGAATGTGGTGGGCAGCTCGATTGCCCGTGAAGCCAACGATGTGCTCGGCACTCTGGCTGGTCCGGAAATTGCCGTAGCTTCCACGAAGGCTTACACCTCGCAGTTGATTGCATTCTATCTGTTTGGTCTGTACCTGGCTCAAGTACGAGGTACGATGACAGAAGAAGCTGTTGCTGAAGTGATTGCTGCGATGGAAGCACTGCCTGAGCAAGTAGAGTCCATGCTGACCAATGCGGAATCGATCAAGGGATATGCCGAGCAAATCGCGGAGCATGAGAACCTGTTCTTTATCGGCCGTGGTCAAGACTACGCTGTAGCCCAGGAAGGCTCTCTTAAGCTGAAGGAGATCTCTTACATTCATTCCGAGGCCTACGCTGCCGGCGAATTGAAGCATGGCACGCTAGCCCTGATTGAAGAGGGAATTCCCGTTATTGCCTTGGCAACCCAGGAAGCAGTTCTGGAGAAAACGGTGAGCAACATCAAGGAAGTGAAGGCCCGCGGCGCCGAAGTAATGGCCATTACGCATGAAGAGCAAGTGGCCGGCCTGCTGAAATCCGTGGATCAAGCCTTCGCCATTCCGAAGACCTTGCCGATTTTGACGGCAGCTTTGTCTGTCGTACCGCTGCAACTGCTTGCCTACTACGCATCGCTTGCCCGTGGCAACGACGTGGATAAGCCACGTAACCTGGCGAAGAGTGTGACGGTGGAGTAAGGTAGGGAGCGGGGAAATAAGCTTAATGTAGATTTGAGATAAAGTTGCACCGTTTTACCCCTTTAGATGTGATTATCTAAAGGGGTTTTTTTATGTCGAAAAGAAAAAGAACATCCGAGATTGAACAGTGGAATAAACAAGGTCGAGGGACCGGTATTGCAGTAAGGCGTGAAGTGAAAAGAGATAAAATGATTTCACTTTGGATATTATCGGAAATAATTCTTATTGATGACTTAAAGTAGAATCGAAGGTTAATTACAGCTCATGAAACAGGAGTAGAAATAAGATTGCAAAAACTTTATAAATATAATAGTTTTAGGAGTATTTGAAAAAACAATCGACCGAATAGAACGAATGATGAGAGGGATGGGGAAATGAGCGATACAAGGGCCAAATTGATGCTGGATTTGCAAAGAATTGAGAAGGATGAGTATCAGTTACGCGAAGGTGAGCAGCATCAAGATTTCTTACCTTTGTTACTTCAATATATTGGCGATCCTCAGCCAGAATTACGGGATAACCTGATCTATCCGATGTTTTATATGTGGATTAAGGAGGAGAATAGGTTCAGTGGAGAGGAGTTGCGTAGCCTCTTAACTGTTCTGACTGATGAGAACCATTTGTTCTATAATATTGGCAGCGAGGATGATCAGTCCGTTTTTACAAGGACGTTCTCTGCTTTGCCTATCGCTTTGATTGTGCAACGCCACAGACGGAATCCATTTTTCAATCAAGTGGAAATTGAGCAATTAATGCATGCCATGCTCCGTTATTATAAAGAGGAGAAGGATCTGCGAGGTTACCTTTCAGTAGGAGGCTGGGCTCATGGCGCGTCTCACGGTGCGGATGTTTTTGTCGAGCTGGTGCAGTGCGAGGAGAGCAGCGTCGCACTGCTGCATGAGGTTCTTATTGCTATTTCTGGCATGCTTCATAATGGTAGATACATTTTTAGCGATGAGGATGATGAGCGGTTGGTCAACATCGTGGATATGATGATTGACAAAGAGTTACTTCCACATCAAGAAATCGGTGATTGGATTAGCGGCTTAGCGCAATGCTGCAATTTGCCGAGAAGTCGCAGTCAGGTGATTGCTCGCGTGAACAGCAAGAATTTCTTACGCAGTCTCTATTTCAGAAGGGGACAAGATAGCCGAGGGAATGAGCTTACCACTGTTATGCTTGGTACTGAGGCAAAATTGAACAGGTTTTCTATCAGTTAAAGGATTAGAGGGGCTGTCCCAAAAGCCATTCCGATCTCGGTGTTAATGAACCAGTCTATCAGCGAAATAGATTCAGATTTCACGATTTCGGAAAAATAGAAAGGCTACGCCCCTGGTGATAAGGGGCGTAGCCTTTCGTTATACTTACTCGATCGATTCCACCTGAACAACTGGCACCTGCGTGAGCTGACTGGATCCGCTACTGTCGCTTTTCTCGCTATTGTCTTGTTGGACATCCTCAGGGGTGAGCTCTTCGCCAGTCACGGGGTCACTTGGGTTATCTGTCTCATCCATGATATCTCCACCAACTTGTCGGGTCTCCGGTTCGGCAGGGTCTGGAGCCTCAGGAGGCTGGCTGCTTCCCGGTATCTCCAGCTGCTGATACTCGCCGCTGAATGTTCCGATTAGGATCGCGCTCCCAGCAGGGAGATCCAGGTCTCCTTTTAAGATAACATGGTATCCATTGCGTTCAGCTAAGACCTCACCATAGCCACCTTCCGGGATATGGACTGAGAAGCGTACCTTCTCATTCGGATATCTCTCGATATTAGCAATATCGATGTCGGTATACTGGACCTGATACCCTGTGAATCCATATTGGTCTCCCTGACGCTCGAAGATGGCGATCTCTTTCGGGCTTACTCCTTCCAGATTGGTGACCAGTATAGACTTATCCGGCTGCACCTGATAGTCTTTGGCCGTAAACTGGAATAGCGGCGTCAGGTTGGCATCTCTGGCTTCATAGCCTGAATACAATATCAGACCGGTCCCCGCGTCGCCCTCCACTAGGATAACCGGATTCATCGCGGTGCTAAGCGATTCCTCGACTGAAACCTGTTGGATGGCGATATCGGACGGGTAATCACGGTTTTGGAATAATTGCACCGTTTCATCATTCTTTAAGACCGCTAAATAGATGATATTCCCCTCATCGACTCCAATGGCATACGCCAAGCCTCCGAAACGATTCCCGCCTCCGCTCACGTAGCTGAAGCTGCCTTTCAGACCAGCGGTTTGGAACAAACGAATCGGATCGTGGATCGTCCAGGCCAGTTTGGCAGCTTGCAGTTTACCGTTCATATCCTGGTACTCCGACAGCGCTTCATAAAGTGCTACCGCTTCCTCATAGTTCTGGCTCTGTACCATTCCATCAGCTGTCGCGATCCACCGCTTTATCTGATTCTGAATATATTCCATGATTGTAGCGTTCTTCAGACCGCTTCGGTCCAGATAGTCTCTATACCCCATGGCGTGCGAAACAAAATCGGAGGGCCGTTCTCGCTGGACATCCTTTTGCAGCATGGTATACACAAGTTCATCTGTCTTGACATTCAACCAGGGAGCCGGCAGCGATCGGCTGGCATACTCGGAACTCATGGCATGTGACCAATTCAGCAGATCCGTATACTGTCCGGCTCCTGCCAGACGAGTCAGGACCATTTCGTCATAACGCTGGAACAGACGGAGCAGCTTCTCATTCTTCTGTTTCTCCCCGCCATAGAATGTATCCGGAATGCGGAGCAAATTCCATTTGAAGCTGTTGTCGTCATACTGCAACTCTTCAAGCAGCTCATCGGCCCGGCGGTTAAACAAACCAATGAATTGCAGGAATATCCGGTTCACATCGTCGGGGATTCCGTAGAACGCAGCAATTTCATCGTAGTAGGAAGCATAAACTCCTTGTTGACCCGCCAGTTTCTGTTCTGTATCAAGCAATTCAGCATATACGTTCATGAAGCCGGAGAAATCGCCTGCTTCCCCGACACGGCTCAATCGATGATCAAGCGAGGAAAGGCTCTGCTTCATGGAAGTGATGGGTTCAAGCTCTTGCAGTCTTGAGGCAAGCAGCTCTTCTTTATATAGAAGGGAACGGTTATTTCGCGCCTTCTGATACCATTCTTCTGCCTGAACAAGCTTCTTCTGAGCATACAATAATTCTGCTTGTGCCATCGATTCGATTTTCTGATAGATATGAATTCCCTTATACCCGATCAGCAGCAGAAGGACTATACATAAAAAAAGATACAAATTACGCAGGGTTAGCGTGTTTCTCATCGTCATAACGGTATAGCCCCTCTAATCCCATTTTTGAAAATCAGGGTCCGAGCGGTAGTGTTCATTATAAATGGCCGATACCCGGTCCCGTAGTCCGTTCCATGACAAGCCGGGATTGCGGCGTACGATCTGATACAAGCGGAGGAAGCGATATCTCGGCAATCCATCCGCATAGCGGCTAATAAAATCAGGGAACGTATCGATATATTTTTTCTTCCGTACCGCTGCCCCGGCGGCGTCGATCATAATCTGCCTGCCTTGCTCCATCCGTAAAATGCTGGATTCATGGTCGAGCAGGTATTGGATCGCTTTGCTGTTAATCAACTCGCGTTTAATCTTGGCGATTTCACCGATATAGGCAGCCAGGTCCGGATCAAACTCATCCAGTAATAGCGGTTCGAGTTCAAGCTCCATATCCTTGCGCAAGCTGAAGCTTTGCAAGAGAACGATCTGCTGCAGACGGATGCGGTCATTCCGGACCAAGGAGGCAATTTCCCTGACGATTTCATACCCTAGTTGGGCATCTTCCTTGATGGCGGCAGAAGCCGTTGCTTTGTTCAGATCCAGGCCCTCATGAATCTGTTTTTGATGAGATCTTATAAGCTTGTTCAGAGCGTGCAGGGTCTCGGAATGCAGCACTCGCCGCTGGATCAGCCATAACCATGCGAGCAGGACCACCATACAAGCAAAGGAGATCACGATCTGCAAGAAGGTCTGACTAAGAAGTACGGCAGAGAGCCCTATAATGTAGAAGAGAAGTCGGTCACACTGCATGGAACGCTTGGCCATTTTCTCTGCAAGTTCCATCACAGGGACAAGGGCGTTCCGTTTACAGTAAGCGCAGCTGTCTTCCCAAAGAATCGTGAAATTGTGGCAATGTTTGCAAACCCTTAACTTTTGGTAGACATATCTCGTTTTATTATAGGGACGAAGTTGTACGGGCTTTTTCTTATCCATGCTGTTCCCTCTCTGAGTTGGCAACTTCAAGCAGAGTCTGATGCAGCTGCTCCGGTGTCGGGGCGTTCTTCTTACGCTTGAAGTAGGCCGTGATCTTAATGATGACAAAAAGAAACAAAATCCCGAGACATCCGTATGTAATCATATATCTATTCCTCTCGGCATCGTATTTGTTCGAAAATGGCGGGTGAGCCTTGTGTCCTAAGTCCGGGTGATACGACTGATGATGTTGAACTTTGGCAGGTATAATTATATCATATGGACATAGTGCTGGTATATTTTAGTGATTAGTATGGTATTTTCTATATAAATACACCAGAGAAATGGATGCTCCCGTTACTGTTTTTTAAGCTTTCTTTCATGTAATTTTAAGACTTATTGCCTACAGTTAGACTAATGGTCTGACCAATGAACCGAGGCATCCACCTGATGCTAGACTAAATGGATGAAGGAGTAATTCAATGTTACGTAAAAATAAATGGCTGCTATCTTTGATGGCAGCGGTACTGCTGATTCTGACCTGGAGCGGAGGAACCATGCCTCAGGCAGTGGCTGCCTCGCAAGGCTCCAAGATTGATGCCATACTGGTGATGGATGCCAGCAACTCGATGAAAAACAGTGATCCGGAGAGGATCAGCAGCGAAGCGATGAAGATGTTTATCGACATGCTGGCCACCACCGGCGACAAGGTCGGCGTCGTTTCCTATACCGACCGGATTCAGCGGGAGAAAGCCCTGCTTGAAATTCAGTCGGAGGCAGACAAGACCGCGCTGAAGCAGTTTATTGATCAGCTGGATCGCGGTCCGTACACGGATATGTCCGTAGGTCTCGATGAAGCCGTAAAAGTGCTGAAGCAGGGAATGGACCCGGCGCATGCGCCGATGATCGTTGTTCTGGCCGACGGTAACAATGACCTGGATCCTAACACAGGCAAGACGAGCCAGAAGGCTTCAGAAGATTTAGCCCAAGCCGTCAAGGAGGCTAAGGGAAGCGGCATCCCGATCTATACGATTGGGCTGAATGCCGACGGGAAGCTAAATAAAGAATCGTTGGCTGAATTGGCCAACCAAACGGGGGGCAAATCCTTTACGACCAGTTCGGCGGATGACCTTCCGCAAATATTAAGCGAGATTTTTGCCAGCCACCAGCAGCTTAAGATCGTTCCGGTACAATCGATTACCGGCAACGGAACCTATCAGGAAGTTACGGTTCATGTGCCGAATGCGAACGTGCTGGAGGCGAATATTTCCATTATGTCCTCCAGCCCCGTCGACGTGAAGCTTGTCGATCCCGCCGGAGCTGAGCAAACGATTCCTTCGGCCAATGTACTGCGATCCACTTCCAATTCCTATTCGCTGCTCAAGCTGCTGAAGCCGCAGCAAGGCGATTGGAAGCTGCACGTAAAAGGCGTATCTAAAGACAAAATCGACATTAACCTCGTATTCAACTACGATCTGGAGCTGGCCATGGATCCTCCCCCATCTTCTAAGGTAAAGGCAGGGGATACGATTGACATTAACGCGTACCTTGTCAGCAATGGACAAAAGCTGCAGGACCAGGAACAGTACGGCAATATGACGGCCAAGCTGTTGGTTAAGGACTTGGACACCGGGGACGAGTCGGAGGTCGACCTTGAGAACAAAGGCGGCAGCTTTGAAGGGAAATACAAGATTCCGCAGAAGCACGACTACGAGCTGAGGGTACGGGCGGAGGAGCAGAGCTTTTACCGCGAAAGCCCGCCTGTGAAGATTAGTGCGAAGGCGGCAGCCTCCGGCTCCGGAAGCGGCGGGAAGGAGATGACCGCGGGCGAGGAAACGAAACCTTTTCCATTATGGCCCGTAATCATTGGCATCGCGGCACTGCTCATTGTTGGAGCGGCTGCATATTTCATACTCGGCGCGATTAAGAAAGCGAATAAAGGGTTTGTCGGTCAGATCGTGATCGAGATCAGGGATGAGTACACCGGCGAGAAGACCTTTCCGCAATACAAGAAGCTGGCTTCGTTCAAAGGGAAGTTTAATCTGCATCAGCTTCTGCAGCTTGCTCCGGAGCTGAAGGAGACCGAGAAAATCCTGTTCATGCCAGGCAAGAACGACCGCATTATACTTAAGAACAATTCTTCAGCTGTAATCGAAAAGTCCGGACGCGCTCTGGATGCAACGAATGGGACCGAGCTGAAGAACGGAGACCGGCTGAGAGTTTCCCTGCAGCAGGCGGACAAAACGATATTATTTGAATATTTGGCTTAAAGCCGAGACCTATCAGGAGGGGAAGTTATGAAACCGGTAGTTAGAGAACATATACAACAGCTTGACGTTTCACTCGGAGGCGGGATTGTCAGCGAGAAAATACGGGTGGATACGATTGACAATCCGATCCTTATTATCGGACTTGGAGGGACGGGAATCGATGCGCTGCTGCGCTTGAAATATCAGATTAACCGCCGTTTCAAGCTGCCAGAGGATCCTTTGTCCAAGAAGAGAATGGACAAGCCGGATAATGTGGAGTTTCTGGCGTTTGAGACCAACGAGCAGGATAAGAATAAACGTTATAAAGGCATCGGGCTTGATCCGATCAATGAATTCGTGCTTCTCTCCAATGCCGAGATCGGAGGGCTTCTCCAGAACCGCAGCATCTTGGAGCCGTACATTACAGATTGGCTGTCGCCCGAGCTGAGTATTACCGATGGCATGAACGGAGCAGCGGGTGTGCGCCAAGCGGGCCGCCTGCTATTGTTTACGAAAATTACGCAAGTGGTGCAGGCGATCGACAAGAAGATCAAAACGCTGTCGGTCGGCACGAACAAAAAGCTGATGGTCTTTCTGCTGACGGGGCTGTCGGGCGGTACAGGCAGCGGCTGCTTCTTGGACATTGCCTATATCGTTCGTGGCATTATTGAGCGCGACCACGGCTCTGCCGGGATCGACCGCGTGAACACGCTTGGCTATCTGTTTACGCCGGATATCAATCTGGCGAACAAAAGCTTGAGCGAACATACGCGCGAATACATCAAGAAGAACGGTTACGCCGCGCTCAAAGAGCTCGACTACTGGATGAACGTGGATGCCAGAGGCGAGCGGTTCAAGCAGCAGTACGGCAACATTCTGACCGTGAACTCTCCGCTGCCTCCGTTTAATCTGTGTCATCTGATTTCCGCTACGAATACGGAAGGCAAACTGCTGGAGAACGCCTATGATTACTGCATGAACGTCACCGCTGAGAATATCACGAACTTCATGGCCAGCGAGGAAAAACAGTCCGGCGAAGAGTTTGCGATCCATGACTATATCAGCAACATCCGTACCAATATCGCTCAGATGAACAAGGCGTATCCTGCCAATTACGACTACAACATCATCGGCGCATCTTCAGCTGTGCTACCCATTGAAGAGATGACCACATATCTGGCGTACCGCGTCTTCGGCAAAATGCAAACCATGTTCGAGAAAGCGCCGAGCCAGGAGGACGTTGAGAAATTCGCAAGCAAGCTGGGCATCGACCTGGACTCGATGATGAAGAACTTCGAGTCTCGCGTACCGGAACCGCTACCTGGATACCAGAATAGCGAACGGCTCAGCTATGCGAACGTCGTGAAGAACCAGGTTATCAATATGGACACGGAGCTGGAGCAGAATTTCCTGGCGAGAGCCCGCGAGGAGTATATCAAAGCGAAGAAGCAGCTGCCGGGCGAGATCGTGGCTCAGTTCAGCGATCAAATCCGCCGCATGTTCCTGCATCCACAGCAAGGACCGTTCTATGTGTCCCGGTTGATCTATACGGAGAAGGGCTTCAGCCTGCTGAAAATGCTTCTGTCCTACATCGAAGCGCTGCGCGAGAATCTGACCCGCATTCCTCGTGACATCGAGTCGGCCAGAGAACAGGCGATCGATCGTCTGGGTGATGCGAAGAGCGCTTTTGTCTCGAAGGACAAGAAGAAAAACATCTATATCGAAGCCAAAATCAACGAATATTGGCTGGAAGCGGATGTGGAACGCACCGAGCAGATGATTGAGTTCTATGAGGATTTATACGATCTGCTGAACCAGGAGAACAACCGGATTTATAGCGTATATACGGAAATTCTGAATGCCCTGAATTCGATCTTCGCCAAGAACGGCGACATTCTCGTGAACGGGGAAGAACAGCAGGATCATAAAGGGAATAAGACGTATTACTGGAACCTGGTCAGCGTGCCCGATATTTCCGACGTCATCAACAAAATCATGGATCAGAAGGATGTGGACGATCTCATCCGCGATTTCGCGCAGGAGCTGCTGAGCCATGCTAATCGTTGGACGCGTGAGCAGGAGATCGATATCGTCCGATCCATTTCGGAGTTTCTTACCGATAAATTCGGCGATTTGATTACCCGCTCGATGGAAGATTTCCTCGTCATGAAATTCGGGCAGGAGGATTCCATCGAAAAATTTGTCGAGCGCAACATCGCCAGCAAGCTGGACGATGAAGCCGTGCCGGTCTTCCATCTGAGCAACAGCGCAGGCAATTTGTACTTCCCTTCGTGGGGCTTTGTGTCCGTGCCTGTACAGGCACCAAGCATTCTGAAAGGGATTCGCAATTATCAGAATAATTCGGTCGGGAAGTCTCACTTCACCGTGAAGGAGAGCGAAGTGAAGAACCGGATCTTCTGGCTGAATACAAAGAACGGCGTGCCGTTGTTCGTTTATACGCCGCTTAAGGTTTATGAGGAGAGCTACGAACGCACGATCATGGACAAGGAAGGCGTTGGACGTCACTTAGTGCAGACGGATCGTAACAATTGGACGTACCTGCCATCGCCGATTCCCGAGAAATCCTGGGGGGATACCTACGTCAATCCGCGGGTTCAGGATTATAACGCCCGGGTACGTGCTGAATTTAACCAGGCGCTTGAGTTTAAGATCGTCATCCAGAAGGATGTTGACCAGAACACGAGCAGCCGCTATGCGGTCGTGTTTACGAAGCCATTTGATCTGAACGAGCTGCTTCGTGCTTATGACTTGCAGCTGGATAGTCCCAAGCCTAACCTTGGCGAAGTCAAGCGGGCATGGACCGAGCTGAAGCGTCTACTGAACGAGGGGCTGGAGCCGGCGGGCTCCAAGGATATTTTCAACAGCATCAACGAGGAGATGGCCAAGGAAAATCTGATTCGTTCGCCGGAAATGATCCGCAGCGTGCGGGAAGAGCTGAAGAAATATGCCGCCATCGCGGCCAAAGTCACGGAGTTCGAGCTCCTGATCAGCGATAATCAGAATGAGGAGAAATGGCTTGATCAATTTATTGAGGCGTTGTATACCGGAACCATCACGAAGAAGGGGGCGCTCTTCGTTTATGATCGCGATCCGGAAGAGGACTCTTGGGAGCCGTTTGCCAATCTGCTGAAAAGCGTGAATGACGTGGAGTATGAAGTCTACAAGCACTTCCGTCAGCTGGACGAGAAAAGCCGGAGCACGCTGCTGCGCAAATCCTCCCGCCGCGATCAGGAGCTGACCGCTTCCGAGGACATTACGCCGCTGCTTACCAAGCTGGAAGAATTGGCTGAGCGGTTCCTGGAAACGCGCGACCGGCTTGAATACGAGAAGGTGGAGCTTGCGGACGGCGAAGAGCGTTATCAGTTCTACAGACAGGTTTCTTCGAAATTAAATGACATCCGAAGAAGGTTGAAATAGACGATGAGGGAGATTCTTCGCCAGTATGCTGCCGGCTATGCCAAATCGGAAGAGCAGCTTACCTTGATGGAGGATGATCAGAGCAGCATCCACTACCCGGAGGTATACTTGTTCATCGGTGATAAGACGGCGTCCGCAATCGAACCGATTATGGAGATACATGACCGCAAATGGGACAACAGCGCAAGTGTCATCTATTTGCATGTGGGAACGGACCAGGATGGAGGGGGGGAGCCGAAAGGCTCCGAATCCTCCGGTCGCCTTCACCGTTATCATCTTCATTTACCGGAGTCAGACGGCGCATCCAAGTCCGTACGCAAGGAACTATACCAGGGATTCTATCGGGACCCGCATCACCTGGCCGGGTTGAATAAAGCGATTCGGAAGCTGAGCCACCACATCGCAGACTATGGACGCAGCTATTCATCCTTTGACCGGATTCATCTGTCTGTCATTACACGGGTCGACGACCCGTTTAATGTGTTTATACCGGAAATTTCATTACTGGCCGAATCGATTTTCCAGCAGTCATTCAAGTCGGTGCAAATGGATTTGTATGCGCTCATTAATGAAAGGGAGCAGATTGAATCTTATGGCTATGCGAGCTCCGTGGGTGTTGCCTTCTTGCGGGAGTTGGAGCTGATGCAGAGCCGGGAATACAGCTTCTCCGCACCGCTGCAGGTCACGGAAGATGGGCTGACGATTCCGGTCGTTCACCCGGCCTCGCCGTTGTTTGATCTCGTCTATGTGCTGTCCGATAAGAATGAACGCGGCATATCAGGTTACGCCGGGATGCAGGATATCTATGATATCATCTGCCATCTGGGTTTGCTTAAGAACCGGAAGCAGAAGGATGCAACCTATGACGGAATCAGGGGCATTTACAACAATACGTCTTTCAAAAGCAATATCATGACGGAATCCGGCCGCCAAGGCTTTGTCTCCGCTGGCTTTGCCCGGGTGAAGAGGCCCAATGAGCCGATTGCGCTAACGGTCCTCTATCATCTGTGCCGCGGACTGCTGCTTCGCATGAAGAGTGGGACGGAACCGGAGGCTCATGAATGCCTGACCTACTTTGGTCTCGATGCGGAGGCCGTAGCGGCAAGAGCGGACCGGATGCTGCCGGACGCAGAGCATCTGGATGGGCTAAAGGGGATGATGTCACACCCCGTCAGTTATGCCGGGCTGAAGCGGATGAACATTCGTGAAGCTGAAGAGGCATTGTTCGGGGATGGCTGCAGGCAATTTTTTCATAGCAATTACGAGCTGGAGGTCCAAAAGAGACTTAGCGATATGAGCACCGCTGAAGAGCTTCATAGTGCGCTTCGTCGCACTTTGGCGGATCATCCGCAAATCGGTTGTTATCAAATCGTGGAGTGGACGAGTGACAAGGCGGGAGAGGGGATACTGCTTGAAGCGGTCCGCTCTCGAATCCGGGATCTCGGCAGCCTCCTGAAGACCGAGCAAGACGGACTGAACCGCTATTATGAGGAAAGCGTGGAAAGTCAGCCGTTCAAGAAGCTTCCTTTTAGGGATAAACAGAATGTGCGCCATTTCATTCGTTATTTCGTTGGCGAGCTCTATCGACGCAAGTATGAGCTTTTATTACTGGAAACGGAGCTTGCGCTGTACAGGCTCTATGAGGTGGAGCTCGAACGGATTCACCGTCATTACAAGCAGCAGGCGAACATGCTGGACCAGCTTGAAACGGAATTGTTGGAAGCAGCCCAGTTGAGCATCCGTACCGCAGACGATTATATCGGCCAGAACCTGATGGAGTATTATGGCCTTGTAACGGAAGAACTGATGCTGGAATTGGAGAGTAAGCGCGGCCAGGGAGTATTCTTTGAAGAACGGTATGTCGGCAATCTCTCCATCGTTACGCATGAAGGGATCGAACCGATTCTGTCGAGCATGATCCGGGTCTGTCTTAGAGATTTATTGACGGCAGAGCCGTTCGTGCAGACCTTCGAGGAAGAATTGCTGCGGCGAGCGAACGTAACCATCGACTACAATAATAAGCAGGTGCTTGCCAAGGAAGATCTGTTTAAGGTGCTTTACCGGATGCTGGAGGAGAACTCCGTTACGTTAGTCAGGCTGCTTGACTATACGCAGGAGCATCGATACGAGGAGAAATATTTCTTCGGCGATGCCGACAGCGAATTTGTCCGCTATGCGATCCATGCCGATGAAGCTTTACGGGTATACAAGCTTGGCATCGTGCACGAGAAGCGCTCCAGCGGAGTCGAGAAGCTGAACCTGATGGGAGGTTTCCATTTGGAGGATCTGATGTACTACCGGAATGGCAGAACCTACTACGAGACCTATACGGCAAACGGTTATGAATTTCATGGAATGGAACCGGCGCAACTTCCTGAGCTGCGCTAGCGTTCTTAAATTCTGATACAGAGAGTAGGCGTGTATTGTGCAACGAAAAATAAACCCTCTCCTGCTGCTGTTTAGTCTAGTCGGTGGGGGAATCGGATTTACCATTGGGGAATTTTTGCTCCGCCAATGGGGGACAGGGCTTCCCGTCATCGTAGTTACAGGGATCTATTTCGGAATTTTGGCCTTGTGCATCGGATTGGCCTGCTTAATCGCAGAACTGATCTCCCCTCGTTTGAACGGGAGCTCATGGAGACAGCGATACACAGGCACATCATGGAAGCTGCTGATTCCATCCACGTTGGTGGCACTGTTCTTGCTTGGCATGCTGTTTGAGTGGGTGTACCAGTTGAACCCGGGCAGCGCCAAGCCGGTGAAGGATATCGTGCTGGTCATTGACAATTCGGGCAGCATGAAAGACACGGACCCGAATCAGGACCGATATACGGCGGCCAAAAATCTGATTAACCGCATGGACGAGGATAACCGTGTATCGGTGATGCTGTTTGATCATGCGACAACGTTGCTGCAGCCTTTTACGCGTGTGAAGAACCAGGAAGCCAAGGATGAGATCATCGCTGAGATCGACAGTTTGGAAACGAATGATGGCGGTACGGACATTAGTCTCGCGCTGGAGGATACCATGACGCATATCCAAGAGAGCCATGATGCCCGCCGAAGCGCCATGGTCATTATGCTGTCGGACGGCTTTAGCGAAACCGATCATGCGCGTGTGCTTGCCGACTACAAACAGCAGCAAATCGCGGTGAATACGATTGGCCTCAGCCTTGTCTACAAGGATGGCGCCCAGCTGCTTCAGACGATAGCGGCCGAAACGGGCGGGCAATATTACGACGTGCAGAATGCGGCAGATTTGTCTTTTGTCTTCCAGAAAATCTATGATGACGTCGGGGATCGTTCCCTGTTGACGAAACGTACAGGCGCTATGGAAGATAGCGTTTATTATCAGATTATAAGAGTCGTTGCGATGCTGCTCATTGGCGCTGCCACGGGCCTGGCCCTCGGCATTGTGTTTGATAACCGTCATCTCGCGCTTAGCTTCAGCATCGGCGGTGCGGTATCCGGCGTGCTCGCAGGCGTTGTTCTGGAATATGGCCTATCCGGGGGAGAGGTCAGGGATGCCTTCGTTCGTCTGCTGGCCTGCTTCATCCTCGCAGGGATCATCGCCTTGTTCACGTTGGTGATTCCGGTTAAGGAGAACAGCAAGATCATTCGAAACGAGCAGCGGCCAGGCCGAACGGGACGAGGGCAACGGTCGAATGATTCAACAAGCCGAGGATTTTAAAGCAGGGGGCGTTCGATATGCGTTTTAAAAATGCGGAGCCCGGAGAATGGGTCATTCAGGGATTAAGCTATCAATTAGACGAGGGCTACTGTACGCTCCGATGGAGCTGGCCGCCAGGTCTTCAGGCGGTATATATTCACCGCGCGATGGATGATGGATTTGGTCTGCCTGCTGGAACTATAGAGCCTGGCAGCCTGCGCCTGTATACCCGAGACGAGTACAAGGCGAACAATGGGTATCGGGACCGGGTGGACGGAATTGGCCAGATCACGTATACGGTATACGCCATGTCTTCCGAAGATGGAGAGATGGCCTTAATCAGGCAGCCGGATGAAGCGAACAGCATTCAGTTCAGCATCGGCAAAGCTAAACTGGTCTACTCCATTCGTGAAAAGAGCCGCTGGTTGCAGCCTTATAAGACGATTGAAATTCAGGTGACGGCGGAAGTGCCGGTACCCAAGGACGTTTTATGCTACGTAAAGAAGCAGGGGGCTTACCCGGTAAACAAGGAAGACGGCATCTTGTACCCTTTCGTTACGGATTTTGCAGCGGGACGCAACGAATTGCCTGCGATTGAGGTAGGCAAGAACGATTATATTCGCCTGTTTTTTACGGATGGTAAGAAGTATGGACAACGGTATGAGCTCGTTTATAGATAGAGAGAGAACACACTGTAACCACGATGAACGCATCAGTGTGTAATTCATAGGGTTCAGAGGGAGGTACAAAGGATGGGCATTTTTGATATTTTCAAGAAAAAACCGGAGCCGGAGCCAAAGCCGCTGTTCTATGATATTGTGTGCCCTTACTGTTTCAGTAAGTTTGCTCCGAAGGAGGTTGTCTTCCGGGCTGCGCACGATCGAGAGGATGACGAGGACTATGCGCTTGGGGAAGATGATGAGCTGAATCGGTACCGGGAACGCTTTGGGCTGGATTCCGTTTATGATATTGAAGCGATTATCCGGCCGAGCGACATACCGGAGGAGCATCACATTTATTCCGATCACGTGCTGGTTGGATTGAATGACCGTTACGGTGTCGTTACGCGCAGACGGTTATGCCCGAAATGCCATAATGAGCTTCCGGTGACCGCAGGAAAGGTGCCGAACAACATTATCTCGATTATCGGTGCTTCGCAAGTGGGCAAGTCGGTCTATATGACTTCGCTCATTCATACGCTGCAGCATACGACGGCGGATCATTTCGATGCAGCTTGCATGCCGCTAAATGCCGAGATCAGCCGTAAGTTCCGTACGGGCTATGAGGAGCCGTTATTTGAGCGCGGAGATTTGCTGGCGTCCACGCAGAAGGAGAAGATGCAGGAGCCTTTCATTTTCCAATTCGTGTTCAAGGATGAGTCCAAGCCGCCGTTAACCCTCGTATTTTTTGACGTAGCGGGTGAGGGCATGGTGGACGAGGATTACTTGGGACTTCACGGACAGCATATCAAGAATTCCGCGGGTATTCTGTTTATGGTGGATCCGCTCCAAATCCGCTCCATTCGGGAGAAAATCCGCCTGAAATTCGGTGACCAGCCCGGTGAATGGGTGTCCCAGTATGATGAGCCGCGGGATGTCGTGCTGACGATGTTCGGCGATTTCATCGCTTATGAGGACAAGGGCAAGACGGATATTCCGACAGCCGTCGTCTTAACCAAGAGCGACATGCTTCATGCGCTTAAGGATGAGGATGGCGAATACGTGAAGCTGAACAGCAACATCTTTAACAATGTGGTGCACCGCAAGTTTATGAATTTGACCGAATTTGAAAATATTGACGGCGAAATCCGCCGTTTTATCGAGAAGGTCGACCGTCCGTTCAAGGGAACGATGGATGTATACTTTTCCAATACAGCGTATTTTGCCGTGTCGGCTCTAGGCAGCAACCCTGTCGATCAGAAGCTGCAAAGCGTTGTCAGCCCGATTCGGGTCGATGAGCCGTTCATCTGGCTTCTGTACAAGCTGAAGTATATTCAGGGGAGGGAAGACTAGTGCCGGATTTCCCATCCCGAACCATACAGCAGCAAATGTACACGCGGGAGCGCCGGGGCATATTCCGTTCAGCCGAAGGCTTTGATACGGTGGCTCGTTCGTCCGGATTGGAGGCTTCCTTTATCAAAAAGGTGCTGCATCCCTTTTGCCAATACGAAGCTCCAGCCGAGCTGACAGCACGCAGCGAGAGGGAAGCGGCGGCTTATCCGGCCGCCCTTCATCTGTTCCATACGGAAACAGGGGACACGGTGCTAGGGCGAAGCGTGTTTCAGCCTGCGGACTTTACGGGGCTTCGCAGTGCCTTTTTTACGCATCATTATGTCATTCCCGACGGTTTTCTTGAAGATGAGCATTCCGCTTATCAAACTTGGCTCCAGGCCTCCTTTGCCGATCATTACGATATCGAAGAAGGCGTAGATCTTCCGCAGCTTCCTGCCATTCCGGTTCAGGCGGACTCTCAAGCCGCCATCTCATCCAAGGAGACGCCAGCCTTATTGCAGGAGCTTGGGATCGACGAGAAGATATTCAAGCAGCTGCTCTATGCATGCATATCCGCGGCTGCAGGGAAGAAAAAGGTATATATCGTTCTGGATGTCCCGGTGGAACAGTTGTCCGCGAAGGCGGAGCAGCTGCTCTTTGTGTTGTTTGGCCGATTGCCCTATGCGCTGCGCCGGGTGCTTGGGTTCGTAACCTATGCCAAAGAGCCGCAGAGCAAGAAGGGACTTCACCTCATGTTCGTAGAGAAGGGCAGCCTGCGCCTAGGCGACCGGAGCATTGAGAAGGACTATTTGTTTGAGCTCGCTGCCGGCAGGGTCATTAATGTCGATCTGAAATGGTCCGAGCAACCTTATCTTGATTTTGCATGGGAGACGCTATTGGACCCCGATCGCTTAGGGCGCTTTTTTACCTTCGCCGAGCAGATGCTTGCGGATATGGAGCCGGGTCTTGGGATCTTGCTGGATAGCTACGACGATTTATGTGTGCTGTTCCAGATTGAAGAAGGCCAAGAGGGCTTGTACCATGAGCATAAACATACTGTGCTGCGTGCTTTGCTGCTTTATTTGAAGCCGACAGGCGCCCTGGATTCTAAGGGACGGTTGGATCAGCTGTTCCACGCCCTGTTTGCCCAGGAATTCGAGCTTATCAAAGGCGGACAGGTTCCGGATGCAGCGATTGCCGGATTCGTTAAGGATTATCACGGCATCAATCCCCGGCAGCATCAGGATCTGATTGTGGAATATTTTATCCGTTCATTAAATAATGCCTTATCGAAGCAACGCCAGGATGTGACCGAGGCGATTTACGACTTGCTGGAGGGCAGCCCGGCCTTAAGCCGAGCCTTCTATGCCAGGGTGTTGACCAGTCCGGGGCTGCCGGCGTTGATGTTCGATCCATATATGAAAACGCGCATGCAGCAAGCAGCGTCGCCTACGGATTTGGTAGATCTGATCGGCTTGTGGGTTCGGAATCACCCTCTCCTGCTGGAGCAGGAGAATTATATCAGGTTAGCGGAAGCCCAGCTTGTCGATAAGCTTAAGCAAGATCCGGACCCGGTGAGAGCGGTCAACGCCGTGCTGGATCAATTGGATTCGCTGGAGCACCATCCTCAGAAGGGAATGGGTCGTTACCAAGGCGGAACTGCATTTGCAGACCGTTTGATTTATGCGGCAAATCTCTTTCTTTTGCGTGAGTTGGAGCCCGAGCAATTAAGCCAGAAACAGCTGCTGGATATCGGGTTTCTGCAAATGCCGAAGGAGTTCAAGGGTTGGGTAGAGCGTTTTGACTCCCGGATTCGGTCCAAGGCGGAAGTCATGCTCGCCCTTTACCAGTGGTCCAGCCATGAAGAGGTTCAAGCGGAGGTGCTGGCAGATCTGTCAGCCGAGGAGCGGGAACGAACCCAACAAATCATGCGAAAGTGGCTGCAGAACCATGTGATGCCATCCAGATTTGATAGCATTACCTTGGCCTTCTGCACGGAGATTCGTTCCAGTGCCGTAGACTACCGGGGCTTGCTTGATTATTTGTACAGATACGGCAACAGTCCGGAAGTGGTATACCAGTATATTAAGTGGTCTGCCGAGCAGCCGGTATTCGTTAGACCGCGGGGACTTGTTCCGGCTTATGCCGCCGCTATCGTTCATTATTTCAAATCCTATGACCGTGAAGCCTTCAAGAATAAGGATTATGCGAAAACGTATTTCAATTCGCCTGCGCCCATCCTCAAACCGGTGTATACGAAGGTCAGGGCCGAATTGGCTTCACCGTTGGTGCGATGGTTTCGACAGCATTCGCGGTTCGTAAAAATCACTTCTTCCTTGCTTGTGGTGATCGTTATTGCTGGTGCTGCCTTCATGATGATCCAAAACGGCAAAGGACCTGCGGACGGTAATGCTGATCCGAATCCGGTCATCACGCCCCCGGTTACCGCACCTCCGGCTTCTTCTGATATCGTCCCTGAAAAGCCGTTATTGACGGCGACGGTGGTGGAGGAAGGCGAGCAGGAGGGCAAGACCGAACTGACTTTCCATTTTAAACAGCCGGCGGCTTGCCGGGAGTTCAGTGTGGATAAACTACAGGTTGTAGGCAAAGACGCAAGCACGCTGTTTGAGGCCGCCAGCCCTGAATTATCGCGGGTTTGCGCCGATGACACAACGGGCGAAGCGGATACCGACCCATCAGGGACAGAGACTGATTCAACCGGGAATCAAGCGGAGCCGAATACCGGGACAACAGAAGGGGAAGGCTCGTCTGATACAGCCAAGGACGAAGACGTTCCGTCTTCTGAAGGTGCTGGTGACACTCAGGAAAACCAGACTTACGCGAGTCAGGTCACCCTGAAGCTGGATCAACCACTTGACGTGTCCCTAGTCGAGAAGGTCGTAGTGGATGGCGTCTCCTATGAGCTGTCCGACGAAAGCGCGCTTTCGGAAGAGCAAGAGCAGGCTCCGGAGAATGAGACGAATGAAGGAGTTTAACAAATAGATAACGAGCAGACGATCATTCGTCTGCTCGTTTTTTTTTCGCGCCTCTTATGCACCACCTATTTATGCTGGCTACAGATTTGTTCTTCTCTTTCGAGGTTTTGTACGATTGCATAGGTGTTGCCCCATTCACACATTGTATTTAATACAGGGACGAAGGATTGGCCCAGCTCAGTTAAACTGTATTCTACCTTAGGCGGTACTTCTTTAAATACTTCTCTTCGGACAAGCTCATCTTTTTCCAGCTGCTTTAATTGATCGGTTAAGACTTTCTGCGTTATGGTCGGCATGAGCTGATAGAACTCCTTGGTTCTCCTTGGTTTTTGACTCAGGAAAAAGAGGATTAAACATTTCCACTTTCCTCCTACCGTATTCATAAAAATATTGATTCCCGTATTGAGACTGTTCATTATGTATTCCTCCTGAATAGGCACATAAAGGTGGCTAACCCACTTTATTGTGCGTTATTTTCTGCCACTTTACGGTCCATTATAATCGGAATATGGAGTAAATAAAACATTTGGAGTGAGCACAATGAGTGTGAGAGAGATATTAGAACAAAGACGTTCTGTCAGGCATTATGATCCCCATTATAAAGTGGAATCGGAAACGTTGGCGGCTTTGATTGAAGGAGCCAGTAAATCGCCCAACGGAAACAATATTCAAGCAACACGGTACCTGGTTATCGACGAACCGGATTTAAAGAACATGTTACTCCCCATTGCCTTTCATCAGCAACAGGTAATAGAAGCATCCGTACTAATCGTTGTACTAGGCGATTATGAAGCATTTGAAAAAGAAAATATTATCAATATTCATGAAGATGGATTCCAAAAGGGGTATTTTGACGCATCATTAAGAGACTATTTAGCCAACGCGGCAATCCAGTATTATCTAAATAAATCCAAAGAAGATTTAAAACTCGAATTAGTAAGAGACGCAAGCCTGGCGTCTATGTCGTTAGTTTTACTGGCGAACGAGGCGGGTCTTCATACGATTACCATGTCCGGGTATGATTCCGAACAATTAAAGTCGGCCTTACAGATTTCTGACAGGTATGAAGATGTGATGCTGATAGCCATTGGAAAAGGAATTAAACAAGGCCATAAAACCGTTAGACACGATGTGGACAAAGTCATTTATAAAAACAAAATATAATTCATGGAATGAAATATTAGTTTATGTGAAACCAAGGGAGCCGATCACAATGACCGGCTCCCTTTTTCTTTTTGATTGAGTTTTTCGTTAGCTTAACAAGCTTTAGAGTTTTCGATTATTGATCCTTTAACAGTAAGCTTCTATATAAACTTGCGGTTTGAGTCTGATGTTATTTTGAAGAAAGAATGGTGAATCGATTACGGATAATGGTTACCTCCAAAATGTAATCTTGTCAGAACCTAATCGAACAGACTCATGCCCATCCTCTTTGGCTTTTCCTATTGAAATCATCATGACTGGAGCATAGCGTTCTTCATCTAAATC
This sequence comes from Paenibacillus sp. 2KB_20, assembly GCF_052115765.1. Lineage (NCBI taxonomy): Bacteria > Bacillati > Bacillota > Bacilli > Caryophanales > Paenibacillaceae > Paenibacillus > Paenibacillus sp. 2KB_20. The sequence continues at coordinate 181,774 of NZ_JBFRHH010000010.1, read as the reverse complement.
AAATGCTTTTGCTAACTGATCAACTTCAAAGCCTGCCATTGGATTCGTATCGTACCCATGTGCACGAGCTACTAACATGAACTGCATTGCAAAGAGGCTGCTATCGACTTTTGCAATTTCAACTTTCATTTCTTTTGATAGGGTCGGAAACATGGATAGAATGGTTTCGAGTTGACGATCTCGTACTTCAGCTGGCATTTTTCCTTGTTCCACGGCTGTATTGTAAATTTCTTCAGCATATAAATAGCTTTGGGTGTCACCAAAAATTAATAACATAGCTGATGAAGTATCATTTTGTAATGTATTGAAACGCACAAGAGGTCTTAGCTTTTCTTTTCCTTCTGGAGTATCGACCACAATTACACGCCAAGGCTGCATATTTGCAGAGGATGGAGCCAGACTGGCTTCAGAAATCATTTCGCTTATCTCTTCCTTCGATATTTTAAAATTCTCATCATAATTACGGACAGAACGTCGGCCCATAACGATATTGGCGAAATCATTGTTTTGAATATGGTTAAACATAGAACCTCTCCTCTTGATAACATTAGATTTTTTTGACATTGTGTATGTCGTGCGTTATCATATTTCGTATTATGAACTATGAACCTAGGTTTATAGCAAGAAATAAAGAGGTCCTATTATGAAAATAAACGATGTTTCAAAATTAACGGGTCTGCCCATATCAACATTAAGATTCTATGAACGTAAAAACCTAATTCCAGACAGTTATGTTAAAAGAGATGTTAATAATTATCGTGTTTATTCTGAAGAGGTTGTTGAGTTTCTAGATGATGTGAAGGCACTTTTATCCGTAGACTTTTCTATAGAAGAATTAAGTTTGCTAGTAAATCAACAACTTAATTTATCATACGAGGCAAAGACAAAAATGGTTGAACAAAAAATCAAAGAAATTGAAGAGATCCAGAAGCGATTGAAAAAGTCAAAGAAATTCTTGAATGCAGTCTTGGAAGGAAAGGCAAATTTTCAAACAAAATGTTAAGGACATTAACATAAACACAGATATATGAAAGTTAACCAGGAAAGATCCGTCATTGAACAAAATTGTACTATACTTTGTTTATTAACTTATATGCCTATTTGAGGGATGGGAGGTGTGGAACGATGTCATATCATAAGGCACTTGAGGCATACATAGCGGCTACGAATACGCATAATTTTGACAATGTAGCCCGGTTGCTCGACGGAGAAGCGGTCTATTGGTTTTCGGATCGGAGCTGTCATACGTTGGATGAGATCCGGGCATATTTCGAACATGCCTGGAATGTTATTCGGGATGAGGTATACCGGGCGGAGGATATAGAGTGGATAGCGAGTGATGCTCATTCGGCGGTATGTATTTATACCTATCACTTTGAGGGTTATCATCAGGGGACATATACGGCCGGAAGCGGGAGAGCAACGAATGTGTTCGTTCGCGATGCCGATGGCTTATGGAAATTAAAGCATGAGCATTTAAGTTCGATTCGATGAATCGGTTTGATATCATTGCATAAATAAAAGAAAAAGAGCTCTTGAAGGGCTCTTTTTCCATCATAGTAAAAACGGGGTGCGGTTGGTCTATGAATGACCGCCGGGTCCCGTTCTTTTTTATTAATACAATGTTTTCTTTTTCTGACTAATGGCCTGTATGTATTTAATTGTAAGTTTCCATAATACTTTCCCGAGCCAAAACATCAACACACCAATGACAATAGAAATGGGTAAGAACAGCATTGGGCTTGGTGTATATGCTCCCATTTCGATTGTTATTCCGGCAATATCATATCCCATAAGATGCCCAACAAATTTAATAATTCCGCCTATTGGTGTAATAACTCCACTAATCATTAAAGCAATGGAAAGAGTACTGAGAAGAGGCAGAAGAAACATACCGCTGATGCCTGCAAAGCTGCTACAAAATGCAAATACAGCGCCGAATTTACGCCAACTGAATTTACTGTTCTTTGAAATGGCTTCACCTAAATATGCTCTCGCTAATTCTTTTGGGTTTCCTAGCCGCTCGATGATTTGCTCAGAAGATAGACCATTATTTTGCAATTCAAGCATTACACTTTTGATTTCTTTTACAATGTCCATACGTTCGGAATCGGACATGGATTTCAAATACTTTTCAATCTTTTCAAGATAGTCATTCGTAATTTTATCCAAAATTTCACACTCCTTTAATTTCTGCTATAGCAATTAATAAATTATCCCATTCTAAGGACATAGCGTTTAAGTATTCATTTCCTTTGTCTGTAATGGAATAATATTTTCTCGGTGGCAAACCCTCTGTACTTTCTTGCCAAGATGAAGATACATATTCTTCTTTCAATAATCTTCTAAGCAGAGGATAAATTGTATTTTCTTTTGCAGCAACAATAGGATGCTGTTCTAACTTACTTATGATTTCATACCCATAATAGGGTCGCTGCTTTATTAGCAATAGAATACAAAATTCGAGTGTTCCTCTCTTGATTTGTGATTTCCAATCTTCCACATTCATGATATTGTACCTCCTGCGGATACATCGTACAACACAGTACATCAAATATCAATAGTACATCAGTTTTTTTTATTCAACGTAATAGAGGGAATCGCTTGCTACGTTTTTCCTTTTTGCCTACTTGCTAAATTCAGCAAGCAAAATGTTTTTAAAAGGATTAGGACTGTTATCTCTACCCAAGCTGTTCAAACTGACGACCAACGTATGCTTGCCTCCAAGTGTACCTCCAGCAATAGTGGAAAACCCTAGAATGCCACCGGTGTGTCCCCATATCGAGGCACCGTTTGGAAGCTTAGTTTCAAAGATTCCAAGACCATATCCATCGATTCCTGCTCTTCCTGTAGGAACTGTAGTAAGCATTTGTTTTAGTTGCTGTTCCTTCAGTAATTTGCCGCCGAGCAAGGAAGAGAAGAATTTATTTAAGTCATCAGCAGTAGAAATCATATCTCCAGCTGAGCTACCTGCACTTGGGTTATAGTAAGTAACGTCTTTTATCTCACTTGCTTCGTCTGGTTGGGAATATCCCCGAGCATGCTTGGTGCCTGGAATAACGCTTGAATTGCCAGGTAGGAATGTATCCGACAATTTAAGCGGTTCAATAATCCGATTTTCAATCTCTTCCGCGTAGCTGTTTCCGGTTACTTTTTCAATAAGAATACCCAGTAATACGTATCCTGTGTTTGAATAAGACCAGCCCTTACCTGGGGCAAAGTCTGGGGGCAGAGAAATGCCCATCTTCACTATCTCTTCAGCCGAATACGATTTTTTTGTATCCATAAAATCAACGTCTTTTGACCTTGAGTATTCAGCGATACCACTTGTATGGTTCAATATCTGCCGGATGGTAATCTGTTTACCATTATACCCGTTTCCTTGAATGACACCAGGCAGCCATTTTTCAATGGAGTCGTCTAGATTCAAGCGGTTCTCTCCAGCTAATTGAAGTACCACCGTTGCAGTGAACGTCTTCGTCACGCTGCCAATGCGAAAGCGAAAATCTGTTTCCATTGGTTTCTTGGTGCTCAGATTCGCTACCCCAGCCGCATAACCCCACGTTTTTCCACCCTCAAAAGTTTTAGCAAGTATCCCCGGGAATCCAAGTTGCAACGTATCCCGCATGGCTTGCTTGACGGAATTATGATCTCGTTGAGTGCTTGTTTGTAACGAACTAGATACATTTTGAGTGGGCTTTGCTTTTACAATTGAGGTTGGCGATGTGTATAGCAGGGCACTTCCAGTTATTAAAAGGGCCAGACTTGCAGATGTAATTTGATTACGTATTTTCATAAGGGATTCCTCTTCTCTATTAATATTGTATGGTTTACCAACGCGATTCTGTCCTAACAAGCAGTAAATTCCTCTTTTTTCACATGTATGTTAACCCCCTAAATGAATTGTTTTTCTCGAAATACCCTTGTTAACTGGTTGTTTTCCATATATACGTCATATTCGTTCCGTCTTTCACACCTGCCTTCCGCATATACATCGTACAACACAGTACCTCAATTAACAATAGTATATCAGAATTTATTAATTCCAACGTAATAGAGATATTTATTTGAAGGCATTATGCGTGTTGCTTTCACCGGTAGATTAGATCCATGTTGAATTTATTAACAGAATATAAAATTACAAGAATTTACCCCATGTTTATGGAAATGTATCCCTTCTCAATCGATGGTGTAGGTTCCATGATACAAATATATGAATATTTATTGAACACCTTTGAATTCAAGAAAGGAGGCTGTAGTAGAGCGTACGGACAGTGATTCAATCATGAGTAGAGAGAGGGGGGGACTGAACTCTACATAATTGAGCTGGGAAAATTAGTAACCGCTTTCAATACAAGTTGGATTTGAGCGATATGCGAAAATAGGCAAGTCATCAAAGAAACACTCGATGACACCGAGGGACAGACATTCATTGAAATGCTGTATCATTTGCAATCGAAATTTAATCAACAGAGGTGAAAACGGTGACATCATTTATAACGAAAAAGCACCCGAAACGGGTGATATGCTTTTTGGCCCTTATTCTTATTTTTACGCCACTCTTTAATGCGCCTGCATCCTATGCAGCAGAAAGTGCTCCTCCTACAGACATTTCTACTGACATTTCCACAGTTAACTCCGTCCTAGAGCCCGCGACAGTAACGAACTCAACGTATAAAGCCCAGACCAATGAAGCCCAGGATCCGCTGGCACCGCAGAATCTTCGTATTGAAAGTGTCTCTCATAATATGGCGATATTTCAATGGGATTTCAAACCCGTCGAAGGTGAAAACAATATACAGGTGTGGGACGCGGATTCAGGCAAGTGGCTGGCATGGGGCAATTATTGGACCCGCGCCGTGACCGGATTGACACCTGAAACGACCTACAGAATCTATATTACGTGGGACGGCGACGTGAAAAAAGAACACAAAAGCAATGTATTGGAATTCACCACAACCAAAGACGAAGCTGAATATAAAGATGCACCGTTGACTCCTCCAAGCCATCTTAAAATTGACGATGTAACGGAAGATACGGTTACGCTGAGTTGGGGTTCGAGTCCTGGAGCCGAAGCTTATGACATTTATATTAATGGAGCATGGAAAGGCGGCACTTGGGAAAACTCCGTTACCACGGCTACTTATGGACCTTTGGAAGCAGGAGAGACTTATACTTTTAAAGTAGGCGCGCAGAGAAGCGTAAATGGAGCTTTGGAAGCATCCGCCAATAGTAATGCCGTTACCCTTAAGTGGGGGAAACTGGCTCAACCTCAAGGGTTACAGGTAGTGACGGCTACACGATCTACGGTTTCACTGGGCTGGGCACCGGTGCCTGGGGCCACAAGCTATGATATTTATCAGGATGGAGTAAAGGTTGGTTCGAGTAGCGGGAGTCGGTATGTAGCTGCTGGACTGGAAGAAGGAAAGACCTATTCGTATAAGGTAGTGGGCCATAACGGCCTATGGACTTCGCCTGAAAGCGAAGCAGTGTCGGTAGTTCCTGGCAGCAATTATAACAATATTACGTACTACACTTCTTGGTCAGCTAGTACCGAAGGACGTAATTTTCATCCTGGTGACTTGGATGTATCACAGATCACCCACATTAACTATGCCTTTGCCGATATATGTTGGAAAAAATACGGGAGCGGGCCGAGAGCCTGCGAAGATCCTAATATTCCTGCACAGGATCGATACGTCCATGACGGAGAAATTGTGATTGGAGATCCGACATTTGATTTTCAGAATTTCGCAGCATTCGAATCCGTCAAGGCATCGAACCCTCAATTGAAGCTTATGGTTTCAGTAGGCGGCTGGTCCTGGTCTGATAATTTTTCTAATGTAGCCATGACGGAAGAAACCCGTCGTACGTTTGCTAACTCTGCTGTAAAATTCCTCCGAGACTACAAGTTTGATGGTTTGGATATCGATTGGGAGTATCCGGTCGAAGACGGGGAAGAGTCGAATTCCAGAGCACCGGAGGATAAAGAAAACTTCACATTGTTAATGAAAACCGTTCGCGAGGCGTTGGATGCAGCCGGTTCAGAGGACGGGAAATATTATTTGCTGACGATTGCTTCAGGGCAGGGAGACAATTTTACCGTAAACGCAGACTTTACTAACTCTGTGCAGTATCTCGATTTTGTCAATATTATGACCTATGATTACAGCGGTAAATCTGATTCATTTGGTCATCATAATGCACCATTATTTTATGATAAAGCTCTTCCAACATCATCCGCTCCAAGAAATCATGTGCTTGGCGGTTTGTTAGGCCATTTGAATGGCGGAGTGCCGACACATAAGTTGATCGTGGGCGTTCCTTACTACGGCAAGGGCTGGGATGGTTGTGGTTCACTTGGTCAATATCAGGCATGCAATAAGGATGGATCTAGTTTTGGAACATGGGAGCCTGCCATTTTCGATTTTAGCGATCTCGAGAATAACTACATCAACAAGAACGGCTATAAAAGATATTGGAACGAATCCGCTAAGGTTCCTTACCTGTACAACGATCAAAATAAAGCGTTCATCACCTACAACGATAAGAACACCATGAAGTACACCGCTTCCATCGTGAAATCGCTGGATATTGCAGGCGTCATGAGCTGGGATATCAGCGGCGACCGTAATAAGACTCTGACGACTCAACTCATTCACGACTTGCCGATCGATGGCAAAGTCAATGCTTCAGCACTTCCGGCTCCGGCGAATCTCTCGAAGGTAAGTGCCAGCGCAAGCTCCATTCAGGTGAAATGGGATGCTGTGGCAGGCGCAACGGGATATGAAGTATATGTAAATAATGCTTTGTCAGGCTCGGTTACAGATAATAGTTATACCGTGAATGGCCTTAGCTCTCTTACGAACTACAAGATTCATGTGCTTGCGGTAGATCGAACGGGAGATGAGATTAACCGCGTCTCCAGCGCTTCGAATCTGCTTAGTGTAACGACTTCAAGCAGCGGTTCCGGTGGATCTGACGGTTCCGGCGGATCAGGAGGATCGGGAGGCTCTGGTTCACCAACGCCTTCGACGCCACAACCGCCTAAAGCCAAAGATCAGCTAGAGGCAAACGTCACGCTTCATGGCGATAAAGCTGTGGTGACCCTACCTACGGCTGCAGCTGTTAACAGCATTAACCTTTCGGATTCCTCCAACTTCCAGATCCATGCGGGTGCGGGTGCGAAGCAGGCTGAGGTTGAGATTCCGCAAGAAATCATCGCAGCCGTTGCGAAAAAAGGAGCCAAGGCCAGTCTTTCCATTATCGTGAACGGGACAGAATACCGGATTCCGACTTCGCTGATTACGGTTTCCGGTCCTGTAAAAGTTTCGATTGTTTCTCCAGGGGCTGCCGATGCAGCAAGCATGGAGACACTGCTTAAGGGAAGAGAGGTACTAGCCAATCCGCTATCGTTCAAGCTTGAGCAAATAAACGCGGATAAGACAACGACCGAACTGAAGCATTTCGGCAAAACCCATGTCAGCGAATTTATGACCGTCGATGCGAAAAAGATAAATGTAAAACGTGCTACCGGAGTGGTTTATATACCAGGTACCCAGGAGCTTCGATCCGTTCCGACCTTGTTTAAAGTTAACGCGGATGGCACGGTAACTGTTGAAATCAAGAAAACCGGCAGCGGTATTTATGCTCTGGTTCAGCAAGATATCCGGTTTAGTGACGCGATCCCTTCTTGGGCACGGGAAGACGTGGCGCAGGCTGCTGCCAAGCTGATCGTTACTGGAGAAAGTAACGGATCTTTCGGCGGTAATAAACAAATTACCCGTGCCGAGATTATATCCATTGTGGTGAAGGCGCTGGGCATTCTGCCTGACGACAGTGATGCCAATTTCAAGGATGTAGATCCGAAATCCCAGTATGCTAAAGAGATTGCAGCTGCGAAAGCGGCAGGGTTAGTGAAGGGACGCTCAGGCGATATCTTTGATCCAAACAGCTTGATTACGCGTGAGGAATTGGCCGTCATGCTGAGTAATGTGCTGAATTATGCCGGCAAGAAGAACGAAGCTAACCAAGGATTGTTAAACAAATTTAAAGACCACGCCAAGGTTTCGTCTTATGCTAAGTCGTCCGTCGCTTTCGTCGTGGAGCAGAAGATTATGCAAGGCGTATCCGCCTCCAAGCTGGATCCACAATCTCATGTAACCAAAGCTCAGACGGTGGTAACCGTCATGAGATTGCTGCGTGCAGTGGGTTTATCTAACTAATAAAGTCGGATGTCTCCCAGGCGAGTTTTAATACGGCCTGGAGGCATCCTTTTTTTCGGGTAAGAGTTATAAGCTACAGCCGACTGAATCGCTGCTGCGTTTTGTTTAGCATTTGGATCCCAAAAAGACAGGATCGAGAGGATCCTGAATATGCTTCGCAAGCTGGATTCCCGTAGCTTGGATTGAACATAGCAAATGAAGAGAAATGTCGTGCTGCAGCTCATGCTAAGATGAATCTATCAAATAGAAGAGGTGATTCGGAATGGCTTTAAGATGTGATAGTATTTTTGTGAACCTACCTGTGAAGGACTTGGAGAAAACGAAGGACTTCTTCTCGAAAATTGGTTTTGATTTTAACGCGCAATTTACAGACAAAAACGCGGCCTGCCTGGTCATAGGCGATAACATCTTTGCCATGCTCCTCACCGAGGATTATTTCAAGACGTTCACCAAGAAAGATCTGTCGAATGCCGCGAACACAACGGAAGTGATTCTGGCACTTTCAGCCGAAAGTCGGGAACAGGTGGACGAAATCGTCAATGCTGCGCTTTCCGCAGGAGGGTCGCCTTCCAATGATCCGGTGGATCATGGTTTTATGTATGGTTGGAGCTTTCAGGATCCGGATGGCCATCTGTGGGAAGTCATGTACATGGATCAGAGCCAGGTCGAATAGAAGCATTAAAGCAAGCAGTTGCAGGATCACAACATGAAGAAGCATACACCTAATAAAATGACGGCAGAGGTCTCCCAGGGTTATGGTGGGAATCTGCCGCTTTACTTTTATTTGGAAATCCATTATATTTGTATGTGCAAGCAATAAAAGGTGATTCAACAGGATGAACTCAGCGAAAGAGGTAGCCGTTATGTTAAATACGTATATCAAGGAATGTCTTTACTTCACTACCAATCGTCTTAGCCGGGTTATCACCAAGATGGCCGAAGATGAGTTTGCCGCAAGCGGATTGTCGCCCACCTATGCTTATTTGCTTATGGCTGTATATGAGAAGGAAGGGATCTCGCAGAAGGAATTAGGCGAAATTCTTCATCTTCAGCCTTCTACCGTAACCCGACTGGTTGAGAAGCTGGCCGTTAAAGGGCTGGTTTATAATCGGGTGGAAGGAAGGATGTCATTGATCTATACAACCGATAAAGGGAAGGCTTTGGAGAAAGTGATTCACGAGTGCTGGATGAATTTGCGCAGTCGTTACGGCGCTATTTTAGGTCATGCCGAAGGTGATGAACTATCGCTGCATCTATACGAGGTGAGTGATCAATTGGAGAATAAGGACTGAGGTCTTTTTGGACACAAGCCGATTGGCCGCAGCGGAAGTCGTGGAATGTTGGAGCTCCAAATAAAAACGCAAAAAAAAGCCCTCCAAGTGAAACTTGAAGGGCTTTCTACCATTAATTGACTTGGACTTCGGTCGTTACCTGCCACAATACGCCGAACTTGTCTTCCAGCAACCCGAACAGCGCTCCCCAGAATTGAGTCTTCAGCGGATCAAGCACCTTACCGCCTTCTGCTAAGCGGTCAAAAGCTTCATGTGCTTCAGCATCGCTCTCAAACGACAGGCTCAGATGAATTCCGTTCCCTCGCTCCAGGGTTTGGAATATGGAGTCCGACATAAAGATTGGAATTCCTCCTGCTACCAGACTAAGATGCATGACCTTGTCTTTAAGCTCTTCCTTGGTTCCAGGAATCTCGCCATGGGTTTGCACGGACAAGATCTCCCCGCCTAATGCTTGGGTATAAAACTCAGCCTGCGCTTTTGCATCCTCAGAGAAAATATACGGTGTCAGTTTAGCCACGTGCAACATCCTTCCCAGTTTTAAAATAATGGATTCGTTTTCCTTGGCTTTAGTATAAACGGTCTGAGTCTCCCGCATTTCTTCTGGATTGCTAAATCTTGCGGCAGCGCTAAAGGCTTGTTTTACAGAATAGGCGACAGCAAGCGTGAGATGGATTCCTTAAACTTGATCCACCTTGATCGCTCCAGATACTGCTTCATCGTAAGCTGGCTGGATACCTGCAGATCCTGATGAAAGATGTGAGTCAATTGTTTTGATAAATCCTCATCGTACAGGAACGCGTTCACTTCAAAATTCAGCTTGAAGCTTCGAACATCGATATTCGCCGTGCCGACGGAAGAAATCTTCTCGTCAATGATGATGGTCTTGGCATGAATGAAGCCATTATTGTAGAGATACACGTTAGCCCCGGTTCTCAGCATTTCCCCGATATAGGATAAGGTCGCCCAATAGACAAAGGGATGGTCCGGTTTATCGGGAATCATCAGGTTAACCTCAACGCCGGACAGCGCCGCAATGCGGAGCGCATCCAGGAGGCTGGCATCGGGGATAAAATACGGCGTCTGAATATGAATCGATTTCTTGGCGGACGAAATCATTTTGATATAACCGTTTTTGATGTGTTCATATCTGGAATCCGGACCGCTGGTCACAATCTGAATCCCGACATTGCCAGGCGAATCGATCTTGGGAAACAGATTCGATTCATAAGAAATATCGTGATGGTGCGAAGCCTGATTCCAGTCGAGAATGAAGCGAACCTGCATCGCATAAACAGCTTCACCTTGAATGCGCAGATGGGTGTCCCGCCAATATCCGAACCTGGAGTTGAGACCCAGGTACTCATCCCCAACGTTAAAACCGCCTACATACCCGATGTCGCCATCAATGATAGCGAGCTTTCGGTGATTCCGGTAATTCAAGCGCAGATTAATGAAGCGCAGCTTGGACGGGAAGAAGGCCTCGGCTTCTCCGCCGGCTTCGCGAAATGCTTTGAAGAAGCCCTTGGTTAATTGACGCGAGCCCAGCTCGTCGTACAGAACCCGGACTTTCACGCCTTCTTTTGCTTTTTTGGTCAACAGGGACATCAGCTTCTTGCCCAGCTCGTCCCGACGGATGATGTAGTATTGAATATGTATATAGACTTTGGCTTCCTCAATATCCTGAAACAACCGTTCAAATTTCTTGCGTCCATCCGTGAAAATTTCAACGTGGTTGTCGTCCGTAAGGATCGCCTGATTCTCATTGATATGCATATGGATTAAATCGCTGCTATCCGCCGCGGCTTGATTGCTGAACGGGTAGTCCCCGTTAGTCATCCCTTCCATTTGAGACAGCAATACCTTCTCGATGCCTGTTTTCTGCAGATCACCCCAATGAAAAAGACGGATTCTTCTTAAATTTTGGGCGAACAACAGGTAGAGCGCAAAACCCAAAATCGGGATAAAAGACAGCACTAGCAGCCATGCCCAGGTGGAGCCGGCATCCCGCCGTTCCCTAAAAACCACGAACATGGAGAACACGATATTCAGTACGATGATCAGACCAAGAGTGATGGATGTAACATGCATGTTCATAATATCCTCCTAAACTATATCCTTGCCCTTGCAATCCTTCATATTATACGTGAGGCGTTAGGAGAAGTATATATCGGCAGGATGAAGTGAACGGAATGGTTATATAAGCGATGGCGCTACAATCCGACATCCTATACCAGTGTAGACGCAAGCGATTTGTATATGCACACATTGTCATGATACGATGGTGAAAAAAATAGGAGAAGGGGCATGCTTTTTGCTGAAAATGAACAAGTTTTTCAAATTATGTCTCGCCGTGATTCTGGTCCTCATTATTATTTATTTGGGATCGCTGGTGGATTTTATATTCAGACCGGTACTTTCGTTCTTCTCGATCATCCTCGTGCCGCTGATGCTGTCAGGATTCTTCTATTACCTGCTCAGGCCGCTGGTTGATCTTCTCGAAAAGCGCAAGCTAAATCGCTCGCTGGCCATCCTGCTCCTATATGTCGTGTTTGCAGGCATACTTACAGGTTTTATTATTGGGGTATGGCCATCCCTGCGGGATCAGATCATTGCTCTTGTGGAGAATGCGCCCGCATTATTTGCTGCCTTAGGTGAACAGTTGCAGGAGTGGGAAAATAACGGGCTCTTTAAGGAGATATTTCCGGAGGATTCTAATCCACTTACCCAATTAACCGATTATTTGAATCAAGGCTTCACGTTCCTGACGAATTATATTATGAACCTCTTCTCGTTCGTGTCGAACTTTGCCATCGTTTTATTTACGTTCCCGATCCTGCTGTATTACATGCTGAAGGAAGGCGGGAAGTTCGGAGAGATGATTGTCAGCTTTTTGCCTAACCGCTTCAAGGAAGTGGGAGCTTCGGTACTGGATGAAATCAACAATGCCCTCAAAGGGTTCATCGTTGGACGAGTGCTCGTCAATCTGGCGCTGGGTGTCTTGATGTACATCGGCTTCCTGATTATTGGTCTTCCTTATGCATTACTGCTGACGACCGTGGCGGTTATCGCGAATTTCATACCATTTATCGGAGCTATTCTATCCTCGATCCCGATCGTGATCATCGGCTTCATTCAATCCCCTGGAACGGCGATCTGGTCGCTTGTTGTCATTCTGGCAGCTCAGCAGATTCAGGATAACCTGATTGGACCATATATCTTTGGCAAACAGCTGGCTATCCATCCGATTACGATCATTATCCTGGTTTTGGTGGGACAGGATCTCGGCGGAATTATAGGGGTTCTGCTGGTGGTACCGATTTACATGATCATTAAGATTATCGTAACGAGAGTTTATCAGCTATTCTTTAAGGAAAAATGGCAAAAAGCATAGACGGGTGATAGGCATGCGGTCGCAGCTGCATACTGAAGCCGCCTAAGAGCGTGGAAGCGTTCTTGGCGGCTTTTTGTATGCCCGAGGTTTGAAGGCGCGCTTGACAATGATATGAAAAATATATAATCTTAAATTAAAGATATTAAATTTAAAGATTGTATATTTTAATTATATGAACCAGAAATCATGTATGGAAACATCGGGTTCGACACGAAACAATGAGGAGGCGATAGATATGGCATTACAAACGGCAGGCATTCATCATATTACCGCTTATGCGCAGGATCCGCAGAGGAATGTTGATTTTTATACGGGTGTGCTTGGACTCAGATTGGTGAAGAAGACGGTGAATTTCGATGCGCCTGAGGTGTACCATTTGTATTTCGGGGATGAGGAGGGGCACCCGGGGACTATTATTACCTTCTTTCCGTCTCCTGCTTCGCGAAGAGGGAGACGTGGAGGAGGGCAGGTTGGGTATACAACCTTTGTTGTCCCTGCGGGTGCCCTGCCTTATTGGGAACAGCGTTTACGGAGCTTCGGCGTTCCTGTCATGAAAGCATTCCGTTTTAACGAACATTATCTTCAATTCTCTGATCGCGATGGACTTTCTCTGGAGCTGGTCGAGCGGGAAGACGGACCGAAGAGCAGTTGGTCTGTAGACGATGTGACGCCGGACACAGCGATTAAGGGGTTTGGCGGTGCGGTCCTGTTCAGCAGCAAGTGGAAGGAAACGAAGATAGCGCTGGAGCAGGTAATGGGACTGACCTTCATGGGAGAGGACGTTAACTATGCGCGGTTTCAATCATTAGGGCCCTTCGGCAACGTGATTGATTTACCGATGCGGGATATCCCGTGGGGCGCCGGAGGTGCCGGAACGACCCATCATATCGCATGGCGGGCTCAAGATGATGGTGAGCACGTTACATGGCAAGAGTGGGTGAAACAGCATGGCTTTTTGCCAACGGATATTAAGAACCGCAACTATTTCAAATCGTTATATTTCAGGGAACGAGGGGGGATCTTGTTTGAGATCGCAACCGATCCGCCCGGATTTACGGTGGATGAAGATCTGGACTCACTGGGGGAACAATTGAAGCTTCCTGCCTGGTTTGAACCGGAGCGAGCCCGTATTGAGGAAGGTCTGGAGCCTATTCAAGTCAAAATACAAGAGAGGGGTAACTGAAATGATATCCATTGACCCGAATACCCAAAGCGAACGGGACACCTACAAGCTGCTCATCGGGAGCGTTGTTCCGCGACCGATCGCTTTTGTTACGACATTATCGGAGGACGGTGTGCTGAATGCGGCACCATTCAGTTATTTCTCCATTCTGTCCAGCAATCCGCCCCTGCTGTCCGTTTCCGTTCAGCGGAAGAACGGTACGGCTAAGGATACAGCGAGAAATGCCATGCAAAGCGGCGAGCTTGTCATCCACATCGTGGACGAAGACAACGTTGAAGCCGTGAACGAAACGGCGGCGAACTTGCCCCCGCATGAGAGTGAACTTGACCGAGCGCATTTAACCCCGGTCGTTAGCGAGGTCGTTAAAGTTCCCGGCGTTCTGGAGAGCAAGATTCGCATGGAATGCGTGCTGGAGCAGGTCGTCACTTTGAATGGAGCGGATCAGCTGCCTGGTGCCGATCTGCTGATTGCCCGCGTAGTTCGCTTCCATGTTGCGGAGGAACTTTACGAGCAAGGCCGGATTGACGCTGCCAAGTTGAAGCCTGTGAGCCGTATGGCTGGTAATATCTATGCTTCACTGGGAGAGATGTTTACGATCGAGAGGCCTGTATAACAATGGACAGGCTGGATAAGGTTAGGATGCGGCGAATATTAAGTTGTGAGCGTCCATATGCCGTTATTCGATAGGATGTTGTTCAGGAAAGAAACGGGGGCTTGTGGAATATCATGCCTGGAATATGTTAACTCTACATGAATATGGAACCGATATGATGAATTCACAATATAGGAGTGGTCGACAAATGAAATTTGAATCCAAGGTTGTCATTGTGACGGGAGGCGCCAGCGGGATCGGCGAAGCAGCAGTAAGGCTTTTTGTAGAAGAGGGAGCCAAGGTTGTTATTGCAGATTATTCGGACCGGGGACAGGCTGTTTCGGATGAATTAAGAGGCGCAGGCTTTGAAACGCTGTTCGTTAAGACGGATGTGACCCAAGAACAGGAAGTTGCAAATATGGTGAAGCAGACGGTTGAGCATTTTGGCCGTGTCGATGTATTGTTCGCCAATGCAGGCATTGCTCATGATGCCCCTGCTGATCAGTTGTCGATGGACAACTGGCAAAAGACGATTGATATTAATCTTACAGGGGTGTTCCTGTGTGATAAATATGTAATCCAACAGATGTTATCCCAAGGAACCGGAGGGGCGATCGTAAACTGCGGCTCGATCCATAGCCATGTCGGAAAAGCGGGTGTTACCGCTTATGCTTCCGCTAAGGGAGGCGTTAAGCTGTTAACCCAGTCGATGGGCGCGGATTATGCTCCAAAAGGGATCCGGGTCAATGCCGTATGCCCGGGATACATCGATACTCCGCTTATTAAGGGAAGAACGGAAGCGATCACCGAGCACCTGGTCGGCCTTCATCCGATGGGCCGCTTGGGACAGCCGGAAGAAGTAGCCAAAGCCGTGTTGTTCCTTGCCAGTGAAGATGCATCCTTCATTACAGGCACAAGCTTACTGGTGGATGGCGGATATACAGCCGTATAATCCATGGACCAAAAATCCCGACACTTATCGGGGTTTTTGGTGTGCATTCATTGCTTCATAAAGCGGTTAATATATGATGCTGGCACCAGCGCTCCCGTAACTAGAAGTAAATGAGTCATAATGGGTTTTTAATGGATAATCAAAAATTTTTTTTGGTTCAGATGGAGTGTAGAAGCTTTCCACTGTTTTGGTCTAATTCATGGCATAAACTATCCATCACATGAACGAGTAAGGGAGGCATGGCAAACGCCTGCTATATAGCGAAAAATAGGTATGGGATAAAATCCCTATGTTGTAGGTGGACAGGCTTGAATGAGGCATTTTTCTAGCTTGTCATACACCCCGGAAGAATGGCATTTCTGCGTCTGAATTTCCAGAAAAAGCGGTTAAAGGGGTTTGACTTTTCCTAAACTTCCCTTTATCATGGACACACGCTTAGTTTCCGGCATACATTTTCCGGAAAGCGGGGGAACCAGTTTCACCAGGGGCGAGTCACTTAGAATCATGAGTGTAGGGTACCATCTTACCCGAGTCCGTCAGCTAACCTCGTCAGCAGTGGATGGGTCTTGCATACATAATGGATGTTCATAACAAAGGCCCTTGATTCTCTTAGGGGCCTTTTCTCTATTTTTTGACCCCCTGCTGGCGGAGCTATGTCTAAATCCCCTGTTTGGTGGTCTTTTTGTATTCTGCTAAAGAGGAGGGGCAAGGCCTGCAAATGTTTAACCAATTGAATCAGTCGGATGGCATTGGGTTTAAGCGTGCAAGGAGATGGATGAATCATCTTCCCTGAAGCCCCGACCCGTGCAAGGTGTCTGAATGTCCTTATATCCAAGTTAATATATGTGTTAACAAGGGTAATTTCAACGTGCCATTTTGTAAGGATTGCAAAGTCATAACGAAAGGTTGTGGAAGGTTTTGAAGAGAGTGCTTGTGCTGATGTTGTCAGTGACTATGGTGGTATTGCTTGCGGCTTGCGGTGACAAAGGGAGTACACTGGATCGCGCCATTGAGCAAGGGTATATCACCGTAGGTTTTGCGAATGAGAAGCCTTATGCCTATAAAGAGGCCAGCGGGGAGCTGACGGGAGAAGCCGTTGAGATTGCTCGGGTTATTCTGGAGCGGCTTGGCATCAAGGAAATGAGGGGAGAGCTGACGGAATTCGGTTCACTGGTTGCCGGACTGCAGGCCGAGCGGTTTGATCTAATCACCGCAGGCATGTTCATTAATCCGGACCGCTGCTCCGCCGTATTGTTTGCCAATCCGGAGTACAGCATCGGGGAAGCCATTGCGGTGAAGCAAGGGAATCCGATGGAACTCGGAAGTTATGAGGATATTGCTAATCATGACCAGGCTAAGGTCGCCGTCATGACAGGCGCGGTTGAAATCGGCTATATGGAGAAGTCCGGTATTCCTTCAGACCGGATCATACAGGTCCCCGACCAGGCCTCGGCTATTAGCGCCCTTCAGGCAGACCGGGTACAGGCGATTACCATGACGGGACCCTCTCTGCAGGCGATGCTGGATTCGGCTAGTGATGACAACATCGAACGTGTAACTGATTTCGAGCAGCCGGTCATCGATGGAGAAAGCGTTCGGGGTTATGGAGCTACGGCGTTCCGCCAAGCGGATACCGAGTTCCAGGAGGCTTATAATGCAGAGCTGCAAAAAATGAAGGAATCAGGCGAGCTGCTGGACATTCTGCAGAAGTTCGGATTCACAGAAGAAGAGCTTCCGGGTGAAATGACGGCTGCTGCGCTTTGCGGGGAATAGCATGCCGAATTCGTGGATTGATTTTCTCCCTACGCTGCTAAAAGGGGCGGAGATCACGATTGTGGTAGCTTTCTTTTCAGCCATCCTTGCGGTCGTGATGTCCTTTGCAGCCGGGTTATGCCGACTGTCGAAGCTGTGGATCATTCGCACATTGACAGCCGTGTACGTGGAAGTCTTTCGGGGAACCTCCTTGCTGGTGCAGCTGTTTTGGTTGTATTTCGCTCTTCCGTTCATCGGCATCGAGCTTCCAAAAATGTTGGCGGCCATCCTCGCGATCGGGCTAAACTTCGGCGCATACGGCTCGGAGATCGTCCGAAGCGCTGTGCTGGCCGTTCCGAAAGGACAGTGGGAAGCCGCTTTAGCGCTTAATCTGAAGCCTTGGCAAAGGCTGTGGAATGTGATATTGCCTCAAGCTTCCTTGCGAATGCTTCCCCCTTTCGGGAATCAGCTTGTGGAACTCATCAAATCCACCTCATTGGTTTATTTCATTACCATGGCGGATTTGACGTATCAGGCGATGGTGCTCCGCAACAATTACATCTCCTGGACGACCGAGATTCTGGTATTGCTGCTCCTCATGTATTTTGTCATTGCTACGCTCGTATCGCTGGCAGTTCGACTGCTGGAGCGTAAATGGACAGCGGGGAGGTTATAGTCATGTGGGACTGGAACTATGTGTGGGATATCCTGCCGCAGCTCTTGAGTGCGTTAAAGATGACGGTATGGGTGACGATCTGCGCTTTCGTGGTGGCATTAATCATCGGATTGCTGCTTGCCTTTGCGACGCGGAGCCGATTTAAGCTGTTGTCGCTTATAACCAAAGGAATCATTGAATTTATTCGCAATACACCGCTGCTGGTTCAGGTCTTCTTCCTGTATTACAGTCTGCCGCTCCTAACGGGAATTTCCATTCCGGCCTTCTATGCCGGGGTCATCGGTCTCGGGCTGCATTACAGCACCTATCTGTCCGAGGTGTACCGTTCCGGAATCGAGGGAGTGCCGAAGGGGCAATGGGAGGCTGCCACAGCACTGAATTACACGAAAGCCCAAACCTGGCGAAGTATTATACTGCCGCAAGCGGTGCCGCCAATCATTCCGGTACTGGGCAATTATTTAATTGTCATGTTTAAAGAAACGCCGATTCTATGCGCCATCACGCTGGTGGAGATGATGCTGACGGCCAAAAATATCGTGTCGCAGTCGTTCCGTGCATTTGAGCCGTATACGCTGGTCGGGATTCTGTTCCTGATCATCAGTTATATCGCATCTTTGCTTGTGCAAAGGCTGGAAAAACGTTTGAATCTGCAGCGTGGAAAATAAAGGAGGGAGTCTATTGAATGCCGTTGTGATCGATGAGCAAGCGGAAGCGTCGAAGGTGCCGCAGCAGGAGAACAATCCCGCTACCGCTGCGGGTACCAAGCCGATTGTGAAATATACGGGCGTGACCAAGTCGTTTGGTGATCTCCAGGTGCTTAAGGGTATCAATCTGGAGATGCAGCCGGGAGAAAAGGTGGCTGTGATCGGTCCAAGCGGATCGGGCAAAACGACGATGGGCCGGATGCTGATGACGCTGGAAGAACCCACCGAAGGAACCATCGAGGTTGATGGCGAGCTGCTCTGGCATATGGAAGAGAAAGGGAGGCTGGTTCGGGCCAGCGAAAAGCATTTGCACCGTATGCGCTGCAACGTTGGTATGGTCTTCCAGCATTTTAATCTGTTTCCGCACATGAATGTGCTTCGTAATGTGACGGAGGCCCCGCGTAAGGTGCTGGGTTTATCCAAGGAGGAGGCGGAGGAGCGGGCCGTCTCCATGCTAAGCAAGGTCGGTTTGGCCGACAAGCTGAAGATGTATCCGTCCAATCTGTCCGGGGGGCAGAAGCAGCGGGTTGCCATCGCCAGAGCGCTGGTCATGCGGCCGAAGGTAATGGTGTTTGACGAGGTCACCTCGGCTCTTGATCCGGAGCTGGTCGGCGAGGTGCTGGAGGTCATTCGGGAAATCGCGGATGAAGGCGAAATGGCTATGATGCTGATTACGCATGAGATGGATTTTGCGAAGGAAATCGCGGATCGGGTCATATTCGGAGCCGATGGAAGAATCGTTGAGCAGGGCACGCCGGAGGAGATATTCGATAATCCCCAGAGCGAGCGGCTGCAGAGCTTCCTGCAGCGATTCCGTTCCAACGGAAATTAGTTCTGGAAAGAGGTGATTGTATAGAATGGCTGTGGATACCGAAACCGAAATTGTTTACCGAAGACCGGAAGCACGGGATGGCACCCGGGTGTGGGAGCTCATACGCGACACCGGATCGCTTGATCTGAACTCCCCTTATTGTTACATGCTGCTTGGAGATTACTTCCATGATACCTGCATGATCGCTGAGCATGAAGGAGATATCATCGGTTTTATTTCCGCCTTCCGTTCTCCTCGTAATCCGGAGACGCTGTTCGTATGGCAAGTGGCCGTTGCTAATTCGCATCGGAGGCAAGGCATTGCCAAGGCGATGCTGACAGGTCTCATGAATCAGAAGGCATGCCATGGCGTCCGTTATATTGAAGCTACGGTATCGCCGAGCAATATGGCGTCCCGTCGTTTGTTTCTCGGTTATGCCGAGGAGAAATCCATTCCCAGCACCGTAACCGTAGGTTATGGAGCAGAGATGTTCCCCGATGGGACATCTCATGAAGATGAGCCGTTATTCGTGATTGGCCCCTTTTTCAATGACATTTAAACAAATGGAGGGAACTATGGACAACCAAGTCATGGAGAAACCGAAGCTTACTGTGTTTAACAAGCTGGAATCGGAAGTAAGAAGTTATTGCCGGAGCTTTCAGACCGTTTTCGACAAGGCCCGGAATGCGAAGCTGTGGGATACGCAGGGCAATGAATACATTGATTTTTTTGCGGGAGCCGGTGCTTTAAATTACGGACATAACAATGAGAAGATTCGCGAGAAACTGGTCGACTACATTCTGAGGGACGGCGTC
This sequence comes from Paenibacillus sp. 2KB_20, assembly GCF_052115765.1. Taxonomy (NCBI): domain Bacteria; kingdom Bacillati; phylum Bacillota; class Bacilli; order Caryophanales; family Paenibacillaceae; genus Paenibacillus; species Paenibacillus sp. 2KB_20. The sequence continues at coordinate 161,381 of NZ_JBFRHH010000010.1, read as the reverse complement.
ACGCATAGTCTGGATATGGCTACGGATGCAAAGGAAACGTTTCTGACCCGATTTCAGGAAGTCATCCTGAAGCCGCGCGGGTGGGATCACAAAGTGATGTTTCCCGGTCCGACCGGAACGAATGCCGTAGAGGCAGCGCTCAAAATCGCCCGCAAAGTGACGGGGCGCAGCACCGTTCTATGCTTCACGAATGCCTTTCATGGCATGTCGCTGGGATCGCTGGCGGTTACCGGCAATTCCTTCAAGCGCCAAGGCGCCGGCGTGGATCTGAGCCATTCGGTATTTATGCCTTATGACGGTTACTTTGGCGATGACGTGGATACGATGGCATATATGGAGAAGCTTCTGGATGATCCGGGAAGCGGCATTCCGCTTCCGGCTGCGGTGATCGTCGAGGCGGTGCAGGGGGAAGGCGGATTAAACGCCGCCAGCCGGGAATGGCTGCAGAAGCTGACACGCATCTGCAAGGAAAAGGGGATGCTGCTTATTTTGGATGATATCCAGATGGGCTGCGGCAGAACCGGGCCGTTCTTTAGTTTTGATGATGCCGACATTGAGCCGGATATCGTATGTCTCTCGAAATCGATTGGCGGCTTTGGCTTGCCGATGGCGATTACGCTGATCAAGCCGGAGATCGATATATGGGAGCCGGGGGAGCACAATGGTACCTTCCGGGGCAATAATCTCGGATTCGTGGCCGCGGCCGAAGCGCTGAATTATTGGAAAACGAAAGATTTTCAGCTCGATATCGGCATTAGGGAGAATCGGATTCGCCAATCATTGGAAGGCGTTGTGAAGGATTACCCTAAGCTCGTCGGCGATATTCGCGGCAGAGGCATGATTCAGGGGGTTGCTTTTGATAAGCCGGAGCTTGCAAGCAGACTGTCCGAGATCGCTTTCGAGCAAGGATTGATTATGGAAACGTCGGGTCCGCACAGCGAAGTGGCAAAGCTGATGCCGCCGCTGACGATTGAAATGAACACATTGACACAGGGATTGGGGATATTTGAGAACAGTATGAAACAATTAGCTGCAGAGGAGAGGTTGTCATGATTGTTAAACATTTGGAAGAGATCGTGGATACCAAGGACGATATCGATACCAAGACATGGAATTCGAGAAGGCTGCTGCTCACCAAGGACGGCATGGGTTTCTCTCTCAATGATACCCTCATCAAGGCCGGAACGGAGACGCTGATCTGGTACAAAAACCACGTCGAAGCCGTGTACTGCATCGAAGGGGAGGGGGAGATCGAGGTTATCGGGGGTGAAACCTACCCGATATCCCCAGGGATGATGTATGCGCTGGACGGTCATGAGAAGCATTATTTGAGAGCCCGTTCGCAGATGCGGATGGTCTGCGTATTCAATCCGCCGCTTACCGGTGCTGAAGTTCACGATGAGGAAGGAACCTACCCGCTGCTCGCCCCAATTTCAGACTAAGGAGATGATATGCGATGAGTAATAATCATGTGTCGGCCCTTCAGGAAAAAGAACTGGACGTTTATCCTTCAAGAGTGCATGCGGAGCCCCGAATCCTAAAGAGACAGGATCCTGTCGTTCATTCCGAATGGAGTCCGGATGCAGCGTTAACGCAGGAGCAATCCGACTTCTATGAGCGCAACGGATATTTATTCCTGGAAGACTTCTTTGGTCGAGAGGAGCTGTCGAAATATCAGGCGGAAGCCCGGAGTTTGCAGATAACGGCAAGTGAAGCGGACAAGGATGAAGTGATCCGGGAGCCGGGGGGGAACGAAGTGCGGTCGGTATTCGCGGTGCATGAGAGCCATGAAGTGTTCAAGAAACTATCCCAGCATCCGAGACTCCTGGCGATTATGGAATACCTCTTGGGAGGCGAGACGTATATCCATCAATCCCGAATTAATTACAAGCCGGGCTTTACGGGGAAGGAGTTCTATTGGCACTCCGATTTCGAAACGTGGCATGTCGAGGATGGCATGCCACGCATGAGAGCGTTGAGCTGCTCCATTGCCCTGGAGGATAACTACCCTTATAACGGACCGCTTATGGTTGTGCCGGGGTCGCATAAGGAATTCGTGGCCTGCATCGGCCAAACGCCGGAGGATCACTTCAAGGATTCCCTGCGCAAGCAGGAGTACGGTGTTCCGGATCATGACAGCCTGACACGCATGGTGAAGAAAGGCGGTATCGACACGCCGGTTGGCAAAGCGGGCTCAATCGTGATTTTTGACTGCAACATTATGCACGGTTCGAACAGTAACATTACGCCGATGCCGCGCAGCAATATTTTCATGGTTTATAACAGCGTGGAGAACAAGGTCAAGCAGCCGTATTCGGGCCAGAAGCCAAGACCGGAGTATATCGCCACTCGTGATTCTCAATGATCTCGCTGACACTTATCGGTTCCATCATCGGCATCAACGTAGTCTATGTCTCGATCTTTTCGCTGCGGCTGATTCTGATGATCAAAGGCAGAAGGGGGATCGCCTCCCTTCTGGCCATGCTGGAGGTATTCGTCTACCTGCTCGGCCTCAATCTCGTCCTGCAAAATCTGGACAATCCTTTTAATATGGCGGCCTATTGCCTGGGCTTCGGCCTTGGCGTATATGCCGGCAGTCGGATCGAGGAATATTTGGCACTCGGATACATCGTGGTACAGGTTATCGTTAATTCCGTTGAGACGAATCTGGCGATGAACCTGCGGGAGAAGGGATATGGCGTGACCGCCTGGGAAGCGGACGGCAAGGATGGCAAACGGCTCGTGCTTCAAGTGCTCGTGAAACGGAAGAACGAGCGGCGGTTGATGGAGTCACTATCCAAAATGTCGCCGCAGGCGTTCATTATCTCCCATGAACCGAAAAGTTTCAAAGGTGGCTTCTGGGTACGATTGACGGAAGGACGCAAATTGAAATTGTAGAACACATGTAATAGGAAGGCCTGCTTTGGAACCCGGTTCTGGAGCAGGCTTTTTGGGGTGCGGTATTTGCCGGCCTGATACCCGATATGGGATTTCCGGATCAGGGGCAAGGCGCGATTGCCGCTATGCTTCGAGTCATTCAGGTAAGAACCAACTCCTGCTCATTCTGGTACCAAAAAAAAGCGTAGTCGGTCATCGCGGAGGAGCTTCCGAGCTGGCGCATCATGGCGGCAATATTTCCACGATGGTACGTGCCGTGGTTCACGACATGAAGCATAATCTCGGACAGGCGGGTATCCCGGATCCCGGCATAAGGATTATCCAATCGGATGATCCGTTCCAGGTCAGGGTTTTGGCTGAGAAAAGCCGTGAATCGCTCTGACAGCTCGATAAACCGGAGGTTTAGGTCCTCCAGTGAAATGGACTCAAGCTCGTCTCGGAGCTGGAAGGCCTCCGTTAAAGCATGGTTCATGTCCATTCCGGATAAAATGTTCATCCATCCGAGATCCGCCGTGTAGATGTGAATCATCGCTTCGGATACGGTTGGGAAAATGCTCGTTATTTTCCGATTGTACAATTCGCCCGGCAGCTCCAGGAGGCGGTTGAATATCGCTTGGTTGGCCCATACATGGTACTCATACATTTTGACAGGATAGTTCATCGTGATCGTCCCCTTTGGCTTCTTCGTTTTTGCTTTCTTGGGAACATTGTAAATAAAAAAGTATGACAGCGGACTGTCATACTTATGCGTAAACCTTCAGCATTTTTTCTAATTTGGATTGCATGCGCGTCCTTAAGTCAGCGGGCTCAATGATCTCGATATCCTCGCCAAAGCTCAGCAGGGTAGACCAGAACCACCAGGAATCCGGATGTTCGACCTTGAACGTGAGACGGAGCGAGCCGTCATCATGAAATTCCCGCTGCACATCATAGAATTGATCCATTGCTTTGGCCAAGGCCCGGGGGGATACGTGAAGGATAACTTCTATTGCATCGGATGAAGGTTCCCAGCTGTGCTGCTCCCCTCGGTGGAACGGATTCTGCTCTTGAAGATGGGGCCCGTGCGTGTGCTCCTCTGAATGCTGGTGTTGAAAGGGCTCGGCGGATGGGGACAGCTCCGACATTCTCGAAATCCGGAATTCGCGGTAATCGGCTCTGGTTCTGCAGAAGCCGTACAAATACCAGGATCCGAATTTATACATGAGTCGCAGAGGTTCGACTTTACGGCGAATGCGTTCATTCTTGGCGCTTATGTATTGAAATGAGATCACATGCTTGTCAGTAATGGCGCGGCGAAGGAGACGGAGGCTTTCGTTGTAAGAGCGCCAGCTCCCGATATCCATGGACAATCCCTGCGATGCGGAGTTGCCGGAACGGTCTATGGTCTGCAGACGCTGAATGGTATCCATGGCCCGTTCATCCTCAAACACCGTTGACATGCTGTGCAGGATGGTGATCAGGGCGCTGACATCGTAGGAGCCGAGCAAGCTTTTGTCCATCTTGTATTGCTCCATAATGCCATACCCGCCGTTCACCCCTTGAAACGATACAACCGGAATGCCGGCTGCGCAGATCGCATCGATGTCGCGGTATATGGTTCTTTGGGATACGTTATATTTCTCTGCCAGGGCAGACGCGGACAGGATCTCGTTGTTCAGCAGCATGTAAATCATGGATATGAGCCGCTCCAGTTTCATATCGGTTCAACTCCTCCTGTCTGTTTGGGACCTATTCTCCAATGATTCCGTATTATATCATAGGTTTTATGAATATACTGCAGGCGATAATTCGTTCATGCGGATTGGCCGGAACCTGACCGGCTGTTGTTCCATTCCCACTCATTTTGCCGTACAATATAGGAAATCCCATAATACAAGGAGTGTGAGCCTCATGGCCCGTACCAAAACGCAAAAATCGCTCCGCAAAGCGGAACGTGCCGGAACATGGTCAGCCGTCTCGATGAGAAAGACCAACGAAGATTACAGTTCGCTGTCACAGCATGTGAGAGTGAAGCCGACGAAACAGGAACAATTGAATAAGATTAAGCACAGAAAGCGGATCGGAGACGATGGCGCTTTTTTTGTTGGTTTCGGAGGATGTGATATAGTACGCTAGAGAGGTTAGTTCGGAATGGAGGTTTATGATGGCGAAGCAAAAATATTATGTAGTCTGGGTAGGTAAAGTGCCCGGAATTTATACAAGCTGGGGCGAATGCCAACAGCAAGTCAATCAGTTTACAGGTGCGAAGTTCAAGGCGTTCGAATCCCGAAGCGAAGCGGAACAGGCTTATGCGGCAGGTTATAAAAATTACTGGGGGCAGCAGTCCGGAAGCAAGCCCGGCAGTTCAGGCTCCAAGAGCTACAAGCACATCAGCGCATCAGCCGCTGAAGAACCGGGCGAGATCGATTATGACAGCATCTCCGTAGATGTGGGGACGCGAGGAAACCCTGGACCTGTCGAGTATAAAGGCGTGGATACGCAGACGGGAGATATTCTGTTCTCGTGCGGACCGATTTCGAAGGGAACGAACAATCTCGGCGAGTTTCTGGCCATCGTCCACGCGCTGGCTTACCTGAAGAAAATGGGCAGCACCAAAACGGTGTACAGCGATTCCATGAATGCACTCAAATGGCTGAAGCAGAAAAAGGTGGCCACCACGCTTCCGCGCGACGCGTCAACCCAAGAGATCTGGGATCTGGTGGACCGGGCCGAGCACTGGCTTCGAACCAATACATATGAGAACAAGGTGCTGAAATGGCAAACGAAGAGCTGGGGCGAGATTAAGGCTGATTACGGGCGCAAATAAAGAGGGATTACAGAAGGGAAACGTCCGAAATTTTATATAAAGCCGTTGTTTTATAGCAACGTTTATCGCGTCTGGGCGGCACCTTACATTAGGCGAAGACAGGGAGGAGGCTTCCTTGTCTTCGCTTTTTTGATATGCCATTGACCCTAGGATTCAAGTGCAAAAAAATCCAAATCAATGTATGTGGATAATTCAAACTAAGGACGCTTACTTCACACCGGAAGGACTGTGTATAACATTATGAATGGCTTCGTTATACACAGAGTTATAAACATTATCCCCGTTCATTCTGCACAAATCGAATTTCGATCATATATTTCATGGTAGTTATCCAGCGTTTGTGAACAAATGTGGAGAAGTGCAAGCATAACTCCCCATTCACTGGTGGGAGGAGACCGGTTATCCCCAAAACCGGAGGGTAGCCGTTACGCTTGCAGTGGATCTATCCACAATAGGGCGACTTTTATACCGTGAGCTTAGCCGCGAGTACACCTCACCTTATTCCTTCTCGCGGACCTGCTTATAGTATTGATTGGGGGACATACCGACATATTTTTTGAACACCTTGCTGAAATAGAACGGATCCTCCAGGCCGGTCAGATAACCAATCTCCCCAAAGCTGAGGTGGGTGGCCTCGATTAACTCCTTGGCATGATTGATTCGAACCTGATTCACATAGCGCATGATCGTATGGCCGGTAAGCTTGACGAACACTCGATTGATGTAATCATAGTTGCATTCGAATCGCTGCTCGATCTCCGAGCTGATGATTTTCTCGGCGTAATGTTCATGGATGTAGTCGAGCAGCGCATGCACCTTCATATAAGACTTGGTGTGCGGGCTGTTCTTCTCCAGCTCATCGAACAGGCTCTCACGGGACAGCTCGATCAGCATTTCCATGAATTTGAGCGCGGTCAAACTGCGGTTAAAGTGCTTCCGTCTGTACAGCTGCAGCATTTCGCCGAGGGCATGGTACATGTGATGAAGGCTTTTTTTCTGGGTTAGCGTGCAGGTCTTGGGGAAATATAGCTGCCTGCTGTCATCTTTGCCTGCCGTTTGGTTCTCCCCCATGATCCATTGCTTGGCTAACAAGGACAAGGGCCGCTCGGGGGCTTGATGAATATCGGGGTGTTCAAAATGAATATAGTAGTAGTCACAGGGACGTTTCTGTGTTCCCTCGTGGTCCAGATGCGGTTCAAGGACCAGTAAGTCGCCTTTCTTGAGCACATGTGAAACGCCGTTCTCCCGCATATGAAGCTCGCCGCTCTTCACGAAATACAGAATATACTCGTGTGTGTTCCGCTTGAAATGAATCCAGGGGTTCTTGTAGGAGACAAACCCCATCAGTTTGATCCTTGGCACATAGTCAGCGTTCATCGATAGCACGAATTCCACCCTCTCTCCCAAAAAAACGCGAAGTCGTTTTTGTACAAAAAGAGTAACTTTCACACATTCCCGTTCATTGTAACACAGCCTATACTTGGGATGAATGTATAAGAGGTCGCTTTATTTCAATATTAAAGGAGGCCACTACCCTTGGCTAATATCAATGTAACGGTATGGAATGAATACCGGCACGAGAGACATAATGAACAAATCGCTAAGATTTACCCTGAAGGCATCCACCGTACGATTGCTGATTTTCTGGGAAAGGATGCACAGTTCGTTGTACGCACCGCCGTACTGGATGATCCGGAACACGGCTTGACGGATGAGGTGCTCGCTTCAACGGATGTTCTGATCTGGTGGGGGCATGTGGCTCACGGCGAAGTGCGGGATGATATCGTGGAAAAAGTGCGCCAGCGCGTACTGGACGGCATGGGGATCATCGTGCTGCATTCCGGTCACGGCTCGAAGATCTTCCAGCGCCTTCTCGGCACGAATACAGGCGCACTGAAATGGCGCGATGACGGTGAGAAGGAGCGGTTATGGGTCATCGATCCCAGCCATCCGATCGTTAGCGGACTTGGAGAATATATCGAGGTTCCGCAGGAAGAAATGTACGGTGAGCGCTTTGAGATCCCGGCACCGGATGAACTGGTGTTTGTCTCCTGGTTCGAAGGTGGCGAGGTATTCCGCAGTGGCTGCTGTTACAAGCGCGGACGCGGCAAGCTGTTCTATTTTAGACCGGGACATGAAGCATTTCCGACCTATCATCAACCTGAAATTCAGCAGGTAATTACGAATGCCGTGGCCTGGGCGGCACCGATCCAAGGGGCAAAAGCTTCTTATGGCCGGGTATCTCCGCTGGAGTACAAAGCATTGATCTAAAGTTTTGCCTCGCTAGACGACATCCGTATGAGGGTTGAAGTACACCCCTTGGAATGGAGATTGGATTAAACCTTGGGTTTAACCGATTTAAATTCTTAGGGGTGTATTTTTATTGGCTGAAGGCATAGAGCTTATCCGATTTAACGGGCATGTCATTCGTAAACGGTAAAGCTGCAGAATCAGGGATCATCTCTGAGAGAAATCAGTATATAGGTGCCAGAGGATTGGTGCATCCGACATTTTATGCTATATTAATCTGAAATTCGAGTGAAAATGGGTGAGCCAGTCATGAACTATTGGATGGATCGTTTGCATGCCATGGAACTAAAGACTAAGCTGATGCTGCTGTTTCTTTTGATTGCGGTCATCCCTCTCGCAGTGTTAGGTATTTTCTCCATTCGTAAAGCCTCTAGTGAAATCCAGACCAAAGCCAATGAAATCATTCTGGAAAACCTATCTCAAATCAACTACAGCCTTAATTACTTCGTCGAAGATATTGAACAGCTGTCCATGTATCTGTACAGCAACAAAGACATTCAGGAGATTCTGTCCAAGCCGGCTGCTCGAAGCGTGGAAGAGAAATACCGCGACCAGCAGACGGTCGCTGCCATTTTGAACAGCTTCCTCGGTTTTAAATCATGGGATATCCAGCTGTATGTGCTCGGAGAGAACGGAGACCGTTACTTTACGGGAAAATTTATACCAAGCTCCTATCTACGTTATAACGCGGATTGGGGGCTTTTTCGTAAAGCAAGGCTGGCAGGTGGCGATGTGGTCTGGGATAGCCATTATTCCTTGAAAAAATTCGAGGATTACGGGACGGTCCTCAGCTCTGGCCGATTGCTTAAGCAGATTGATACCGGCAAACCGCTGGGGTATTTCATCGTGGACATTATGGAGCCTGCCCTCGCGGATAAATATGAAAGGGCTTACCGGTATGACGGGGGAGAAGTGTATCTTTTGGATGACAAAGGATATATCATTTCCAGCCATCTCTCCAAACTGGAGGTCGGCACGCGCCTCGAGAAACCTTACCTTTCCACCATTCTGCAAGAAAGAAAGGGATTCTTCCGAATAATGGAACAGGATATTGAACATATGGTCATTTATGATACATCCGATACCCATGGTTTTAAATTGATCAATGTGGTTCCTGTAAGCGCTTTAACCGGTGAGAGCGCCAGCATTCGCAATTTCACGATATTCATTGTCATATTCGGAGTGTTGATCTCTTACTGCACGGCCTTCTTGCTGTCCGATTACATTACCCGACCGCTCCACAAGCTGCGTCGACTAATGAGGCAGGTTGAGAAGGGAGACCTTGAGGTCACCTTCGATTCGAAGTACCGGGATGAGGTTGGTCATCTGGGCGGAAGCTTTAACCGGATGCTTCAGAGGATCAAGGAATTGATTAACCAGGTGTACGAGAAGCAGCTAAAGGTGCAGGAGGCGGAGATCAAAGCGATTCATGCCCAGTTCACCCCCCATTTTTTGTACAATGCGCTGGATTCCATTAATTGGATGGCGCGGATTCACAGGATCGAGGTGATCAGCAGCATCGCGGTTTCGCTGGGCAGCCTGCTGCGCTTCAGCATCCGGCGAGGAAATACCGTTATCCCCATTCGTGAGGATATGCAGCAAATTCGCAATTATCTGACAATCCAAGAAATTCGTTATCGGGATAAAATTACGATTTCGGTGGAGATCGATGAAGGCATTCTGGATTTATGCATCCCCAAATTGCTAATTCAGCCGCTGGTGGAGAATGCGATCAACCATGGACTCGAGATGAAAGCCGGTCAGGGTAGTCTGCTTATCTCCGGCCGATTGGCGGGAGAGCGGGTGCAGTTCGTGGTGGAGGATAACGGACTCGGGATAGCTCCGGATAAACTGCAGCGCATCCTGCGGGGAGAGTACGTTTCCGGTGAGGAGACCAGCACGACCGGAATCGGACTTCATAATCTCTTGCGGAGGCTGGAACTGCATTTTGGACATGCCTACGTTCTGCATATTGATAGCTTGCCGGGTCAAGGGACGAAGGTCAGTCTAAGTATACCGATTATACGGGAGGCGGTAAGCGATGTTTAAAATTCTGATTGCCGATGATGAATGGATGATCCGCGAAGGATTGAAGCAGACGATCAATTGGGAGGCACTGAATTGTGTTCTGGTCGGTGAAGCGGCGGACGGAGAACAGGCTGTGCAGCAAATTCAGGCGTTTCAACCGGATATTCTCATCTCTGACATTCGAATGCCCGGCATGGATGGTCTTGAGTTGGCATGGTCCGCCCAGGAGTTCTGTCCAGAGCTGAAGGTGATTTTTCTTACCGGATTTGATGACTTTGTTTATGCCCAGCAGGCGATCAAACTCAAAGCTTCCGATTTTGTGTTAAAGCCGACAGATCCCGATACGTTGGTAAAGGCAATTGACAAGGTATGTAAGGAGCTTGTCCGGACGAGGCAGCATGCGAGCGTGATGGAGCAGCTGCAGAGTTGGAAAAGGGACAGGGAATCACTCGTTGTTCAGAAGCTGATTCATGACAGCATGCTCGGAATCACGGATACGTCCTCCTTGGAGATGCTGAAGGAATGGCTGGAGGAGACTGCTGGCTTACAGAAGATACGGGTTGCCGTGGTACAGATGGAGGAAGAAGGCGAGGAGCGGCGGCATGAGCGGTGGCTGCATATAAAGGAACGGTTGTATGCCCACATTTACGGTCCCTTGATTATGATAGATGAACTGCAAAGAGCGTGCATTATTCCCGATGAAGAAGGGGCAGTGGGCATGTTGAAGGAAACCGTCACCGGATTTGGCAAAGCGCTGGTCTATGTCGGGGTAAGTCTCTCATATGGGGGGCTTGAGCAGCTGGACCGAGCATATCAGGAAGCGTTAGAGGTTGTCAGGCATAGAGCAGCAAGTAAACAGAGCGGGGTGTCCGTATACGGTGACATCGAACATCTGGATAATGCTGCCGTGCATTTTGCCGAAGGGTTCCGGCAAGTAGAGGCGTATGTCCAACATAATTTTAACGAAGATATCAGCCTGCAACAGCTGGCTGCCCGGTTTCACTTGAGCGAGGCGCATTTCAGCCGTCTGTTCCGCAAACGGCTTGGTGTAAGCTTTATAGAATATTTAACCCGGTTAAGAATGGAGCAGGCAAAGAGATTGCTGGGGGACGAGAATGTGAGGATTTATGAGGTTTCGCTTGCCGTGGGGTATCAGGATTCCCGTTATTTCAGTCAAATTTTTCGTAAATATACTGGGGAAACGCCGACGGAATATCGTAAAAGAATGCTGGAATCACATGGAATGTAATATTTGTGTAAGAAAATTGGACGAAGAAGGCCTTTGAAAGCTAAAGGCCTTCTTTTTTAAACGCTTAGATTCACGCAATTAAGCAAAAAATTAAACATTTATGCAATTTTGTCTCGTTGAGAGGTGGAAGCCTGACAGGTATAGTAAATTCGTGGAAGGGAAAATAACACAAAAATAAAGGGGGATACAAAAAAATGGTGAAAAGATGGCTTACCGCAATCGCTAGTGTGATTATTTTGTTAGGTGTTATTACAGCTTGTGGTGCTCCTGCGACCGAAGGCAAGGGGGAGTCTGATTCCTCGAATTCCAATTCGAATTCCAGCGCGGGTACGGGAAAGCTGACCATTTATTCGCCGAATGCAGCCGAAATCAACAACCCGATTATCAAAGAGTTTCAGGATCGGACAGGTATATCCGTCGATCTGATCTCCGGCGGTACAGGGGAATTGCTGAAGCGTGTGCAGGCTGAGGCAAGCAATCCGCTCGGGGATATTTTTTGGGCAGGAGGAGCCGATTCCTTGGCATCATTTAGCGAATATTTCGAGCCGTATCAAACAAACGAGAAGGGGGATATTTTCCCGGGCTATCTGGATCCGTCCAACTATTGGACACCGTTTAACGCTCTCCCGATGGTAATCACTTACAACAAAGAGCTGGTATCCGAGGATGAGCTGCCTGCATCTTGGGAGGATCTGCTGGATCCCAAGTGGAAGGGGCAGATTGCATTTGCCGATCCAGGCAAGTCGGGCTCCTCCTATACGCAATTGGTGACCATGCTGACGGCTTTTGGTAAGGACGACGAGCAGGGGTGGGAGTATGTCAAGAAACTTGTGGCCAATATGGACGGCAAAATTTTGTCGGGTTCCAGTCTGGTCCAACGCGCCGTACCTGACGGTGAGTTTGCTCTCGGCATCACACTGGAAGATGCTGCACTGCGGTACATGGAAGGCGGCTCGCAGATCGGCATTATTTATCCGAGCGAAGGCACTTCGGCTGTACCTGATGGGGCTGCAATCATCAAAGGAACCAAAAATCCGGATGAAGCGAAGCAGTTTATTGATTTTATTGTCAGCAAGGATGTGCAGGAACTGGTGCAAAAGGAATTTAAGCGCCGCTCGGTTCGAGATGATGTAGAACCGGTGGAAGGCTTGCCTCAGACTGCGGACATCGAACTGGTTGATTACGACTTTAGCTGGGCTTCAGATAACAAAGAAGCCGTTATCAGTAGATTCAACGATATTATGATGGGCAAGGAATAGAGCACAAAGGTGGGGGGATGGCTGGTTGATCCGTGGGCAGTCGTCCTCTCGGATATGGAGGCATTCATGAGTCAAGTGGTATTCGATCATGTTACAAAATACTTTGGAGAGAACAAGGCGGTTAATGATGCGCATTTTTCAATAAACGAAGGGGAGTTTTTTACCCTGCTGGGACCGAGCGGCTGTGGGAAAACCACTCTTCTCCGAACGATTGCCGGCTTCTATAAACAAGAGGAAGGGGATATCTACTTTGGCAGCCGAGTCATTAATGACGTGCCTACCCATGAGCGCAATATCGGGATGGTGTTTCAGAATTACGCGATCTTCCCCCATTTGAGTGTGTTTGACAATGTGGCCTACGGGCTTCGCGCCCGGAAAATTTCGAAACGGGACATCGAGAGCCGGGTGATGGAAGCGCTGGAGATGGTGGAGCTGGCCGATCTCCGAGACAGGATACCCGGTAACATGAGCGGGGGACAGCAGCAGCGGATTGCTCTGGCAAGAGCAATTGTCATCCGTCCCGCACTGCTGCTAATGGACGAGCCGCTGTCCAATTTGGATGCCAAGCTCCGGGTGAAAATGCGGACCGATATCCGTCAATTGCAAAAGGAGCTTAATATCACCACTATTTATGTGACGCATGACCAGGAAGAGGCGCTCGCCGTTTCGGACCGGATCGCAGTACTGAGCGAGGGAGTCATCCAGCAGATCGCTTCCCCGAGGGACATCTATCAATACCCCCGGAATCAGTTCGTGGCCAATTTTATCGGTACTTCCAACTTTCTGGAAGGAACCTGCACGTCTGAATCGGGCGGTGACGACGGGATCGGAACAATACGATTGCTCGGCAAAGAGACGCAGCTGCCAATCAAACAATCTTATTCAGGCAAAGTGATTTTTTCAATTCGTCCCGAGCGGGTGCAGATCAGCGCGGAACCAAGTCCCACTTTTGCCTTTGAAGGAATCGTTCAAGCTGTCAGCTTCTTGGGCGATAAGGTGAGTTACTTAATGAAGCTTGAGGACGGGACCTTTATCGATGTACATGATTATCCGGGCAAAACCCTAAGTCTGTTTCAGGAGAAGCAACGGTTGTTTCTGGATTTTCAGCTTCAACGGTCCGTTATGTATGACAGCGTTGGCCTGGAGGTGATCTATCGTGCAGGCGAAGCTTAAGCCCGTCGGGTCTCCGACCGTTGGACAGCGTCTGCTGCTCAGAAGATGGGATTTCTGGACGTTTGTAACCGTATGTGTGTATATCTTCATGCTGGTGTTCATTATTTACCCGCTGGTGTCCCTGCTGTTAAACAGCTTTATCGGCAAGGACGGGAGCATAACCCTGCAGAACTACCTGGATTTCTTTCAGCTCAAGTATTACCATCAGGCTCTGCTGAACAGCTTTCTTGTATCCGCGTTGGCAACCGTGCTGGCAATTCTGATCGGCACCCCGCTAGCCTACATCGCAACAAGATACGACATCAAATGCAAAGGCTTGATGCAGATGATGGTGATTATGTCTCTGCTATCTCCGCCATTTATCGGAGCGTATTCATGGATTTTATTGATGGGCAATAACGGCTTTGTTACGAGGCTCATCCGGGAGTTGGGGATTGATATTCCTTCCATCTACGGCTGGCACGGGATTGTCATCGTATTTGCCCTGCAATTCTACCCTCATATTTTCCTGTATGTATCCGGTGCACTCAAGACGATCGATACTTCGTTGGAAGAAGCATCCGAGAGTCTGGGAATGACAGCATGGAATCGTTTGCGAACCGTGACGCTGCCGCTCATATTTCCTACGCTGTCGGCAGGGGCACTGATGGTATTTATGGCTTCATTTGCCGATTTCGGCACGCCAATGCTGCTTGGGCAGGGCTATAAAGTGCTGCCGATTCTGGCCTACGAGCAATTTATCAGTGAGATGGGCGGCAATCCCGCAATGGCCAGCACGCTGAGTGTGGTCATGATCTTTTTCTCAACGGCCGTTTTGTTTGGTCAGCGGTATTTTGTATCCCGCAAAAATTATTCCATGACCGGCATGCGAACGCCGACGGTGAAGAAGCTGAAGCGGATGCCGAAGGTTCTGTTGACCGTGCTGGCATTTATTCCAGCCTGTATATCCATTATGCCCCAGCTGACCGTGCTTGTGACCTCCTTCCTTGCGAAAAAGGGACCGGTGTTCCATAGCGGATTCAGTCTAGACAGCTATAAAGAAGTGTTCTTCCGTGTGCCCAAAGCGATCATGAATACGTACTCTTACTCTGTGTTGTCCATCATCGTCATGGTTATTGCGGGCATGCTCATCGCTTATATTCTCGTGCGGCGAAGGTCCAAATTCACGGCTTTTATCGACGGCATCATTATGATTCCCTATATCATGCCGGGCACCGTGCTTGGTATAAGTCTGATCATTGCCTTTAACAAGCCGCCGATAGTGCTGACCGGAACATGGATCATCCTTGTCATTGCCTACGTGATACGAAAAATCCCGTACACGATCAGGTCGAGTACGGCGGTTCTTCACCAGCTGGACCGAAGCGTGGAAGAGGCTTCGATCAGCCTTGGCGAGCCGCCGATGAAAACTTTCTTCAAAACGACGGGCCGGCTGATGGCGCCAGGCGTTATATCCGGAGCCATCCTCAGCTGGATTACAACGATTAATGAATTAAGCTCCACGCTTGTTCTGTATTATGGAGCAACGGCGACCATATCCGTCACGATCTACAGTGAGGTTTTTACCTCCAATTACGGCACCGGCGCCGCACTTGCCTCTATTCTTACGGTGACTACGCTTATATCGCTGCTGATTGCGAACAAGTTGTCGGGCAGCAAGGGGTTGTCCTTGTAACTTATGCTTGCGATGCTCGATTTGGTAGTTCTCCTTCAATATTGCTTCCTTTTATAATGTAAAAAAAGGAGGGGTGCATGCTGGAGCGGAAAAATCGGATTTGGAGCAAGAATGGGCTGATCTGGATTGTCTTTGTACTGATTATTGCCGGAAGTCTGGTCGTTTACTCGACTTATTTCCGGCGGCTCGGGCATCCGCCGGAGCAGAGGATCAAGGAAATAGAGCGAATGGAATGCTGGATTTACAGCAGTGAATGGGAACCGATACTTAAGTCCTTGCAGGCTCGTTATCATGAAGTGGAGATGAATGTGCGCACCTTCCAATCGTATGAGGCGCTGCATTCGGAATTGTCAGCTGCCATCTCTGCAGGACGTGCTCCGCAAATTGCGGAATTGAACAATGCCTACGGTCTGGCGGAATGGGCAGAAGACGGGGCGCTCGTGCCCATCAAACTGCCAGGTGAGACAACGGACCTAACGGCTTCAGCCCGCAATGCGTTCACGTTTCAAGGTAAGCTGTGGGCGATGCCTGCCGGTGCATCGATTCCGGTACTTTACTATAATCAAGACAAGCTTCGGAACGCAAGTTTTCAGAGAGAACTGGAATTTGCGGATCTTGAGCAATTAAATGAAGAGATTTCAGGCTGGGTGAGAGGTCTGAACCATCGCAATGCGTCCATCAAGTGGAAGCAGGTAATGGCGGTGGATGAGAATTTGGCCTTTGTTTTTTTGAATATGTGGGGCCATCCGGCAGAAGAGGAGAGGGGAGAGCGGCTGCTTGAACTTCTGGGGGCATGGAACAGGCTGGTGTTTGATTCCGGTGTGATGTTTCCTCTGGAGCACCGACTGGCTCTGAGTGAATTCATGGACGGACAGATTCTGCTTCTGGTATCAAGCTCGCAACATATGCAGTGGATGGATAAGTATATTGCAGGCAAGTTCAATTATGGCGTAGTTCCTCTGCCGGGAGCAGTGGACCAAGGGGTCTCGCCGGGCTTTAGCGCTTTCGCCGTGCTTGCCGGGGGAGGCAACAGAGAACTGGCGCAGGAGCTTGTTAACCACATCGCTTCCCCGTATATACAGGACACTTTGCTGGATGCGACAGGCTATATGCCGGTCCGTCAAGACAGCCTGGACTCGCTGGCGCGGCAAACAGCGGAGGGGACCCGTTATAACATGTTGTTACGGCTGGTCGGGAATGATGACGGGATTGCACCAATGTCTGACGATTACAGACGTTGGAACCGAATCGATGAAACACTGAAAGCCTTGGAGATAGAGCGTAGACCGGATCTGAAGCAGAAGGCGGCCGATCTGCTGCCCCTTCTTCCCTGATCTGTCATACAGAGATTGGAGAACGAGATCATATGCGGGGGAGCTCCGTGGGAGGGATATGAAAACATGATGAAAGTGCAAAATTTGTCGATACAGGGGAGCGGTATCTGGAACGAGGATGCGCTTATTATCAACGATCAGCTGCAGATATACGGCGTTATAGACGGTGCCACTTCGTTGGTGCCGTTTCGAGGCTCAGAGGGGGAGACTGGCGGACGGATTGCCTCGCAGTTGTTAAAGCGATATTTTGAGCAGATTTCACCGGAAGAAAAGCGTAATCTGGAGCAGTTGACCCGTGAGGCCAATCGCATATTGGGAGTGGAAATGCAGGCGCACGACATACCGACCGATTCCAAGGATCAGTTATGGACGGCGGGAATTGCAGTGATCCGGATTACTGACCATTATATCGAATATGCTCAATCAGGCGACTGCATGATTATGGGTGCCTATGCTGACGGGTCTGTGCGCATGGTGACACGGGACCATGTGGCGCATATTGATTATGAATCCAAGCTAATCTGGGAACAGGCCGTCCTGGCCGGAGTCCAGTCGAAGGATCAGTTATGGGAGTTGGTGAAGCCTCGCATTCTCAAGAATAAAGAAAAAATGAATACGGCCAGAGGCTACTCCGTTCTGAATGGACGTTTGGACGCGGAGGATTTTATTGAGTACGGCAAGATTAACCGGATTCAGCTTGAGGAGCTGCTGCTGCATACCGACGGACTCTATTATCCAGAAAAATTGGTGAATGGGGGCAGACGGACCTCCGAGGAAATTTTGTTCCGCAATATTAAGTCGCGGGGACTGAAAGAGTATGCCGATTGGCTGGTGGCGTTGGAACAAAGCGATCCGGAATGTATTACCTATCCACGATTTAAATTGTCTGACGATAAATCTGCGGTTTTGATCAGACTGGGGTAACCTTAGTTCAAGATATATGCCAGCTCCAACTCGCTATCGAATTTTGTGTCAGATCACGTTATAATGTACCCAATTCGGTTACGACATAAATAAAAGTGGGTTGGATCATGGATCAGGATAAACAGCGCCTTAGCATTGAGGCGGCAAGATTGTACTATATGTCGGATTACAGCCAGCAGGATATCGCGACAAGACTCGGCGTTTCACGTCCTACGGTCTCCAGGCTGCTTCAGCACGCCAAGGAGCAGGGCTATGTGCAGATCAGCATTGTGGACCCTCTCGAGGACCTGGACGCTTTGGGCGAAGGAGTGAAGAAGAAGTACGAACTGGAACAGGTGCTGGTGAGTTATTCCCCCATCAATGAATACCGCGAAATTCAGAAGCATATCAGCAAAAGGGCAGCCGATTACCTTCATGAAACGGTTCAGGATGCTGATATTATCGGCGTGACCTGGGGAACGACCATGCATGCCGTGGCACTTCAGCTGCAGCAGAAGCCCGTTCGGGGCGTAGAGGTCGTGCAGTTGAAGGGCGGTGTCAGCCACTCGCATGTGAACACGTACGCCGCCGAGATTGTCAATCTTTTTGCTGAGGCGTACCACACGATGGCGAGATATTTGCCGCTGCCCGTCATCTTTGATACCACTGAGCTGAAAGAAATGGTGGAGCGAGACCGGCATATCCAGCGGATTATCCAATTAGGCAAACAAGCCAACATCGCCATGTTCACGGTCGGTACTGTTCATGAGGACGCACTTCTGTTTAGGCTCGGCTATCTTAGCAAGGAAGAACAGAAGCTGCTGCAGAAGATCGGTGCGGGCGATATTTGCTCTCGGTTTTTTGATGTGGAGGGCAGGGTGTGCAGCGAGAATATTAACAATCGTACGGTGGGCATCGATTTGGATGATCTTCGGCACAAGGAAAAATCCATTCTCGTCGCAGGCGGGCAGCGAAAGGTAGATGCCATTCGAGCGGCGCTGGTCGGTAAATATGCAAACATTCTGGTGACGGACCAGTTCACGGCGCAAGCCTTGTTATCATGAAATGCTCAACTTGATGTGGATAATGAAATAGACACCTCGTTTTAGGGAGATTTGAAGCCGGTACAGCTTCTCGCTCGCCTTGATGAGGTGTTTTTTAATGCGTTGAAATTAGCTCTCTATGCAGGAAGAGGGGCTTCTTTTCTGTTTATGTTTACCTTGATCGGGTATAGAGCATAGTAAAAGGAATGAATTGTTAGATTATTCCTGAATGATGAATTGTCGCTCAGCGAACAATGATATATATCATTGCAATAAATGGGAATGAACATATTTTCAATATGCATTTTACATATGTTCAGGTCTGTGATATGATGGTCCCGTCTAAAGGATTAAGCGTTATGATAGCGCTTTTACAAGATTGCAAAAAAAACAGATTAAGGAGTGTTTTAACCAGATGAATATAGCAGGAATGATCGACCACACGCTCTTGAAGGCGGATGCAACCCAAGCCGAGATTACGAAAATTACGGATGAGGCCAAAAAGTACGGATTTGCTTCGGTATGTGTGAACCCGACTTGGGTATCCTACTGTGCTGAGCAGCTAGCGGACACCAACGTCAAAGTATGCACGGTCATCGGTTTCCCACTGGGAGCTGCGACATCCGCGGTAAAAGCCTTTGAAGCGAAGGACGCTATCGCTAACGGGGCCAAAGAGGTTGATATGGTAATCAACATTGGAGCGCTTAAAGATCGTAACGATGAGTTTGTACTGAACGATATTCAGGCTGTAGTGGACGCGGCGAAAGGCAAAGCTCTGGTTAAAGTCATCATTGAGACAAGCCTTCTGACGGAGGAAGAAAAGGTGCGTGCAAGCAAGTTGTCTGTGCAAGCTGGAGCCGATTTCGTGAAGACGTCAACAGGGTTCTCCACGGGCGGAGCGACGGCGGAAGACGTTGCCCTGATGCGCAAGACCGTTGGCGAGAACACCGGTGTGAAGGCTTCCGGCGGCGTACGCAGCAAGGAAGACATGGACCGCATGATTGAAGCGGGTGCAACGCGTATCGGTGCGAGCTGCGGCGTGAAAATCATGGAGGGCGGCCAATCCAGCTCATCCTACTAATGTCTTGGCCATTTTCGATTGTCGATGATTCGGTAGCCGAGTAATATCAAAAAATTCACCTATGGGGGAACAACGACGATGAAATATTTAATCGCCATACTAGGTTTGCTGGTCGTATTCGGTCTTGCGTTCCTTATCAGCAATGATAAGCGCCACATTCGTTACCGTCCGCTGGCTGTCATGATTGGGCTGCAGCTGATCCTTGGATTTATACTGCTGAACACCAATGTCGGCGAGTATCTTGTTAAAGGGATAGCGAATACGTTTAAAGCGCTGCTTGACTACGCCGGAGCCGGAATCGGGTTTGTATTTGGCGGCTTTGCCATTGAAGGTAATGGTCCGTTCTTCTTGAATGTCCTGCTGCCAATCGTGTTTATTTCCGCGTTGATTGGTATACTTCAATATATTAAGGTGCTGCCGTTTATCGTAAGATATATCGGTCTCGTCTTGAGTAAAGTCAACGGCATGGGTAAGCTGGAGTCTTACAACGCGGTAGCTTCCGCGATTCTGGGGCAATCCGAAGTGTTTATTTCGGTAAAAAAACAGATCGCCTTAATTCCGAAGCACCGTATGTATACGCTCTGTGCTTCCGCGATGTCCACGGTATCGATGTCGATCGTCGGTGCTTACATGAGCATGATCGAGCCACGGTACGTGGTGACCGCGCTTGTACTGAACCTGTTTGGCGGATTTATCATTGCTTCCATCGTCAATCCTTACAAGGTGGATAAGGAAGAGGATATCCTGGAGGTGCAAGAAGAGGAGAAGCAATCCTTCTTCGAGATGCTGGGCGAGTACATCATGGACGGTTTCAAGGTAGCGATTACCGTTGCAGCGATGCTCCTTGGTTTCGTTGCTTTAATCGCGATGATCAACGGCATTTTTGATATTATTTTCGGAATCACCTTCCAGGAGCTGTTAGGATATATTTTTGCTCCATTTGCTTTTGTCATGGGCGTGCCTTGGAAAGAAGCAGTGGATGCAGGCAGCATCATGGCTACGAAGCTGGTATCGAATGAGTTCGTTGCGATGCTCGATCTGGCCAACTTCACGAATATGTCCGAACGCACCGTGGGTATCGTATCGGTATTCCTGGTGTCCTTTGCGAACTTCTCCTCGATCGGCATCATTGCCGGCGCGGTCAAAGGCCTGAACGAGAAGCAGGGGAACGTGGTTGCGCGTTTCGGTCTCAAGCTGTTGTACGGCGCAACGCTGGTGAGCGTGCTGTCGGCCACGATTACCGGACTGTTCCTGTAAGCCAGGTTTGAAGGACTACTACAAGCGAGCCTTATGGATAGTTTGATTAAAAACTCATATATGAGGGGGAGCAATGGATATGGAACGTTTTGACCGAATTCACTTGATCGTATTGGACTCTGTAGGTATCGGTGAAGCACCGGATGCGGCTGATTTTGACGATGTCGGATCCGACACGCTGGGTCATATCGCCCGCGAATGCGGCGGGCTCAACATGCCGAATATGGCAGCGCTCGGGCTGTCCAACATTCGGGAGATCGAGGGAGTCCCTGTCGCGGACAAACCTAGGGCTTACTATACGAAGATGCAGGAAGCTTCGAATGGCAAAGATACCATGACGGGTCACTGGGAGATCATGGGCCTGTATATCGATACGCCATTCCGCGTGTTCCCGGACGGATTCCCGGATGAGCTGATCCAGCGCATTGAAGAGAAGACCGGACGCAAGGTCATCGGGA
Source organism: Paenibacillus sp. 2KB_20 (assembly GCF_052115765.1). NCBI lineage: Bacteria > Bacillati > Bacillota > Bacilli > Caryophanales > Paenibacillaceae > Paenibacillus > Paenibacillus sp. 2KB_20. The sequence continues at coordinate 139,907 of NZ_JBFRHH010000010.1, read as the reverse complement.
ACAAGCCGGCCAGCGGAACGGAGATTATCGAAGAGCTTGGCGAAGAGCACGTAAAAACGGGGGCTTTGATCATCTATACCTCGGCGGACTCCGTGCTTCAAATCGCTGCGCATGAGGATATCGTTCCACTGAAAGAGCTGTACGAAATCTGCGAATTCTGCCGCGAAATCACACTGGAAGATCCTTATATGCTCGGCCGGATCATCGCGCGTCCGTTCATTGGCGAGGTGGGGAGCTTCAAGCGTACGGCGAATCGGCATGACTATGCCTTGAAGCCATTCGGACGTACCACGATGAACGAAATGAAAGATGCTGGTCTAGACGTCATTGCTCTTGGTAAAATCTCCGATATTTTTGATGGCGAAGGCATTACGAAGGCAGTCAGAACCGTATCGAATATGGACGGCATGGACAAAATGGTGCAAACCCTGGGTGAATCCTTCAAGGGATTGAGCTTCCTGAACCTCGTGGATTTCGATGCGGTATACGGACACCGACGCGATCCAAAAGGATATGGCCAAGCGTTGGAGGATTACGATCAGCGCCTGCCCGAGGTATTTGAGAAAATGACGGAAAAGGATCTACTGATCATCACGGCCGACCACGGGAATGATCCGACTTACAAAGGAACGGACCATACGCGTGAGTACGTACCGCTGCTTGTTTATTCTCCACGTTTTGCGGAGGGGAAGGAACTTCCGCTTCGCAAAACCTTTGCTGACCTTGGCGCCACGGTTGCCGACAACTTTGGCGTGAAGCTGCCAGAGCACGGAACAAGCTTTTTGAATGATTTGAAATAATCGAAAATGTGGAGGAATGGGACATGAGTACACATATTGGAGCGAAACCAGGAGATATTGCGGAGTCGATTCTGCTGCCAGGCGACCCGCTGCGCGCTAAATTTATTGCCGAGACGTATCTGGAGGATGTGACCTGCTACAACGAAGTGCGGGGCATGCTCGGATTTACGGGAACCTACAAAGGAAAACGCATCTCCGTGCAAGGTTCGGGCATGGGCGTGCCTTCCATCGGGATTTATGTCAATGAACTCATTCGGGATTATGGCGTCAAAAATTTGTTCCGTGTCGGAACATGCGGTGCGATGCAAGAGCACGTTCGTGTGCGCGACGTTATCCTGGCCCAGGCGGCTTGCTCGGATTCCGGCATGAACCGTCACCACTTTAACGGTTATGATTTCTCCCCGATCGCCAGCTTCCCGCTGTTGCTCGGCGCGTATGAGCGCGGCAAGGAGAAAGGCCTTAAGATGCATGTCGGTAACGTGTTCACGTCCGATGTGTTCTACCGTGAGGACAAATCAGTGGTTGAGAAGCTGATGCAGCACGGCGTGCTGGGCGTAGAGATGGAAACAACGGCCCTCTACACAATTGCCGCACGCTTCGGCGTAAATGCTCTGACGATCCTGACTGTAAGTGACCACTTACTGACAGGGGAAGAGACTTCGTCCGAGGAGCGCCAAACGACGTTTAACGAGATGATGGAAGTCGCGTTGGATACAGCGATTTCGTTGTAAGGAAACTGTCCCGAGCGAAGAAGGCGGAATTGTTTTGGAGAAGTGAAGCGGGGCAACGGCGATTGGAAGAACAATCCGCATTTGTAGTGATGCCCGTGGAAGGAACACAATCATCGCAAACAGTGAGGAGAATGTACGATGAGAATGGTTGATTTAATTGCGAAGAAACGAGACGGCAAGGAACTGACAACCGAAGAGATCAATTTCTTCATCGACGGATATACCAAGGGAGATATTCCCGACTATCAGGTGAGCGCCATGAACATGGCGATTTATTTCCAGGACATGACCGATCGGGAGCGGGCGGACCTGACGATGGCAATGGTAAACTCCGGAGAAACGATTGATCTGTCCGCAATTGAGGGAATCAAGGTTGATAAACACTCCACCGGGGGCGTAGGCGACACCACGACACTCGTTCTGGCTCCGCTTGTAGCGGCACTGGATATTCCCGTAGCGAAGATGTCCGGACGCGGCCTCGGCCATACCGGAGGAACGATTGACAAGTTGGAGTCCATTGAAGGATTTCATGTGGAGATCAGCAAAGACGAATTTGTGAACCTTGTGAATCAACATAAAATCGCCGTCATCGGCCAAACCGGGAACCTCACCCCGGCGGACAAAAAACTGTATGCGCTTCGGGATGTGACGGCTACCGTTAATTCCATTCCGCTGATTGCCAGCTCCATTATGAGCAAGAAGATTGCTGCAGGCTCGGATGCGATTGTACTGGATGTTAAAACCGGAGCAGGCGCGTTCATGAAAACCGTGGAGGATGCCAGGGAATTGGCACACGCCATGGTTAGCATTGGCAACAATGTCGGCCGCAAAACGATGGCCGTCATTTCCGATATGAGTCAGCCGCTTGGGGTTGCGATCGGCAATTCGCTGGAAGTACAGGAAGCAATCGATGCGCTTCGCGGCGAGGGTCCGAAGGATCTGGAGGAGCTGTGCCTGGCTCTAGGCCGGCAGATGGTTTTCCTTGCTCAAAAGGCAGATTCGCTTGAAGATGCCGAAGAGATGTTAAGAGAGGTTATCCGCAACGGCAAGGCATTGGAGAAATTCAAGGAATTCATCCAGAACCAGGGCGGAGATCCATCCGTGGTGGATCACCCCGACCGACTGCCGAAGGCGCAGTATCTGATTGAGCTTCCTGCACAGCAGGACGGTGTTGTCGCGGAGCTAGTAGCGGATGAGATCGGTACCGCAGCGATGCTGCTTGGAGCCGGTCGTGCAACGAAGGAATCCGAGATTGACTTGGCTGTAGGCCTGATGCTGAACAAGAAGGTCGGCGATGCCGTGAAGAAGGGCGATTCCCTTGTAACCATTCATGCTAACCGCGAGAACGTAGATGACGTGAAGCAGAAGCTGTATGAGAGCATTCGGATTGCAGATCATGCGGATGCGCCAGTATTGATTTATGACATTGTGACGGAGTAAGGTGAAGCCTTAATCCGAAGCGATGTCATAAACCGAACACTAAGGACAACAGGGTGAGCACCCACTGCTCGTGCGAATCGCTCATCCCTATATCAGTGCCTCATTTTCAAAGCTAAGCTGGAAACCTGCCTCCCGTTTTTTATAAACGGGGGCAGGTTTTTTGGCGGTCCCCGTCATAAAACGGGTGGAAGCCCTCATAAGATGGTAGTGGGGAAAACGTAAGGCATTTAACGGGAGAGGGAGATGTGTAGCCCGGGCAAGAGTCATCCTGCTTGAAGGAGGCTTTTGGCCATGACCATCGATCAGTTGATTGCTTTGCTGGCACTTATCGTTATGATCATCGGACTTGTGGTGAAGAAGGAGTCTTAACCTGTAAAGTCCGGGAGGGCTGCTGCTAAGTAGAAATTCTACTGATGCAGCAGTCTTTTTCTTTCTAATAGGTTGATAGAGTTCGATATAAGTCATATACTTAGATTGCAATGTTCTCCATTATTCATCATTTATTGGGAGGAAACTATGCTATATTTTGCAGCGTTTGTCATATCTATGGTGCTGGTATTGGTCCTGATTCCGCCATTTCGCAAGCTTGCGATCAAGCTTGATTTTGTGGACAAGCCAAGGCCGGACAGCGAGCGGAAAATACACCGCGAGCCAATACCGCTGACGGCGGGAATCGCCATATTTATCGGATTTTTCATCACTTATTTTGCACTTACCGGCGTCATTTCAAGGGAAGCGGTAGGTATCTTTATCGGTAGCGCCTTGATTCTCGGGATTGGCCTCGTGGACGATTGGTATAAGTCCCAGGGCAAGGAGCTGGCATCGCTGCCGAAGCTCATTGTACAGGTCAGCGCAGCCGTCGTTGTATACAGCTATGGCATCGCGTTTGAAGGATTCAACAATCCGTTTACGGGTCAGTATATTAACCTGCCGGAATGGCTGCAGCTCATCTTAACGATTCTGTGGATTTTCGGTGTAACGACAGTCATTAATTTCTCGGATGGCATCGACGGTCTTGCCGGAGGACTCTCCGCCATATCCGGAGGTACGCTGTTTGTTGTGGCGATTACGCTGGGCAGAGGCGAGTCCGCGCTCCTCGCTGTCATTCTTGTAGGTGCCGCGCTAGGATATCTAAAGTACAACAAGCCGCCGGCCAGAGTGTTTATGGGGGATGCCGGAGCCACTTTCCTTGGGTTCATACTCGGGATTATTGCTCTGGATGGTGCGTTTAAAGGGGCAACCCTGGCGTCCTTATTCGTTCCAATCTTCGCACTGGGCGTGCCGATCTTCGATAATATCATCGTAGTCATCCGCAGAATGCTTCAGTCGAAGCCGATCTATCAGGCCGATGCATCCCAGGCGCATTATCGTTTATTGGCAACGGGACTCAATCAGAAGCAGACACTAGTATTTCTGTGCTTGCTGAATCTCTGTTTCGGTCTGGCTGCCATCATACTTGCGATGAATGGCGGCGCTTGAGGCGTTTAAGCCTGCCATAAGCTTTATCCAGTGCGTTATTAAAGTCTCGTCTCCAAATGGATGTTGGTGGCGGGACTTTTTTTTAGAGATAAGAAAGTATAAACTTCAGAGGCTTACCATCCTTATCTCGCAAGAAAAATTTCCGCTAAATGCGGTCTGTCTTCTGAGAAAGTACGTCGATAGACGTTTTTTTATTACAATGGTAGAAGGTATACGAAGCAGGAGGTCTGTGGATGAATGACATGACAGGGAAAATCATCATCGTGACAGGAGCGAACTCCGGAATGGGCCTGGCGACAACCGTGGAGCTGGCCAAAGGGGGAGGGCACGTCGTCATGGCTTGTCGGAGCCAAGCCAGAGGAGAAGCGGCTCTTCGGCAAGCGTTACAAGAGAGCGGCAGCTCGAAAATTGAGCTGATGACATTGGATTTGGGCTCTTTTGATAGCATCAGAGTTTTTGCTTCCGACTTTAAGGCCAAATACGACAGGCTCGATGTATTGGTAAACAACGCGGGTGTGGTCACCCTCAAGCGGGAATTGACGCAGGACGGATATGAAGCCATGATGGGGGTCAATCATCTGGGGCATTTTTTACTGACGAACGAGCTCCTGGAGCCTCTTCAGCGTGCCCGCCAGGGGAGGGTTGTGAACGTATCCTCTGGCGCACACAAAGTGGGCAGCATCCACTTGGATGACCCTAATCTCGGTAAAGGATTCAATGTGGTCAAAGGTTATGCGCAGTCCAAATTGGCGAATATTTTATTTACGAAAGAGCTGGCTCGTCGGATGCAGCCGACAAAGGTAACGGTCAATGCGCTCCATCCCGGTGCAGTGAGTACCAGCATTGGCGTGAACCGGGATACAGGCTTTGGCAGAGCGGTCCATAAGCTACTTGGTCCGTTCTTTCTAACCGCGCAGGAAGGTGCGCGGACAGCGATTTACTTGGCTTCAAGCCCTGAAGTAGAGCATGTGACAGGGGAATATTACGTTAAATGCAAACCAGCCAAGACCACCGAGAAGGCAAGGGATCCGAAACTTGCCGCTCGCCTGTGGGCATGGAGTGAACAACAGGTAGGTTGGAAGTCGGACAAAGGTCGATGAACTTATGCATTTCAAGAAGGCTCGGTTCTATGAGTGAGGCTAAATCTGATTGATCCGATAAGGGCATGATCGGACTACAAGGAACGACGAGACCAATCGGCCCATTAGTATGATGACGACTAACTGTAAATGAAGGTCCATGCTGGCGAACAAATAAACGGGATATCTCCAGATCAACATGATCTTGGGATATCCCGTTTCATTTTACGATCGATGTTCATGATAGGCCATAGAAGCACGAAATATGCTACTTCGTTGTTTTCATATCGATCGCGCTGCGAACAAATCCGCTGGTACCGTCAAGGAGTTTGGACGCTTCTGCGGCATTGACATTAGCCAGAAGCATCACGATGGCGGTTTTGACATGGGCGCCGGATTCATGGTATGCCTTCTCAACAGCATCCTCAGATGCTCCCGTTGCCAGGGTGATAATGCGTTTGGCGCGATGCACAAGCTTGTTATTGGACGGGTTGAGGTCGACCATTAGGTTTTTGTACACTTTGCCGATTCGAATCATGGCGGTCGTTGTCAGCATGTTCAGAATCAGCTTTTGCGAAGTACCGGCCTTCATCCGCGTGGAGCCCATGATCACTTCCGGTCCGACAACAGCTTCGATCACAAAATCCGCGTACTGATGCATCGGCGATTCGTAGTTATTACAGAGTCCGATGACAACGGCTCCACACTCCTTGGCGCGTCTCATTGCACCAAGAACATAGGGCGTGCGGCCGCTTGCAGCGATGCCGATGACAACATCCTTCTCGTTGATCCCGTTTTCATGGATATCCTGTTCACCTAACTCCTCGCTATCCTCGGCACCTTCGATAGCTTCCTTCACGGCCCTGAAACCACCAGCGATCAATCCCTGCACCATAGAAGGGTCTGTCCCATAGGTAGGCGGACACTCGGATGCATCCAGAATCCCGATTCGACCGCTGGTTCCGGCACCTATATAGAACAATCTGCCCCCCTTCTGGAAAGCTTCTACTACGAGATCTGCCGCTCTAGCTATAAGAGGAATAAGCTCGCGGATCGCATCGGTGATCAGGCTATCCTCGCTATTGATGAGGATCATAATTTGTTCTGAGCTCAACTGATCAATGTTCTGCGTATTTTCATGAGGCTGTTCGGTTGTCAATTGACTTAGAATATTCGTCATGAGACAGGTCTCCTTTTTTGCCTTGGAATATGGACGGGCACTGATGTAAAGCTACAGCAAGTCAGAGACGCCGTCTGTAAATAGCTTGCAGGCTAACAGGGCCGCGCCATGGGCGGGTGTACGTTCACGATTTCCTTCGGGGAACCGGAGGCGGGGATAACGCGTTAGCAGAATGCTAGTGTACGTTTCCCGAAACGATTGCGAATGTTTGAAGATCGAGCCGATCCGCACGAGTTCACTCTCTGCGAATTCAGCTTGCCGCCTGATGAGAGCGCTTGTTGTATCGGCCAGTTCTTCTGCCTGCTGCCGGATGATACGGTTTGCCGCTTCATCACCGGCTTCGGCTGCTTCTATGCAGCAGCGGGCGAAGGAAGCGATATCCTGTTTCGTTATAGCGGGCTGGTAAATGTAAGATTTGAGATCGGTAATATGCTGGAGAGGATAGGCTGCAACAATCAGGCTGCTCATGATGGTGGGTGCCAAAATGCCCTCGTGGCTCTTAATGACAGATTTTAGAGCCTGAAGTCCGATCTGATAGCCGCTGCCTTCGTCTCCGAGAAGATGTCCCCAGCCACCGACGCGGTGGATGTCTCCCGATTTGGTTATAGCATAGGTATTGGATCCGGTTCCCGAGATCGCAAGTATTCCATACTGACGTTCCAGTACGGCCATTAATGAAATTTCGGCTTCCGAGCGCATGTAAATACGCATCGAGAGCTGCCGCTGCTGGAAATAGGAATGAAGGAAGGACTGAACACGACGTCGTTCTTCTGCAGAGCTTACACCTGACATTCCAAGACATATTGATGTAAATATTAATGACTTATTAAAAAGAGGTGCCAGAAGCCCATCCAACACCGTTCGGAGTTCCTCCATCGCTTTATCAAAGGTTACAATGTAGGGATTGGTGGAACCTCTGGTAAACCGGGACAACACTTCTCCAGCGCTGTTGATAGCGGTTGCTTCGGTCTTGGTACCGCCACCATCCACACCGATAAAAATTTCCATATTGAACCACTTCGCTTTCTATAACCAGTATAGGAGAAAACAGAAGTGTTGTAAAATAAAATTTTAAATCATGAATTATGTATTGAAATATAATTTCATACAATTTATAATAAACTCAATCCACTGATATTGAAAGCGATACCAGTCATGCTTTCGTTCAAGTTGTGTAAAGTAATATTACATATGGGTGATCATCAGAGGATTATTTGTAAAGGGGGGGCAAGAAATGAACGGCGGATTGGTTCGATTGCGTGAGGTGTATGATTCATTAAATCCGTCCGAGCGCAAAGTTGCAGCCTTCATTTTGCAGGAACCGGCAGAGATGATACAGATGTCGGTCGCGGATCTTGCAGTCCGAAGCGGTTCCAGTCAGGCTGCCATAGTACGCCTGTGCAAAACGATGGGTTTCAAAGGCTATCAGGATCTGAAGCTGAAGGTAGCTGGAGACTTGCAGGAGCCATTAGCCACCGGGTATCAGGATATCCGGCCCAATGACAGCATTTCTGCAATTATACAGAACGTCTCGAACAACAACATTCAATCGATTCGGGATACGATGAAGATTATGGAGGAAGGGAAGGTAGAAGAGGCCGTTCTGGCCCTCGATCAATCGAAGCGCATTTTCATGTTCGGGGTAGGGGCTTCCAATCTGATCGGGATGGATGCTCAACAGAAATTTTTGCGGATTAATAAGGTATGCATATCTTTTCCGGATCCACATGTTCAGCTCACCTCGGCGGTACTGCTGACGCCAGATGATACGGCCGTATGCATTTCCTACTCCGGTGAAACGGATGAAGTGATCCGCGCAGCAGCCATTGCGAGGGAGAAGGGGTGCAAGACGATTGGCATTACCAAATACGGTGATTCTACCTTGAGCCGATCGGTAGACATTCCCTTGTACACCTCTTCCACGGAGAACGAGATTCGCAGTGGCGCGATGTCCTCTCGTATTACGCAGCTTAATCTTATCGATATTTTATATCTTGGCGTCGCCAGCCGGAATTACGAGAATTCAGTGAAATACCTGGATGAGAGTCGGCAAGCGATCAAGCGGTTGTAGTTGATAGCGAAAACCACAAATATATAAATGATAAGGGGAGTAGTACATGAAGAAAAAAGGTTGGCTTACATTGTTGGCTTCTTTGATGCTCGTGTTTACCGCAGCTTGCGGCGGATCCGGTGGGGCGAAGACTCCGGAAGGCGGATCCGGGACCACATCGGAAGGAAACGGTGAGGCCGCACCGAAGCAGGATACGGTTGTCGTCTGGACTTATCCGGTTCATGGTAAATACGAAGATGAGTTGAAAGAGCATGTGGCGGATCTGAAAGAAAAATATCCGCACATTACGGTCCAAACCGAAGTGCTCTCCTGGGCTGAAGGTCCGAAGAAGTTCGACGTGGCCTTGAATGCGGGTAACCCGCCTGACCTCTATTTCCACGCGGTGGATGGAGCTTATGTGGATACGGGCCTTGCACTGGAGCTTTCCCCTTATATTACAGACGAGATCAAAAACGACTACCTGCCGGGAACGCTTGAGCTGGGCCAAATCCAGGGCAAACAATATGGACTTCCGCTGTACCAATCCCTCTGGGCTTGGGGCGGCAACAAGAAGATTCTTGAAGAAGCCGGCATCGACTGGAAGGCTATTCAAGAGAACGGCTGGACTTGGACCGAATTTAAGGCAGCTGCCGAGAAGCTGACCAAGAAGCTCCCGAACGGAAATACGCAGTATGCGCTGGTGACGGACGGTACTTCCCTGGACTTCATGGAAATGCTGACACGCAGCAACGGCATGCCGGACGTTCTGAACGATAAAGGCGAGTTCCAATGGAACGACGAGCGGATTCTGGACACGATGACATTCGTGTCCGATCTGATGAAAGCCGGACATTTGCCTGCCGAGACTGCCGCGGTTACGCCGGCGAAACGGATGGATCTGTTCTATGCAGAGGAAGCCGCGGTTGTGTCCAAAGCGATTCCTTACTACGATGTGATGCTTCAGAACCGCGCGAAGGATATTGACAGCGGTACGGTCCAAGGCGCGAAAATCGAGTTCGTCCTGCTGCCGGTTCCGCATAATGACGGGGCGGAGCGCAAGACATCCATGTTTGGTGAAGGCTATGTCGCTTTCAAACAGAAGAAGGATAAAGGCGAAGAGCATGCGAAGAACACGTTCCTGATCATGGAAGGACTGAGCGGCGCGAAAGCCGGCAATTCCGCGAATGAACTGGTGTTGCCTTTCGTTCGCAAATCCCAAGCGGAGTTTTATGAAGGCAAAGGACTCGGTACGGAATCCACAATCAAAGCAGCGGAAATTTTCGCAAACTTCAAAGAAATTCCGGTGACCCTGAACCTCGATGCAGATGCCTCAGGCAACCAGAAGAAGTTCAAGGAGCAAGTGGTGAAGCCGAACATTCAGGCGCTGTTCTCGGGAGAGAAGACACCGGAGCAGATCGCGCAGGACTTCAAGGATAAAGGCAAACAAATTTTAGGACAGTAATTGAAGTTATAAGGGGGTGTCCCGTTGTCCTTAGCAGGAACAAAACGGGTCACTCCCTTTTTAAACCAACCACTCCAGGCTTCAAAAGGCTTCATGAAAATACTTCACCTGTGCGCAAAGGAGGAAATCAAATGCAGACTGCCCCGGCGCAAACCCGGCCCTCGCGTCCCCCAATGAAGGGTTATCTACGCGAATATGGATGGGCGTATTTATTCATTTTGGCTCCCGTACTGTTGTTCTTGATATTTACGCTTTACCCGGTCGCCTCCGCCTTTCTGATGAGCTTTCAGGAATATAGCGTGATGGGCTCCGAATGGATCGGAACGGACAATTACACACGGATGGTACAGGATGAAGTGTTCTGGAAATCCATGAGGAATACGGTTTTATTTACGATCGGTACCGTTCCGGTTAACATTGTCATCACGTATGCATTATCCTTTTTTATTTTTCAGATGAAGAATAAATGGCAGACGTTCTTCAAGGCTACGATGTATTTGCCGGCCGTTGCTTCCGGCGTCACCATCTCGGTCGTATGGCTCGCGATTTACGATCCGACCCATGCGGGGCTGCTGAATCGCTTCATTGGTTTGTTCGGATTTGACCCGGTCATATGGCTCGGCAAATCGAACACCGCACTCTTTTCGCTCATCTTGATGAACTGGCTCGGTTCTCATGGTGCGGGCATTATTCTGTATTTGGCTGCCATGGGCGGAATTCCCAAATCGCTCTATGAAGCTGCGGATATTGACCATGCAAGCGGTTGGTCCAAATTCTGGCGCATTACGTGGCCGCTGATGAAACCAACCACGTTGTATCTGCTGGTGACGGGTGTCATTACGTCCTTCCAGGTATTTATCTCGGTGTATCTGATGACGCAGGGCGGTCCGAACTTCGCGACGACAACCATCGCCTACCTGATTTACAGCACCGCCTTCAACTTCTATGAATTTGGACTCGCAGCAGCGCAATCTTTTGTATTAGCCGCATTGATTATTGTCATTTCCATCATTCAGTTCAAATACTTCTCGTCCGACGTGGAGTATTAATGCATATTTCTGAAGCTAAAAGGGGGTGCACCTATGAAATCAAGATCAAAATTGATCATGCTGATTGTGGCTTCGGTCATCTTGGTGGTATGGAGCGTTCTGACGATCATTCCGATGTACTGGATGTTGATTGGCTCTGTGCAGGACACCAAATCAGCGGCTTCGTTTATCCCGAAAATGATTCCGGACGTATTTTCCGTGGCCCCGTACGAGCGTTTTTTTGGCAAAACCAACGTCATGAGATGGCTCTTTAACTCCTTATTGATCTCGTCCATCCTGACGGTGACCAACGTATTCCTGGCCTCACTCGCAGGATATGCCTTTGCGAAGCTGAAGTTCCCAGGGAACAAAGCGGTATTTTGGGTTTTGCTCAGCACGATGATGATCCCGGCGCAAGTGACGCTGATTCCGCTCTATATTTTGATGATTGACGTATTTGATCTCGGGAATACATACACGGCTATTCTTCTTCCCGGCATTGTAAGCGTGGGCAATATTTTCTTGATGAAGCAGTACATGTCATCACTGCCTACCTCTCTGATTCATGCAGCGCGTATCGACGCTTGCGGGGAATTCGGCATCTTCTGGAAAGTTATTCTTCCGATGGCTAAACCGGGTCTTGCCGTGCTGGCGATTTTCACGTTCGTTGCATCCTGGAACGATTTCTTCTGGCCCTTCCTCGTGACAAATTCGACGGAAATGAGGACCATTCAAGTCGGTCTGGCTTCCTTCGTTTATGCGGACACGACCGATTTCGGCGCACTTATGGCTGGAGCAACCGTCGCGGCACTGCCGATGATGATCCTGTTCTTCTCGCTTCAGCGCTATTTCCTGCAAGGCATCACCATTGGAGCCGTTAAAGGCTAGAAGGAGGCAAAGTTATGGCACGCGTAGAATTCCGTAATATACGAAAAGAATTTGTAGACGACAACAAAGGGACCTTTACCGCTGTAGGGGGGTCGGACTTTGTGATCAATGATAAAGAGTTCGTGGTATTTGTCGGTCCTTCCGGCTGCGGCAAAACCACCTCGCTGCGCATGATTGCAGGCCTTGAGCGTCAGACGTCCGGCGATATCGTCATCGGCGACCGGGTGGTGAACAATCTTCATCCGAAAGACCGGGATATCGCCATGGTGTTTCAGGATTATGCGCTGTATCCGCATATGACGATTCGCGAGAATCTTTCCTTCGGCTTGAAGAACTTGAAGAAGCCCAAGGCTTATATTGAGCAAAAAGTAGCGCAGGCAGCATCCATTCTCGGCCTGGAGTCGATGATTGACAGGAAGCCGCGCGAGCTGTCCGGTGGACAGCGTCAACGTGTGGCGGTTGGGCGGGCCATCGTGCGCGACCCGCAGGTGTTCCTCTTTGACGAGCCGCTGTCGAACCTGGATGCGAAGCTTCGCGTGCAGATGCGGGTAGAGCTGTCCGAGCTGCACAAGCGACTGGAAGCCACCATTGTATATGTAACGCATGATCAGGTTGAAGCGATGACGCTTGGTGAGCGGATCGTCGTGATGAACAACGGCATTATCCAGCAGATCGCATCACCAACTGAGCTGTATGCGAAACCGCAGAACATGTTCGTAGCCGGCTTTATCGGTTCCCCGCCGATGAACTTTATCGATGTGCAGAAGGAAGGAAATGTCCTCCGGATGGAAGGCGGGGTATTCACCATTCCGGACGCGATGGCGGGTGCGCTGAGTAAATACGACAATGAGCATCTTATTCTGGGGGTTCGCCCCGAGCATATTACCGGCGAGGATATGCCAGGCACAACCAATCTGGATTACAAATATTCCACCAAGGTTCAGGTCGTTGAACATCTCGGTTCTGAGAACCTGGTGTACTTCCGCATAGGAAACCGGACCGTTACCGCGAAGGTTCACCCGGAAACGACGGGTTATCCGGGCATGGACAAAACCTTCATTTTCAATTTCGATAAGGTGCATTTCTTCGATCCTGAGACGGAACAGCGTATCGATTGGTAAACAACGACGAAGAGGAGAGGAAAGCTATGCGCAAGCTGAATGATGTGTTGAAGAAGACCGGGGTTGAGATTTACCGTGAGATTACGGCGGTGGCCTTATACAGCATGATTACCTCGCTGGTGCTCGTAACGGTGGTTATGTTTGTGCCGCTGTGGGTAGCGCTGGTGCTGCTGCCGGTTCTGTATATGCCGCTGTTCTATGGTGTTTGTTATGCCTATCACCGCAAAACGGAGCGGGGCAAGTCCAGGCTGAAAGACGTGTTTCAAGGTGCGCTTAAAGGGCTTGGACCCGCCGTCGTCATGGGCTTCTTCTTCGTGGTGATGACATTGATTCTATGGTCCACCTGGTGGTATTACGGAGGCAAAGAGGGGATCGGCTATCTTGCGATTGGCGTGTTCCAAACTTATTTTGTTGTCATGGCGCTCATCTCCCAATTCTACACCTTTCAGCTTGTCATTCAGGAAGGGATGGGCATCTTCAAGGCCATGGCCCACAGTGTCAAGCTGTTCCTGAAGTTTCCGGCCTATACACTGGGCGCATGCTTTCAAGCCTTCTGCGTTGCGATTCCGCTGATGGTTACGGTCGTTGGCTTTGGATTTTTGTTTAACGGTATGTGGGCTATATACCAGCACAAGGTTACGTATAATGTACTGAATCCGGAAGAGGCCAAACCGGTGGAAGACGGTGTGGTAGCCTCGGAAGCGAGAGGTGTAAGCATATGATGAGAAGCAACGTGCGGAGCGGAATTGATATGCTGCCGAACATCAAGCATGAGAAAATCACGGGTCGTCGCCTTGGCGTCATCACGAATCCGACGGGGCTTACGTCGGATTTTCGTTCATCTATCGAGGTGATTGCAGGCCTACCCGAGTCCGAATTGACGGCTTTGTTTGCTTGCGAGCATGGGCTGCGAGGTCAGCTGCAGGCAGGCAAGCACGTCGATGATGAAGTGGACCCGGTATTCGGCGTGCCGGTGTACAGCCTGTATGGTTCGCGGCGTAAACCGGATGCCGACATGCTGAAGAACGTGGACACGGTCATCTTCGATATTCAAGACATCGGTGTCCGTTTCTACACGTATTTGACCACGCTGCTCTATGTCATGGAGGCATGCGCTGAGCAAGGCAAGAGCTTGCTTGTCCTGGACCGGCCGAATCCGCTTGGCGGTGAGCGCTGTGAAGGCGGCTTGCTGCAGCCGGGATATGAATCCATGGTGGGAGGATGGCAGATTCCGATTAGCACCGGGATGACCATTGGCGAATTTGCGCGCATGGCCAATGACTTGCGGGGGACCGGATGTGATCTGGATGTGATTCGGCTCGAAGGATGGACGCGCGACATGGTTTATACCGACACGGGTCTTCCGTGGGTACCGCCTTCCCCGAACATTCCTACGATGGATACGGTGCGGCTGTACAGCGGGACCTGCTTCTTCGAAGGGACCAATCTTTCGGAAGGCAGGGGGACGACCCGGCCGTTTGAATGGATCGGTGCTCCATGGGTCAATGGAGAAGAGTTGGCGAAGGCATTCAACGCGTACGGACTGCCAGGTGTGTTTGCCCATTCCATGTACATGACGCCCACCTTCTCGAAGCATCAGGGCGAAGGCTGCGGCGGGGTGATGTTGTTTGTAACGAATTCGGCAAAAGTGGAAGCTGTGCGTACAGGGCTTGTGGTGTTGCACCTGGTCAGCCGAATGTACCCGGATCAGTTCCAGTGGCTTACCCCACCGGAGGGACGCAACCGGTATTTTATTGATTTACTGACGGGCAGCGAAGATGTCCGGCGGCACATCCACGAAGAAGCCGGACTCCAGCGCATTGTTGCCGAATGGGGCAAGGATGCGGAGCGGTGGAGAATGATGCGGGCTCCTTACCTGCTGTATGGGGAGGCGTAAAGTATGATGTTCTCACCATGGAAGGATGGAGGGCCGACCGTTGTGGTCGGCCTGATGTCGGGCACTTCGCTTGACGGCATCGATGCGGCCATCGTCCGCATACACGGAAGCGGCCTCGAGGCATCGGTTGAATTGCTGCATTACTATAGCAAGCCATACGAACCGGAGCTCCGTCAGCGGCTGCGCAATTTGTGCAGTGAAGAGAATTCCAATAGCGCTGCTGTATGCAGTATGAATGCATACCTGGGGTATCAGTTCGGGGCGGCAGTCCTGGAAGTGGTCGCCGATGCCGGCATGCGAATCGATGAGGTGGATTTGGTAAGCTCACATGGACAGACGATCTGGCATCAGCCTGTACCTGAACAAGGTGATCCCTATGCTGTCGCTTCGACTCTACAGATCGGTGATATATCCGTTATCGCCAAGCACACCGGCAAACTTACGGTAGGAGACTTCCGTCCCGCAGATATGGCGGTTGGGGGGCAAGGGGCTCCGTTTGCTCCTTACGGAGATTTGATCCTGTTTCGGCACCCGCAGCGGGGAAGGCTGCTGCAGAACATCGGCGGGATCGGCAATTGCTCGGCGCTGCCCGCAGGGGCGGATCCTGCGGATGTGCTGGCCTTTGATACCGGGCCCGGCAATATGATCATGGATGCTGTAGTCCATATGCTGTCCGGAGGGCAGCTTTCGTATGACGACAGCGGAACATGGGCTGCCCGAGGCAAGCCGGATCAGGCCTTGTTAAGCGAGATGATGGAGCATCCTTATTTTCACGCCGAGCCGCCCAAATCAACGGGAAGAGAATGGTTTGGTCATAATTATGCGGTTTCATTTCTGGAACAAGCCAGGCTCAGGAAGCTTTCGGATGAGGACGTGATGGCAACGGCTACGGCGTTTACCGCCCATACTATTGCGGACAGCTATGTGAGATACGTGTTTCCTCGTTACAAGATCGATGAAGTGATCGTGACCGGCGGAGGAGCCCACAACAAGACGCTGCTCTCCATGTTAAGCGAGCTGCTGCCGGAACAGAAAGTCATGACCTCCAAGGCGCTGGGCTTTGATGACGATGCCAAAGAAGCCGTCATTTTTGGACTCTTAGGCAATGACTTCATGCTCGGTGTTCCTAACAATTTGCCTGCGGCGACGGGAGCCGATCGCCCAACCGTTATGGGGAAGCTGGCCCTGCCATAGCGGAGGAAGCATAAACCGTTCATAAACCTGTGCTTAGTCCGAACATAAACCCGAGCATAACCGTTCATTAAAGACCGCGGGACGGTAATGCCAAGCGATGGTGGATAGATAATGTTAAACAGCGATTAGATAAGTAAAGTGATTATTATTTGTTGTAGTCAAACCCGTATAGGGGAGGGGGAAACAACGTGCTGGAATCTGTTATTCGCGAGCAGCTGGCCGCCGTGGTTGGCGGGAAGTGGTTCAAGGACGATCCGGAAAGTCTCGTCTCTTACAGTTATGATGCTACGCCGCTATATCAAGCGATGCCGGACGGAGTTATCTTTCCTGGAAGCACGCAGGAAGTATCCGACATCGTTAAAATTTGCTCAAAACACCGCATACCCGTTATTACGCGGGGAGCTGGCAGCAATCTGTGCGGAGGGACCATTCCGCTTCAGGGCGGTCTGATTGTGGTCATGACCCGAATGAATAAGCTGCTGGAGATCGATGCCGATAACCTGACCGCGACCTTCCAGACCGGTTTGAATACAAAGCAGTTTCATCTGGCGGTTGAACAGACAGGGCTGTTCTATCCTCCGGATCCAAGCAGCATGATCATCTGCACGATGGGCGGTAATATCGCTCTGGGAGCTGGCGGGCTGCGCGGCTTGAAGTATGGAACGACCAAGGATTACGTCCTTGGCCTGGAAGCCGTATTGCCGGATGGCAGCATCCTGTGCACGGGCGGCAAGCTGGTGAAGGATGCGGCAGGGTATGATTTGACCCGACTGTTGGTAGGATCAGGCGGTACGCTAGCCATTCTGACCGAGGCCACGGTTAAGTTGATTCCTAAGCCTTCATACAGGAAGGCGATGGTTGCCGTCTACGACGATCTTAACGCGGCGGCCCGAACGGTTTCGAATATTATAGCGAATCATATTTTCCCGTGTACCTTGGAATTCATGGATCAGCCGACCCTCCAGGTGGTTGAGGAATTTGCCAAAATCGGACTGCCGGTTCACGCCAAAGCGATGCTGGCGATCGAGCAGGACGGCAATGTCGATGATGTGGAGCGGGATCTAAAGAACCTGGAGGAGATATGTCTCGCTTCTGGCGCGGTTCAGCTCAACATCGCCAAGACACCAGAGGAGGGTGCGAAGGTAATGGAGGCGAGACGGAGCGCGCTTGCCGCGCTATCCCGATTGCGGCCGACCACGATCTTGGAGGACGCGACGGTTCCGCGTTCGAAAATTGCGGACATGGTGCTTGAAGTTCAGCGTATCGCCCAGAAATACGACGTGCAGATTTGCACATTCGGCCATGCCGGGGATGGCAATCTGCATCCGACCGCGATGACGGATGCCCGTGACCCGGAAGAGATTCACCGCGTGGAGCAGGCATTCGCCGAAATCTTTGAGGTGGCGATTGCCATGGGGGGCACCATTACCGGTGAGCATGGCGTCGGTATCGTGAAGGCTCCTTACCTGGAATGGAAGGTGGGCCAAGCCGGCATCAAGATGATGAAATCCATTAAGGATGCGATTGATCCGCACCAGATCATGAATCCCGGCAAGTTGTTTGCGGAAACCCGGAAGCGAATTGTTTTCCAGGAGCGGACAGAGCTGGCAGAACGGGACTCAGCTTCGGATCAGGATCAGAAGATCGAAACATCGTGAGAGGAGGCGAACGCGCATGAGTTCAACCCATGAGAAGCTTGCACAATCGCTAAAGCTGACGCTGGATGAGGATCAATTGACGAATTGTATGCGCTGCGGGTTTTGCCAGACCGCCTGTCCGACCTTCCTCGAGACAGGGCTCGAAGCTGCCTCCCCCCGCGGGCGGATTGCGCTTATGAAAGCGGTTGTGGATGGTTTGATGGAGCCGGATGAGAGCTTTCGGAGCCAGATGGATCTATGTCTGGGCTGCAGAGCCTGTGAGCCTGCTTGTCCTTCCGATGTGAAATATGGCCAGCTGATCGAGCAGACCCGGGCGGCGATTGCGGCCGAGAAGCCTTATTCGCTGCCGGTACGAGTCGTCCGTAAGACGTTCCTGCAAGGGATATTCCCGCATCGCGGAAGACTGAAGCTGATCGGCAAGACGCTTTCGTTCTACCAGAAATCCGGCCTTCAAAAGTTTGCGCGCAGTTCCGGAGCCATGAAGCTGTTTCCCGACCATCTCCAACAGCTGGAGAAGGCGCTGCCTCCCGTAACGGGCGACGGCCTGGAAGAGCTGTGGAGCAAGGCTGGCTTGCCCTACCGCCGCGAGACGACAGACAGCGGTTCAAGGCTAATGGTTATCCCTGCGGCTGGGGCTAAGGTTGGCCGGGTCGGGATGTTCCGTGGCTGCATTATGGATGTCATGTTTGCATCCACGAACATGAACACCGTACGGCTGCTGCGGCAGGCCGGGTTCGAGATTGTCATTCCGGAGGAGCAGGTATGCTGCGGAGCGCTGCATGCGCATGCTGGTGAGATGGGCGATGCCAAGCAGTTGGCCGGTCAGAACATATGGGCTTTCGGGGAAGCGGACGTGGATTACATTGCAAGCAATGCAGGAGGCTGTGGAGCACTACTGAAGGAATACGATCATCTGATGCATGCAGAACCGGATGAGCGGCTTCAGCAAGCGGCGATTCGTTTTGCAGATCAGGTGAAGGACATCTCCGAGCTGCTGCACAGCCTCGGTCGGCCGCTTACGCCGATTCAGGCGGAAAATCCGCAGAACGGGGCCATAACCGTCACCTATCAGGACTCTTGCCACTTGCGCAATGTGATGAGAGTACAAGGCGAGCCGCGCCAACTGATGGAGCTGCTTCCGGCTGTACAGATGTGCGAGCTTCAGGGGGCCGAGGTATGCTGCGGTTCCGCCGGCATTTATAATTTGACCCAGACGGAAATGTCGACCACGCTTCTGGATCACAAGATGGAACATGTGGAGGCTACCGGAGCCAAGGTCATCGTGACTTCGAACCCGGGATGCCTGCTGCAGATGAAGTGGGGGATCGAGCGTGCCGGTAAACAAAATGGCGTAGAGGCCGTTCATCTTGTGGATTTTCTGGCTGAGCAGGTGCTGATTGAGGATAAGCGTGACTAATTGTACAAATTGGGGCAACTTCATGGTCATTATGATCGTGGGGATGCCCTTTTTAGCCTGATTATCATAATTCAGGGTGTCTGTTGCGGCCATTTATTATATATAATGGTTCCAACCTGCATTAATCTTATCAGTACTATGATATAAGGATCGATATAGTGATATAAGGCAACGAACCGGTTTACATCGTTTCCTATCAAAGGTATGGTAAACCGATGAGGGGAGTTCTCCCTCACTGGGTTCATATTAGTACGTATAAGCAAAAATGCAATCATGCGAGGAGGAGAGCGATACCATGAAAGAGAGCTTTGATCCGTCACTCATAGACCGATTGGAAAGTCCCGAAAGGAAGAAGGAGTTACCGGCATCTTCGCTGCTAGAGAAGCTCCAAGTGAGCGGCGGGGTGGATGTCCTTGACATTGGGGCAGGTACCGGCTATTTTTCCATACCGGCAGCCGAGTTAACGACAGGCACGGTTTACGCGCTGGATACCGAGCCAGCCATGCTGGACATGATGCGGGGGCGTGCACAGGAACAGGGACTCACGAATATTAAGGTGATGGAAGGCATGTTGGAAAAGCTTCCCCTCCAGGATGAAGGTGTGGATCGAGTCATCGCTTCCCTGATCCTTCATATCACCGATCAATTGGAGGAGTCCATCCGCCAGATGGCAAGAGTGCTGCGACCAGGAGGACGATGCTTGTGTTTGGAGTGGCAAGAGGATCCGGCTGAGAAGCGGGTTCCCCGTCCGAACCGGGTTGATCCGCATGTGATGAAGGTTTTGTTGGAGCAAGCTGGGCTGCATGTGGAAGGCATCGAGTATCCTACAGAGCGTCATTATCTGATCATCGCCAGTAAATAGCGAATGTCGATGAAGCCTCTTGCTGGATGGACTCTCCCCTTTAAATCGACCGCCGTCTAGCGCCGCCTCACCACGTTTTGTGGAGGTCGGTTCTCAGATCGGTGCATATATTGATACATCTGGAACATTTTGGGGGAGGGGGCCGTCTTAGGTTTGAGGTGATTCATTGATGAGAAAATCCATGGTTATGATCCTGCTTAGCTGCTTGCTGCTGCTCGTGAGTCTGTACACGGTCAAACCAGCCAACGTATTTGCCTGTTCTTGTGCAGGACCGCCTACGGTTGAGGAGAGCTTGGAACGGAGTGCAGCGATATTTGCAGGCAAAGTGACCAAGCTGGTTGGCCCGAAGCCGAAGCTGGTGATGTCATCCGCAGATCCGGTTCATGTTATGTTAGAGGTAACGGAAGTATGGAAGGGCGAATTGGCCGGAATGACGGAGCTTACAACAGCTATGTCATCAGCCAGCTGCGGTTATGATCAATTTGCCGTAGGGAGCGAATTCCTGGTGTTCGCATCTGTAGAATCGGGTCAGCTGAGAACAGGGATGTGTGATGGTACGAAGCTCCTCTCCAGCGCAGGCAAAGAGTTAACCGAGCTTGGAGATGGATACCTTCCGGAAGATGCATCTGCTCGGGGATCAGGGCCCGATACGTTTGCCGAGGGCGTGCCTTCAGGTGAAGGTCAGAATTCAGGGCAATCTCCATTCTTACTGAAGCCCGTCTTGGGGGGAGTTGCAGTAGTGCTGCTGGCAGCGGGGGTATGGCTTTATTTTTGGAGGAAGAAAAGAGAAATATAAAGGGAATGTAAAATGTTTACTCCTGTAACCTATTTCCGAGTTGAAACTTTATCGCCGATTGTCGGGGTAAAGTTTTTTTGTTTCCTTTGGTCTTTTGATACGTATGTATGGTAGAGCTTGCGATATTGCGGTTGCGGTTGAAGTGATTTTGGCTGCCGTTGCCCTTGCTCTGACGCTGCCGGAACCCGGCCTCACGAATATCGGGGGCATGGACGGCGAATAATGAACATAGGAAAAAAGAGAGGAATTGTGATCTCGCGTGTAAAATTATCGTTTCTGCGCAACCTTACATTATAATTTATGATACGAGGAGAAACGATTGTCATTGAATAAATGAAGTTCGAAGTTAGATAAAATGCTGCCTGCCCTGATTCTGTTTATGGTTTTGGAGAGTCATATGACTTTCTGGGTTACAGCCGAGCTGAAGCTGCCTCCGAGGATACAGCAAGCATACGCTACCGTTCCCGTGCCCGCCCGCGTATAAACAGAAGGAAGACATTCCTAACGGAAATGATTGAGGTTCCCTTGGCTTAGGAGTAGAATAAGATGAGGTAGGGCGCTTTTCGCTTTTCTTTTTTTGGATACAAGACAAGAAGAAAAAGCAGATACACCTTGTGATTGTGAATTAGCCTTATTGGCCGGGGAGTGAGGAGAGGCAGGTGCCTGTCTTCAAGAATCTTCGGTCAGCTAAGGCTTTTTGATTTGAATAGGAGATAACAACCATATGAGAAGGAGTGAGCAGGATTGATAATTCTCAAAACACAAGAACAAATCGCCAAGATGAATAAAGCGGGGGACATTCTCGCCGAATGCCACCGGCAGATTGCCAAGATGATCAAACCGGGCGTGACAACACTGGAGATTGATCAATTTGTCGAGCGGTTTCTGGCAGAGCGCGGCGCGACACCGGAGCAGAAGGGGTATCACGGATATCCCTTTGCCACCTGCGCATCGGTTAATGACGTAATTTGCCATGGTTTTCCGAGCCATGAGCCATTGAAGGACGGGGATATCGTTACCATTGATATGGTGGTGAAGTATGATGGCTGGCTCGCCGATTCTGCTTGGTCCTATCCGGTCGGAAACGTGTCCGAGGAAGCGCAGCATCTGCTGGATGTAACGAAGAAATCCCTGTATCTCGGCATTGAGCAAGCGGTGATCGGCAATCGAATCGGAGACATCTCCCATGCGATTCAAACCTATGCGGAATCCCAAAATTTATCGGTCGTCCGCCACTTCGTGGGGCATGCCATCGGTGAAAATATGCATGAGGAGCCGCAAGTACCCCATTACGGCCCACCTAATCGCGGGACACGACTTAAAGAGGGCATGGTCATCACCATTGAACCGATGCTGAATCTCGGCACATATCAATGCAAGATCGATTCAGACGGATGGACCGCGAGAACGGTAGATGGCAAATGGTCCGCGCAGTATGAGCATACGCTCGCCATCACAAAGGATGGCCCAGTGATTCTGACGGAACAATAAGATGCGACTCCGTAGGGGCTAACGCTCCCTATGGAGCCGTCGGACGGTATAAGCTATAAAACTCTATTCATGGCTTAAAAGAAATGCTCCAACGGAGCAGGCGGAATTGTTCTGTAGAAACGAAAGTGGTCGCCTTTGCCCCCGGATTCCAACGATATAAATCGTGATTCGAAGGAAATCTGGGGGCAACAGCGATCGGAGGACAATCCGCATGCGGAGTGTTGCATCAGCTCTCAGAATTCGTCTTTGAATAGACTACGATTCGACATCTGCGAATACGCGATCAATGAATAGACGCCAATCCCAGTTTTTCTTATAATAGAGTAATCATTTTACAAGCGAAGGGAACATGGAACATGACGATACGAAAAGCACTAACAGTAGCGGGCTCCGATACGAGTGGCGGCGCTGGCATCCAGGCTGACCTGAAGACGTTTCAGGAATTTGACGTATACGGTATGACCGCACTGACCACGATTGTCTGCATGGAACCAAAGACATGGGACCATCAGGTTTTCCCGGTGGCGCTAGATATTGTAGAAACGCAGCTGAAAACCGTCCTCGAGGGCATTGGCATCGACGCCATGAAGACCGGCATGCTCGGATCCGTAGAGATCATCGAGCTTGTGTCCCAGTATATCGACCGCTATAATCTGGAACGAATTGTCATCGATCCGGTGATGGTCTGCAAAGGCACGGATGAAGTGCTGCAGCCGGAAAATACGGAAGCGATGCTGGAGTTCCTTCTCCCGCGCGCCGATCTGGTAACGCCAAATCTGTTCGAGGCGTCCCAACTGGCTAAGTCCGGCCCGATTACAACACTGGATCAAATGCAGGAGGCTGCGGCCATTATTCATGAGCGCGGCGCGAAGAATGTGCTGATTAAAGACAGAGGCAAGATCCGCGAAGGCAAAGCGATGGACCTGCTCTATGACGGAAACAGCTTTGAATGGTTCGAGGCTGATACCATCGTAACGAAGTACACCCATGGCGCGGGCTGCACGTCATCCGCTTCCATTACAGCTAATCTTGCTAAAGGCTTGACCGTTCGCGAGTCGGTACAGCAAGCGAAGGCATTCATTACCCAAGCCATCTCCAATGGCTTCCCGCTGAATGAATTCGTAGGTCCGACAAGACATTCCGCGCATCGCAGTTTATCTGCAAATTAAACAAAATACATTTTTTTGCAAGCTTATTCATGCATGGAATTCGGCTTGCAGAGAGTGACGCCAAACCTTTCTTCCAAGAAGAAAGGTTTTTTTGTTGTTAGTTGAACTCGCTGCATATAGTGTATAGGAGCAAAGGCATGCTTCGTTTTACGCGTTTTTTGGGGAGGGATAGGGCGGCTTAGGTCCTTTCCAGTATAATTATGTGCTATACTTTATACAGGGTCTGATAGAAACAGGAAGAAAATGTTTAGGGGTTGAGACATGTTTCAGGACATTTTGGATTTTTTGATCAAGTTTGGTCCATGGGGATTGTTTATTCATTCGTTTGCTGATGCTGTAATTTTTCCGGTTCCCGCCTTTTTTCTGCAGGTTTCGCTAAGCATCATGCATCCGCAGAATGCGCTGTGGCTTGCAACGTATGGCTTTATCGGGTGCTTGCTGGGGACGCCGCTGGGTTATTTAATCGGAAAGCTGCTTGGGAAGTCGGTACTATACAAGATTTTGAAAAAAGAGTGGATTGACTCTGCTACGAACATGTTTCAGAAAAACGGCGAGGCCGCCATATTGATTGGTTCCTTCACGCCGGTACCCTTTAAGGTGTTCACGATTCTATCGGGGTGCTTGAACTTCCCGTTATGGAGACTTCTTGCTTA
The DNA here is from genome assembly GCF_052115765.1 of Paenibacillus sp. 2KB_20. Lineage (NCBI taxonomy): Bacteria > Bacillati > Bacillota > Bacilli > Caryophanales > Paenibacillaceae > Paenibacillus > Paenibacillus sp. 2KB_20. Next base: position 115,512 of record NZ_JBFRHH010000010.1, on the reverse strand, counting down.
TGCCGCTATAGGCAGAGCTACCAAGTTTTATGTGGTAGGTACCTTGTTTTACCTGTACGGTAACGCGGCAGAAGGTATGGTTAAGGATGTATCGTTATATATTGCGCTTATTGCCGTTCCGCTTCTGTTGATCGGTGTGTACTTTAACCGCAAACGCAAGCGTAAGAAAATGGAGCAGGAAAAGCTGGCTGAATCTACTATCGAATCTAGCCCCGCTGTGGTCGAAAAGACGGTGCTGGAGCAGACGTCGGACCAGACTCCATCCGCTTAATGCTAAACATGACGCGGGGGGTTACCCCCGCGAGGAACATACAAAAAAGCAGCCGGGTGAGAGCCCGGCTGCTTTTTTTCAAGGTATCAGAGAAACATATTTATATGATAACTACATATTTCAGTATTAACCCGTTTTTCCGAATCTGAAGAACTTGCCTCGGCCTTTCGTTGTCACAGGAGTAAACGTCGGTGATGGGGATAGCGGGGATGTCATGTCTTGAGCAAGATACCCGTGGAGAGGTCCACGGTAGACTTCATTCAACTGTGATGAATGGGAGAAATCCTCCGGCGTTACAAGATGACAAGGCTTGTTCACAGGCCGTAGGCCTGCTTGCTCCAGCACCGTAGCAACAAAGTGGGAGCAGAAGAAAGCATCGTCACGATCAATATGAATCCGAAACAATATACCCAGCAGCCCTAGCAGATTATATTTGTAGCGGTCCTGATCACGCATCATCTCTTTGACAAGGTTGTGCATGCGTTGATAGTCTTCATTACTAACGCGGAAACGATATACCGCACATTCTGAAGTGTAGAAGAAGGGGTCGCGTAGATTCTCGCGAACTAAACCGCCGTCAAACGGGTTGTTCGCCTTCTTTCGCCCAAAGCTGTACACTTCGCGTAATTCGGAATCAAACGCGATGGATGCATGGTTGAGTGGGGCCTTCGTGAAATATTGGATCATTCTGCTGAACCAGGTGCCCGTGCCTGTAAGCACAATCCAAATATCTTGTTCCGTGTACATACTCGCAAACTCCTTTGTTAACGGTCCTAACGACTAGCAATTGTAAATGACTTGCTTTCTTTCACAATAAACGAAAAAGCCATAGCGTTCAAGTCAAAAAAAACCATTTTCTCTCAGTTTTAATAGAATAGCGCTGGAATTGCCACCAAAAATTAGAAACCTCATCACAATATATTCGCCCCATGTCCAAATTATCCTTTGGTTTGCTTTATTTATATTTTTCAACAGGCGAGAGGAAAGGAGAAGCAAACCGATATCTCGAAATATGTAAAACGATTGAACAATGAAAGACAGGAGGATCTCCAAACGATGATGAATAGTGAACGTCTCAGCTATGATTTTATGGTCCAAGCGATTGAAGTAGCGCCGATTGGAACCGTATTCATCGATTCAGAGGGGAGTATTATCAAAATTAATCCCGCTGCTTGCGTCATGCTGGGGTATGAGGCGGAAGAGTGTCTGCACCATCCCTATTACGATTGGATTTATCCGGAAGATGTGAATAAGGACAAAGATAGGATGGAGAAGCTAATGTCGGGTAAGACCGCTTCTTTGCAATTGGAGAAGAGACTGATACATAAACAAGGCGATATCAGATGGGTATCTTGTATGCTAAGCACAGCTCGTAGCAGGGAAGGAAGAACACTTGGCTACGTAGCGCATTTTACGGATATTACCGATATGAAAAAGGCCGCCTATCAAGAAGAGGAGCGGCTGATCCAGTCCGATAAGCTGTCCATGGCCGGTCAACTTGCGGCAGGGATCGCCCATGAAATTCGTAACCCCATGACTTCCATCAAAGGGTTCGTGCAGCTCATTCGCTCCGGCGCTGGCCGGAAGGATCAATATTTCGATATTATCTCCTCGGAGATCGAAAGGATTGAGCTGATCGTAAGTGAGCTTCTGTTTTTGGCGAAGCCGCAAAGTGTGAAATTCGAGCGTACCGATATCCGGCAGCTCCTGGACCAAGTGATTACTCTATTAAATACGCAGGCCATCATACATAACGTCGAGATTATAAAGGATTTCGGAGAGCGAGAGGCCAATGTCGAGGGTGATGTGAATCATCTGAAGCAGGTGTTCATCAATTTTATTAAAAATGCCGTGGAATCCATGCCGGGTGGCGGGGAGTTAACCATTCGGCTGGAGAGAAGCGATGACCATACTGTGGCCATCCATTTTACGGATAATGGCTGCGGGATTCCGGAAGCAATCCTCTCTCGTCTCGGGGAACCGTTCTTCACCACGAAGGAGAAAGGCAATGGCCTGGGCTTCATGATCAGCAAAAAAATGATCGAGGATCACAAGGGGCAGGTTCATGTATCCAGCAAGCTTCACGAGGGAACGACCATCAAGGTAATTCTGCCGCTCAGCATAATCTAGCTTGACCAGGCGTATGGTTCGCTCTACATTATAGAAAGATATAGGAGAGGGGGCGGCCAACATGGGCAATATGCAATTGTTAAAAGAGCCGAAGCGGCGCAAGCTGCTGATGAGTGCGGGTGCCAGCTGGATGTTTGATGCGATGGATGTTGGAATGATTTCGTTTGTTGTCGCGGCATTGGCAGCTGAATGGTCGCTGAGCTCGCAGCAGGTAGGGATTCTGACAAGTACCACATCGATCGGAATGGTATTCGGCGCGGCCATGGCTGGATTCTTGGCTGATAAATATGGACGGAAAAATATTCTGCTATGGACGCTGCTCATATTCTCGATCGCGAGCGGTCTTTCCGCACTGGCTACCGGCTTTATCATGCTGTGTTTGATGCGCTTTATTGCCGGCTTCGGACTTGGCGGAGAGCTTCCCGTTGCATCCACGCTGGTATCAGAAAGCATGCCGGTTCATGAACGGGGAAGAGCGGTTGTGCTGTTGGAAAGCTTCTGGGCGGCAGGCTGGATACTATCCGCACTCATCGCTTACTTTGTCATCCCGGATTACGGATGGCGGGCTGCTTTTGTTATTGGAGCTCTGCCTGCTTTTTATGCGCTTTATTTGCGGCGTGCCATCGAGGATTCGCCAAGATATCTTGAGCAGAAAGCTAAGGCTGCCCCTAAGCTGACCTTTGGGCAGCGAGTGGCTTCGGTCTGGTCGGTTGAACATCGGCGTACGAGCATTATGCTGTGGGTGCTATGGTTTACGGTCGTATTCTCGTATTACGGCATGTTCCTGTGGCTTCCGACCGTCATGGTCGATAAAGGGTTCAGTCTGGTCCGAAGCTTTCAGTATGTGTTGATCATGACGCTTGCCCAGCTGCCGGGTTATTTTACGGCCGCGTACTTTATAGAAAAGTTCGGGCGGAAATTCGTTCTCGTTACCTATTTGGTGCTTACGGCCTTTAGCGCCATCTGGTTTGGTTACGCCAACACGGAAGGTTCGCTGCTAGCAGCAGGCATTTCTTTGTCATTCTTCAATCTGGGAGCATGGGGAGGTTTATATGCCTACAGTCCGGAACTCTATCCGACGAAGGTTCGTTCAACGGGGGTTGGGCTAGCAACGTCGTTTGGACGGATCGGCGGCGTTATTGCACCGCTGCTCGTCGGGGTGTTGAAGCAAAATGGTACCCGGATCGAATTCATTTTCGTGATGTTTTTCGTGACTATCCTGATCGGTGCGCTCGGCGTACTCGTACTTGGCAAGGAAACGAAAGGGCTGGAGCTTGCGGACTAAGGCTGAAGACCGCGTTTAGATGATTTTATTCTTGCGATATCAGGAAGGACATGCTTAGAAGTGTATACTTTCTGATGTCTGAAGAAAGGGTGGATCCGAAGGTTCAAATGACCTTGGATCCACCCTTTTTATGTTGAGATACGGTTAAGGCTCAGAGTGACCAGAGCCTTATACTTCCATAATGGAAGGCATAATGTACGGGCTGCGGCCCAGTTCCCTTTTAAAATAACGGTTGAGTGTGTTGTTTGTCATCTGTTCCCAGGCAGCCCGGTTGTATTCGCGCTGTTCACCGGCTTTGTTCAGCTGCTTGCGCAGCATCGCTTCAGCTCTGCGTAGAAGAGGCTTGGAGTCCTGCATATATACAAACCCACGGGTAATCAGCTCCGGCCCGGAGAGCAGCTTGCGCGTCTCGCGATTGATGGTGATGGCGACGATGACAACGCCATCGTGAGCGAGCTGTACTCGTTCCTCAAGCAACTCCTTCTCATGGGTACGCAGCTCTCCATTGTTGATGTAGACGTCTCCGGAGGGGATGTTCCGGCCTTTACGCGCATAGTTGCGGAATAGGGACAGCGTATTCCCAATGTTCATCAAATAAACATTGCTGTCGGCAACCCCAACCTGCACGGCGAGGTGACGATGATTGAGCATCATCCGGTATTCCCCGTGGATCGGCACAAAATACTTGGGACGCAAGCTGCTGATCATAAGCTTCAAATCCTCGCGGCAGCCGTGACCCGAAGTGTGGATATCGAGAATGGAGCCGTATTTAACTTCTGCTCCTGCCCGCATCAAGAGATCGATGCTGCGATTGACGTTCTGGGTATTCCCAGGAATCGGCGAAGACGAGAAAATAACAGTATCCTCCGGATGAATCTGGATCGAACGATGGGCACCTGAAGCGATGCGTGTCAGTGCCGCATTTGGCTCGCCCTGACTGCCTGTACAAATAATCAGCACCTGGTCATCGCGATAACGATTAACGGCTTTCACATCAATCATCATGCCGTCCGGCACGCGAATATATCCAAGCTCCTGACCAATCACAAATACCTTCTCCATGCTGCGGCCGACGATGGCGATTTTGCGGCCTGTTCGGATGGCAGCTTCAACAACCTGTTGCAGACGATGAACGTTCGAAGCAAAGGTGGCAAACAGGATCCGTCCGGGACATTCCCGGAACAGACGCAGAATGGAATCGCCGACGGTGCGTTCAGAAGGGGTAAACCCGTCCCGCTCGCTATTGGTACTGTCAGCCATCAGGGCCAGGACGCCACGCGCGCCGATATGCAGAATTTTATGCAGATTGGCAGGCTTGTCCTCCGGCGTAAAGTCAAATTTAAAGTCTCCGGTATGTACGATCGGCCCGTACGGGGTTTCCACAACGATCCCGAAGGCATCCGGAATGCTGTGGGTGGTTCTAAAGAAATGAACGGAAAGATGACGGAATGAAATCGTTTCGTCTTCATGGAATATGCGCAGATCACTCTGATCCAGCAGCCGATGCTCCTCCAGCTTCGCACGAACCAGGCCGATGGTCAGTGCCCCGCCATAGATCGGCATTTGGATTTGACGAAGCACATAGGGAATAGCCCCAATATGATCTTCATGTCCATGGGTCAGGAACATACCCTTTACTTTATGTTTGTTATCCAGTAAATAACGAATGTCCGGAATAATATAATCGACGCCACTCATTTCGGCATCCGGGAATTTCAGCCCGGCATCGATGATAATAATCTCATTTTTGAATTCCACACCGTACATGTTCTTGCCGATTTCGCCAAGCCCCCCCAGCGCAAAGATGCGCACAGGTGGAGCGGAAGGCCTCGGTTTTTTGGCGGGTTTGGCAGTTTGAATCTGATCTGTTAACAGGGGTTTAGACATAATGTGAAAGAATCCTCTCTATGGTAATTAAGGCATAAGCCTGGTCATTTTAATTTCTTCTCTACTAAAGATATCAGAAAGTTCAAGCTTTTGGGAAACGCTTTTCAAAATTCATGTGCATTTCGCACGAGACAGTCACCTATTTTTACCCACTCTTATATGCTGTAGAAGAGGGGGGCTCGTGATGAGCGGTTTATTGAGGTTGGACGATATGGATGCTGTCCATGGATTACAGGAGGAATGGCAGCGGAAAGCGATAACCAAGCTGACCGAGAAAATGACGGACCGTTACGCCAAATTCCCTTGTATTCCCGCAGTGCAAGGACATGCACTGAATCATTTTAGATACGGCTTTATTCATCAAGGTGAATCACAGGCCGCGGCGGAACAGCTTGCTGCTCTGCTGCGCGAGTACGGGCTCGGCTCCAGGGACTTCGGGCCATATACTTCACTTGTCGTCATGATCTGTACGGAGCATGGGCGCGATAGCCTGGAAGGCGCCCAATATTATGAGCGCTTGTTCTGGCAGCTGTTAAGCCAGACAACCGAATACGATACGGAGCCTTGGCCGGCGGATCTGCCGGAGGAGCCTACGGATCATCTGTGGGAGTTTTGTTTTGCAGGCGAACCTTATTTTGTTTATTGCGGCACACCGGCACATGAGCTTCGCCAGAGCAGATACTTTCCCTACATGATGCTTGCTTTTACGCCTCGTTGGGTTCTGAAGCAGTTCAATGCCCGAACAAGGCAAGCAGAACACACCAAGGGATTGATTCGTCAGCGGTTAGCCAAATATGATCCCGTACCACCGCACCCTGACTTGAAGTTCTACGGGGCGGAGGATAACTATGAATGGAAGCAATATTTTTTGCGGGATAACACGGAGTCACTATCGAAATGTCCGTTTGCAAGGCGGCACAAAGAGATCAATCTATAATAAGAGAAATAACACGTTGCTATCATCATACCCTAAATCGGAGTCAGGGTTAACCATGCTTTCTATTGAAGAGCTGCCTCATTCGCGGTAATCCGCAGTGTGACAGCCTTTTTTGCGTAGAAGAGCTGATAGGCCAGGGTATAGGATTTTGTCCCTGAATAAGTAAATCTTATCCTTGTTGTACAAAAAATGACCAAGTTACACTTGAAGTGCGTCATATCATTTTATCTGTATGCGTTAGGAGGTGTGTATGGTACGAAGCTTTCACCAGCTTTGAAACCGCTTTAATAAACAAAATCAATTGGCGAAGGAGTTGTTTGATGAATGACAAGGTTGTCCAGAACGATGAGAGGATGGATTCTCGGATTCATCGCCGTGCTGGTACTTAGTTTGTTCCCTGTGTACAAAGTTCAAGCCGCTGAGGTTTGTACGGAGCCTGCTTGGAGCAGTTCTGCCGTATATGGCGGGGGTAATATCGTATCCTACAACGGTCATGCCTGGAAAGCGAAATGGTGGACACAGGGCGAGGTACCTGGAACGACAGGACAATGGGGGGTATGGGAGGACCTTGGAGATTGCACTCCCGGGACACCGCCCGTCGATCCTCCGGTGGATCCTCCAGTAGATCCTCCAGTAGACCCTCCGCTGCCTGGTGACCGTATGTATGTCGCTTACGCGAGCTCTTGGAACACCAGTATTTACGATCTGACGACTGCCAACATTCCCAATTACATTACCCATCTCAATCTTGCATTCGTAAGGCCGGATACCACGTATACCCAAGGGTCCTACGCGTTTGATCAAGCCGTTGCGGGATTGGAATTTGTGGAAGGGGCGACCACCCCGAACGGCCAACGTAAATTTACAGCCCAGCAGTCCCAGGATCTGCGTAACAATATCGCATCTCTTAGAGCCCGCGGAACAAAAGCATTCTTATCGGTAGGAGGCTGGTCATACAGCCAAGGTTCACAGTGGTCCGGATTCAATGCCAAGAACATAGTGGATTTGGCTCTCGATCTTGGCGCTGCCGGCGTCGACATTGACTGGGAATCCAGCGGCAGCAGCTGCAACAAAGGAACAGCCGCTCAGTTCAACTGCACTAAGGATGGAGAAATCGCGGGCATTATTACGAGTCTCTATAATGAAATCCATGCAAGAAATGCGAATCTGCAGATTTCCATCGCCGGTTGGTCCACGGGCGCTTATTACGTGAAAGGAACGCCGTTTGAAGAAGGCAAGGTCCAATGGGGGTCTCCTTTTGGCGGTACCATGTACCGCGTAGTCAAGGATCATGGCAGTAAGATCAACTTCATCAATTTGATGTCCTACGATGGCGGTATTTATTACGATCCGCGTGAAGGATATGAATCGTACAAGGCGATATACAACGGACCTATCAATATGGGCATGCAGATTGCACCGGAGGGATCCGGCGGGGCCGTCCTGCAACTGAATGCCGCACCGGGCACGGTATACGATGCCGACATGATGAACGGTCAGAATAATATTGCAACGCCCTATTATAATGTAGAAACGATGGTGAATTATATTAAGAATAAGGGAAGAGCAAATGATGGATTCATGCTGTGGCAGCTCTGGAAACAGCGGGTTCATCAGCCAGCGCCGTCAGGTGCTGCAAATGAGAACAGCGCGGGCCAGTACGTATGCCGAAATCTGCCGCTTCCGGGGGATTGCAATCAGACCATACCGAGCCTGCCGAAATTATAGTTTTTTCCGATACTCCGAAGGCGTGCAGTCCATAATCTTACGGAAGACCCGAACAAAATAACTGATGTGCCCAAATCCGACATCGAGTGCGATGTCGGATATTTTATTGTCCGGCTGACGAAGGAGTTCCGCTGCCTGGCGAACGCGATAGGAATTCATATAATCCACGGGCGTTTGCCCGGTCATGGATTTGAAGAAGCGGCAGAACTGGCCTTCGCTCATCGGGATCAGATCAGCCAGCTCACTCAGCCGGATGGGACGGTTATAATGATTCTGGATGTAGAGAATGACTTTCTTCAAGCGTTCCGTTCTCACCATATCCGCTGTTTCGCTCCGGCTCCGGTTGACCAGTCGGCCAGTGGATGCGGCCTGAAATAACATGAGAAACAGATGTCCCTTAATAGCGACCTCATAACCAGCAGGTTTGTGCTTCGACAGCAGCGTCATTTCCTTTATATGCTGAAGCAGCTGCTCATCGGTCTCGGATGTCATCCATCTTGGAAAGGTGGCTCTTCGCTCCTGAAAGGGAACAATCATTCCTTCCTGTACAAGATCGTAGCTGCTGCTTGCAAGCATGCCGAAATCGAACACCATCGCACAGAAACTGCACCCTTGATCGCCCCGGGCATGACCGGTGTGAAGGTCTCCTCCATCGATAAATATCGCTTCACCCGCCCGGACAGGGATATATTCCGAGTCGATCTGAAACAGAACCTCGCCTTCGATCACGTAGAAAATTTCCGCTTCCTTATGCCAATGGGAGTCTACTACATGGTTACCGGGGGCAAATTGATGCCAGTAGGCACCAAACGGGAAGCGTTCATTTCCGTGGACGGTGCTTTCTTTTAACGATTGGCGAAAGGATTGATCCATCATATTCCTCCTTTGAATGAATAGCCGCTTGAATGATGTCATCTTATATCAAGATTGTGCTATAAAATAACGTAATACTGTTAGAATGGCCTGAAATAGATCAGTATAATGATATTATAACGCTTACATCTTAAAGTTCAATTTTCATCAAATAGAAAGGCGGATTAAAAAATGAAATTTACAGACGGCAATTGGCTTATCCGAGAAGGATATTCCGTTTCGGGAGCGGTTCAGGCTTATGATTTTGCAGTAAAAGGAGACACGATGACAGCCTATGCCTCCACGGCCCCGATTCCGGGTAGAGGAGCAACCATTAATGCGCAGCTGATCACCGTGCAATTTCAATCTCCGGCGCCCGGCGTCATTGGTGTAAAACTGGTTCACTATGCAGGCGTAAGAGATCGCGGACCTGCATTCGAATTGTACAAACAAGAAGGTGACCATACGGTCATTGAAGAGAATGATCAGGAAGCGGTTCTTCGCAGCGGCAATTTGAGCGTTGTGATCAAGAAAGGCCCGGAATGGTCGGTTCACTTCTATAGAGGAGAAGAACGCATTACCGGCAGCAGAGCCAAATCGATGGCACATATCGTGGAAGATGGCGGACAGACCTACATGCGCGAAGAGCTGGATCTTGGCGTAGGCGAGTGGGTTTACGGCCTTGGCGAGCGATTCACTTCGTTTGTGAAGAATGGCCAGGTCGTGGATATTTGGAACCAGGATGGCGGTACAAGCTCCGAGCAGGCCTATAAAAATATTCCGTTCTATCTGACGAATAAGGGCTATGGCGTGTTTGTCAACCAACCGGACCTCGTGTCCTTTGAAGTGGCATCGGAGAAAGTGAAGAAGGTGCAGTTCAGCGTGCCAGGCGAGTCACTGGAGTACTTTGTTATTGATGGACCGGATCCGAAAGGCGTGCTGGACAAATACACGAACCTGACAGGCAAACCGGCACTGCCGCCGGCTTGGACCTTCGGATTGTGGCTTTCGACCTCTTTTACAACTCAATATGACGAAGCAACCGTAAATTCCTTTGTTGACGGTATGCTGGAGCGCGATATCCCGCTGGAAGTGTTCCATTTTGACTGCTTCTGGATGAAGGGGCTCAACTGGACGGACTTTCAATGGGATGAAGAGGTTTTCCCGGATCCTGAAGGCATGCTGAAGCGTTTGAAAGAAAAAGGCTTGAAAATCTGCGTGTGGATCAATCCGTATATCGCGCAGCGCTCGCGTCTCTTTGAGGAAGGCCGTGAGAAGGGCTATCTCGTGAAGAAAGCGAATGGTGATGTGTGGCAGTGGAATCTGTGGCAGCCGGGTATGGCGCTGGTGGACTTCACGAATCCGGACGCGTGCGAGTGGTATGCAGGGTACCTGCGCGAGCTGGCAGATATGGGTGTCGACAGCTTCAAGACGGATTTCGGCGAACGCATTCCGACGGATGTTGTTTATTTTGACGGCTCCGATCCGCATAAAATGCACAACTACTACACCCAACTCTATAACAAAGTGGTCTTTGATGTGCTGGTGGAGAAATTCGGCAAGAATCAGGCGGCCGTATTTGCACGCTCTGCAACCGTAGGCGGACAGCAGTTTCCTGTTCACTGGGGCGGCGATTGCTATGCGGATTATGAATCGATGGCGGAGAGCCTCCGCGGCGGCTTGTCCCTCGGTCTCGGCGGCTTTGGCTTCTGGAGCCATGACATCGGCGGCTTCGAAAATACGGCTCCGGCGCATGTATTCAAACGCTGGCTGGCATTTGGCTTGCTGTCCAGCCACAGCCGTCTGCACGGCAGCAGCTCTTACCGGGTGCCGTGGTCTTATGACGAGGAGGCAGTGGATGTTACGCGCTTCTTCACGAAGCTGAAGAGCCGTCTGATGCCTTATCTGTTTCATACCGCCGTACAGGCATCGGAGCAAGGGGTGCCAAGCATGCGCGCCATGTTCCTGGAATTCCCGGAAGACCCGGCCGTTGAAATGCTGGATCGTCAATATATGCTGGGAGATTCCCTGCTTGTGGCACCGGTATTCAGCGAGAACGGCGATGTGAAGTACTATCTGCCGAAGGGCCGCTGGACGCATCTGTTAACCGGAGAAACGGTGGATGGCGGAGCTTGGCGCAAGGAAACGTACGGTTTCCTCGGGCTGCCGTTGTTTGTACGCAGCAACTCGTTCCTCGCCTTGGGAGCAACCGACAACCGTCCGGAATATGACTATGCAGACAGAGTTGAACTTGGCTTGTATGCATTGGAAGACGGCAGCGAGGCTTCGGTTACCGTTCGCAACATGAATGGGGATACCGAGCTTGTTGTGCGGGCGGTACGTGCAGGCAGCCGGATTGATTTTACGGTGGAAGGCAGCGGCAAGCCATTCTCCGTGAAGCTGCATGACATGGGAGCCGTTTCATCTGTGGAGGGCTCGGGAGTGAGCCTGCAAGAAGACAGCATTCAAGTGGAAGCCGGACAACATGCGCTGACCTTCACGGCAGCTCTGGAAGGGTAAGCTCGATGAACGCCTGTTTGATAAAAGGGAAAAAAGCATAGCGAAGATGAGCCCGGACCAGCCTTATGCTGGAGTCGGGCTTCTTCCATATTTTAGATGGACTTGAACAAACGGCAATGCTGATATAATAGGCCTGCGGCAGGTTTATTCACGAATAGTTGTAACCGTTTTCTTTTAGAGGCTTGCCGAAGATTAAAGGACAGGAGCGAAGACGGTCCGATGTTATCTTATTTCATTCAACTTGTGAATGACATGAAAATCCGCAACAAATTGATATTGTCTTTTGTTGTCGTGGTCTTTGTGCCGGTTGCCATCGTGGGGATATTCCTTACGGGCGAGCTCCGCAAGTTTGCTTTCAACAATGCGTTGGAACAGGCTTACCAGAACGTGGACCGGGTCAAGAAACGGTCCACCGAAGTCATCAACGTGGCAGACGATTTATCCTATCGGCTATCCTACGACGAGCGTCTGAGAAATCTTGCTAGCCAGCAATATGAAAGCGTATACGACGTATTTGTGGCTTACAGGGAGTATCCCGATTTACAGCAGGCGATTCGGATGTACAAGGAAATATCGAATATCCGTTTTTACAGTGAGAACCCCACCATGCTGAACAATTGGGAGTTCCTTTATCCCGAGGATGAAATCAAGAGAACGGAATGGTATCAGCGAGCCGAGGATGATATTGGAGTCATCTACTGGGACTATATTACGGATGAACGAGATCAGAAGGTTTACCTCAGCTTAATCAAGGGGGTTGATCTTGGAAGCAAGGACAATCGTGGTGTACTGGTTATCAATGTCAATACGGGTATGCTGAACACGATCCTCAGCCAAGAAACGTTTGACACCATTATTGTGGACAGCAATAACAATATTGTCGCCGCTAACCGCCCGGAGCTGTACGGGAAGACGCTAGCCGAGATTCAAGATACCAGCGGGGTTGTATACCATGCGAGCGGAAGCTATGAATCGGTCATCCATGATGAAGCCTCCAAGGTGTTGATTGAACCGTTGAATACGGAATCCGGGGTTAATGGCCTGCGCATTATTTCCATATTTTCGATTGATAGCATCGTGGCGGACGCCAACCGGATCAGCAAGCTGGCGATGACGGTCATCATCATTAGTCTACTGCTGGCTGTTCTTTTGATCTACAGTTTCTCCTCACTGATCTCTAATCGGCTGCTGCGACTCAGCAAGCATATTACGAAGGTAGGTACCGGCAACCTCGGCGTGGCGATGGAAATTGACGGCAAGGATGAGATCGGCCAGTTATCCCGCCAATTCAACTCCATGGTCGGTAACATTAACGACCTGATGAACGAAGTGCAGGAGTCCAATGAACAGAAACGGTTAATGGAACAGAAGCAGAACGAAATTAAATTCAAAATGATGGCCAGTCAGATTAATCCGCACTTTTTGTTTAATGCCTTAGAGTCTATTCGCATGGAGGCCCATCTCAAGGGTGAGGACGAAATCGCCCGGATTGTGCGTCTGCTCGGTAAAATGATGCGAAGCAATCTCGAGATAGGCAGCGGAAAAACAACGATAAAAGACGAGATCGAGATGGTGCAGTGTTATCTGGATATTCAAAAATTCCGCTATGAGGATCGTCTGAAATATGAACTTCTGGTAGATCCCGAAGCCAGTCGGGTTAGAATCCCGCCGCTGATCATACAACCGCTTGTGGAGAATGCGGTCATACATGGGATGGATCACAAGGAAGAAGGAACTTTCATCAGGGTAGTGGTCACGGCCAGCGAAGGGAAACTGCATGTCATGACCGAGGATAATGGAGCGGGCATAACCTTGGAGCGATTGCAGATGATCTATGGTTATTTGAACGATACCGATGAGAAGGACGGAGGACGGATCGGGCTCCGGAATGTTCATGTCCGTCTGCAGCTTACCTACGGCCCTGAAGCGGGTCTGATCATTTATAGCGAACCGGGGATTGGAACGCGCATTAATTTCAGTATTCCGACAGGAGGAGAGAGCGATGATGAAAGTGTTAATCGTGGATGACGAACCCAAGCTGCGCGAAGGACTGAAGAGCATTGTGCCATGGAACGAGCTTGGGTATCAGGTTGTTGGTACCGCAGCGAACGGGAGCGAAGCGCTGGAGAAGCACGGGATGTTTGACCCGGACTTGATGCTGATTGATATCCGAATGCCGGGAATGGACGGATTGCAGCTGATCGAAGCCATCCGAACCCTGGATTCCGAGATTCACCTGCTCATCCTAAGCGGATATGCTGATTTTGATTATGCCAAACGGGCGATTTCCCATCGCGTGGACGGATACCTATTGAAACCGGTGGATGAGGACGAACTGAGCAAGTATTTGCTTCAGATTAAAGAAGCCATCGAGCAGGAACAGGAGAGGAAGGCACTGAATAGGGCAGCCTCCGATATGAGCCGCGAGCAGTTCATTCAGACATGGTTCAATCCGGAGAGTAAGCCCGATCATGCGGCTTTACGGCATATCGCCGAGCGGTCAGGACTGTTATGGAACCATTACCAAGTGCTGATTATTCATCATAATGGCTACGATGAATCTGGTGAGGGAGCCAACGACCGATTGAAAAACCAACTGCTTGAAGCTTTTGAAGAGAACGGCCGCGGCACGGTCTTTTCCATGCATGGACAACTTGGCGTTCTAATGCCCACGCCAGTATTGACCGCAGGAGGGCGGAAGGAATTGCTTCAAACGTTGGAGGATGCTGCCGCACTGGCAGGTAGGTCAATTACGGCTTCATTGGGGCGCCAGGTTCATCGTCTGGAGGATGTAGCGGAGTCGTACCGCTGTGCAAAGGAACGGATTCGCGAACGCTTCTTCTATCCTTCCGGCGAGTTGTTATTCCCTGAATCCAAGCGGTTTGCTGGCGACATTACGGATGAAGAGCGGCAACCTTATGATCTGGAGCAGCTGATGGAGCAGCTCTATTACGCTGTAGATGTAGGCAATGTCGAGGTGCAGCGGAAGCTGCTGCATGCTGCTGCATATGCCATGGTCAATGAGGAGTATACGGAGGAAAGGATGAAGGGGGCGTTCGTGGAGCTCCTCACCGGCGTGCACAATAAGCTGATGCAGCATCAGCCAGAGCTGCAGTCCCGTACGAAGGAATATTCGGATCGGATTACCGCGATATTTCGCCAGCGCACGGCCTATGATTTGTGCCGCCATTCGTCCCAATTCCTGGAGGAGCTGATCTGGCAGGCGGGGGATGGCGGACGAGATCAGGAGATGAAGCGGATCATGGACCTGATTCAGCGCAATTACAATGAGAATCTTAAACTGGAAACACTGGCCTCCGTATTTAATTACAACAGCGCCTACCTCGGGAAGATGTTCAAGAATACAACTGGAGAATACTTCAATACGTACCTCGATAAGGTCCGGATCAACAAAGCCAAGGATTATCTGAAACAGGGCATGAAGGTATATCTGGTTGCGGAGAAGGTCGGGTATACGAACGTAGATTATTTTCATAGCAAGTTTAAAAAATACGTCGGTACCTCTCCGTCTAATTTCCGCAAGGAGCTGGACCTGTAAACAGGGTCAAGTTCCTCATCGTCTGCACTCTTCGCCATGGAACCAACTGCCAAACGGGAAGGCGATGCGGAAGCGCAGTGAAGAGTGCTGACATCAAGCTGCTGAGCATGGGTTTGACGGGAGATCGAACATAGGTAAGCCAAATATCGGATAGCGTTCACTTACCCTACAACCAGACTAAACATAAGTACTTTCATATCGCTGCCCTTTAAGACGCGACTAAGGTGCGCGTCTTTTTTATTTCCTCCTACCTCCCCAAGACATGACTGGGGGAGCCAAAATGCTGCGAAGCATAGAGCGGAGGGGCCGGAATCGTATCGGAGAAGCGAGAGCGGTCGCCTTTAAAGCCGGGAAACCACCTCCCTGTAACATCCGAAGTTTCCCGGGTTTAACAGCGATCGGAGATACGATCCGGACACGGAGCGGCATAAAGCTCTTCTGCATTTTCTCCTCAGTTAATGTCTAATTTTTATATGATTTTTAAACCAATCCTTCGGGTACTTCCCCGCCGCAGCTTGGTTTATCATCAGGATATACAAGAGAGGAGGGGTTGGTTTGAAAGCGGTAACAAAGACAGGAGGTAGCATCCAACCTGCCGCAAAGAAAAAGAAAGGCTTTTGGGCCACTTTCAAAGAGCAGAAAGTACTGTATGGAATGTCGCTTCCATTTATCGTCATTGTGTTCATCTTCAGCTACATGCCGGTCTGGGGCTGGTTGATGGCATTCCAGAATTACAAGCCGGGCAAAGGGATCTTCGAGCAAAAATGGGTGGGCCTGGACCATTTCGTGACACTCTTCTCGGATGATAAGTTTTATCTGGTGTTGCGAAATACACTCGCCATGAGTTTTATGGGATTGATCGTTGGATTTACGATTCCGATCCTATTCGCAGTCTTGTTGAATGAGCTTCGTGGAAGCGTATTCAAGAGGACCGTACAGACGATATCTTATCTGCCGCATTTTGTGTCCTGGGTCGTGGTAGCAGGTATCGTGACCAAAATGCTGTCCACAGATGGAGGCGCTGTCAATCAGCTACTGATGTGGCTGGGGTTCATTGATGAACCGATACAGTTTATGGCTCAGGGGAACCTGTTTTGGTATATCGTAACAGGCTCTGATATATGGAAGGAAATGGGCTGGAGCGCGATCATTTATTTGGCAGCGATTTCAGGAATTGATCAGGAGCAATTCGAAGCAGCCAAGGTTGACGGCGCAAGCCGTCTTCGCCAAATATGGCATATTACGCTGCCAAGCATCGCCCCTACGATTGCAATTCTGATGATCATGTCCATCGGACATCTGATCAGCATCGGCTTCGAGAAGCAGTTCTTGCTGGGTAACCCGCTGGTGGTGGATTATTCCGAAGTGCTGGATCTGTATGCGCTGAATTATGGCCTTGGCATGGGGCGTTTCTCCTTCGGTACGGCAATTGGGATGTTCAACTCCATTGTAAGTATCCTCTTATTGCTGCTCGCTAACGGCGTATTCAAAAAATTTACGAAGCAATCCATTATGTAGGGGAGGGAAGCAGCATGGCACGAACCAAAACAGCATTCAAGCCCACGCTCTCCGACCGCGTGTTTGATATGGGTAACTTTATATTTATGGCACTGGTCATGATTGTCACTCTGTATCCGTTCCTGAATGTTCTTGCGATATCGCTGAACGATTCCGTGGATACGGTACGTGGGGGGATCTATCTCTGGCCGCGCGAGTTTACGCTGGAGAACTACGTTCAGATCTTTAAATACGACGGTTTGATCACCGGCGCCAAAATTACGATTCTCCGTACGCTGGCAGGAACATTCCTGGGCTTGGTCAGCGGAACGATGCTGGGTTATGTCCTCAGCAGGGTAGATTTTCAGGGAAGAAAGTTCATGTCTGTATTCCTGGCCATGACCATGTACTTCTCCGGCGGGATGATTCCGGTCTTCATTCTGATCCGCGACTTGAACATGATGAATTCGTTTCTTGTTTACATCATTCCGGGGATGGTGAGCGCATTTAACGTATTCGTTATCCGGTCTTTCATCGACAGCTTGCCATATTCGCTTCAGGAATCAGCCAAGCTTGACGGAGCTAATGATTTCACGATCTATTACAAAATCATTCTCCCGCTCTGTAAGCCCGTACTGGCTACCATCGCCTTGTTCCTGGCAGTCGGTCAGTGGAACTCATGGTTCGATACGTATCTCTATAACGGCAATGCACCCCATCTCACGACGCTCCAATTCGAGCTGATGAAGGTGCTGCAGAGCACACAGGGACAAACCAGCGGCATGATGTCCGGGCAGAATATGGCCGAAATCGTGAAGCAGGTGTCGCCGGAATCGATCAAAATGGCGATTACGATTGTGGTTACGGTTCCCATATTGCTCGTCTATCCGTTCCTGCAGCGGTATTTTGTGAAGGGGATGACGCTTGGAGCCGTAAAAAGCTAAGCGCATGTACGGTATCAGCAGGCATTATGACCTGTTATACGATAGATGATTAAAAATCGATTTAGGGGGTATAGCAATGAATCATAAGAAGAGATTGTCGCTGCTGCTCGCGATCATGATGATGGCCACATTCGTTCTTGCAGCGTGCGGCAACGGCGACAGTAACAATAGCGCAAACGGCGGCGAAGAGGGCAATGGCGGCAACGATACACAGCAGGAAGAGAAGCTGGGGCCGATGACCATGACGTATTACAGCGCGGATTCCAATGCGAACTGGGCCAACATGCAGGATGCGGTCGGCAAGAAGCTGACCGAGAAAACCGGCATTACAATCCAGGCCGAATACGCGGTAGACGGCTCCAATCAGAAGCTCCCGCTGATGGTAGCGAGCGGGGAATATCCGGATTTGGTATTTGCGAAGGGTGACGCCAATCTGTTTGTGGATTCCGGAGCGTTTATTGATCTGACGGATCTGATCGAAGAGCATGCACCGAACATCAAGAAGGTGTATGGAGAATACATGAGCCGTCTGAAATGGAGCAACGATGATGAGGCCATCTATGTCCTCCCGACGCTTGCAGCGGTGGACCATCAGGCGCTCGATGCCGGCGGCACGTTTCAGATCCAACATGAAGTGCTGAAAGAACTCGGATACCCTGAACTGAAGACGGTGAGGGATTACGAGAAAGCGCTGAAAGACTATGCCGAGAAACACCCGACCATTGACGGCCAGCCGACGATTCCGCTGACGCTGAATGCGGACGGATGGAGAATCATGATCTCGGTAACGAACCCGGCGTTTATCGCGACAGGCGCATCGGATGACGGCGAGTATTATATCGACCAGGGGACGGTCGAGGCTAAGCTGCACTACAAGCGCCCGGAAGAGAAAGAATATTTCCGCTGGTTGAACCATATGAACGATGCGGGTCTTCTGGATAAGGAAACGTTCGTACAGAAAACGGACCAATACGAAGCTAAAATCTCCTCTGGCCGTGTTCTTGGCGTCATCGATCAGGAATGGGGCTTCGGCAATGCAACAAACGCACTGAGATCTTCCGGCAAGGAAAACCGCACCTATGCGAGATTCCCGATCCAGCTGGATGAGTCGACTAAGGATGCAACGTTCCAAGACGCGGGTTACGTCGCCGGATGGGGTGTGGGCATTACGACGTCCGCGAAGGATCCAGTTCGAATCATCAAGTTCCTGGATTATCTGGCTTCCGAAGAAGGGCAAGTTTTGATGAATTGGGGAATAGAGGGCGAGCATTACAACGTTGTGGACGGCAAGCGCGTCATTCCGGAAGATGTCCAAGAGCGCAAAACCTATGACAACGCCAACTTCACTAAGGAAACAGGAATCGGCTTGTACAACGCCATGTTCCCGCGTTACGGAGACGGCGTGAAGGATTCGACGGACAACTACTATACGACGAATTTCCCGGAGACGATCATAGAGAACTATACGCCATCCGCGAAGGAAACACTGAAAGCATACGGCGCGGAAATGTGGAAAGATCTGTGGCCGAAACAAGAGGAATTTGGAGTGAAGCCATGGGGCGTTGCTTACAACATTCCAGTACCGAGCGACTCCAATATCAATATCACGTACAAAAAGGTGGAAGAGATTACCCGTAAACGGATTCCGGAAATCATTCTTGCCGATCCGGCGAAATTTGATGCGCTGTATGAACAGTTCATCAAAGAACTGAATGATGCCGGCGCCGAGAAGATGGAGCAGGAATACACCCAATTGGTACGCGACCGCGTCGAACTCTGGAATGATTAAGGTATAGGTGAATAGAAGGGGCCGGCAATATGCGGCCCCTTTTGCCGCTACATGAAAGGGTCACTGTTATAGCGATTGTGCCGTTATTTACCAAAGAAATACAGCAGTGGATGAAGGATATGAGAGGTTCATCGAGAAGACCTTTATCAATTGGAATAAGGGGGGATTACACTGAATTCAGCTGAGAATAAGAACACAACCTTGTGGTATCGGAAGCCTGCGGACAGGTGGGAAGAAGCGCTTCCGCTCGGAAACGGCCGACTTGGGGCTATGGTATTCGGAGGCGTTCAGGAAGAACGCATTCAATGGAATGAAGATACACTTTGGTCCGGATTTCCCCGGGACACGAATAATTACGAGGCTCTCCGGCATTTGGCAGCGGCAAGAGAGCTGATTGCGTCCGGGAAGTTTGCCGAAGCCGAGCAGTTGATTGAGGGCAAGATGGTTGGCAGAAGCACGGAGTCCTTCTTGCCCTTAGGAGACCTGGTCATCCGACAGTCGGGAATAGGGGATCACTGGACGGACTACAGGCGAGCACTGGATCTGGATACAGGGATTGCATCCACTCACTTTCGAATCGGCGGTCCCGATGATCGCTTCAGCAGGGAAATGTTCATCAGTGCGCCTGATCAGGTCGCGGTTATCCGTTATACAAGCACGAACGGCGGAACCATCCAATTAGAGATCGGGCTTCGTTCACCGCTGCAGCATGGTACCCGCAGTGCAGAAGACGGAGCTTTGGTGTTGTATGGACAAGCCCCCACCCATATTGCTGAGAATTACAGAGGTGATCACCCCGGGTCGGTGCTCTATGAAGACGGGCTTGGCATACGGTATGAAATGAGGCTGCTGGCCTTGACGGACACCGGGCAGGTTACGGTGGATAACAGCGGTATACGTATTAACGGCGCAGGCTCGGTCACGCTGTTGATTGCGGCTGCCACGAATTTTGAAGGCTTCGATCGATCTCCGGGTTCTGAAGGAACCGATCCATCCAGTATATGCAGGGGGAGACTTCAGGACGCGATGCGGCATGGATTTACAGAATTGCGCTCACGGCATATCGAGGACCATCAAGCCTTGTTCAGACGCGTGGAGCTTCAGCTTGGCCGTCCAGAGCGTGTGCGTTCCGCACAAGCTTTAGCCACCGACGAGCGGATGAAAGCGTACCGGGAGGGACGAGAGGATGCAGCACTCGAGGCGCTGATGTTTCAATTCGGAAGATATTTGCTCATCGCCAGCTCCCGGTCAGGTACACAGCCCGCCCATCTGCAGGGCATATGGAATCCGCATGTACAGCCCCCATGGAATAGTGATTATACAACGAATATCAATACCGAGATGAACTACTGGCCTGCAGAAACGACCCATCTGAGCGAGTGCCATGATCCGCTGATCCAGATGATCCGGGAGCTTAGCGTAAGCGGTGCCCGGACGGCGAAGATTCATTACGGCGCCCGCGGATGGGTCGCCCACCATAACGTGGATCTATGGCGAATGTCCAGCCCGAGCGATGGCAGAGCCATGTGGGCTTTCTGGCCAATGGGCGGTGCATGGCTGTGCCGGCATCTTTGGGAGCGTTACCAATTTCACCCGGACCTCCAATATTTGCGCGAAACGGCTTATCCGCTGATGAGGAATGCGGCATTGTTTTGCCTGGATTGGCTTACTGAAGACGGGAAAGGGCATCTGGTGACCAGCCCGTCGACATCACCGGAGAATCAGTTTCTTACTGCGGACGGCCAGCCTTGCAGCGTGTCGGCAGGCTCCACCATGGATATGGCCATCATTCGGGATATATTTCATAACTGTATTGAGGCATCACAGCTGCTGGAGCAGGATGATGGGCTGCGGGAGGAATGGAAGGCAGCGGTTGCACGCCTGCTGCCTTACGCCATCGATGCCGAGGGTAAACTCATGGAATGGAGCGAGCCTTATCCGGAAGCGGAGCCCGGACATCGGCACGTATCCCATCTGTATGGGCTGTACCCCGGCTCTGACATAACCATTCAGGATACGCCGCAGCTTGCGGAAGCCGCTTATCGTACGCTGATGTCGCGCATCGACCATGGAGGAGGGCACACGGGGTGGAGCTGCGTATGGCTGATCAACCTGTTTGCCCGATTACAGCAACCGGACAAGGCGTATGATTATGTCCGGACGCTGATTTCCCGTTCCATGCATCCTAATCTGCTCGGAGACCATCCTCCGTTCCAGATCGATGCGAATTTTGGAGGCACCGCCGGAGTTGTAGAAATGCTGCTCCAGAGTCATTTGGACGCCATTCAGCTTCTGCCGGCGCTGCCGAAGTCTTGGGCAGAAGGCTCCGTAAGAGGGTTAAAGGCTCGTGGCGGGTTTATTGTGGACATGGAATGGAGCGAAGGCATCCTTACGTCTGCGAGCGTAACCTCTACGCATGGCCGAGTCTGTAGAATTAGCTGTTCCGTGCCGCTTGCTGTTAGAAGGGAAGACGGAAGTGTGGTGACGACAGATGAGCAAGGCTCGTTTGAAACGGTGAGCGGAGCGACTTACCGGATCACGCCAGCCACCGACGAAGGCAGCGTGAACATGGATTGATCGAACAAGGCCTTTTTGAATAGGGAACTGGATACGGAATTTAAGAAGCTAAAGGAGCTGAACCCTAGATGATTAACGAAAAATTGCCCAAAATGTGGTATGGCGGCGATTATAATCCCGAGCAATGGGATGCGGAAGCGTGGAAGGAAGATGACCGCATGTTTAAGCTGGCGGGTATCGATGTAGCCACCATTAATGTATTCTCTTGGGCTTTGAGCCAGCCGGATGAGGACACGTACGATTTTGCCTGGCTGGATGAGACGATCGATCGGTTGTACCGGAACGGGGTATATATCTGTCTGGCAACCAGCACAGGGGCCCATCCGGCGTGGATGGCGCGTAAATACCCGGATGTGCTGCGCGTCGACTACGAGGGCCGTAAACGCAAATTCGGCGGCCGCCATAACTCCTGTCCGAACAGCCCCACTTACCGTAAATACGCCAAAATCATGGCCGGCAAGCTGGCGGAACGCTATAAGGATCATCCGGCTGTCCTGATCTGGCACGTATCGAACGAATATGGAGGGTACTGTTACTGCGACAATTGTGCCGCGGCATTCCGGGCTTGGCTTGAGCAGCGCTATGGCACGCTGGATGCCGTGAACAAGGCATGGAATACCCGCTTCTGGGGCCATACCTTCTATGACTGGGAGGACATTGTTGTACCTAACGCTTTAAGCGAGGAGTGGTCCGGCAACCGGACCAATTTTCAAGGCATATCTCTGGATTACCGCCGTTTCCAATCGGACAGCCTGCTGGACTGCTATAAGCTGGAGCGGGATGAATTGAAGCGGATCACGCCGGATATTCCGGTGACCACGAATCTCATGGGCTTCTATCCGGAGCTGGATTACTTCAAATGGGCCAAAGAGATGGATGTTGTATCCTGGGACAACTATCCGTCCCTGGATACACCGTACAGCTATACGGCCATGGCGCATGCTCTGATGCGGGGACTTAAGGGAGGACAGGCCTTTATGCTCATGGAGCAGACGCCGAGCGTCCAGAACTGGCAGCCGTATAACTCGGCCAAACGTCCGGGTGTGATGCGGTTGTGGAGCTATCAAGCGGTCGCCCACGGCGCGGATACGGTGATGTTCTTCCAGCTGCGTCGTTCGATCGGAGCCTGCGAGAAATATCACGGCGCGGTCATTGAACATGTAGGGCATGAGTTTACCCGCGTATTCCGCGAGTGCGCGGAGCTGGGCAAGGAGCTGCAGCAGCTTGGGGACCGTATTCTGGATGCCCGTTCCGACGCCAAAGTCGCGATCATCTACGACTGGGAGAACCGGTGGGGCATCGATCTGTCGAGCGGCCCGACTGTTGCCCTCAATTACGTGAATGAGGTCCATAAATATTACGATGCCCTGCATCAGCTGCATATCCAGACTGACATGATCAGCGTGGAAGAGGACTTCCGGAAATATGACGTTGTCATCGCACCGGTGATGTATATGGCAAAGCAGGGATTTGCAGAGCGTGTGGAGGCCTTTGTATCGCAAGGCGGAACCTTTGTGACGACCTTCTTCAGCGGCATCGTCAATGAGCATGATCTGGTGACGCTTGGCGGTTATCCGGGCGAGCTGCGCAAGGTAATGGGAATATGGGCCGAGGAGATTGATGCGCTGCTTCCGGGCCAGCAGAATCAGATGGTGATGCGAGGGCCGAAGGGACAACTGAAGGGCACCTACGACTGCGGAATTCTGTGTGACGTGATCCATGCTGAAGGAGCGGAAGTCGTTGCCGAATATGGCTCCGATTATTATCAGGGGACGCCATCGTTAACCGTGAATTCCTTCGGGCAAGGGAAGGCATGGTATGTGGCCACGAGTCCAGAGCCTAAATTTCTGAAAGACCTGATGCAAACCATATGCAACGACCACGGCATTGAGCCCGTCTTGAAAGCTCCGGAAGGCGTTGAGGTGACAAAGCGTGTGAAGGAGGACGTGGAGTTCACCTTTGTACTTAATCACATGCCGGAGAGCAAACCCGTGCCATTGGAAGGGGATACCTATGTTGACCTGCTGACAGGAGAGGAACATCGAGATTCCTGCGAGGTGCCGGCACGCGGAGTGATGATATTAGAGAAACGGCTGGGGTAGAGATAGCATGAGGGCTTACACGAAAAATAAATAGCTTGGAACGCTCTCAAAAAAAGCAGAGAAGGCGGGGAATCCCCAGCCTTCTCTGCTATATTTTTTTAATATACGCCTGAGGTTACCCTCCTGATATCCCGCAAGAAAAACTTAGGCTGCATACGGTCTAGCTTCTGAGAAAATGCGTCGATCGGCATACGCTTAAACAGCCTAGGCTCTCAGTCCTTCGGCGGTAAACCGCTGTCCAACCTACGCTTCCTGCTCATGCAGCTTGCGGAATTCCTTCGGCGAGATGCCCTCTTGCTTTTTAAAAACAAGACTGAAATATTTCTCGTTCTTGAAGCCGACCATCTCGGAAATCGCTGCCATTTTTAGGCCTCGATTTTGCAGCAGGACCTTGGCCTTGGAGATGCGGATCCGGTTCAGATGTTCCGGAATGTTAATGCCATGCTTTTGCTTGAATTTGCGGGAAATGTACTCACGACTTACATGAAATCGGTTTGCAATATCATACAGCGACACGTCGTTCTGATAATTTTGCTCGATAAACGTCGTAATGTCATGGATCAGGTCCTGTCCCGTTTGCTTCTGGGACTGCACGGCCGAGGCCAGCAGGCTCATTAATTCAATCCAATACTGCTGCCACTCTGCCAGGGAGCACACATACTTGTCTGGGCTTGGCCGCTCGATGGTGGCGCTTTCCTCTTTGTACAATTTCAACAAAGCTTCAGACGACGGGTTAGCGGTTTCATGAATCACGTGATTGGCAAATCTCTCGATATCGCGGTCCCAACGCTCCAGAAGCTCCGGCGTAAGAACGCTGCTTTTTCGAATAGCCGCGATGAATGACTCTACAGCTTCGGTTATGGGAGCAGGTTGGCCGCTAAGTATGGCGAGCTTCCAGGTATCCTCAAACCCGCTGAACTGCGCGCCTTTATGATGGTCAACGCCTGATCGGGGCTGCTCCTCTGTATGATGGATAAAGTGATTTAGGACCGTTAAATCCCTCTGATGCAGGGTGGACGAGCTTCGGGCATACAATTCCGGAATGTCTGCCGGGTATTGACCGTCAGGACTAACGCCAAAGTGCATGCGGCGCGACAAGGTGCGATGCATCCCGTTATTGATCTCTTGAAGCAGTGTGGGCAGCGTGGCAAGCTGATCCCACAACAAAATAACCAGTTGGTGAGGTGAACCGAAGTGACGGAAGGCGATCCCGATCCGGTCCTTTTGCAGAAATTCATTGCAAATATTCAGCAGGGCAAACATGAGCAAATCCTGATGATGGCCAAAGCGGCTATAAAGCGCATGATCTGACTTGTCCATCTGCATGACGGCCAGGCGTATCGTCTGCGTTTGCTCCGGTACGATGCCTTCATCCTTGAGGCGATTGACCACCTGGGAATGGGCGCTTTTGTCATCAATCAGGCTGGATAACAGCTTCTCGGAATAGACCGGCCGGTATTCGTTCACCTGAACATGCTGCTGCCGCGCCGCAAGGCGTTCCCGTTCCTCGGCTTTCCAGGCGGCAGTCGCCTTGGCGACCGCTTGGTTGATGACGGCTTCCTCGATGGGCTTGAGGATATAATCCGTGCCGCTGTACCAGATGGTGTTGCGTACGAATTCGAAGTCGTCATGCCCGCTAATGACAATGAATTTGATATCCGGGTAATTTTTGTGAATCCATTCCATGAGATCTACGCCGTTTTTGAGCGGCATCAGCATGTCCATCAGCACGAGGCTCGGCCGGAACGCCGGAATCAGCTTCATCGCCTCAAGACCATTGGCGGCTTCCTCAATATCGGTAATCCCATGCGTTTCCCACTGGACCAGCAGGCGGATGGCTTTACGCACGCGTGACTCGTCATCCACGATCAATGCCTTCATCAGTTTCACCTTCCACATTTATAGTCAGTACAACACGAAAGCCATGCGGCTGGTTGTTTTCGATGCTGACCTTGGATTTTCCGCGATAATACAGTCTCAACCTTGTCATGATGTTAATGAGTCCGATCCCGCTGCTGTCTTCCGGTTCCATTTCGGACAGCACCTGAAGCTGTTCCAGATCCAACTCTTCCATCCGAAGCAAATGCTTCTGAAGGGTTTGAAACGGCTCATCCTGCATTCCGTTTCCGTTATCCTCGACCGTGATCTGCACAATGGAGGCCGACAGGCGCTTACTTTTCAGCGCGATGTAATTGTTTTCCGCCAAGGGGTTCATGCCATGCTTGAAAAAGTTCTCGATCAGCGGCTGAACCAGCATTTTCGGGATCAACACCTGCAAAGTCGACTCATCCACATCGTAACGGAAGTTGAACTGATTCTCAAATCGTTCTTTCTGCAGCTCCACGTAATCCTTGATATGATCGAGCTCTGTGGCTAGCGTGACCGGCTTGTCCGTATTGTACATGCTGTATCTCATCATCCGGGCAAGAGCGGAGATCAGGGAGTAGATCCTCTTCATGCCATGCTCAAGCGCAAGGGTGCCGATGGTTTGCAGCGCATTGTTCATAAAATGCGGGTTTACCTGCGCTTGCAGCGCGCGGAGCTGGTTGGTCCGGTTCGCCAGCTTCAGCTTGTATTCCTGCAAGATGAGATTGTTGATCGTATCCATCATGCTCCCGAACCTGCGGTGGAGAGTTCCGATTTCGTCTTTGCGGCTGGAGGAGATATCCACGGTCATTCGTCCGCTTTTGACCTGGCTCATAAGGCCTACCAATTCCCGGATCGGCGCCGTGATGTAGACCGAAATCCAGATCGTGGCGGCGATGATGAGAATCAGGGACACGCCGATCAGCAAAATATTGACGAAGGCTGCTTTGTCGGCGCTGCTTAGAATATAGGAGGAAGGAATCTCCTTGATCATTGTCCAGTCGCTGACCGACGTCTTGATATTGTTATATAAATAGATTTTGTTGTTATATTCGAAATGGCCTTCCTTCTTGCCGGATTGCTTGATGCTATCGTACCATTCCGTTTGAATTTGCTGTCCCAGCATCTCGCCATGGCCGGCATACATGATATACCCGGCTTCATTCGTAATATATAGCTGCTCATGTTCGGGCTGGAACAGCTGATCGCTGATCCGGCTCAGGAAATTCATATCCATATCGATGGCGAGAATGCCTAATCGCTCAGTAGATGGGACGCGTTCAATGACCCGGTACATCGTGAATACTTGTTTATTGGCCTCATAGGGATAAGCTAACTGAAAGCCATACGTGTGAAGGGGATGGGGCGGCTGTAAAACCACCGTATCATTACTGAGATCGGGAATTTCGGGATAGAGATTGACATCACTCGTTTTTCTGGCGATATCCTGGGCGAACAATGTGGCCTCTCTTTTGCCGTCGACATAGAGATAGACCTGTCTTGCGCCGCCGATGGCTTTATGAATGGACTGCAGCGTGGCGGACTGCCTACCGCTGGCATTGATGTTCTCATGACTATAATAAAGGCTGCGGAAAAAATCCGGATCCGAATAAACCGTAAGGGAATTCCGGTTCATGTCTTCCAAATAGCTCTCCAAATTCAACCGTCCCTGATAGAGAAGGTTCATATTCTCAACAACGGCCCGTTCCTTGAGCGAGTTGGTTGTCATGACATAGCTGATGATCATGGAGATGGTGGTTGGAATGATGGTAGCCATGATCATAAAGGTAATCAATTTCGTGCGAATGCTGTTCCAATTCCAGTTCAATAAATTCACCGCCGATCAATTTTCTATACCATTTAGTTCACATCCTGTGGTAGTCCCAAGGTCTTCATCTTAGCATAATTAAATCATAGAGAAATGGATAGAGAAACGAGAGGACAAGCGGAGGGGGATTTACATGAACAGCAAGAGAACGGCTGCCTTGACGCAGCAGTTGGTTTATATCGGACCCGCGCTGCTGTTTTTCGGTATGACGATCATTATCCCATTTGTAATGGGGATGTATTACTCGTTTACCAACTGGAATGGTGTATCGGGGAATGTCGAATGGGTCGGGCTGGATAATTTTAAACAGATTTTCACAAATGACAGCGCATTCGCACAGTCCTTCTGGTTTACCACCAAGTTTACGATCGTTGGCGTGGTTCTAACGAACCTGGTCGGTTTTTTCCTGGCCTACTTCTTAACGAAAAATATTAGGGCGCGCAACTGGCTGCGGACGATCTTCTTCATGCCGAACGTGATCGGCGGATTGCTGCTCGGCTTCATCTGGCAGTTTATCTTCATAAAGGGCTTTGCCACCGTTGGCGAGGCAACGGGGATTCCGTTCTTTAATCTTCCATGGCTGGGAGACGAAGTAACTGGCTTCTGGGGCATCGTCATGGTCTTTGTATGGCAATCGTCAGGCTATCTGATGGTCATCTACATCGCGTCCATTACGAATGTGTCCAAGGAAGTCATGGAAGCTGCCGAGATTGATGGAGCGAACCGGTTTCAAGTGCTCAAGAGCATCATCGTTCCGCTCATCATGCCGGCGGTCACCGTATGTTTATTCTTGGCGATATCCTGGTCCTTCAAAATGT
The DNA here is from genome assembly GCF_052115765.1 of Paenibacillus sp. 2KB_20. NCBI lineage: Bacteria > Bacillati > Bacillota > Bacilli > Caryophanales > Paenibacillaceae > Paenibacillus > Paenibacillus sp. 2KB_20. Next base: position 86,922 of record NZ_JBFRHH010000010.1, on the reverse strand, counting down.
TCGACCTGAACCTGTCGCTCACGAAGGGCGGACCATACCGCTCCACGGAGTCGCTGGCTATGAACGTGTACAATGAGGCATTCCTGAACAACCGGTATGGACTCGGAACAGCCAAGTCCCTGATCTTCTTTCTGGTTGTTGCCGTCATCACGCTCATTCAAGTTCGATTAACGAAGCAGAAGGAGGTTGAAGCTTAAATGAGATCGAAGAAACCTCCTATGTCGGCTTCCACGATTGTACTTCAGATTGTGATGGTCATTATTGCGCTGATTTTCCTGGCGCCCTTTTACTTCCTGCTGGTGAACTCGGTCAAATCGCTGGGCGATATTATGGTCGACGCGGCCAACTGGCCAACCGCCTTTCACTTTGACAACTACAGCAAGGCTTGGGAAATGACCCGCTTCCCGGAAGCGTTCGTGAATTCCGTCATCATTACGGTCATCAGCAACCTGATCATCGCCCTGTTGAGTGCGATGGCGGCTTACCGAATGGTTCGGTCCAATACGAGATTCAATCAAATCGTGTTCATGCTGTTCGTATCGGCCATGGTCATTCCGTTCCAATCCATAATGATTCCCTTGCTGCAGGTCATTAACTTCCTGGGTGTTAACAACAGTATCGTGGGTTTGATTCTCAGTTATCTGGGACTCGGCATCCCGTTGTCGGTCTTCCTGTTCCACGGTTTCGTGAAAGGTATTCCGCTTGAAATCGAGGAGGCCGCCACGGTCGACGGAGCTTCTCCGTTCAGAGTATTTGGCCGTATCGTTTTGCCTATGCTGAAACCTATGATGGTGACGGTCATTATCCTGAACTGTCTGTGGGTCTGGAACGACTACCTGCTGCCATCCTTGATCCTGCAAAGTCCGGAACTGCGGACCATTCCGCTTGCGACCTTTGCCTTCTTCGGGCAGTATTCGAAGCAGTGGGATATGGCGCTGCCAGCGCTCGTGCTGGGCATCACGCCGATTATCATCTTCTTCCTGTCATTACAGAAGTACATTGTTGAAGGCGTCGCTGCCGGCTCCGTTAAGGGGTAATAGCAGCCTGGCTTCTCCCAAATCGGTTTTCCCATCTTTATATATAAACAATACTAGGGGGTAGTAAAGATGAACAAAATGAAATTATCTCTCGTGATGCTGCTGGCTTTTTCGCTGCTGCTTGCGGCTTGCGGCGGCAAGTCGGAGGAAGGTCAGGGCGGAAGCTCGGATGGAGCTTCCGGCGAAGTTAAGACGGTTAAGATTTTCCAATTCAAAACCGAGATCGTGGACGGCCTGAATGAACTCAAGGTTGAATTCGAGAAGGAATATCCGAACATCAAGCTTGATATTCAAACAGTAGGCGGCGGTGCTGACTACGGTGCTGCACTGAAAACGAAATTCGCATCCAACGATGCGCCTGATATTTTCTCCAATGGCGGCGACGCCGAGATGGAGATGTGGATTGACCGCCTGGAGGATCTGTCCGATCAGCCTTGGGTGAACGATCTGGTGGACATGGCAAAAGAGCCGATGACCAAAGACGGTAAAGTATACGGCATGCCGATGAACCTTGAAGGCTGGGGGTACATCTACAATAAAGATTTGTTTGAGCAAGCAGGCATTACCGAGCTTCCTAAAACCTATGCCCAACTGGAAGATGCTGCGAAGAAGCTGGAAGCGGCAGGCATAACTCCTTTTGCGAACGCTTACCAGGAATGGTGGTTGATCGGAAACCAAGGCATTAACCCGGCGTTTGCCCAGCAGGATGACCCAAATGCTTTTATCCAGGGCTTGAACGACGGCACGCAAAAATTTGCGGGCAATGCGAAGTTCGAAGAGTGGGCCAAGCTGATGCAGCTGACATTGGATCACGGGAACAAAAATCCGCTGACCACCGATTACAATACGGCCATTTCCCTGCTGGCTACGGGCAAAACAGCCATGATGCAGAACGGCAACTGGGCCCAAACCGAGATTGATGCCATCAATCCGGACCTGAATCTTGGCTACCTGCCGATGCCGCTTGGCGACAATGCGGAGCTAAATGACAAGCTGAACGTAGGGGTACCTGCGAACCTGGTCATCAACAAGGATTCCGCATCGAAGGAAGAAGCGAAGATCTTCCTTAACTGGTTTGTCACATCCGATATCGGTAAAGAGTACATCGTCAAAAAATTCAAATTCATCCCGGCCTTGAAGACAATCGAAGCAACACCTGAGGATATGGGCGATCTGGGTTCAGCCGTGTGGGAGTACGTGCAAGCTGGCAAAGTACTGCCAAGACAATCCGCGAAGTTCCCTGACGGTGTAGCCCAGGAATTCTCCGGCGCGATGCAGGCCTTCTTCGCAGGCAAATCCGATGCGAACAAGATGCTTGAGGATATGCAGACATCCTGGGATAGTCTGAAAAAGTAAGGAGCAATGCTCTAATCCAAGTTAGCTAATCGTTCATAAGAGGTATGATCCCTGTCCAACATGACATGGGATGGTGCCTCTTTTCTTTAAGATTCAAAGTACGTCGATAGCTACGGTTTTCTTAGCTAAAGAACGATGAAGGAGGCATTTCAATGATTAATCAACATTTCCCTAAGATATGGTATGGCGGGGACTATAATCCCGAGCAATGGGATAAGGCAACGATGGAAGAGGACCTGCGGATGTTTGAACTGGCCGGTGTTGATGTGGCGACCCTCAATGTATTCTCCTGGGCCAGAACGCAGCGTGATGAGAACAGCTATGATTTCACGTGGCTTGACGAAATGATGGATCGGCTGGCTGAGGAGCAGGTTCATGTCTGCTTGGCAACCAGCACGGGGGCGCATCCGGCTTGGATGGCCAAGAAATACCCGGACATCCTGCGCGTTGACTACGATGGACGCAAACGCAAATTCGGCGGTCGTCATAATTCATGTCCGAACAGTCCGACGTATCGCAAATATTCGATGCTGATGGCGCGTAAGCTGGCTGAGCGTTACAAGGATCATCCGGCACTGGTCATCTGGCACGTCTCGAATGAGTACGGCGGGTATTGTTATTGCGACAACTGCGAGCAGCAGTTCCGCGTCTGGCTGAAAGAGCGTTACGGGACGCTCGATAAGTTGAATGCCGCATGGAATACCGGCTTCTGGGGCCATACCTTTTACGAGTGGGACGAGATTGTGGTACCGAACGCGCTCAGTGAAGAATTCGGTGGAAACCGGACCTTCTTCCAAGGGATATCACTGGACTATCGCCGTTTCCAATCTGACAGCCTGCTGGCATGTTATCGGTTGGAGAAGGAAGAACTGAAGAAGGTTACGCCGCACATTCCGGTCACCACCAATCTGATGGGATTTTATCCGGAGCTGGATTACTTCGAGTGGGCGAAGCACATGGATGTGGTATCCTGGGACAACTATCCTGCGATTGATACGCCGGTAAGCTTTACGGCGATGGCGCATAATCTGATGCGCGGACTGAAAAGTGGACAGCCGTTCATGCTGATGGAGCAGACGCCGAGCGTTCAAAACTGGTCGCCATACAATTCCGCCAAACGGCCCGGCGTGATGAGATTGTGGAGTTATCAGGCCGTAGCCCATGGGGCAGATACAATCATGTTCTTCCAGCTCCGCCGTTCCGTGGGGGCATGCGAGAAGTTCCACGGCGCATTGATTGAGCATGTGGGACATGAGCATACCCGGGTCTTCCGGGAATGCGCGGAGCTGGGGCACGAGTTGCAGCAGCTCGGAGATAAGCTGCTAGACTCCCGATCGGACGCCAAAGTAGCGATTATGTATGATTGGGAAAATCGTTGGGCGCTGGAGCTGTCAAGCGGACCTTCCAAAGTCCTGAACTACGTGGATGAGGTTCATAAGTATTATGATGCGCTGTATCAGCTGAATATCCAGACCGATATCATCAGCTTCGAGGAGGACCTGAGCAAGTACGATGTGGTGATTGCCCCCGTGATGTATATGGTGAAGCCGGGCGTTGCCCAGCGCGTGGAGCAGTTTGTATCCCGGGGCGGAACCTTTGTGACGACCTTCTTCAGCGGCATCGTCAATGAGCATGATCTGGTGACCCTGGGAGGTCATCCCGGCGAACTGCGCAAGGTGACTGGCATCTGGGCCGAGGAGATCGATGCCCTGCTTCCCGGGCAGCAAAATCAGATCCATATGAGACAGGATTGGGGATCACTGCGTGGAAGTTATCCATGTGGAATTTTGTGCGACGTCATCCATGCGGAGACGGCAGAGATTCTGGCTGAGTACGGATCCGACTTCTATAAAGGCACTCCTGTTCTAACGAAGAATGCGTTTGGCGAAGGGCAGGCCTATTATGTGGCGAGCAGTCCGGATTCGCAGTTCCTGCAGGCATTTCTTGCTAATCTGTGCGAAGAACAGGGTGTGAAGCCGCTGCTGAATACACCTTCCGGGGTAGAGGTGGTGGAACGGGTGAAGGAGGGGAACTCCTATTTGTTCATCATGAACCACAATGCCGAAGAGATGACGTTTGATGCAGGTTCTGCCAATCAATTCGATCTCTTGGGCAGCCGGCAGATTTCAGGCCATGTCACGATTCCGGGAAGGGACGTCATGATTCTGGAACGGACGACCGCAGTAGGGTCTTAAAACGGACCATGGAGATTTAACTCGGACCTTGGGTTAGGGGGCAAAAAGCAGTGAGTATACATTTTCATGAAGATCTGGGGATATTCCATCTCCAGAGCGAGCGGTCAAGTTATGTGATTGAGCTTGTGCGGGGCGTCTATCCGGCACATGCCTATTGGGGGCGGCGGATTCGCGATCACCGCATCGGCGGATTGCTGGAACGGAGGGGAAGAGCATCCTTTTCACCGTCGCCGTTTCGTGAGGATGCATCCTTTTCCCTGGACAGTTTGCCACAGGAATACCCGGGCTACGGCAGCGGCGATTTCCGGCAGCCTGCGTACCAGGTACAGCTGGCTAACGGGACCACGGTCACCGAAGCGGAAACTGATGAATGCCGGATTGGCCATTCCCGCGATGCATGGGGATTTCCAGAGCTTTATCTGGAGGTTCAAACGAGTGTAAGCTGAATAAAACCAAAAGAACCGCCAGAGATGCAACAACTCTGGCGGTTCTTGCTGTTTCATGCCGGCTGCCCTCAGGTTGCCGTGATCGAATAAGTGCCCCGGTCCGTTGTGAGCACCACTTGACGGTCTTGGATGTCCGCAGCCGTTAACCCGTCCAGTCCGATGACAAAGGAATTGCTTGGCAGCGGGGCTTCATGGCCGGCTGTGATGACAACGCCGGGGCCGTGGAGCAGGAGCGCATGGCGGTCTCCATAGCCGTCGATGGACTGCTCTTGATGCTGCTGGTGTTCAAATCGTTCCAGCTGTATTTCAATCTGGTCCTGATCCTTCTCTTCTTGCTTGGATATGTGCAGGGTGTGATTGCTTTTGGATTGAAGCCAATGGGTGACCTCTTCGATCGATGGATTCATCATGAACACCTTCCTTGATTTTAGGGTGGCTTCAAATAGTCTGTCCATGAAGCCATCACCTTATTTCAAATTCATGGAGTTCCTTCGTCAGAATCATATGAAAAATTAACGCTGATCAAACCCTCTTCATCTATTTACGTGTTAAGATAGTTTAATAATATGGAACAATCGCATGATACATAAGGAGGCGCTATGAGCAAGAAATGGTATTATGTTCTCGCCATCCTGTTCGTAGCCTGCAGCTGGGTCGGGAATGTCTGGTATTATGAAGCCAACCAACTGGGAAGAACCGTATTCCTTGAGCATCATGTGGAAACAAGGGAAGGGGGAGGCAGTGTATTTGACTTGTATTATGTAGAGGACAAAAGAGCAGACAAGACGCTAAGCTCCATCCGGATCGAAGGTTATCCCGAACAGATCGTAACGCCATACCCTCAATATGCTGAGTATCAGAGACAGTGCCTGGGAAAAATGATGGTGAATTTAAATAAACCCGCCCCGGGGAAAGAAGGGGCAGGAGAGCAGAGGAAGGAGCCGGTTCTCGTTCGAGAGATTACTGCCCTTTACTCTGATGGAACCTCGGAACAAAAGGATATCGGAGAGATTTACGTATGGCCTGGCGTATATGATCAGGAAGATCAAGATCCGATATCAGGGACGTCCGGCGGATCCTCTTCCGATAACTCGGGCTACGAATCTGCCGTCGTGAGTCGGCCGCTTCAGTTAACGGCGTTCTCCTCGAAATTGCTGGATATCGCAGAGGATGGAGATCTCCGAATCTTTGTCGACATTTCCAGACAAATACCGGGTACTAGTTACCGGTCTCAACCTTCGGAAGCGCACATCGAGTTAAGAGGTGAACCTATCAATGAGATTCAGCTTCCATTCCAGATTAATAAAGGGGATTTCATTAGAATCAGCCACCAATTTGATATGTCGCTTGAGAAGAGCATGCAGGTATATCAGTTGATATTAAGAACCACCTTTTTGGAGGACGGCCGTCGCTTTTGGTATGGAGATACGATGATTCCTTATCATCCAAGTCCGACGGATCGAGAAATGACGGAATTTGTTCGGGAAAGCAGGAGGACACCATGAGAAGCGCTTGTTATCGCATCGTGTGGGGGCTGCTGCTTGTGCTTGTCGACTTTAAGCTGGAAACGGTGGATATGTTGCCGGATATGCTGGGGTACCTGTTGATTGCTTCGGGATTATGGAGGCTTCAGGCGTTGAACGGATATTTTAAGGCAGGGCATCTATCCGCTTGGCTGCTGCTGATCTGGTCGGTTCTTTCATTATTCTGGTTTCCTGAGGTGAAGACAGGCGGCGTGCCTATGCAATCGGTAGAGGAGCTGCTGATTCAACTGCCTGCCATCTGCTTGCATATGGTATTGATTTTCGGAATCTGTAGAGGCATTCAAGCCAATTCCGCAGGTGCCGAATCCGGACTGGATCATAAGGCTCGCTTTCGGGGGCACTTGTTTATGGCCGCGCAGCTGCTATGGCTTATCGCCTACCCGTTCATTTTAAATCTGGATTCGGGCGATATGATCCCTGTGATTTTTATGTGCTCGCTCGTAGTGATGGTTGCCGAGATCGCGGTTATGCTTCTGGTCAGGCTTGCCGGACGGGAATGGGCAGAGGGAACGGAATAAATCCAAAGATCTCAGTCCGAAATAGCTAACGGAGTTTAAACAAAGTTTAACTGTTATCTTTGTTGGGATGATAAACAATCGTAACTCCCAGCTGGTTATATGTTTCTTCGGTGTAGTGGTGATCCGGGCAATGCTTGATCGTAGCCATGTCTTCCTGTCTGGAGATCAGCTTCTGCTCGCAGTCAGGGCAACGGTCCTGGAAGAGGAATTTCAGCTTATTCAACATGATCACCACATACCTCCTTAATTTCCGATATAAATACTTGGTTTTATTATAAATCAACAATGGGGTACATTCAATAGCAATGTGCGCGGTCACGATATTAAATTGAACGGAGATCGATCACCTTGATAGTGCAACTTGTAGTTATGATCTTTATAGGTATCATCGGTTCTTTTTTCTCAGGATTGCTGGGAATTGGCGGGGCGATTATTAACTTTCCTTTGCTGCTCTACGTTCCTTCCTGGTTTGGACTGGAGGCCTTTACCTCCAAGGAGGTGGCGTCCATCAGCATGCTGCAGGTATTTTTCGCCTCATTGTCAGGCATGATCACCAACCGGATGAGTTCGCGCGGCGGTGAGTCGTATTTTCACAAGCCATTGGTCATTCAGATGGGGGTAAGCACCCTGGTTGGCAGTCTGATCGGGAGTCTGTCCTCGATGCTGATGACAAGCGGTATGATTAACGTGATCTACGGTTTTCTGGCGGTTATCGCGGTGTTATTGATGATTGTGCCGACCCGGGCAACCATGGAAAATAGGTCGGTTAACGAGGTGACTTATCATTCAGGGATTGCGATGGGAGCCGCCTTTATCGTCGGCGGCATTGCGGGGATTGTCGGCGCTGGAGGTGCCTTTATCCTGATACCCATCATGCTGACGATTCTTAAGATACCGACACGGATAACCATCGCATCCTCGCTCGCGATCGTTTTTCTGTCTGCGGTCGGGGGTGTCATTGGCAAAATCGCCTCGGGCGACATTCCGATCTGGCCGTCCCTGTTCGCGGTTGCCGGAAGCTTGATGGGTGCTCCCATCGGCGCCATCATCAGTCGCAAGATGAACGTCCGACTGCTGCGGTATGCCTTGGCGATTCTCATTGCAGTTACGGCCGTGAAGATCTGGATCGATATTTTAGGGTAAGTAAAGAAGTAGAACCTTATTCATCATAGGGAAGAGGAGGAGATCAAGCATGAGAATCAATCAGCTAGGATCTTCGGAATTGTATGTAAGCGAAATCGGGCTGGGCTGTATGTCACTGGGTACAGATGAGGGACAAGCCGTAAAGCTTATCCACGAAGCGCTGGACCGGGGCGTGAATTTTCTGGATACGGCGGATCTGTACGACGAAGGCCGTAACGAGGAACTGGTAGGCATAGCGGTTCAAGGTCGGCGCGAGGATGTGATCATCGCCACCAAAGTCGGCAACCGTCGTGTACCGGGTAAGGATGGCTGGGTATGGGATCCTTCCAAGGACTACATCAAATCCGCTGTCAAGGATAGTCTTCGCAGACTCGGTACGGATTATATCGATCTGTATCAGCTTCATGGGGGGACGCTTGATGATCCGCTTGACGAGACGATTGAAGCTTTTGAAGAGCTGAAGCGAGAAGGGTGGATTCGATACTACGGCATCTCGTCCATCCGGCCGAACGTCATCCGCGAGTATGTCGCAAAATCCAATATCGTCAGCGTCATGAGTCAGTACAGCATCCTGGACCGGAGACCGGAGGAAGAGGTGCTCGATCTCCTTGCTGAGAACGGAATATCCGCCATTGCACGGGGACCCGTTGCCCGCGGCATATTGTCGGACCGCGGACAAGCCAAAGCCGAGAAGGGCTATCTGGATTACAACAAAAATGAGCTGCTCGATATACTCAAGGGGCTTGAAGAGGTTGGCCGTGGCATGGATCTGTCCCATTTGGCTATTCGATATGCTGTGGCCCATGCCGCTGTTGCCTGCACCATCCCTGGAGCTAGCTCGCTCGAACAGCTGCTGCATAACTTGGCGGCGGGAAATAAGGAAGAGTTATCGCCGCAGGACATCCAATCGATCCAGGCGATCAGTCGCGCCAACCAATATGAGGCTCATCGGTAAGGATCGATGCGATAAGCACGTGAATGATCCATCCCGTTAATCTTTTGCGGCATGAAATATTTATGTCCTGAAGGTTTACGGATGAACCGCATCTTCGCATGTTATAATAACTGAATAAGAACCTGACATCAGGTGAATATAGATCATGCCCGCAATCCGCTTAAAGGATCACGGGCTTTTTTGTACCTTATAAAATGAATTGATGTCAAAACGTTGGAAATGCCAAACTTTTTAAGACGATGGTTCGTTCCAAGTAACGTAAACCGCGCGGCTTATGCCATAATCGTTAATGGTGAAAGGATTCTAGAATGATTACCATTGAGCATTTATCAAAAACCTATCGCAAGGGTGCATGGGCGCTCTTGGATGTTTCTCTACAATTGGATACAGGCATGACCGGTCTGCTGGGCCCCAATGGCGCCGGCAAAACAACGCTGATGCGCATTCTGGCGACCTTATTGTCGCCGACCTCTGGCCAGGTGAGAGTGAACGGGATATCGATTGGACGGCCGGAGGAGATTCGGCAGATGATCGGGTATTTGCCGCAGCATTTTCACATTTACCCGCAGCTGACCGGACGAGATTATCTGGATTATGTGGCGGCCATGAAAGGGATCAAAGAACGGAGTGCCAGACAGAAGGAAATCTCCAGGCTGCTCGAGATGGTTAATCTCCAGGGGAAGGCTGATAAAAAAGTACGTACTTACTCCGGGGGAATGAAGCAGCGGCTGGGTATTGCCCAAGCGTTATTGGGAACACCAGATATCTTGATCGTTGACGAACCGACATCCGGGCTGGATCCTCAGGAGCGTGTCCGGTTCCGCAATGTGTTAACCCGCTTTAGCATCGACCGGACGGTCCTGCTATCCACCCATATTGTCGCCGATATCGAGAGCAACTGCCGTCGTATCGCAGTCATGAACAAGGGGAGACTGTCCATGAACGGCAGTCTGGCTGAACTGCAGGCATGCGGGAAGGGACAAGTATGGGAAGCGGTGATGAGTCCGGATGAATTTGCCTTGATTGATCCCATGTCCGTCGTATCTACCCGAACCGTTCCGGAAGGCGTCCTGTGCCGGTTTATCGGCCAAACGGCCCCGGTTGCAGGGGCGTTTCCCGCGGATCCGACGCTGGAGGATGGATATCTGAGCCTGCTGCGGAGGGATCGTCATGCATAAGTGGTGGAGGCATAGTCTCCTTGAGCTTAGACTTTTGTTCGGTAATCCCTTGTTTGCCTCTCTTCCGATCATCTATGCGATTCTGTTCATCATTATGATGCTGCAGGCGGCAAGCGGCAATGGACCGAACCATAATCTGTACACGGCGGCCTATTCATTCCACATGCTGGGTCATACGATGACCCTGGGTCCGGCTATGCTAATTGGCATCTTGTCTATTCGCCGGGATGTTCGCCGTAGGTCCTTTGAATGGAATCACAGCTTGCCTGTGTCTTTCTTTACCTTGTTGTCGTCGAAATATGTGGTCAGTTTGTTGTACTTTTCCCTGTTCACGTTGTCGACGTCGGTTATATTCTATATCCTGTCGGTTAGCCAGGGGATAGCCGGTGATATTGCGATGATGCATACCATGCAATTTGCGGTGCAGTACGAGGTTTCCTATATGGTGACACTCGCGCTCGCCATGCTCCTTGGGGCAAGCATTCCGAACCGGATTGTTTATTTGATCGGTTTCTGTGCATGGATGTTTGGAACATTTTTCATGGAAATTTATATCATCACCGAATTAAGATGGATGCCGGCTCAAGTGTTTCACCTCAACCAATTCTTCCTTCAATCCAATCGCTTTGAATATGAGAATTGGGGGTACGGTCTGTTTAGGGAAGATTTAATGAGTTCCCGGTGGTTCGTGCTTGCCTTTACTTTCCTGCTGCTAACGGTGTGTTTGTTCTTGTTAAACCGTAAGCGGCCTACGATGCTGCGGAAAGCGGGATGGCTCGCCGTGCTGGGGGCTGCCGTATTGACGGTAGCCGCAGCCGTACCCTACGGCACACTATGGGCGGATCGATATGCCCAATTTGATGCGAAGCTGGGAGACCCCACGGTTTCTTATGTCGATGACCCTGACAATATATCCTTCTTTCATGTTTCTTCTTATGATATCAAGCTGAAACGACTGTCAAACGATGAGCTTCGCGTGACGGCGAAGCTAACGATACCCGCCTCCGAATTATCAGGCATGAGGCAGCTTCCCTTAACCCTGAACCGGATGTTCGAGCTTGAGCGTGTCCAACTCCAGGGCATTGACGCTCCCTATCTCAGACAGGGAGAGCGGATATCGGTAAGGATGGTTGGCGATGCCAAGGGAGGGGACATTCAAGCCGAGCTGGAATATAGAGGCAAGGTCATGGACTTTATGGCTGGGTACTCCCGTGAGGAATTTTCGGTTTACAGTGTGGGGCCCGAGGTTAAGCTGGATGGATATATCGCTTGGTATCCGCTTCCCGGTCATCAGCATGTATATTTAAAGAGTGATAACGGAGAACGTCCTCCGGAATACGTTTATTTAGGCTGGGAATTTGGCCGGATGCGTTATTCTTTCGGCGAGATGAAGCTGGAGGTCGAAGGTTATCCGGGACCCTTGTATACGGGGATGCAGGAGCTGGAACGAAGGCCCGGCTACCAGCGGTTCGAGGGTAGGGAGATCGAGCAGAATATCTCCCTGTACGGAGGTCAGTTTTGGAAGGAAATCCACCAGATTGATCTCCCGATCACAATCGTGACAACGCCATACCTGGAGAAAACATCCGTATCGATGCTGCAGGATATGAAAAAGAAGTATGACTATTTTTCCAAGTGGGTACCCGAGTTCAAAAGCAACGTCGACAAGATTTTATATTTGGGTCACGGTTTTAATAATCCCCGGGTGCACCATCGTCTGATTCTGTCCTCGAACCAGTACACATATAACTTCATGAATCTGCCTGGCGAATGGATGAACTCCGTTCTGTTCGGCAACCAGGAGGGGTTCAATTATTATTTTGAGCATCCAGAGCGGGATGTGCGCGGCAAGATCAGCAGTCTTTTCTGGTATGTGTATTACGTGGAGGAGAAAGGGCTTAGTGATAAACAACTGAGATCCGCATACGGAAACCTTCGGTCGGTACAGCAACTGTTGTTCAAGAATGGGGACGGGGATGATCCTCAAAATAAATTAGGCATGGGTATGGCTAAGCAAGTCAGAAGGGCGTTGGAAGAAGGCAGAGGGAATCAGGTCAAAGAGCTGCTGGTTCATTTTTACCAACAAGGGCTGATGCTTCCCGATACCGAACGAAATTCGTACTTAAGCCCGGAGAGCCCGATTACGTATAAAGAGTGGCAGCAAAAATGGGATGCCATGATGAATGTCAAATAATGACGACTATGCACCTGCACACGGTCGGTTATAATTGAGAAATAGATATAGTGGGAAGATTAGAATGCACATAGAAAGGGGGGGAAAGGCATGATTTCCGATCAGCAGCTGTCCGAACGCATGGCTGCCGGCGACCAGGAAGCGTTTGAAATGTTGGTGACGAGGTACCATGGTCCGCTGCTCAGTTATACGACCCAGAGGCTGGCCGATAGGCAAAAAGCCCAGGATATCGTTCAGGAAACGTTTATCCGGCTCATTCGGCATCTGAAGCAGCACGGCACGCTGGAACATGTTCGCTCCTGGCTTTACCGCGTGGCTCTGAATATGTGCAAGGATTATTGGAAAAGCGCATCTTATAGGTCTGAGGGTCTTGCGGGTGAGGAGATGCCGGATGCATACGACCCTGCACCCGGCGCGGAGGAACTTGTGGAAAGACAGGAAACCTCACTGGAGATTGCAGCATCGCTGGAGAGCCTGCCCGATATACAACAGGAAGTCATATCTCTTCGATTCTTTCATGATCTGAAGCTGCAGGAAATCGCCGACCTGGTCGACCTCCCCCTAAGTACGGTGAAAACGCATTTATATAACGGCTTGAGAAAGCTGAAGAAAACATTATCGATGGAGCATTCCGATTTGGTTCCCGTCCGTTCGTCCCGAAGGACACGGGAGAAAAGCCCTCAGGAACAGGTTCGGAACCGCTCCAAGTCGGAAGAATCGGATTCGCAGAGCAAAGTAAAAGAAAGTGAGGTGTACCTCCATGGATCATCCATTCGATAATGAATTGAGAAGACTTGAAGACGAGCTTCGTGGCCCGCTCAGACGCGCTGCTCTTCCATCGCCGTCACCGGATGAGACGGCGCAGCTCATTGCGTCTCTTCAGGGAGAGTTCAATCAGCTCAGGATTGAGCCCGAGTCCCCCAAGCTGGATTTTAATCCGCAGGTCGACCCGCCCTCATTAAAACAGATCCTTCGGAGTCAGATCCGATTGAACCAAAGATCCATTCTGCTCACAGCAGGCGCGGTATTCTGCATGTTGGTTCTACTGATCGATCCGGAGTATCCACTGGATCAGTTTGCCGGATTGCCCGGAGGCATTTTCCCGTTGATCACCCCTCTGCTGCTGATTGTATCGATGCTGTTCAGCAGCCGAACCTGGGATAAAGGAATGCGGGCTGTGGAGACCTTAACTCCATATCCACCGGCGCTTGTGTTGTATACCCGCCTGCTGCTTGTGACCGGCATCGTCATCGGAATGGCCTTGCTGAGTACCCTCGCGCTCGGGCTGCGATCCATCCAGGCGGAAAGCTCTCGCTTTTTATTCGGACCCTTTATTCTGGAGTGGATGGGAATTCTGCTGGTGACGGGAGGGGCTGCGATGTATATGCTGTTTCGCAAAGGCATGGTTGTCTCACTGATCTCGGCCGTCCTGGTCTACGGAATGTGGATCGTAATTCAGGGACAAATCGTGGATCACGGCGTTTCGATGAGCGGTAAAATGATGACGGACGTGGCCTTGCTTGTTATCGGAGTGATTCTGCTCGTCTCTTCCTACGGACGCAGCTTGAAGCTGAACGGAGCTTGGAGAATGGCGAATGATTAGGCTCGAAGGACTGGAACGCCAAGCGGGTACGTACCGGCTTGAAATCGACAAAGCGGAGATTCACTCCGGCCTGAACCTTATCGTCGGGGCGAACGGGGCTGGGAAAACCACCCTGATTGAGCTGTTGACCACGCTCCAGGCACCCGATGCAGGCGAAATTCTGTACAGCGGGCGCAGGGCAGGAGATCATTTGCCGCTGATCCGCAGTCAAATCGGATATGTTCCGGCGGATATCGAGCTGTATGGGGATATGAAGGTCGGCAAGCTACTGACCTATATGGCAGAATTAAAGGGCATCTATAACCCTGAGGCCATTGACAGGCTGATGACGGACTTTCGATTGGAGCCCTTCCGCAAGAGCAAGGTCAAGAATTTGTCACAAGGGGTGCAGCGGCGCATTGCCGTCGTGCAGGCGCTGCTGGCTTCACCTTCTTTTCTATTCCTCGATGAGCCTTTAAACGGCATGGACGCTGAGGAACGCAAATTCCTTATCACGTATTTGACTAAATACGCCAGGGGCCGAATGGTGATCGTGGCCGCCCATGAGCTGAACGAGTGGGAAGAGGCGGTAGATACCGTGATATGGATACACCGCGGTCGCATCCGGTATATCGGTTCACCGACCCAGTGGAAACTGAATGTGGCCTCCAGCTCCAGCGTCTGGGAAGGCGAAATCGATCTGGAAGCCTTCGAGCGGATACCGCAGGAGCTGCTGATTCATTTTCAAATGACGGAACATCATATGAGAGTAAGGCTGATGGGGAAAAAGCAGCCGGGTCCCGAATTTGTGGAGAAGGCGCCTACGCTGGAGGATACCTTTTTCCTACATATGAACGCTTTAGCTAGACGCGGCTGAAAATAGTTTGGATCTTGGGAAATCATCGCCCTTATTATGGGCGATGATTTTTGCGTTTCGTCCGTTGGAAAGAAAGTGCCTACTTGGTCGTGTTTCCTTTCCTATGCCTCCAATTATAGATCCACGAGGCAACCATGGTGGAAGGCAAAAACATAATTTGCGTGTTGTAGTGTAGCTGTTCTTCTTGAAACGACATCTTGTTGTAATACGTTTCCTGATCGACCCCTCGCTTCCGGGGATCATTCTTTAACGCTGCAATATAGCGGTACTGCACGGGAATCATAAACAGGAATCCGGCGACTAGAACACTTCCAACAATCCACCACTCAGAATTCATAAGTACACCCTCCTAAAGATTATCGTTTATGGAAAATCATATTAATATTTAATACGTATTTAACCTCGGTAAGGATTCAACTTTTTATAATAACGATGCTCACTTTATTTATCGAAAGCCAATCATCCCTTTCGGAACAGGGTAAGGAAGGGTAGGCACGGTGTGCGTATAGGTTGAACAGCGGCGTAATCGTGGCCTGCATGCAGGATTTCGAAGGGAGCGAGAGGAATGGGGAGCATAGGGATTCAAGGGATAGAGAAAGTAGCGTTGGTGACAGGCGCTGGAGCTGGAATTGGACGGGGGATTGCCAAGGTTTTGGCTGAAAAAGGATATCGGCTGGCGATGACCTACCATTCGAGTAAAGATGGAATAGTGGACATAGCAGAGGATATTCGTCATATCTATGGCAAGACGCCTCATATTATTCAAAGCGATTTGACCGTTCGCAGTGAAGCGGAGAATACGATACGAAAGACGATAGAGGAATTTGGCCGGATCGATCTGTTGGTGAACAATGCGGGGATCGGCCTATATGACGAGCTCACGGAGCTTGAAGAGGACGCGCTGGACATGACGGTTCATCTCGATTTTCGAGCACCGATGCTGCTTAGCAAATATGCCGTCCGGGAGATGATCGCCCAGGGAATTCCGGGAAATATCATCTTCATCACGTCCTCCCGGGGAGAGAGAGCCTATCCCAAGGACAGCATTTACGGCGGCATGAAGGCAGCGCTTATACGTGCTGCACAATCGCTAGCGCTCGAGTGGGCACCGCATGGCATCCGCGTAAACTGCGTGGCACCGGGAGCGACTGTTCACAAGCCGGACCAATCGGCAGAGGACGAGCCGCTCGGTAGAAAAATCCCGCTGGGAAGGTTGGGCACGCCGTCGGACATCGGGGAAGCGATTGCTTGGCTCTGCTCGGATGCGGCATCCTACATTACCGGCATCAACCTCCGTATAGACGGCGGTTTAATCTTGCCGGGCATGCCGGAGGATACGTCCCCGGAAGCCGGATATGGATGGGGCAGGGTGTATGCAGCGGATGAGGAATAAGATGGTTTCCAGCTGCATGCAGAATAATTTATAATATTCCGATGAAATTAGTCGGTTATAACTCTTTTCAAATGCGGGAAAGTATGAGAGAATGGGAGAAATTATGAAACCATAATACTTTCCATATGAAGAAAAGGGAGGAAACACCCATGTCAGAAGAACGCCAATTTTCCATTGAAACCTTAGCGGTTCACGCCGGTCAGGAGCTTGATCCGACCACATTATCCCGCGCCGTCCCTCTATATCAGACGACTTCCTACGGGTTTAAAGACAGTGAGCACGCGGCGAATCTGTTTGCGCTTAAGGAATTCGGCAACATTTACACGCGTATCATGAACCCGACCACGGATGTGTTTGAGAAGCGGATTGCAGCGCTTGAAGGCGGTGCCGGTGCACTGGCGACATCTTCCGGGCAGGCAGCCATCACCTTCTCCATTCTCAACATTGCGGGCGCAGGTGATGAAATTGTTTCTTCCTCGAGCTTGTATGGCGGTACTTATAATTTATTTTCCAATACGCTTGCGAAGCTGGGCATCAAGGTGCATTTCGTGGATTCCACGGACCCGGAAAATTTCCGAAAAGCGATCAATGACAAGACAAAGGCCGTGTTTGCCGAAACGATCGGCAATCCGCAGGGCAATGTGCTGGATGTGGAAGCTGTTGCGGCCATCGCGCATGAGAACGGCATTCCGCTTATCGTTGACAACACCTTTCCAAGCCCGTATTTGCTGCGACCGATAGAATATGGAGCAGATATCGTCGTTCATTCTGCGACCAAATTCATCGGCGGTCACGGGACCTCCATCGGCGGGGTTATTGTTGATAGCGGTAAATTCGATTGGACGGCAAACAATAAGTTCCCTGGATTGACGGATCCGGATCCAAGCTATCATGGCGTTGTGTATACGGAGGCAGTAGGCCCGATTGCTTATATTATCAAAGCGCGCGTACAGCTGCTGCGGGATATTGGCGCATCGCTGTCTCCGTTTAATTCCTGGCTGCTGCTGCAAGGGCTGGAAACGCTGCATCTTCGCGTTGAGCGCCATAGCGAGAATGCGCTGAAGGTTGCGAAGTATTTGGAGAGTCACGAGGCGGTGGAATGGGTGAGCTATGCAGGGCTGCCGAGTCACCCTTCGCATGAGCTGGCGAAGAAGTACCTGCCGAAGGGCCAAGGCGCTATCCTGACTTTCGGAATCAAAGGCGGGGCAGCGGCAGGTCAGAAGGTGATCGAGAATGTGAAGCTGTTCTCCCACTTGGCTAACGTTGGGGATTCCAAGTCGCTTATCATTCATCCGGCCAGCACGACGCATCAGCAGATGACGGAAGACGAGCAGCTTACGGCGGGCGTAAATCCGGAATTGCTGCGTCTGTCGATCGGGACCGAGTCTATCGATGATATCCTATACGATCTGGAACAAGCTATTGCGGCAAGTCAGAAGTAAAGCTGTTATATATAGTTTTAATGACTGAGATATAGGGCACTTTCCTTTTTGGAGGAAGGTGCCTTTTGTTGTTTTACTCTGAGCGACTTGCCAGATGGGGTTAATCTCTCCTTACAGCTTGTAATAATCTGTTTCAGCCTAGAAGCAAGGCTCCTGTTTCTACTCTATTTGTTAGGGTACGTGGGAAGAAGGATGGATGGACGTTTTCAGAATATCTTCATTAAGTAGGACTATTTTCATAGTTCAGAAACAGGCCGGATCCTGTCGGATCCTGTAGCTGATCGGCTGTTTTCGAGTTGAATAACTTGGCGACAAAAAAGTATAAATGAAAAATCTTAAAAGATATTGACAATAAAATACATCTATGGGAGTATGAATTACATATATTAGTCATTTTATTATTTTAAGGAAAACTAATATAATGCTTCATCATTTTACAAAAAATTAACAAACGAGAAAGAAGTGAGTATTGATTTGGGTAGCAAGGAACTGGAATTGAGTATCCCGCCTATTGTCGGATATCAGTATCTGGCATATCCCTTATGTACGGTACTTACACGAAATGAAGCGCTGCCTTGGTTTTACAGCAATTTCATTCACCTCTATTGTCATCAGGATTTTGACGGAGAGGCCGCTTCACGCTCAGTGCCTATGACCTTTTACGGAGAAGATTTTATTCGCTGTCCCTGGCTGATTACACAAAAGCTGGAGCGCGAATGCGTGCTCGATTCACCGCCTGGAATCATCGAATTTCTGATAAACAGTATCCGTTCAAACTATACGATCTCTCTTCATGTGGATGAGTTCTATATCCCTCGTAGACGAGTCTATCAACATACTCATTATGCTCACGATATTCTGGTTTACGGTTACGATGATGCGAGAAGGACGTTTCTTGTTCTCGGCTACGATGAAGAAATGCAGTTTCAGAAGACCGTGGTGCCGTACCATGAAATGGAGCAAGGGTTCCAAAACCTCGAATGGACGGACAACTATGAAGAACAAATCTACCTTTACAAGTTCAATAAATCGGGAAGCTACTGGCTAGATGCAGCGTTTATCAAAGAATCCCTGGAAGAATATTTGGCGGGCAGCAATATTTCCTTGCGCAACCGGGGAACGGCGAATCCACTGGAGGCGGCATTCGGTGTCGATGTTTATGCTGCACTAATTCGCAATATGCCCGTACTTGTTCGTAAACGTGATATCCGGCCCATCCACATTCTGTGGGAACACAAGAAAATGATGGGGCTGCGGATCCAGTATTTATGTAATCAGGGACTTCTTTCACCGGATTTTACAGAATGCTTCCGGCCAATAGAAGAGCAGGCATATGCTTTGCGTCATTTGTTGATGAAATACGCCTTAACCGGAGACGAATGCATGTTGAAGCAAGGATTGAGCGAGATGACTCACATCATGGAAAGTGAAAAACGAATACTGGGAACCGTTTTGAATGCACTGGACCCTCGGGTGGTTTCCTAGTATCCGTAACTTATTCCGATTGGAGGTTATTTCTATGGAGGCATGCCAACTCTATCCACTGACACATCCGCAAAAACGAATTTGGTATGTAGAAAATATATACTCGGGTACGAGCATACATAACATCGGAGGACTCATCAAAATTTACGGCCCCGTCGATTTTTCCTTGCTGGAGGAAGCCATTAATCATTTCATTCGGCTCAATGATGCCGTCCGTATGCGGTTAGTCGAACAGGACGGTTCGGTGCAGCAGACGGTGATGGAATACCGCAGGAAAACGTTCCCGTTTATCGATTTTATGGCCCAAGAGTCGGATGTGGATGCCTGGGTGAGTGCCGAGTTTTCCAAACCGCTCCCACTGGATGGAGAACAATTGTATGATTTTGTACTTGTTAGAATCAGCGACACAGAAAGCGCGTATCTTACGAAATTCCACCATATTATTTCGGACGGCTGGTCTTTTCAATTGATGACAACGCACATCAATCAGATTTATACGCAATTGATGCAGGGGGAGGAAGTTCCTCAGGAACCCCGACCTACCTACCTGGATTACATTGAACAAGAGCAAAAGTATTTATCATCCCCTCGTTTTATGAAAAATCAAAGCTATTGGAATCAGAAATTTGATCACATCCATGACATTGATTTGCATACTACATCAATCGGCATCGCAGGCAACCGCAAAAAGTTCTTAGTAAGCCAGTCTGCTTCCGATGCCATCCGCGACTTTGCACAAACCCATCGTATTTCGTTGAATACCTTTTTTGTAGCAACGATGCTCCTTTATCTCCACAAAGCGAATCAACAAAACCGTCTCCTGATAGGCACTCCTGTATTGAATCGTACGGGGGCCAAAGAAAAAAATACATTTGGTATGTTTACCAGCACGATGCCCTTTCTCATTGACATCAAGCATGAGATGTCCTTCTCATCGTTCATACATAACGTCAACCAAGAACTCATTCAATGCTATTTCCATCAGAAATATCCTTACAACTTGCTCGTACAGGATCTTCAGCTTCAGCAGCGGGGATTGGACCAATTATTTCAAGTGTGCGTGAACTATTATAATACGGCATTCGACCGGAACTTCGGTCCTGGTTGGAAAATGCAGCAAATTGAAGTGAATAACGGCAACCAGCTGTATTCCTTGCAGCTCATCGTAACCGAATGGTCATCGAATGAAGAACTGGAGCTGTACTTCGATTATAAAGAAGGCGACTACACGGAGAAGCAAATCGATGAACTACATAGCCGTCTTCTATATTTAACCGATCAAGTCCTGAGCCGTCCCGATGCCGCACTTCATGATTTGCAGCTGCTTCTGCCGGAAGAGCGTACGAAGCTTCTATATACGTACAACACAACAGATTGCGAATATCCCTCGCATCAAACGATCTTGCAGCTGTTCGAAGAACAAGTCGAGCGGAATTCTGAACGCATTGCCGTTTCATGCATGGGACAATTGCTTACTTACGGCGAACTGAATGAACGCGCCAATCGGCTCGCACGAACACTGCTGGAGAGAGGGATAAGCCCTCACACCCCGGCAGCTATCATGGGCCGCCACTCTCTGTCCATCGTTGTCGGGATCTGGGCGGTAATCAAGGCTGGAATGGCATATCTTCCGATTGATCCCGAATATCCCAAAGAACGGATCGAGTATATTCTGAGGGATAGCGGAGCTTCCCTGCTGCTGACTCATGGCAAGGAATGGGAGCAGCTTTCTTACAACGGTGAGGTTCTTGCACTCGATGATGAACGTCTGTACAACAAGGACGGGCATAATTTGCCTGCTATGATTACGCCAGATGATTTGGTCTATATCATCTATACCTCAGGATCAACAGGCAATCCCAAAGGTGCGATGATCGAACACAGGGGACTGGTGAACTACATCTGGTGGGCCGGCAAGACGTATATCCGCTCGCAAAATGATGTATTTGCGCTGTACTCTTCCATTGCTTTCGATCTGACCGTGACCTCTATCTTTACGCCGTTAATTAGCGGCAGCCGTATCGAAATCTACGAAGATGACGGGAGCGACTTTATAGTTAAACGTATTGTGGAAGACAACAAGGCCACAGTTATCAAGCTGACGCCGGCTCATCTGGCACTCATCAGAGACATGGATTTCAGCCAATATACGGTTCGGACATTCATTGTGGGCGGTGAAGATTTGAAATGCTCGCTGGCTCGTGGCATCCATGAACACAGTCGGGGCGGGATTGAAATCCTCAATGAGTACGGACCGACCGAGACCGTAGTCGGCTGCATGATTTACCGGTATGATCCGGCGAGCGACGAAGGGGTATCCGTTCCGATCGGACAGCCCATTGACAATGTGCAGATTTATTTGCTGGATCGGCAGTTGGAGCCGGTCCCAGACGGATCGATCGGCGAAATATATATATCCGGGGCCGGAGTGGCCCGGGGTTACTTGCACAGGGAGGAGCTGACTCAAGACCGGTTTCTGCCCAACCCATTCCTTACGGGCAATAGGATGTATCGGACGGGCGACTTGGCCGTACGCCACGATAGTGGCAGCATCGTATATTTAGGCCGGATCGATCATCAGGTCAAAATTAAAGGGTACCGCATTGAAATGGGAGAAATCGAGCATCAGCTGCTTGAAATGAACGGCATTGAAGAAGCCGTCGTCATTGACCGCATCGGAGAAGACGGACAGCAGCAGCTTGCCGCTTATTACGTCGCAACGGGACATCTTACGGCTCTGGAGCTGAGGATGAAGCTGGCAGAGATACTTCCTTCGTATATGATACCGGCTTACTTTGTCCGTCTTGATCAATTGCCGCTTACTCCGAACGGTAAAGTGGACCGGCGCCTTCTGCCGGCTCCGGAACAGTACCTCGAAACAAGTGAGACCGGAAGGACCAGTCAAGTTGAAGCGCTGTTAATGAATATATTCAAGGGTGTACTCCGCAGGGATGAAATAACGGTTCAGGATAATTTTTACCTGCTCGGCGGTGACTCTATCAAGGCGATACAAATTGTATCTAAAATCAAGGCGGCCGGTTATCAGCTAAAGGTGCAGCAAATTATGAGTTATCCCGTTATCCGAGAACTAGCTACATTTATTGAACTAAACACGGCTGCTCCGATCGAGCAGGGGCCGAGTTACGGGGAAGTTAAGCCACTGCCGATTACATCATGGTTTTTTTCACAACAATGGAACAATCCTCATTACTACGCGCAGTCTATATTGCTTCGCCTAACTCCGGCAATAACAACAGATCAGCTTCACGATGCGTTATTTGCATTAATCGGCCACCATGACACCTTGAGGCTGCAGGCTGTTGAAACTCAAGGGCGCATGGTGTACCGGACGGTCGGACGCGGGGACGTAGAGCTTGCCCGCTTCGATCTGACCAGCTTTCCGGAGGAAGAGCGGGCTGCGGCTCTGAAGAAACAAGCCGAATCTTTCAAAGCAAGTGTACGGCTCGGACAGGGCCTTCTATTCAAAGCTCTTACATTTGATGAAGGAGATCAGGGACAGCGTCTCTTGCTGACAGCACATCATTTGATTGTAGATGGAGTCTCCTGGCGAATTATGCTGGAAGACTTGGACCGGCTGCTGCAAGCGGTTTTGACCGGCTCGGTTTGGACCCTGCCGAATAAGACGCATTCCATTCAAACTTGGTCAGATGCTATTGATGCTTACGGCTCCGAGAAGGCGCTGGAACACCTTGACTACTGGTATTCGGTCTTAGAGAACGTAGAAGACAGCCTGGATGCTGATTACCCTTCGAATGACGACCGGATTGCCGTATGCGGCACGCTGGTCCGGGAGCTCTCAGAGCAGGAGACGAGCAGGCTGCTGGGGGAGGCGAATACCGCTTTCCGAACTCAAACGAGCGATTTGCTGATCGCCTCGCTGGCCATGGCCGTGAGCGAAATTACCGGCAAGAAGAAAATCACGATCGAATTAGAGGGACATGGACGCGAAGAGCTGTTCGAGAACATGGATGTATCCAGAACCATCGGGTGGTTCACTTCGCTGTATCCCGTTAATCTCCAGATGACTAAAACCAGAACAGCGGGAATCATCAAGAGCATAAAGGGCCAGCTTCGCTCCATTCCAAACAAAGGAGTCGACTATGGTATCTTGGCATACGGTTCTTCCGGCAGCATTCCGAAGACGGGATGCAACCTGCTCCGTTTCAATTATATGGGCGAAATCGATAATCATTTACACAGCCCTGTGCTCGCCATTGCCGGGGACGATACCGGAAGAGATACATGCCCGAGCAACAGGTTGTCCTGTCTGGTCGATGTGGTAGCCATGATTACGGATAAGAGGCTCCAGGTCAGCATGACATACAGCAAGGCTATGTTCAGCCGGGATACAATGGACGCGTTTATCCAAGTTTTTATGCAGCGGCTGGCTGAAGTTATTCAGTTAGGCTCAGACAGGGGACAGACTGATTTTACGCCCTCTGATTTTGAGACTGTCAAGCTCGCACAAGAAGAACTTGACGTACTCTTCAATTCATAAAGGGGCGGACAATCGTGGTAAAGAAACTTGTTTTCTACGTACTGATGATACTGCTGCTAGTCAGTCCACCAGCTGCAGCCGCCGAAGGCGGAGCCCCTTCTACGCAAAAACAGCCGAATATAGATGAGATTGCCATCGACCAATTCGTGCAGGCACAACTGGTGAAGGCGCAAAGCCCGGGAGCCGCAGTTGTAGTTGTAAGCGGGGATCAGGTGGTTTATACGAAGGGATTCGGGCTAGCCGATAGTGCATTGGGGATTCCGGCAACAAACACTACATTATTTGAATTGGGATCGACTTCCAAAGCATTCACAGGCCTGGCCTTGTTAGAACTGGAGCGTGAAGACGCGCTTAGCCTTGACGATCCGGTCACCCGCTATATTCCGTGGCTCTCGCTAATCTATCAAGGGCAGCCGGCCAAGGTGACGCTGGCCCAACTGCTGCACCATACGAGTGGCGTGCCTTTCGCTTCGCTAGCTTCCATCCCGATCAGTTCCGAAGAGCAGGCATTGGAACTGACTGTACGGGCATTATCGGGTACGGCGCTGGACGCCCCTCCCGGAGATAAGTATCAATATGCCACCATTAATTATGATGTTCTGGGGCTGGTCATCCAGGAAGTATCCGGTATGTCGTATGAGGATTACATGTCGGGGTTGCTGCAGCGGCTTGGTATGAATAACACGGTGCCTGCGGCCCAGCTGAAGGACCCACAGCGGCTCGCCAGGGGATATAAGATTGGATTCGGTTCGCCTCGTCTATATGAAGCGCCCGATTACAGGGGAAACACGCCCGCCGGTTACTTAATCTCCAGTGCTGACGATATTGGACAGTGGCTGCTGCTCCAGCTCGGGACAAAGAGTATCTCCGAGCCGGACCGGATCATCATCGAACGTTCCCATATACCCGATACGAGCGTAGGGCCGGACGCCAACGGAACCTACTATGCCTCGGGGTGGTTTGTAACGCCGGACGGCAAAGAACTCTTGCACCAAGGCTCTAATCCCAATTTCTCGTCCTATTTCATCATTCGTCCGCAAGAGCAGCTCGGCGTAGGAGTACTCGCCAACATCAACTCAGCCTATACGTTTCATATCGGCCAAGGTCTGATGAGCCTGCTGCGGGAGCAAGAGCTTCCACCCCCTGAAGCGGATTTCTATCCGCAGCTTGATCGGATTGCGATGATCTCGCTTAGTCTCATCAGCATTTTCATGATTGTACTGGCAGGTAAGGCCATCGGTATTCCCGGACAATTACGTCGTCAGCGGCGCATTTTCGTTCCGCCCCAAGGGAGAAGGCTCATCGGCCTTGGAGCTGCGCTTGTGCTGACCGGAGTCTGCTTGTGGGGGATCGGTCTGCTGCTCGAGGCTGCATTTGCAGGTCTTCCGCTTGCTGTAGTCGCAGTATGGTCGCCTTCCACGATCATCTGGCTCGTCTATGCACTCTATCTATTCGTCGGAATCGCGTTCCTGTTCTTTCTTGCAGTCTGGTTGTTTCCATCCGTGAAACGACGTTCCGGGCTGATTCTTCCAGCTCCTGCAGAGGAGGTGATCTAAATGAAATGCAAGCTGTTCTGCCTGCCCTACGCCGGAGGTTCCGCTACCAACTATATGAGATGGAAACGCCATTTGCACGGCCATATTGAACTGCATCCCGTTGAACTGGCTGGCAGGGGAAGAAGATTACTCGAACCTCATTACGGCAGCATGGACGAAATGATTGAGGATTTATACGGATATTTGGAACCGCAACTGGACGAAGCTGATTTTGCTTTCTTCGGCCATAGCATGGGAGCCCTCGTCGCTTACGAACTGGCGCACGCCGTAAGGAAGAAGAAGGGGCGCGAACCCATCCATTTATTCGTCTCGGGGACCTATCCCCCTCACGCCCGCCGGAATCTTACACTGCATCTGCTATCTGATGCAAGGCTGCAGCAAGAAATTAAGCTGCTTGGCGGAACCGAGGATGAAGTGTTTGAACGTGAGGAGCTGCTGAGACTGTTTTTGCCAGGTCTGCGGAGAGATCTGGAACTGGTGGAAACGCATTGCTTTAAGAGCAGAGAGGAGCTTATTCCCTGTGATATATCCGTGCTTAACGGAAAAGAGGATAAAGCGACAGAAGGCATCAATCTGATGGAGTGGTCCGCATATGGCAGCCGAGACTGTCAACTTTATGAATTCGAAGGAGGTCACTTCTTCATAAACGAACATACCGAGCAAGTAGTGTCGCTCATCAACGATGTGCTAAGCAGCTCTGTTGAGCTAATGTCCACCAAAAAGGAGTCGTGAATTCATGATACGAACCGTCGGAGTAGTCGGTGGGGGTGTAATGGGCAGTGACGTTGCTTTGGATCTGGCTTGCTATGGATACGAAGTGGTGCTCAAAGATATTAACGAAGATGTCTTGCATCAAGCTAAGGAGAAAATTAAGACGGATTTCCGGCTATTAAAGCTGGTCAAGCCTCAGGCGAAACAGCTTACCGTGGAGGACCTTCTTTCCCGGATTACCTTTACCACGGCTTATGATGACTTCGCACGCGTCCAGTTTGTTATTGAGAACGTGACAGAAGAATGGGAACTGAAAAAGGCGGTGTTTACGGAACTGTCCGAGGTGTGCGCCTTACAAACCACCTATGCCGTTAACACAAGCTGCATTTCCATTACGAAGGTTGGCTCGTTAATGCCAAGACCGGAGAATGTCATCGGCATGCATTTCATGAACCCCGTCCCGATGAAGGAACTGGTCGAAGTCATCCGGGGCGAGCATACATCGGACGAGACCGTTGCCTGCGGGGAGGAGTTTTTAAAATCGTTCGATAAAGTCCCGGTAGTGGTTAATGATTTTCCCGGTTTCGTAACGAATCGAGTCCTCATGCTGACGATTAACGAATGCGTTTGGACCGTGCAGGATGGAGTCGCAGAGCCGAAGGATGTTGATAAGATTTTCCGCCTGGGCTTCGGCCACAAAATGGGGCCGCTTGCTACATGTGATCTGATCGGTCTGGACACCATTCTTAATTCGCTGCTAGTTCTGCAGGACAGCTACAAGGATCCGAAGTTTCGGCCCTGCCCGCTGCTCGTCAAGATGGTGGATGCCGGTTACCTGGGCAAAAAATCAGGAAAAGGATTTTTCGATTACAGCAAGTAGGGAGGGATAACGATGAACAAAGCAGCGGACAAGCTAAAGGAAGTCAAATGCGTGATCTGGGATCTGGACAATACGATGTGGGACGGTATTTTGCTGGAGTCCGATGAGGTTAAGCTAAAGCCGCGCATGCGCGAGCTTCTCGCGGAACTGGATTCTCGCGGCATTCTGCAATCCATCGCAAGCCGCAATGATACGGAGCATGCGCTGGACAAGCTGAAGGAGTTCGGCATCGATACCTATTTCCTGTACCCCGAAATCAACTGGAATGCCAAATCAACGTCGATCGATAAAATACGCTTGAACTTGAACATCGGGATGGACACGATCCTATTCATCGACGATCAGCCCTTCGAACGGGATGAGGTCCTAAGCGTCCATCCAGAGGTAGAGTGTTTGGATGTGACGCCATACGAGACATTGCTCGGTCACCCGCGTCTCAATCCCCGGTTCATTACGGAAGATTCAAGACGTAGGCGGGCCATGTATCTGGAAGACATACTGCGCAAAAACGAGGAAGAATCGTTTGAGGGCCCCCAAGAGGCGTTTCTCAGCTCGCTCGGCATGCGCTTTGTCATTAGCGAGGCTAGAGAGGAGGACTTGAAACGGGCGGAGGAACTGACCATTCGCACGAATCAGCTGAATGCGACGGGTTATACGTACAGTTATGAGGAATTGGACAAGATCAGACGGTCGGATAATCATATCCTGCTCGTGTGCGAATTGACGGATAAATACGGCTCTTACGGCAAGATCGGGCTCGCTCTGATCGAATTGAAGGAAAGCTGCTGGCATCTGAAAATGCTGCTCATGTCCTGCAGAGTGATGTCTCGCGGAGTCGGTACCGTCATGCTCACGTATATCATGCAGCAGGCGAAGAATGAAGGGAAAGTACTTAGGGCCGACTTTAAACAGACGGACCGCAACAAGATGATGTACGTCACGTACCGTTTCGCTAGTTTCACGGAAATCTCCAATGACGGAGAAGGAAACATTCTGTTCGAGAACGATTTAAATCATATTCAACCGTTTCCGCCCTACATTGATGTGTTGGTAACGGTTGCTGGGAAGAGGGGTAACTAGATGGAAATCAAACAAAAAATCCGCAGTTTTATTGAAAGCAATCTGGTTGTATTTGAAGACGAGGCCGTGTTCACTGACGATGATCATATTTTTCAAAAGGGCTTCGTCAATTCGTTGTTCGCGATGAAACTCCTCAGTTACATCGAACAAGAATTCGGATTCACGGTCAGCAATGAGGATTTGGATATCGCTAATTTCAGCACGCTTAACAATATCGTAAAGCTAATCGAAAAGCATAAGCAGGAGGCCTAAGCGATGATTGGACAGACATGCGCGTCTGCCGCCCAAGTCGTAGAGGAGGCTAAAATTTTTGCCGATCGGGAAATCCGGCAGCTCGCAGGAGAAATCGATGTCAAAGGCGAGCTGCCCCGCACCTTGATTAACAAAATGGGGCAATTGGGATATCTGGCGGCCAGCTGGCCGGAGGAATATGGCGGTCTGGGGCTGGATCCTGTGGCATACGGACTGTTTACAGAGCAAATCGGCAAAGCTTGCTGCAACACGAGGGCTCTGATAACCGTTCAAACCTCACTGCTCGGAGAGACCATGCTGCGATTCGGCACAGAGGAACAGAAAAAATACTGGCTGCCACAGATGGCGCGGGCGGAGAAGCTGGGCGCGTTCGCCTTATCAGAACCAAATGTGGGCTCGGATGCTAAAAGCGTACAGACCACCTACCGTAAAGAAGGAAGCCATTATATTCTGAATGGCAGCAAAAAGTGGATTTCATTCGCCGCAATCGCTGATTTTTTCGTTGTGATCGCAGCTGATTCGGGCGGGCAAATCACCTCATTCATCGTAGAGCGCGAACGTGAAGGAGTGCATACAATCCCTATGCAAGGCATGCTCGGCAACCGGGGGGCTCACATTGCGGAGATTCAGCTCAATGAAGTGAGAATTCCGGCGGAGAACGTGCTCGGCATCGTAGGCGGAGGCTTTACTTATATCGTATCCACCGCGCTTGATCATGGCAGATACAGCATTGCTTGGGCAGGAGCGGCAATTGCAGGCGAGGCGCTGGAAGCGATGGTAGCCTACTCGATGTCGCGGTCCCAATTCGGAGACAAGCTGCACCAGTTCCAGTTGGTCAAAGGAATGATTGGGGACGCGGTCACCAAGGTTCATGCCGCGCGTACGCTTTGTATAGCCGCAGGTGAAATGCGAAAAGGTGGGGCGGCGGAAGCGGTTGACGAGACAGCGATCGCCAAATATTTTACATCGAAAGTTGCTGTTGAGGTCACGAACGATACGGTGCAAGTTCACGGCGGCAACGGCTGCCGCAGCGGCTACCCTGCCGAGCGGTTATTTCGGGAAGCCAAGGTGCTGGAAATCATTGAAGGCACCAGCCAAATTCAGCAGCAGGTCATTTCTCAATACGGACTTCGCAAATATGCGGTAAAGAAGCAGGAGAAGTTCGAATAGAAAAGGATGGGTGAGAGTGTGAAGAAACCTCAGAAGCTGGACAAAAGCAATGTTGAAGATATTTTGGCATTGTCTCCTATGCAGTCCGGGATGCTGCTTCAATACTTGAGAGATCCCGAAACTACGCAGTATGTAGAGTTGATCGCACTTGCCGTCAGCGGGGAGCTGAAGCCCTCGTTGTTTGAACAGGCGTGGGCCTACGTTGTGCGGAGCAACGAGGCGCTGCGGTCTTTGTTCCGCTGGGAAGAGGTGAACCAGCCTGTTCAAATCGTGCTGCGGGAGCACCGTCCCATTATTCGTTATGAGGACTATTCCGATTATGACGAAAATGCGCAGGCTGGGCTGATTGCAGACCGGATTGCCGCCGATAAAAAGGAAAAATTCAAGCTGGATCAGGTGCCCTTCCGCTTGACGCTGTGTAAGCAGACCGAGCGTAAACACACCATGCTGATGAGCTTTCACCATATCTTGTTCGATGGCTGGAGCACCGGTATTCTGTTGAAGGAATGGCGGAGCGCCTACCTGATGCTGGCACAGGGGCAAGAGCCGGAGCGGCAATACAAGCCGCACCTCAAGCAGTTTATCTCTTTGCTGCAGCAGCAGGACAAGCAAACACAAGAGAACTACTGGAGCCAGTACTTGCATGACATGCAGAACCGGCCCATCGTTACAAGGAGCACAAAAGTTTCGGGGATGCCGGACATGGCTGTGTACACGGAAAAACGGAGCAGCACCTTCACTGCCGGACTGCATCAGTGGGTCCGTTCCGAGGAAGTGACGCAGGCCGCTCTGTTCTATACGGCGTGGGGCATTCTGCTTCAGCACTATACTAACAGTGACGACGTATTGTTCGGTACTACGGTGTCAGGACGCAATACGATTATTCCCGGAATGGAGCACATGGTC
This sequence comes from Paenibacillus sp. 2KB_20, assembly GCF_052115765.1. NCBI lineage: Bacteria > Bacillati > Bacillota > Bacilli > Caryophanales > Paenibacillaceae > Paenibacillus > Paenibacillus sp. 2KB_20. Next base: position 56,503 of record NZ_JBFRHH010000010.1, on the reverse strand, counting down.
GGCTTATTCATTAACACGCTGCCGTTTCGCATGACGGCGGGTCCGGATAAAATGATCCCCGAGCTCCTGGCCGAGGTGAATGCATCGATTCAAGCAAGCGAAGAGCATGCGAACACTTCCTTGACGGATATCAAAACATACGGAGGGCTCCGAGCTGAAGGTAGTCCGTTCGATACCCTAGTCGTAGTGGAGAATTATCCGCTGGATGAAGTGGTTACAAGCACCGACGGACTGCTTATTATTGAACCCCATCACATTGAGGAAGAGACCGAGTTCGATTTGACACTCCGCATTACAGTGGCCGAAGAGCTGGAATTAACCTTCTCATATAATAAACAGGCGTATCACGAGGATATGGTCAAGAAGCTTGCTCATCATTATCTCTACATTCTTGAACAAATCACTCAAGCTCAGGTTACCACGTACCGGGAGACAAGGCTTAAGGATATCGGGATTCTTACCCATGAAGAGCGGGAGCAAATTCTGTTATTCAACCTGACAACTTCAAATTATCCCAGTGAGAAAATGGTTCATGAGCTGTTCGAGGAACAGGCGCTGTTGTCTCCTGAGAGTATGGCTGTAACAGATGAGCATATATCCTATACCTATCGCGAGCTGAATGAGCAATCTAACCGGGTTGCTCGTTCGCTGCAGGCGAAAGGCATGGAAAGCGGTCAGATTGTGGGCTTGATGGCGAACAGATCCACAGAATTGATCGCTGGAATCTTCGGTATTCTGAAAGCGGGAGGGGTCTATCTGCCGCTTGATTCCGCGCATCCTGCCGAAAGGATTGCCTATATGCTGTCCGATGGCAATGTGCGCACAGTGCTGGCTTCACCGGGTCTTGAGGATCTGATACCGGAACATGCCCAGGTGCTGAAGCTGGACGAAGCGCTGCTTCATCTCGGCGAAGCGTCCGAGTTGCCTCAGACAGGCAGTTCGGAACATCCGGCTTACGTCATGTATACATCCGGTTCGACCGGTAAGCCCAAAGGTGTCATTGTCGGGCACCGAGGAATTGTGAGGCTGGTTCGGAACACGAACCACGTCCAGTTCGAAGCGCATGACTGCGTCCTTCAGGCAGGAGCAATCGGCTTTGATGCTCTAACATTCGAGGTGTTCGGGGCGCTCTTGAACGGGGCTAGCCTGCATATTGCGGACAAACATACGCTGCTTGACAATGCCAAACTGGATGCCTTTTTGCGTACGCGCGCAATATCGGGTGGACTGCTGACTCCGGCATTATTCAATCAGTTGGCCCAGCAGCGTCCAGACATGTTCGCCGGGATGCGGAACCTGGTCGTAGGCGGCGATGTACTCTCTCCGAAGCACATTGAGGCTGTTCGGCAAGCATGTCCTGGACTGACGATTTGGAACGCGTACGGTCCTACCGAAAACACGGTTATTTCCACCTGCTTCCGTATTGACCGTGAATTTAACGAGCATATTCCGATCGGGCCGCCTATCAGCAATTCTACGGCTTATATCGTCGACCGCTATGATAACCTGCTGCCGATCGGCATTCCCGGCGAGCTGATCGTCGGAGGTGACGGTGTTGCGCTCGGTTACTTGAATCGGCCGGATCTGACGGCAGAGAAATTTGTATCGGATCCCTTCCGCTTAAGCGGGAATATCTACAAGACAGGCGATATGGCGCGCTGGCTGGAAGACGGAACCATTGAATATATGGGACGAATGGACCAGCAAGTGAAAATCCGCGGCCACCGCATCGAAATCGGTGAAATCGAGACGATGCTCCTGCAGCACAAATCAGTTCAAGAAGCAGCGGTAACGGTGCAACAACGGGGCGCTCAGACTGAGTTATGCGCCTACATAGCGGCTTGTGAGACGGTGTCTATATCTGACCTGCGGACATATCTTGCCGCAAAATTGCCCGATTACATGATACCGTCTCACATTGTCCATCTGGAACAGATACCGCTTACACCTAACGGAAAGCTGGACCGCAAGGCACTGCCTGCGCTTGCGGAGGCTCCCCGCGAGGTTCAGGAAGCTGCGATGCCGAGGACAGAGCTGGAGAATCTGATTGCAGACGCCTGGAAAGCCGTGCTTGAGCTGGACCGCATCGGTATCCACGATAAGTATTTTGAAGTAGGCGGCAATTCGATTAGCCTCATCCAACTGCAGAGCAGACTGCAAAGACAGCTTAAGCGTGAGATTTCAATCGTCACGCTGTTCCAATACCCCACCGTATATGAACTGGCTGTGCATTTGGCAGGCGAAACGGAACGATCAGCAGAACGGAAGAGCGAGAGTGCAGCACCCACTAGGAAGAACGAGCAGCCTTCCCTGGCACAACCTGGCCGTACGAAGCACGAGAATGAAGGCAGCCGGGATATTGCAGTTATTGGTTTGGCCGGCAGATTCCCTGGCGCACGAAATATCAGTGAGTTTTGGAGCAATTTGCAGCAGGGCAGAGAGTCGATCTCATTTTTTTCGGATGACGAACTGGCAGAGTATGGATTTGACCGCCAGCTTTTGGAGCGGCCTGAGTTTGTCAAAGCAAAGGGCGTGCTGGATGAGATGGACCACTTCGATCCGGCCTTCTTCGGTTATACTCCGGATCAGGCGGCGATGATGGATCCTCAAGTTCGCCTGCTGCACGAATGCGCGTGGCATACGCTGGAGGATGCCGGCTGTGACCCGCAGCGACATGTTGGGTCTATCGGGCTGTTTGCCGGGGTTACGAACAATTTCCACTGGTTGTCGCAGTTGTCTGACCGCTTGCACGGGAATTTATCGGATATGTTTGAGGTTGATTCGCTGAATGATTCGTATACGGTCAGCACTCGTATTTCGCATAAGCTGAATTTGAAAGGTCCTGCGATTAGTTTGCAAACGGCCTGTTCTACCTCACTGGTAGCTGTACATTTAGCTTGCCAGTCTATTCTTAACGGGGATTGCGATCTGGCTCTGGCCGGAGGCGCGTCTATCGTGCTTCCTCATAAATCGGGGTATCTTTATCAGGAAGGAATGGTTAAGTCGCCGGACGGTCATTGCCGCACCTTCGATGCCAAAGCAAAGGGGACGATAGGCGGAGACGGCGTCGGATTCGTGGCGCTCAAATCGCTCGAGGCAGCTATCACAGATGGTGACCGGATTTATGCGGTAATCAAAGGCTCGGCTATCAACAATGACGGCAGTCGCAAGGTCGGTTATACGGCGCCAAGCGTACAGGGCCAAGCTGATGTTATCGCCAGAGCTCAAGAAGCCGCAGGAGTTCCAGCCGAAAGTATCACTTACGTTGAGGCGCACGGATCGGGAACTACGCTTGGCGATCCGATCGAGATCCAGGCGTTGACGAAGGCATTCCGGACGGACAAGACCGGCTTCTGCCGCATAGGCTCCGTAAAAACGAACATAGGACATCTGGATGCCGCAGCAGGGGTGGCGGGTTTGATCAAGACGGCGCTGGCGCTTCATCATAAACAGCTTCCGCCCAGCCTGCATTATGAGACCCCGAATCCGAATATTGATTTCGCGAACAGTCCTTTCGTAGTCAATACCGGCCTGGCCGATTGGCGCAACGATGATTATCCGCTGCGCGCGGGAGTCAGTTCCTTCGGAATAGGTGGAACGAATGCCCACGTCGTCATGGAAGAGGCGCCTATACAGGAAGCCACCGGGAAGGGCCGGACCCATCAGGTGCTGGTATTGTCCGCACAGACACCGGATGCACTCGATTCGATGACAGCCAATCTAGGCGTCTATCTCAAGGAGCATCCTTCAGTGAATCTGGCCGATATTGCGTATACCTTGCAGACCGGCCGGCGTCCCTTCAGATACCGGCACCTGCTCTCCTGCAGCACGGTTGAGGAAGCGATAGCAGCACTGACGCCTGCTGCTGACAGGGCAAGCTTCGATGCACGGAAAGTAATCTCCGGCACGACCGGGGAGGAGCGCGGTTCAATCGTGTTCATGTTCTCCGGGCAAGGATCGCAATATATCAACATGGGGAAGGGCTTGTATGAGACCGAGCCCGTGTTCCGAGAAGAGATGAACCACTGCTTCCGTCTGTATCTCGACATTACCGGCTCTGATATGAAGGTAATGCTGTACCCGGATGCAGACGCAGAGACTGCGGAAGCGTCCCTTCAATTAAATCAGACTAAACATATCCAGCCTGCCATGCTTATGCTCGAATTTGCGCTCGCGCGTCTTCTCCTGTCATGGGGAGTGAAGCCGGATGCGATGATAGGTTACAGCTTCGGCGAGTATGCTGCCGCTTGCCTCGCCGGCGTCATGTCACTGGAAGAGGCGATGCGTCTCATCATACTGCGCGGAGAGCTTATGTATCAGGTGCCGCCAGGCGGGATGCTCAGCGTGCCTCTTCCTGAGCAAGATATCAAACCCCTTCTTAGCGGCTCCATATCACTGGCGGTCGTCAACGGGCCTTCCTGCATTGTATCCGGCCCAGAAGAAGAAATCGCCGCATTCGAACAGCAGATGAAGGCGGGCAAATTCGTTTGTATGAGATTGCCGGTGTCAACGGCTGCTCATTCTTCACTTCTTCACGAAGTGGCGGAGCCGTTCGCCGAAGCCGTCCGACAGGTCCGTTTGAATCCGCCCCAAATACCGTATGTCTCTACAACGACGGGCAATTGGATAACGGATGAAGAAGCGACAGACCCGGGTTATTGGACTCGGCACATGACGGATACCGTTCGTTTTGCGGATGGGATTGAGCGGCTTGCAGAGCAGCAGGGCAGGCTGTTCGTGGAAATCGGTCCGGGACAGGATTTAACACTCTTGGCGCGTCGCTACATCGATACAGAGCGCGGACAGCAGGCACTAAACCTTATGCCGCCTGAGCATAGCAGCATACCGGACACCTCCCTGCTCGTTAACCGGATCGGGAGATTGTGGCTCTACGGCCAGTCCGTCGATTGGAGAGCATTTCATGGAGAAGAACCGCGACGGCGTATCTCTCTACCTCTTTATCCGTTTGCCGGGCAGCGCTATTGGATCGAGTCTGCTGCCGGTACTTCACTGCCGGTGGGCAGCGCTAAGAACAAGACTCAGGGCGCGGGCGGCAAGGTGGCCAAGCTGCCGGATATGTCCGACTGGTTCTATGTACCTACATGGAAAAAAGAGCAGCTGCTTCCTGGCTCCGCCAGCATGAACGCAAACATTGCCGGAAATTGGCTTGTATTCGCCGATGAAAACGGCCTGGCTGCCGATATTATCAAATCCCTTGCCGAGTGTGGAGGGCAAATCATTGTAGTTCGTGCGGGCGAGCACTACGAACGGGCGGCAGCTCATCAATATACCGTGAATCCGCATAATGAACATCATTATGTGAAGCTTTTTGCTGAACTGAAAGCTGGGGGAACCTTGCCTGACCTGCTGCTTCATACTTGGGGAATTTCCGCTCCATCTCCTCGTTACAGTGGTGCATCATGGCTGAGGGCCACACAGGAACGCGGGTACTACAGCTTGTTATACACAGGCAAAGCGCTGAAAAAACAAGCTTCGGGGCATGAAATGCGCATGTGGGTGCTAACGGATAATATGCAAGCCATTGCCGGTGAATCTGTCTTGTATTCTGAGAAAGCGACAGTACTGGGACCATGCCGGGTTATTCCGCAGGAATTACCGCACATCCATTGTCACAGCATCGATATTAACCTGCCGGAAGCGGGGAGCTGGCAGAGAGATAGATTGATCAGCCGCCTGCTGGACGAATTTAGCGCTGCCCGGTTCGAATTGGCGGCTGCCTATCGCAACAACGAACGCTGGGTACTCGGCTATGAACCGGTTAAGGTAGCAGAACCTGAAGAGGGAGCGGCGGGACTCCGTCAAGGCGGGGTCTATTTGATCACAGGCGGATTGGGATATATCGGTCAGGTCCTTGCCGGTCATCTGGCCAGAAGCGTACAGGCGAAGCTTGTCTTTACCAGCCGCTCACCATTTCCGGCAAACGATAAATGGGAGCAGTGGCTTGCCGAATACGGCCCAGAGAATACCGTCAGTGTTCAGATCGGCAAGCTGAAACAGCTCGAATCTCAGGGAGCCGAAGTGCTTGTATTTACAGCGAACTCGTCGGATCAAGAGCAAATGAAGGAGGCTATCCAGCAAACCGAGGCGGTGTTCGGTTCATTGAACGGGGTGATTCACACAGCCGGTATGACAGGCGAAGCGGCATTTAGGATGCTGGAGGAGACAGATGAGGAATTAAGCGAGCAGCATTTTCAAGCAAAGCTATATGGACTCCATGTTTTGGATCAGGTGTTGGCTGGCAAGGAGCTTGATTTCTGCCTGCTGGCTTCGTCGCTGTCTCCGATGCTCGGCGGATTAGGTTTTACCGCTTATTCGGCAGCGAACCATGTTATGGACGCATATGTACACGATCGCAATCGCCGTCTGCGCACACCTTGGACCAGTATCAACTGGGACGGCTGGCAGCTGGAGAAAGAGCAGACGATTCATGGGCAGGCGGGCGCTTCGATATCCGAGCTGCTCATTGCGCCAGAAGAGGGGGTCGAGTTGCTGAGGCGCGTGTTGTCGGTCCGGGAAGCAGGCCAGATCGTCCTGTCGACCGGCAGCTTGCAGGATCGGATCGACAAGTGGGTGAAACGGACGGCTCAGGAAGAGGCACCTCTCCCGAAGGGAGACGGCGGCTTCTACACCCGTCCCGCGCTGTCCGGTGAATATATCGCTCCCGTAACAGAGTCCGAACGCAGGCTCTGCGGGATGTGGGAGCAGTTTTTCCGGATAGACCGGATCGGGGTGCAGGATGATTTCTTCGAACTGGGTGGAGATTCACTCAAAGCAATTACGGTTGTTACCGGGATTCATAAGGAAATGAAGGTGGAAATCAGCTTGCCTGTCTTTTTCAATATGCCGACGATCCAGCAGTTGGCCGCCTATATCGATGAGGCGGAACAGAGTGCCTACCAAGATATTGAAAAGGCTCCGCCACGCGAATATTACGAGCTGTCCTCCGCGCAGAAGCGTCTGTATTTGATCCAGCAGATGGAGAAGGGACATACGGGATATAACGAAATTGTGGCAGGCATTCTGATAGGCAAACTGGACAGGGCCCAAATGGAAGCGGTACTCCGGCAGCTGATAAAGCGTCATGAAAGCTTGCGTACTTCATTTGAATTGGTTAACGGCTTGCCCATCCAGAAAATCAGCGAAACCGTCGAGTTCGAGGTTGAATATGCGGACTTCAGCGGCGAAATTGAGCTGGGGGCTTCGGACGCTGGACTCCTTGATGAGGAAGGGGAAACGGCTGTGAAAATCCGCGAAGCAGTGGCGAAGTTCGTGCGGCCCTTTGACTTGACCCGGGCGCCTTTGATGCGCGCCGGACTCATCAAGCTTGAGGATGAGCGGCATGTGTTGATGGTGGATCTTCATCATATCGTGTCGGACGGTTTATCACAGGACATATTCGTTAACGATTTTATGGCTCTGTATGCCGGTCGTGAATTGCCCGATCTTGAGCTGCAATATAAGGATTTTTCAGATTGGCAGAACCGGATGAAGGAAACGGAGGAGCAGCAACGGCAGGGAGAATTCTGGTTAAATCAGTTGCAGGAAGTTCCCCGGTTAGCCCTGCGCACGGATTATCCGCGCCCGGAGACAAGAAATTTCTCCGGCAGCCGAGTTCCCTTTGATCTGAGTATGGAGCAGACACAAGCGCTGAAGTCGCTCTGCCTGAAGGAAGATGTGACGTTGTTCATGGCGTTGCTCGCCGTTTTCAATCTGCTTCTATCCAAAGTTTGTGCTCAGCAAGACATCGTTGTAGGGACTCCGATTATTGGCCGCAAACAGCAGTCTTTGCAGCTTATTATCGGCAAATTCGTCAACATGCTTCCGCTGCGTAATCAATTGGATGAAGAAATGAGCTTCAGCGCCCTTCTACAGACAGTACGAGCCACAACTCTGGATGCATTTGCCAATCAGGACTACCAGTTTGAGGAAATGGTTCAGCAGTTGGGTCAGGATCGTGATTTGGCCCGTAATCCGGTATTTGATGTTGTATTCGCGCTCCAGAATATGCAGAACCCTGAGATGAGCATTCCCGGCCTGAAGATGGAACCTTTCCCGTTCGTTCACGACGCCTCTCATTTTGATTTGTCTCTGATCGCGGAGGAGGACGGAGAAAGACTGTCCTTCAAGTTTGAATACAGCACCCGCTTATTCCTGAGGGACACGATTGTGCGTTTTGCAGGTTATATGCAGGATATTATATCCGGTGTTCTGGCAAATCCGGACAAGAAGCTGAAGGACATCACGATTGCTCATCATTTAGCTGAGCCTGAACCTGTCTATCTTGCCGGAGCCCGGGGGGAATTCGGACTATGAGGAGGAAGAAAGGGAGTAATAGGGATGGGGCTTGAAAATCGTTTGGACCGTCTGGCAGTGGCAGCTTCTCAAAAGAGCAAGGAACGGGAATACTGGCTGTCCGCATTGTCCGGAGAATATGACAAGAGCGGGTTTCCTGGCGATTATACGCGCGGAACAGGGGTGACGGTTGAATATGCTTCGTTTTCCTTCCCGCAGGAGCTGGCGGACCGCCTGCTGCAAGTCAGCAACGGATCGGATTCAAAGCTTCATGTCGTACTATCTGCTGCACTCGCCGTCTTGCTGGCCAAAATGTCCAATCGCAGTGTCGTTACGCTAGGGACTCCGATCTATAAGCAGAAGGAAGAGGCCGAATTTATCAATTCCGTACTGCCTTTGCGGATTAAGATCGATCACTCACTCTCGTTCAGACAATGTCTTCTTCACACGCAAGATACGGTTGTGGCAGCAGTGGATCATCAGAGCTATCCGATGGAGATGGTGGCGGAACAGTTGGCGCTTCAAACGGATGATCCCATCGCACATCCGTTATTCGAGGCGGCATTGCTGCTCGACAACATTCATGAAGAGCGTTATTTCCGGAATGTGAAATGGACTACGTTGTTTTCTTTTTGCAGGAAGCAAGACCGCATCGGCGGTACGGTTCAATATAACGCACAGCTCTACCGCAGCGACACGATAGATAAACTTGTCTCGCGTTACACACTTCTGCTGCGGGAGACGCTGGCGAATCCGGATCTTCCGCTGAACAGCATCGACATACTGCTGCCGGGGGAGAGAGAGGATCTTCTCGGCCCTCTGGCCGGCAGTCTTGCCGAGTTTCTTGAACATAAGACCGTTCAGCAATGGTTTGAAGAGCAGGCTGCACGGACCCCGCATGCGCCTGCCATCGTTAACCAGGGGCAGTACATGACGTATGGTGAGCTGAATGAGAAGGCCAACCAGCTCGCCCGGGTACTGAGGACTGAAGGAATCGGGGCGGGTGACATCGTAGGCATGCTGTTTGCGCCTTCCGCTGACATGATGCTTGGTATGATGGCCGTCCTTAAAGCCGGCGGTGCTTTCCTGCCGATAGACCCGGATTATCCCGACGAGCGCATAACGTACATGCTGGAAGACAGCCGCGCACAAGTGGTGCTGACACAACAGGCTTTTATCGGCAGAATGAGAGGCCGCAAGACGCTGTGTCTGGATGATGAAGAGTTGTTTGCCGGCGAAGCAGGTAATTTGGCATTAGAGAGCACAGCGGATGATCTGGCCTATGTTATCTATACATCCGGGTCAACAGGACAGCCGAAAGGTGTCATGATTGAGCACCGTTCGCTTGTCAATCTGGCCTTCTGGCACAATCGCACTTTTGGTGTAACAACATTGGATCGCAGCATCAAGTATGCCGGTTTCGGATTTGACGCTTCGGTGTGGGAAGTGTTTCCCTATCTGCTTGCAGGGGCATGCATTCACATCGTGCCATCCGAGATCAGACTGGATGCAAACAAACTGGATGATTTTTTCACAGAGAACGGCATTACCATCGCCTTCCTGCCGACTCTGATGTGCGAGCAGTTCATGGATTTGCCGGACCGGGAACAGACCCCACTGCGGATCTTGTTAACAGGCGGCGATCGGTTGAAGCGGTATAAGCCGGGCAACTACAGGCTGTTCAACAATTACGGTCCTACTGAGAATGCGGTCGTGACTACGTTCACCGAAATTAAGCCGGACAACGGAGGCATTCCGATCGGGCGGCCGGTCGATAATGCCAAGGTTTATATATTAGACGCTAATTTTCAGCTGCTTCCACCAGGATTGCCTGGCCAAATCTGCGTTTCGGGTGCGGGTCTGGCTCGCGGTTATCTCGGTCGACCGGAGCTGACAGCAGAGAAATTCGTCCCTCACCCGTTCGCTCCCGGAGAGCGCCTGTATTTGACGGGTGATCTGGGACGCTGGCTTCAAGACGGAACGCTGGAGTACTTGGGCCGACAGGACGACCAGGTCAAGGTACGGGGATATCGCATAGAGCCCGGTGAGATCGAAGCTCTGCTGCGGCGTCACGAGGAAGTTCGCGAAGCTGTAATCCGCATCATGGAAGATGAGAGCGGGCAGAACTTCTTATGCGCGTACTATACCGGGCCGGATGATCTCTCCGCTGCTAAACTTCGGGAGCATCTCTCCGGGCAGCTGCCCGCTTATATGATTCCGGCCTATTTTGTCTACCTGAATGAGCTTCCTGTAACGGCAAACGGCAAACTGGATATGAAAGCATTACCTGATCCGAAAGCTCATGTTCATACTGGCAAGAAATACGTGGCACCACAGGGTGAAACAGAGAACACACTGGTCCGGATCTGGGCCGAGGTTTTGGCGGTTAGCGAAGACAAAGTCGGGGTACAGGATACGTTTTTCGAACTGGGAGGCAACTCATTTCAGCTGGTCCAGGTAGTCAATATGCTGAAGGAAACCTTCGAGCATGACATTCCAGTACCCGTTATGTTCCAGTACACTACGGTTTCGGCGCTCGGCGGCTATTTACAGAGGATGGACAATGGGGAGGCTCCAATGCCCCAAGATATGGCCGACAACGAAGAGATGGATGCGGGATTCGAAACCATGGAACAGACGATGCTGATTCTGGAGGGAGCGCATGATGACTAAAAGCAGACATTCACAAACGGCTACCGGGCTGGAAATCGCTGTGATTGGCATGGCGGGCCGGTTTCCCGAAGCGCGAAATATAGAGGAGTACTGGGGTAATCTGAGAAACGGCAAGGAATCGATCCATTTCTTCTCCGATAGCGAACTTGAGGCGGCAGGCGTCGATCCCGAACTGATTCGAAATCCCAGATATGTAAGAGCGAAAGGGCTCGTACCGGATGCGGAATGGTTTGATTCTGATTTTTTTGATTATTCGCCGCGCGAGGCTGAAGTCATTGATCCGCAGCTGCGGATCTTCCATGAGTGCGCCTATGAAGCGTTGGAGCATGCGGGCTACGACACGGAGCAGACAAACGGCGCTATCGGTCTGTACGCAGGGGCATCATCGAGTATTTACTGGCAACTAGTGGCCATGATTTCGCGCAGCGAGAGCACAGCCGAGCAGTTCGCCGCACTGGCTTTGTCGGACAAAGATTTCTTGAGCACGCGTATTGCCCACAAGCTGAATTTAAAAGGCACGAGTGTGAACGTCGATTCTGCTTGCTCCACCTCCCTGCTGGCCATTCACCTGGCCTGCCGAGCACTGCTTACGGGCGAATGCAGGATAGCGTTAGCCGGCGGAGTTACCGTAACGGTACCCCGGACGGAAGGTTATTTATACGAGGAAGGTATGGTCAGCTCGCCGGATGGCCATTGCCGTGCTTTCGCTTCAAATGCCAAGGGAACCGTCGGCGGCGAAGGGGCGGGTGTCGTTGTGCTGAAGCCGCTTAAGCAGGCATTAGCCGACGGAGACGCTATCTATGCGGTTATTAAGGGCTCGGCGGCGAACAATGACGGTACGCGTAAAATGGGTTACTCCGCTCCCAGTGTAGAGGGACAGGCTGAGGTAATCCGCGCGGCGCAGCGGATGAGCCGGGTCACTCCGGAGAGTATCAGCTATATCGAAGCGCACGGTACCGGTACAGCGCTGGGCGATCCGGTCGAGATCGAAGCGCTTAAGCTGGCTTTCCAGACGGACAAAACAGTGTTCTGCCGGATCGGCTCCGTCAAGACGAACATCGGCCACTTAAATAGTGCCGCCGGGGTTGCGGCGTTCATCAAAACGGTGCTGGCGATTATGCACAAGCAGCTTCCGCCGAGCTTACATTTCGATAAGCCTAATCCCAAAATCGATTTTGCCAGCAGTCCGTTTATCGTCAATACAGAGCTCACGAGCTGGACGAGCGAGCAGCACCCGCTGAGAGCCGGCGTGAGCTCGTTCGGTATCGGTGGAACCAATGTGCATGTGGTGCTCGAAGAAGCACCTCCCCGGGCGGAAGAAACAAAAGGGAGAGATTCACAGCTGCTCCTATTGTCCGCAAAAACGGAATCAGGACTTGAACAAGCTACAGCCCGCTTACGCGAGTATTTAGGGGCTAATCCAGGCCTTTCTCTACCCGATGCGGCCTATACACTGCAGATCGGCCGCAGGGCATATAAGCATAGGCGCATGCTCGTAAGTTCTTCTGCGGAGGAAGCGCTGGAGCTGTTGGGCAGCCTGCCTCCGGAACGGGTTTACAGCCGTGTTGGCGATAATGAACGGCCCAGGCTCGTATTTATGTTCCCTGGACAAGGCGCGCAGTATGTCAACATGGGACTGGATCTGTACAACCATGAGCCGGAATTCCGCGAAGCAGCCGACCGGTGCTTTGCCATTATCCGTCCGTTGATGGACGTTGATTTAAAAGATTTGATGTATCCCGCCGGTAGCGAAGCGGCCGGTGATCACAGTGATCGCTTGAAGCAGACGGACGTGACACAGCCGGTCATGTTTATATTCTCCTATGCGCTGGCAAATCTGCTGATCGGATGGGGGCTGAAGCCTGCCTCCATGATCGGACACAGCGTCGGAGAATATGTGGCCGCTTGTCTGGCAGGAGTATTGACGGTAGAAGATGCGCTGGAGCTGGTCGTGTTGCGGGGTAAACTTATGCACAGTCTGCCGGGGGGAGCGATGTTAAGCGTACCCTTACCTGAGCAGGAACTCATACCGTTCATGAACGAAGGCTTATCGATTGCGGCAGTTAACGGTCCGGCGATGTGCGTCGTATCGGGATCTCATGAGGCGATAGAGCTTTTGGAAGAAAAGCTGACCCGGAAAGGGCAGGCCTGCACAAGACTGCATACGTCACATGCCTTTCACTCCGCCATGATGGAACCGGCAATGGAGCCGTTTCGCCAGAAGTTAAGAGGGATGGAGCTGCAGGCCCCGGGCATACCGTATATTTCAAATGTAAGCGGAGGCTGGATTACGAAGGAAGAAACAGTCGATCCCGATTACTGGGTCCGGCATTTGCGCGGGACCGTACGCTTTGCCGACGGTCTTCGCGAGCTGCTGCATGACGATAAGGCCGTATTTGTGGAAGTCGGTCCCGGCAACACATTAAGCGCGTTCGTGCGCCGGCATCCCGACAAGAAGGAGCGGCACGCCGTCATTAATCTTGTTCGGCATGTGAAGGAGCAGGTGCGTGACGACTATTATTTGCAGCAGCAGGTGGGACGCATGTGGCTGGAAGGAGCTCGGCCTGATTGGAAGGCATTCCATGCGCATGAACAGCGCCGGCGGATAGCTCTGCCGACGTATCCGTTTGAGCGCAAGCGTTATTGGGTTGATCCGCCGTTTGATACGGATGTTCTAAAGCAAGGTCTTGTCCGCAAGGAAGCGAAGGAATCAAGACCCCAAAGCGTTGCCGGAATTAAAAAGAATGCTGTACGGGAGTGGCTGTACACGCCAATCTGGGAACGTTCCCTGTTGAACGAAGAGGCAGTTGCGGCTGCGGGCATGAAACCCAAGACCACTTGGCTATTTTTTGCGCCAGAGCATGGCATTTGTTCCCGGCTGGCAGCGGGGTTACAGCAAGCCGGTCATGGCATCGTTTCGGTTTATCCATCCGATTCGTTTGCTAAGCTGGATGATCAAGCGTACGGGATCGATCCGGGGCAGCAAGAGCATTATACCCGGCTGCTGCAGAATTTGAAGGAAGCCGGCACCATGCCGGAGCGCATTGTTCATGCCTGGCTGACGGAGGAGAGCGTACATACCGAAGGGTGGACCGCTTCCCGCAGCGCAAGGGTACTGGCTAATGGTTATTTCAGCCTTATTGCACTGGCTCAGGCGATTGGGACTTGCGGACTGCAGGAAGAGCTGCAGCTTACGGTCATAACGTCCGGTATGCAAGAGGTGACAGGAGATGAGCGGTTGCTGCCGGAACAAGCGGCGGTGCTTGGGGCATGTCTGGTTATTCCGCAGGAATACGGCAATGTGCGCTGTCGCAGCATCGATATTGCGGATTCGCTCGGGCAGGAGGTTTCTGAACATCGGCAGCAAGCGCTATTGGGCCGATTACAAGCCGAATTAACCGCTTTTCCAGCGGATATTTTCGTCGCGTATCGCGGTTGGAACCGCTGGGTGCAGACATACGTTCCAATTCCGGCTCCTGCCGCTGTTGAAGAGAATTTCGGCCTCAGAGAAGAGGGGGTATACCTAATTACCGGAGGCTTGGGCGGTATAGGAATGACCTTGGCGGAGCATCTTGCGAAGAGTGTGAGGGCTAAGCTCATACTTGTCAGCCGATCGGGAATAGGGGAAGAAGCGGACTGGCGTCAATGCGTCGAACATACGGCAGACGAAACTCAGGCGATTCAGCTGAAAAAGCTCGAGGAGCTGGAGCTGTACGGGGCCGAGGTACTGGTCTGCAAAGCGGATGTAAGCAATGAGCAGCAAATGGAGCAGGCCGTAGCCCGGGCGGTCGACCGCTTCGGAACGATTCATGGCGTTATCCACGCGGCCGGCACGGCCGATGGTGCGCTCATCCAGCGGCGGACTTGGGAGATTGAAGAACGTGCATTGACGGCCAAGGTGAACGGTACGCGTGTCCTCGAGCGAGTGCTGGCGGGAAGGAAGCTGGACTTCCTCGTATTGTGTTCTTCTCTGACCAGTGTGCTGGGCGCCTTGGGCCAAGCGGGGTACTGCGCAGCCAATGCGTTTCTCGATGCTTACGCCTACCGTAAACGCTCGCTGGACAATACGCATGTCGTCGCGATTGATTGGGACGGGTGGCAGACTGTCGGAATGGCCGCTGCGGCTGAGCAAGAAGTCGCCATTGCTGCAGCACAAGCGGGAGTGTCCACACAAGGCCCGGACAAGCAGACCCGGTTGTTCCCTGAGGAAGGAATCGCTGTTTTCCGGTATGCACTGGCTTGCGGTCTGCCTCAGGTAACGGTATCGACGACGGATTTGAGCTTGCGGCTGCATGCCGCCCGCACTTCATCCCTGCAATCCCTAGTGGACGGGAAGATGAGCGGCATATCCCGCACAACGGCACGTTCCGAGGTCAGCACGTCGTTTGCGCCTCCAGAGGACGAACTGGAGCAGACTTTAGCCCAGCTTTGGCAGGACTATCTGGGTATTGATCAAGTCGGCCTGCATGATAACTTCTTCGAGCTGGGGGCTACCTCGCTCGATATTATTCAAATGAACTCCAAGCTCCAACGTTCACTTCAGCAGGAAGTGTCAGTGGTTGACATGTTCAGCCATCCGACCATTTATGCACTCGCTGGGTTGCTGAGAAGATTACAAGCGGGAACCGGTCAGCAGGAAGAGACAGCGGACCGCACAGAACTGATACAGGACGGAAAGCACAGGCTGCAGAAGCGGCTGCAAAAAAGGAATAGAACGTGAAGGAGGTGGCAAGATGAGTGCCGAGAACGAGAAGTACGGAGAAACCGGTTTGGAAATTGCCGTTATTGGAATGGCAGGAAGATTTCCGGGTGCGAAGAACCTCACGGAGTTTTGGGAAAACTTGCGTGCCGGCAAGGAGTCGGTCACTTTTTTTACGGATGAAGAGCTGGAGAAAGCAGGGATTGCCCCGGAAATGCTCAGGCATCCCCAGTATGTCAAAGCAAAGTCTCAGCTAGAGGACGTGGAGTCGTTTGATGCGCCGTTTTTTGAATACACGCCACGAGAAGCCGAGCTAATCGATCCACAGTTCCGTCTGTTCCACGAATGTGCATGGGAAGCGCTTGAGCATGCGGGACACCTTCCCGAAACCGAGGATCAACTCGTCGGGGTGTATGCAGGGGCTTCTCCTAACACCTATTGGGTCGCAAGCCAAGTCATGAATGCTGCACATGCCAGTGATCAATTTCAAATTTTGCAATTAAATAATCCTTCGTTTACGACGCGAATTTCATACAAACTGAATCTGAAAGGCCCAAGCGTAAGCGTGCAAACGGCTTGCTCCACCTCTCTTGTATCCATTCATCTGGCTTGCCAGGGATTGCTGGCCGGCGAATGCGATCTTGCCTTAGCAGGAGGGGTTTCGGTCAATTTGCCGCGCACAACCGGCTATCTCTACCAGGAAGGAATGATCCAATCTCCCGACGGACACTGCCGGCCTTTTGACGAAGGCGCAAGCGGCACTTTGTTCGGCGACGGAATCGGAATCGTCGTGCTCAAGCGGCTCGCAGACGCCGCTAGGGATGGAGACGTTATTCATGCGGTTATCAAAGGCTCGGCGGTTAACAATGACGGCAGCCGGAAAGTAGGGTACACGGCGCCAAGCACGAACGGCCAGGTGGAAGTTATTCGCGCAGCCCACCAAATGGCAGAAGTTGATCCGGAAAGTATCGGGTACATCGAGGCCCACGGAACAGGGACTACACTGGGGGACCCGATCGAAGTGGAGGCGCTGCAAGCTGCTTTCGCCACGGATAAAAGGGGCTTTTGCAAAATCGGTTCGCTCAAATCCAATATCGGTCATCTGGACGCTGCGGCAGGAGTCGCGGGTTTCATCAAGGCCGTATTGGCGCTTAAGCATCAGCAAATCCCGCCAAGCCTTCATTTTCATCAACCGAATCCCAAAATCGATTTTGAAAACTCTCCTTTCAAAGTCAATTCGGAGCTTAGCGATTGGAGAAAAACAGAAGGACCTCGGAGAGCAGGAGTCAGCTCCTTCGGTATCGGGGGGACGAATGCCCACGTCATTCTGGAGGAGGCCCCGATTGGCGCGGCAAGTTCGGCGGGACGCGATCTGAAACTGCTTGTACTCTCTGCCCGGACGGAGGAAGGGTTAGAACGGGCGACTCGCAATCTCGGCGAGTTTCTGCGGACTTGTCCCGAAGCTGATTTGGCTGATGCGGCTTATACGCTGCAGACAGGCCGCAAACGGTTCCGTTACCGCCGAACACTGGTCTGCGCTGATGTCCGTGAAGCTTTGGAGCGTCTGGATGCTATCGATGGAGGCAAATTGCAAACGGGCGAGTCGGAGAGGGATCAGACCCGGGTTGTTTTCCTCTTCCCGGGGCAGGGCTCGCAGTATGTGAACATGGGAGCTGATTTATACCGCAAGGAGCCTTTGTTCCGGGCGGAAATGGACCGCTGCTGCGAGATCATTACAGCAGAGGGTGGCACCGATCCAAGGCATGTGCTGTACGGGGCTTCGGACAGTGCGGCAGCTGCTGATAGGATTAACCAGACGGAAGCGGCGCAGCCGGCTTTGTTCGCGTTTGAATATTCGCTCGCGCAGCTCCTGATGTCATGGGGCGTTAAGCCGAATGCCATGATCGGGCACAGTATCGGAGAGTACACGGCTGCGTGCCTGTCGGGTGTTCTATCACTTCGGGACGCGCTGAAGCTCGTCACACTGCGCGGCAAGCTTATGCAGAGCCTGCCTGCCGGAGAGATGCTGAGCGTCTCCCTTGACGAGGCAAGTTTATTAGAGCTTCTTCCGGAAGGACTGGCGCTTGCAGCCGTTAATGGACCGGAGCTCTGTGTTGTTTCCGGCCCGCATGCGGACATCGCTTCCTTTGAAACCAAACTTACCGGGCTGCAGGTGGTGCATCGAAAGCTTCATACGTCACATGCGTTTCATTCGGCCATGATGGAGCCGATATTGGAGAAATATGAGGCAAAAGTCAAGCAGGTGGTCCTATCCGCCCCGTCAATTCCGTATGTGTCCAATGTAACGGGAACATGGATAACGCCGGAAGATGTCGCCGATCCCGCATATTGGACTAGGCATTTGCGGGAAACGGTGCGGTTCGCAAGCGGGGCGGCCGAGCTGATTAAGGAGAAGCAGGCCGTATTTGTAGAAATCGGACCTGGCAATGTTCTCAGCAGCTTCATCCGTAAACAACAGGGGAAGGAAACGGAGCGTAAGCATGAAGTGTTCCATCTCGTCCGTCATCCGCACGAGCAGGCCGCAGATGATGCTTTCTTACTAGAGAAGATCGGCAAACTGTGGATTGCAGGCACGCAGATCGATTGGAAGGGGTACTACAACTCGGAACGCCGACGGCGGGTTGCTCTGCCGACTTATCCGTTCGAACGCCAGCGGTACTCCGTAGAGGGCACACAATGGTCATTGCGAAACATGCGGGAGAAAACAGCTCAGCGGAGAATGGGAGCTACGGAAACGGAGACCGGGAACGAAGCTGTTAAACAATACCAAGTAGCCGCGCGTATGCGGTCTGCATCCTCTATAGAACAGACGGTTGCAGAACTTGTCCAGAATCACTTCGGATTCGCGCATCTTGGGATCAATGACAACTTTTTTGAAATCGGAGCAAGCTCGCTCGATATTTCCCAGCTGGCTGATAAGCTTGCGGAAGTGCTGGGGATGGAAGTGCCCGTGGTTACCTTGTATTCTTATCCCTCCGTTCGTACCTTAGCGGCATTCTTACGTGGAAACGGACAGGGAAGCTCAGCGTCCGATGAGGCAGCGGTTGAAGAAGAAGCAGAGCGCCAGAATGCCATTAACGAGGGAATGGCGCGTTCCGAGCGGATGAGGACCATATCGGTCCAAGATAGAGATCTGACGGGAAGGCAGGAACAAACGGAACGTGAAGCCGTGGGGGAGAACGGGCTTGAGATAGCGGTCATAGGTATGGCCGCCAGATTCCCGGGTGCGGACAGCATCGACCAGTTCTGGAACAATTTGCGCGACGGCGTCGAGTCGATAACGTTCTTCACGGACGAAGAGCTGGTACAGGCAGGCGTTGACCTGCAGCTTGTATCCCATCCTTCCTATGTAAAAGCCAAAGGGGCATTGAACGGGATCGATCAGTTCGATGCCGCGTTTTTCGGCTATTCACCTCGGGAAGCGCAGCTAATGGACCCGCAGTTACGGCTGTTTCACGAATGCGCTTGGGAAGCGATCGAATCCGCCGCCTACAATCCCGACACTTATCCGGGACTTATCGGCGTCTATGCTGGCGCGACCCCGAATCTGGAGTGGGTTTCCCGCTTTGCGCCTGCTTTGGGCGGAACGGAACGATTCAGCGCCATGCTTCTTAACGACAGGGAGTTTTTCAGCACCCAGCTGTCGTATAAACTCAATCTCCGGGGCCCCAGCATCTCGATGCAGACCGCTTGCTCCACATCCCTGGTTAATATTGTTCTGGCCTCGCAAGGATTATTGGCGGGGGCGTGCGACATCGCACTAGCCGGCGGCTCCACTGTCAGCGTACCCGACAAATCCGGTTATTTGTACGAAGACGGTATGATTCAGTCGCCGGACGGGCATTGCCGAGCCTTCGACGAGCAGGCGGCAGGAACTGTTTTCGGAGACGGCGTCGGTGTCGTCGTTCTGAAACGGCTGAGCGATGCCATTGCGGACGGAGACGTAATCCACGCCGTTATCAAAGGTTTTGGCTTGAACAATGACGGCACCCGCAAGGTAGGCTTTACCGCTCCGAGCACAAAGGGGCAGGCCGAAGTCATTCGTGCCGCTCATCGGATGTCGGGTGTGGACCCGGAAAGCATCACTTATGTGGAGGCGCACGGGACGGGCACAAGCATGGGGGATCCCATTGAGATTGAAGCTTTGAAGGAAGCCTTCGGCACCGATAAAAAGGGATTTTGCCGTATCGGATCCGTCAAGACGAACGTCGGCCATCTCAACAGCGCAGCCGGAGCGGCCGGATTCATTAAAACGGTACTGGCGCTCAAAGCGAAGCAAATTCCGCCAAGCCTGCATTATGAACGGGGAAATCCCAACATTGACTTCGCTAACAGTCCCTTTGTCGTCAATACGGAACTGGTGCCTTGGGAAGGCAGCCAGCATCCCCTGCGCTCCGGAGTCAGCTCATTTGGCATCGGTGGCACGAATGCGCACGTCATTCTGGAAGAAGCTCCCCCTAGGGAACCATCCGACGAAGGTCGTGCAGAGAAGCTGCTGATCTTGTCAGCAAGAACGCCAACAGCATTGACGGAGGCGAAAGCACGTCTGGCCGCATTTTTGACAGAGCATCCGCAAGTGAATCTGGCAGATACGGCGTATACGCTGCAAGCAGGCAGGAAGGCTTTTGAGTGGAGAGCCGCATTTGTGTGCAAGGATGCGGAAGAAGCGACCGCCATCTTGACATCGATAGGGTCCGATAAAATTGCCGAAGGCCAAACGGGGACGCAAACACGCTCTGTAGTATTCATGTTTCCAGGCCAGGGGTCACAATATGTCGGCATGGGACGGGAGCTCTATCTCAACGAACCTGAATTCAGGGAAGAACTTGATCGCTGCTTCGAGCTCGTTCAACCGTATGTAGAGCTTGACTTAAAGGCTGTCCTTTATGCCGCTGGCGAATCGGACCAAGATCATCGAGAGGAAATCTTGATGCAGACGGATATCGCCCAGCCCGTGCTTTTTATGATCGAATATGCGTTTGCCAGACTGCTGATACGCTGGGGCATCCGGCCCGAAGCGATGCTGGGTCACAGTATCGGTGAATATGTGGCAGCATGCCTGGCTGGTGTATTCACGCTGGAAGATGCGCTGCAGCTCGTAGCACTTCGCGGCCGACTCATGCAGGGGCTGCCGGTAGGATCTATGCTCAGCGTGGCGATGTCAGAAGCGGAACTGCGCCCCTTGCTGCCTGATCATATTGCGCTGGCGGCAGTCAACAGTTCCTCCTTGTGCGTCGTATCTGGCACATCGGCTGAGATTGATGCATTTTCACAGCTGCTGGAAGACAAAGGCTGTGCCTGCCGTCTTCTCCACACATCTCATGCCTTCCATTCTCATATGATGGATCCGATACTTGCGGCATTCGCGGATAAAGTACGCTCGATCCGGCTGCATGAGCCTGAGCTGCCCTTTATTTCCAACATGTCCGGCACTTGGATCACACCTGAAGAGGCTACGGATGCGGAGTACTGGGTTAGGCATTTGCGATCAACCGTGCGGTTTGCGGACGGGCTTTACGAACTGTTGAATAATCCGCGCTCTGTATTCATAGAAGCCGGACCGGGCAATTCGCTCAGCACATTCGTGCGCAAGCATGAAGCTGGTTCGCGTGACCGGATCGTTGTCAATATGCTGAGACATCCCCAGGAAGCTGTTTCTGATACCGCGCACTTGTTGAACAAAATCGGACGCCTCTGGCTGGCGGGTATCGACATCGATTGGACGGGCTATTACGTCCATGAGCGGCGCAGACGCATTGAGCTGCCAACCTATCCGATGGAGCGTCAGCGCTATTGGCTCGATGATGAGCAGCAGCCATTACCGGGAGCGCGGCCATCCTCAGTCCAAAGAGGCGGTAAAAACGCTGACATGGCGGACTGGTTCTATTATCCTTCCTGGGAACGCGCCCTGCTGGAGGAGCATCCGGAAGAAAGCCGTCAGAACGGTCATAACTGGCTTGTATTCAAGGATGATTGCGGGATCGCGGACGAACTTGCCGCAAGTGTTCAAAATATGGGTGAGCGGACTGTAATGGTTAAGGCGGGCAGCGCCTTCATCGCGCATGAGAACGGAACGTTCACGCTTGTCCCGGGCTCTGCAGAGCAATACGTCCGGCTGCTGGAGGAACTGCAAAAGCGGGATTTCGTTCCCGACAAAGTCGCTCATCTGTGGAATGTTTCCTCCTCCGGGAAGGAAGAAGAGGAAATGGAACCTTCCGATGCGGAAGCGGTTGAACGCCGCCAGCAACAAGAAGGTTACTACAGCTTGATCTATTTGGCTCAGGCGCTGCGCAAGCATAAGGTAGAGGATATCCGTATAGCAGTCGTGTCCTCAGGAATGCAGGAGGTAACGGGGATGGAGCCGCTGTCTCCGGGTAAAATGACGCTGCTCGGACCCTGTATGGTCATTCAGCAGGAATACAGCGGAATCACATGTGTGAGCATTGATATTGATGTACAGGAAGAGACCAAGCAAAAGCGGCGAATCGCTGATAATCTTATCGGGGAATTATCGTCTCCGCCCTCGGACCGGCTTATCGCTTATCGGGGGAATTACCGATGGGTTCAGAATTTCAAGCCGGTAGGACTGCGCCAGGCGGAGAAATCGGCAGCTCCATTTCGGCAGCAGGGTGTATATCTCATTACGGGAGGGCTAGGAGGAATCGGGATGCTGACAGCAGAGTTCCTGGCGCGCAATTACGGTGCACGGCTCATTCTTACCGGACGTTCAAGCTTTCCCGACAAGAAGGAATATACGCGTTGTCTGGCTGAACATGGAGAGGAGCATCCGCTTTCTCGAAAAATCAGACGTGTGTTGCAATTGGAAGAACTCGGCGCTGAGGTTACCTATATGCAGGCCGACTTGTCTAATGAAGAACAGATGCGCCATGTCTTCAAGTTTATTGATCGTGAGTACGGCCGCCTTCATGGCGTCGTGCAGGCGGCGGGACTTCCTGGCGGCGAATCTTTCCGCGCGATCGAGAATATTAGCGGAGACCAGTCCGACGAGCAGTTCCGGGCCAAAGTCCAGGGTTTGCAGACGCTGGGCAGGCTAATTGCCGACAGGGAGGCCGAGATATGCATCCTGTTCTCCTCCATCGCCAGCATTCTCGGGGGACTCGGCTTCAGCGCTTATTCGGCCGCGAATTTGTACATGGATGCTTTTGCCCGCAAACAGAACCGGGCTGGCGGGACGAAGTGGCTGTGCGTCAATTGGGATGCGTGGGAATTCTGGGAAGAACACCGCTCGACGATCGGAGAGTCGCTTGTCGAACTGGCGATAACGCCAGCCGAAGCGCCGGATCTGTTCCGGTACGTCTACAGTCCGTGCGGCAGCAACCAAATTATTGTATCGACCGGTGATCTTCAGTCGCGGATCGATCAATGGATTCGGCGCGCAGGCAAGAAAGAAGACAGTCACGCGGCAGGCGGCGCCTCATTCAGCAGGCCGGATCTAACCACACCTTATGCGGCGCCCCGCAATCGGGTTGAGAAGACGATAGCCGAGGTGTGGAAACAATTTTTCCGTATTGACGAGGTAGGTATCCACGATAATTTCTTCGATCTGGGAGCCAGCTCGCTGGATATGATCCAGGTGACCGCCAAATTGAATGAAGCGTTAGACGAGAGTATCGCCGTTGTTGATATGTTCACCTATCCCAGCATTCATGCCCTAGCTCAGCGCCTTACCCACAGCGAAGAAAACGAGGCGGAAGAGGCGGAGATGGAACATCAAATGATCGACTCCGCCGCGAAGGGAAGAAAGCGGCAGCAGCAGCAAAAAGAAAAAAGACGCAAAGGAGAGGTCTTGCTATGAGCATATCGAACGGTAGGGAGTATAACGGTTCGGAAATTGCCGTAATCGGCATGTCCGGCAGGTTTCCGGGAGCCAAAAACTTGCGGGAATATTGGGATAACCTCTGCAGCGGCAAGGAGAGCATCTTTTTTTTCAGTGATGAAGAGCTGTTGGAAGAAGGCATCGATGTGAAGACGGTGACTCACCCTAATTATGTGAAGGCCAAGGGAGTACTCGATGATCTCGAGTACTTCGATCCCGAATTCTTCGATTATACGCCTCGCGAGGCCGAGCTTATGGATCCGCAGTTCCGTCTTATGCACGAATGTTCCTGGGAAGCGCTCGAACAAGCGGGATATGAACCTAAGACATATAGAGGCTCGATCGGGTTATATGTAGGCGCGGCTTTTAATTCCAACTGGTTCATGCGCGCGTTCAAGGGGCTGGGAACAGCGGAAGAATCCGCCACCCTGGAGACGGCTATGCTGAATTTACGCGATTATATGGCCACACTTGTTTCTTATAAACTCAATATGAAGGGACCAAGCTTTACGGTGCAGACAGCTTGTTCGACATCGCTTGTTGCCATTCATCTTGCTTGTCAAAGTCTGCTCAGCGGGGAATGCAGCATGGCGCTGGCCGGCGGCGTATCGATACAACTGCCCAAGAGAGCCGGTTATTTCTATCAGGAAGGGATGATTAATTCCCCTGACGGCCACTGCCGGGCCTTCGACGAGAAAGGGGCGGGTACCGTCTTTGGTGAAGGCGCCGGGATTGTCGCCTTGAAACCGCTGGAGGATGCACTTGCAGACGGCGACCATATATACGCTGTAATTAAAGGCTCGGCGATCAATAACGACGGCAGCCGAAAAGTAGGCTATACCGCTCCTAGTACATCAGGTCAGGCGTCCGTAATCCGTGCCGCTCATCATGTAGCTGAAGTGGAACCGGAAAGCATCAGCTATATTGAAGCGCACGGTACAGGTACGACACTTGGCGATCCAATCGAAATCGAAGCATTGAAGACCGCTTTTCAAACGGACAAGAAGAGATACTGCGGCATCGGCTCGGTTAAATCCAACATCGGGCATCTGAACAACGCCGCAGGGGTAGCCGGATTCATTAAGACCG
This sequence comes from Paenibacillus sp. 2KB_20, assembly GCF_052115765.1. Taxonomy (NCBI): domain Bacteria; kingdom Bacillati; phylum Bacillota; class Bacilli; order Caryophanales; family Paenibacillaceae; genus Paenibacillus; species Paenibacillus sp. 2KB_20. Next base: position 31,871 of record NZ_JBFRHH010000010.1, on the reverse strand, counting down.
TGCTCGCCCTGGCCCATAAACAACTGCCGCCTACCCTTCACTACGAACGTCCGAATCCCAAAATCGATTTTGAGAACAGTCCGTTCTTTGTTAACGACCGGTTAAAAGACTGGACCAACGATGCCTTCCCTCTCCGGGCAGGCGTCAGCTCTTTTGGCATCGGCGGCACGAATGCGCATGTTGTCCTGGAGGAAGCGCCGCCTGCTTCCGCTTCCTCACGGGGCAGGTCGGCGCAGCTTATCTCTGTGTCGGCCAAGACGGAAGCATCGCTCGACAGACTGACGGAGCGGATAGCGCTGCATTTGCAGGAGCATCCTGACGTGAGCCTCGCAGATATGGCCTATACGCTCCATGAGGGAAGGGCTGCTTTCTCGTACCGCAGGACACTGGTCTGCGGAAGCGCGGATGAAGCGGTCATGCTGCTGGCTCAACCAGGTTCGCCCGAAGTTCAGAACGGATTTGCCTCTGTCGATGAGCCGCCGGTCGTATTCATGTTTTCCGGCCAAGGCTCGCAGTACACCGGAATGGGCAGGGAGTTGTATGAACAGGAGCCGGTGTTTCGCGAGGAGGCGGACCGCTGCTTCGAGCTGATGCCGGATGAGATCCGCCATGAGGCGAAGCGGGTACTATATCCCTCCGCCGATGAGCCGGATACGTCACTTATTAACCGGACTGACATTGCCCAGCCGGTTCTGTTTACAGTCGAATATGCGCTTGCCAGACTGCTGATGAAATGGGGAGTACAGCCGCAAGCCATGATCGGGCACAGCATCGGTGAATACGTCGCTGCATGTCTGTCAGGCGTCTTCTCGTTGGAGGATGCCGTGCGGCTCGTTACCCTTCGCGGTCAATTGATGCAGAGTCTGTCAAGCGGTGTCATGCTGAGCGTTCCGCTGACCGAGCAGGAGATACTTCCACTGTTGTCCGGCGGCGTATCGCTGGCTGCGGTGAATGCTCCTTCCATGTGTGTTGTTTCCGGCACTTCGGAAGCGGTCGAGTCATTGGCTGGTTCCTTGGAAGAGAAAGGAGTCGAATGCCGTCGTCTCCACACGTCACACGCCTTCCATTCCGCCATGATGGAACCCATTCTGGAAGCCTATGAGCGCGAGGTAGGCAAGCTTGTGCTGAAAGCACCGCAGCTGCCCTTTATTTCCAATGTCACCGGAACCTGGATTCAGGATGAGCAGGCAATCAGTCCCGCTTACTGGGCACAGCACCTGCGCGGCACGGTAAGGTTCTCAGACGGGCTCAGTACCCTGATGAACGAAATGGACGCTGCGTTTGTAGAGGTTGGCGGAGGCAATGCCCTGACCGTATTTGCGAAGAGTCATCATGAATTCTCCAAAAACTCAGCCGGGGCCCCTAAAGAGCGTGTTATGGTGAACCTCCTCCGTCATCCGAAGCAGAATACCTCTGATGTCGCTTACCTGCTCCTTCAGGTGGGGCGTCTATGGAATGCGGGGATAAAAATAAATTGGACCCGTTTCTACGGGGAAGGGAAAAGAAATCGTATTCCTTTGCCAACTTATCCGTTTGACCGTCGCCGTTTCTGGCTTGATGAGGAAGGAATCCAGATCGTCCACTCCGATTTGCCAGCGAAGAGGGCAGGACAACAAGCTAATACGGAGCGGGATGACCGGATAGAGACCCAGAAAGAGAAAGGGTTATCGGAACCAAGCAACCCGCTGGAAGAGACGCTGGCCGGCATATGGCGCAATCTGTTCGGCTTAGAGCACATCGGAATTCATGAGGATTTCTTCGAAATAGGCGGGCATTCTTTGAAAGCGACCAGTCTGATCACTAAGATTCACAAGGAACTTGATGTAGAGCTGGCTTTGTCGGATATATTCAACATGCCGACGATAAGTGCGCTTGCCCGTTATATCGGACAGAAAGCTAAAAATAAATATTTTGCAATCGAACCGGCAGAGAGCAAACCTTACTACCGCTTGTCCTCTGCACAGAAACGCACGTTCCTCATTCATCAGCAAATCGGTTCGGTAACGACTTACAACATGCCGATGGCTTTGTGGGTGCACGGAAAAGCGGAAGCGGATCGTTTTGAGCAGGCTTTCATTCAATTGATTCACCGTCATGAGAACATGCGCACCTCGTTTCATATGGTAGACGGAGAACCAGTTCAGCAAATTCATGAGAGTTTCACGTTTACCGTGGAACGCATGGAAGCGGACGAGGAAGATTTAAAGAAAATCATGCGGAAGTTTATCAGGCCTTTTGATCTGGGCAAAGCCCCTCTTATTCGCGTCGCTTTCGTTCGAATAGAGCCGGAGAAACATGTGCTGTTTATGGATATGCACAATATTGTTTCGGACGGCGCTTCAATGAATGTGTTTATTAAGGAATTCAGCGATCTGTATGCCGGAAAAGATCTCCCGCCTCTGCGCATTCAATATAAGGATTTCGCGGAATGGCAGCATCGCCTGTTGAGCGGGGATGTTATTCGGAAGCAAGAGGATTATTGGATGAACCAGTTCCGGCAGACAATCCCTGTGCTGAACATGCCGTATGACTTCGAGAGACCTGAATTTCAATCGTTTGTCGGCAGAGCGCACAAGATCAGCCTGTCCAAGGAAACCGCAGACCGGCTGAATGCTTTGGCCAAATCCCAGAATGTTACGATTAATGTGCTCTTGTTTCATCTATACACGATTGTGCTGCATGAATATACCGGTCAGGACGACATTACGGTCGGCTCGTTAGTGGCAGGCAGGCGGCATGCCGATGTGGAGCCTTTAATTGGCATGTTCACGAACTTCCTGCCGATCCGGGTCCGCTTCCAAGACCGGCTCAGTCTTCTCGATCAACTGTTTATTCTGAATGACACGATGATGAACGCCTATGAGAATCAAGACTTCCCGTTCGACCGGATGGTCGAGAAGCTCTCGGCGAAACTACCGCGCGGACGTAATCCTCTGTTTGATACGATGATGATTTTTCACAATGAATTTGATGGTGACACCGTGCTTACCGCCGAAGGACTCACTTTCGAGAATTTTGAAATTACGAAGGGGATTTCCAAGCTCGATTTCAAACTCGATATCGGCTATGCCGATCATGGCGGCTTGCTCTGTGTCATGCAGTACAATACCGCTTTGTTCGCGGAAGCAACCATGGCGGGACTCATGGGGCATTTTACGGATCTGATTGAACTGGCTCTGGCCAACCCGGCTATTGAATTGAGCGAAATCCGGCTGTTCACCGAAGAGCAGGAGGCTGAAGCGGCGGCAAAAAGAAGCAGTTCGCTGCCGGAGCGTGTCTTTACCGTAACGGCCGTCTCTACCTTTACTGCGGACCCGATCCGTTCTTATGTCAGCTGGTGGGGAGAGCAGTTCGGAACACGTGTCGATATCCGTTTTGCACCATATCAACAAGTGTTTCAGGAGCTATTGAACCCTGACAGCTCCTTCTCGTCCGAAGAGGCTGCGGGACTGCTGCTCGTCCGCTTTGAAGATTGGTTGCGGGATGACCGCTCTCCGGAGGCCCAGCAGATTAAAAAGCTAGAACGAGCACTGGCCGATATGCTGCAGACATTATCTGCTGGCCGGAGAACGGGCCCGATATTCGCCGGAGTGTTTCCCGTATCCACTTCATTAGGGGCTTCTCCGGTCATGGAGAGCTACCTGGAAGAGCTCGGGAATCGTTGGAAGCGCGAATTGGAAAGGCTGGATTGTGTTCAGGTTATCGATTTCAGAGAGCTTAGCTCCATGTTCGGTATTGAACACATACACGATTCCACTGCCGATGAAGCTGCACATATGCCGTTCACACCGGAATCTTATGCGGCAATCGGTACTCTTATTGCACGTCGGCTGCTCGCTTGGCAAGGACATCCCTTCAAAGTTATTGCGGTGGATTGCGATAACACGCTCTGGCATGGGGTATGCGGGGAGGATGGAGCGGCAGGGGTAACAGCCTCCGGTCCCTACCGCGAGTTCCAGCGGTATCTGCTGAGCAAGCAGCAAGAGGGCATGCTGCTGGTGCTGGTCAGCAAGAATAATGAAGCAGATGTATGGAATGTACTGGACAATAACCCAGACATGCTGCTTAAAAAAGAGCATTTTGCGGGAACGAGGATCAATTGGAACTTAAAATCCGAAAACTTGCTTTCATTGGCGGAAGAACTCGGATTAGGACTGGACAGTTTTATCTTCATCGATGACAGTTCGCTGGAATGTTCGGAGGTACAGTCACAGTGTCCGGAAGTCCTTACGCTTCAGCTTCCTGAAGAGCGGCTAATCCCGGCATTCCTGGAGCATATCTGGGCAACAGATCGCCTGCGCGTGACAGAAGAGGATAAACGGAGAACCGAAATGTATGTCTCAGAGCGCAAGCGCAGAGAAATTCGTTCTTCGGCTCCCTCTCTGCAGACTTTTCTCGACGAATTGGAGCTTAGACTGGGTATTTACGAAGCAACTGCTGAACAACTGCCCCGCATAGCCCAGCTGACACAGCGCACCAATCAATTCACGCTAAACGCAGATATAATGTCAGAGAGTGAACTGGAAGCTACGCGGGCTGAACCGGATACGAAATGCTGGGCGATTGAAGCCTCAGACCGGTTCGGGCATTACGGACTGACAGGGGCGGTCATAACGCGCTTCGAAAACGATATTGTTCATCTGGATGTATTCCTACTCAGCTGCCGCATTCTTGGGAGAGGGATCGAGTCGGCCGTAATCAGTTCTTTAAAGGCTTATTGCCATGAACGTAAGGCCGAATATATGGAGGCTGTGTGCACAATTACCGGGAAAAATGAGCCGTTGCTCGCATTTTTGAGATCGGGACCGTGGAGCATCACGGAGGAGTCCGGCCACAAGGTGCGTTTCCGGATTGCAGTAAAGGATATCCCTGATTCCATCAAGCATATTGAAGTCCTTAACGAGCCACTGCCCGGCGTAGGACTGACCCAGCCTCAGCTCACCGGCAGCGAATATCAAGGAGAAGCGGGCACCGCCACAGGGCCGGCGCAAAGTTTAGAGAGAACGGGCTGGGAAGAAGTTCTCAGCGGCCGTGAAAATCAGCAGCATCGCCGTCATTTGCTTCCGCTGCAGTATTCTGACGCTTCAAGGATGCTCCAGATTCCGGTAAAGGAAGTAGAAGAGAGCGCAGCTCTGAGAGCTCCGTACCGGGCTCCGTCCAATCAGACAGAGGAAGCCTTGGTACAAATTTGGGAACGGGTGCTCGGGATCGGCGGCATCGGAATTGATGACGATTTTTTCCGGCTTGGCGGAACGTCCCTTCATGCTGTTCGGGTTGAGATCGAAATGGAGAAACAAGGTTTATCGGCAGAAGGACAGCAATTATTCAAATATCGCACGATTCATCAATTAAGTCCGTTCATTCGAATCTCTGTCATGGAATAATACGAGGCAACTTTACCTGCAAGGCATCATGAGACAAGGCTATCGCCTGTCAACGGATGCCTTGCTTTTTTATGGTAAATATAGGATAATGATTGAACTTCATGGGAATACAATAATATACAATTGTGCATTGTGTTGGATAATATATTTATTAAAGGGGCTGGTGGTAAATATATGAACGAGGAACTGATAGATTACGTTTATTCTCAAGTGTCAATGAAAGAAGGAAAAAAAGTAATTGAGAATATTCTTCTGGATATTTACTTCAAACCGGGCATTTCCACCAAAGAGATTGCCAGAAAAACGCTGCTGCCCCTGCCGCTGGTGTCCGCAATTAAGAAAGAGCTAATCAAGGTTGGCCTCATTGAACAAAAGCGGGGGGTGAACTGCACGGCAAGAGGAAGCCGTTTTGTCGAGCAAGTGATGGGGTTCGGCGATTTGGATCATGACCTGTATCAGCGTTTGAAGTACGAGCAGTGGCAGCCTGACGAACTGAAGGACATGATGACCAAGCTGGAGAGCGTCTTTGAGGGACGGCCTCAGGTCGATGTTACGATTGATCAGTCAAGCTGCACTCTGGCTACGAGCATGAACCGGGCTGTTCTGGCGCTTCGTCACGAGGCTCTAATCGGCAGGGACATCGTTTGTCTGGGGGACGATGATCTCGTCAGCGTGTCGCTGGCGTTTCTGCTGAAGCAGCTTTATCGTAACGATGCCTCCAAGTCGAACACCCGTATTTACGTATTCGAAATTGACAAACGTATTACCAGCTATGTGAACTATCTGGCGGAAACCGAAGATTTGCCGATCGTCTGCTACGAAATGGATTTTCGCGAACAGCTTCCGTCTGAATTTCTGCACCGCTTTGATTGCGTATTCACCGATCCGCCTTATACACAGCAGGGGATGTCGTTATTCGTCTCCCGCGGAATTCAATTGCTGAAGCGGGATGTAGGACTGCCTATCTTCCTGTCGTTCGCCCACAAATCGCCTGACTTCACCTTGGCGATGCAGCGCGAATTTGCCAATATGGGCTTGTTAGTGACGAGTGTCTTGCCTCGCTTCAATGAATATATCGGTGCGGAAATTATTGGTAACACAAGCCAGATGATTGTGTTACAATCTACTGAAGAGACCCATGAAAGTATCGAACGTGAATACAGGCAAGCGCTGTATACCGGGGAAGTCAAACGTACGGTTCGCTTATACGAGTGCAAACGCTGTAATCGCGTGACCGAAGTAGGTTTCCAAATGGAGTGGCAAACGATTGAGCACCTGAAGAAAGAGGGCTGCCCGGGCTGCCGCTATGAGACTTTCGAGCTCATTCAAAAAAAGAACGCATAAGAATACAGATTGGAGTTACAGCACGATGCCGATTAGAGAAATCGAGCCCCGGGATATCCCTGTTATTACAATATTCGAGACAGAAATCTCCATGATTTCATTCGGAGAAGATGCGATTACCGATCCTCTATTTCATACGAAAAAGCTAGAAAAGGCTCTTCGATATGAAAGGGAAGGAATGCTTGTTCTCGATGTAGATGGGGAAGTCTCAGGCTGGATGTGGATAACCCCGCGTAAAAACTCGGTTACCAAAGAGACGTATGCGAATTTCAAAAGTTTCTATATTGCTGAATCCTGCCGGGGAACCGCCTATGTCGATGAGCTCTTCGAGGCGGGAATGAACTACTGCAGAAGCGAGGAAGTTACGCAGATCGTAGGTAAGGTGCATGTGAGCAACTTGCCGATGCGGCTTCTCTATAAGAAATACGGCTTCAAGCCGACACATTTGACGATGGAGCTATTTCCTAATGGACCCCAAGATTAAATGTCTAGTATGGGACTTAGACGATACGTTGTGGCAGGGAACGCTTAAAGAAGACAAAGCAGGCATTAAACTGCTGCCGGGGATAATAAACGTCCTCGATACGTTGGACCGACGCGGAATTGTTCAGAGCATAGCCAGCCGCAACAACTGGGACCAGGTGAAAAGCAAGCTGGAGGAGCTGGGCGTCGGTCAATATTTTCTGTATCCACAGTGTCATTTTGACTCAAAAGCGCTCAGTATGGAACGGATAGCGAAGGAACTGAACATCGGGTTGGATACGCTGGCTTTGATCGATAATGATCCGTTCGAACGCTTTGAAATAAACTATTATGCTCCTCAGATACGTACATATGACGCCCGTCAATATCGGGATTTGCCTGAGTACCCCGAATTTCAGATCGGTCATGCGACCGAGGAATCGGAGAACCGGCGTCAATATATGCAGGCGCGATCTAGGAGAGAAGAAGCCCAAAAAGAGCACAAGGGAAGCCGTGAGCAATTTTTAAAGGAATGCGGTATGAAGCTGCAGATCCGATTAGCGCAGGAGAGGGATTACCCCCGGGTTGTTGAATTGTCCCATCGTACGAATCAGATGAACAATTTGCTGGAGAGAATTGACATGACGTTCGTCGATTCCTATTGCAAGCAGGACGGCCGCTATTTGTATGTGGCCAAGCTTGAGGATCGGTTCGGCGCGCACGGGCTTATCGGGACCTGTTTTGTGAATATCGTCGACGCAGAAATCAATCTGGATCTCTTTTGCATCTCCTGTCGGATCGAAGGCCGTGGCATCGCTTCGGCATTTTTGTATACGGTTCTTGAACGGCTGGGACAACAGGTGCCGATGGCGAAAGCTGTACGGTGCCGATTGGTGCGCAAACAACGAAATTTACCGGCCAGACTGTTATTGGAAATGCTGGGCTTCAAGAAATCCGCTGCGGATGACTTGGCATCCACTTATATACTGCAACTGCCGCTTCCGCACAAAGTATTTAATTGGCTCGAGATTGGAGAATGAACGATGAACCGCGATGCGATCGAACAAGAGATTACGGACATAATTAAGAAAATGCTTCAGTTGTCATTTGTTGATAATGATACCGTCTTAATCGGCACGGCCGGAGTATTGGACTCTATGACATTTATTAGACTGCTTGCGGAGTTAGAGAAGCGGTTTGACTTTACGGTGGACGAGGATGATTTGACTCTGGATTCCATCAGCAGTGTTAAGAACATGACGGAATGGGTGATTAAAAGCAAACGGGAGAACTCCTGAATTACAGCAGACATCAGAAGATAGGATCCTCACAATACCATGATGAAGCGGGAATTATTCCTGCTTCGTCATGGTGTTTTTCATTTTATTGAATAAAACAGGTGGATAATCATGCAAGGATCAATTGATATCACTGCCAATATTCAGTAGATTTTATTTATTATAACAAGTTTTACCTTCTTACCATAATATTTACATGCTATAATTCTATTATATCTCATACAACTTATGGAAGAATTCCGAAAACTTGTATGCGGTATAAGAGGAAGGAACCCAGGTGTTTGTTCTCATCTTATTCATGGCAGGCATAACAGAACCGATTCACGTTGTACAAAGAAAAACTTTGAACTACGGGAGGAATGTAAGAATGTCCAAAGAAGATGTGAAGGCGAATGTGACCGATCCGCAGGCGCCAAATCCTGTAACTATTATCGGGTATACGAATGAATTCAGCGTCCAGCCCGGTCAAGATCTGCACTTTATGATTGATACCGGAAGCTCGGTATATACGGCTAATATTGTGCGTTTAATCGGAGGAATGCCTGATCCGGACAACTCGACTTTTTTGCCGACAGAACCGGTGTCGGCAGATTGTGCAGGTGAATATCCGGGGCGGCGGCAGATAACGGCTCCAGGTTCCTATGCCGAGCTGCCCCTGCCGAGAAATTGGATGCAGAGCGGCGAATTCTCGGCACAGCTGTGGATTTTCCCGACGGTTCCCGTATATGACTATATTCAGACCGTCTGGTCCGCACGCTCTGCAGATGGCACATCCGGCGCTGCCCTGGCATTGGAAACTGACGGACGTCTGGCGTTATCCCTAACCGGGGGCTGCGGGCAATCCGTTACAGTCCGCACCGATATCCCGCTTAAGGAGAATATATGGTATTCCGTAGTCCTTCAGTATGCGGCAAGCACACAGGCAGTCAAGCTTTTTGTCAACAGCCGGGACGGGTGGAAGGCGGATGACGGCCTACAAGTTCATACCGCTGCTGCAAATCTGGATTACAGCAATGTCGCCTTAGCGCGCGTCCTGATCGCTGCGGATTCCGACCCTGCCGCTCCGGGACGCACCATTCATCATTACAATGGTAAAATCGGCAATCCCCGGTTCTGGGGAGAGCTTCTACCCGAGGAGTTGTTACCGGACGTACTGCTTGGCACAGACGGAATTGGCGTTGTTCCCCTTGCGGATTACGATTTCAGCGTCGATATTGCTTCAACACGCCTTGAGGACCTGTCGGCAGGCGGCTATCACGGCACCCTGCATCAGGGGGGCACAAGAGCGGTAACCAGTCACAACTGGACTGGGGAACACCTGGACTACCGGCACGCACCTAAACAATATGCGGCTGTTCACTTTCATGATAATGATCTTGTCGATGCCGAGTGGGAGATTGATATTTCCTGGAAGATCCCGGGCGATCTGCCGAGCGGAATATATGCGCTCAAACTTGAAGCTGAAGGCAGCGTAGACTTTATTCCTTTCTTTGTTCGCCCTCTTCAAGGAACCGCAAGTGCACCCGTTCTGTTTCTTGCGCCGACTAATACTTATTTGGCTTACGGGAACGAACGGCTGTTTAAATTTGCCAAAGACTATCTGGGTGAGGACTATGTTCTTCCTTCCCAGGACGTTTATTTGGATGAACATCCCGAGGTGGGCAACTCCATCTACGACCTACATAACGATGGCAGCGGCGTGCAATTCTCATCCCGTCTGCGACCGCTTCTGAATATTCGGCCTCACTACCGTAATTGGCGGGCTGTACGACACTTTTCCGCCGATCTGTACATTACAGGGTGGCTGGAAAAACGGGGTCAGAGCTATGACGTTGCTACGGACGAGGATTTGCATCATGAGGGAGTTCATCTATTGAGTCCTTACAAGGTGCTGATCACCGGGAGCCATCCCGAATACTGGACGAGACCGATGATGAAGGCGCTGGAGCAATATTTAGCGAACGGCGGGCGGGTCATGTATTTAGGCGGGAACGGGTTTTATTGGGTGACGAGTCTTGATCCGGACCGGCCGTCACTATTGGAAGTAAGGCGCGGTAACGCCGGTTCACGTGCTTCGGATTCTCCTCCGGGTGAACTGTTCCACAGCACGACGGGGGAGTCCGGCGGTCTATGGCGTCACCATGGTTATATGCCCCAGCGTCTAGTCGGTGTAGGAACTAGCGCTTTGGGTGGCGGGTCTGCTACCGGCTACCGCCGGTTAGACGACAGCTTCAAACCGGAAGCCGGGTTTATTTTTGAGGGTATCGACGAGAACGAGATCATTGGTGATTTCGGACATGCTGCTGGAGGAGCCGCTGGCGATGAGATCGACCGTTACGATCTGAGTTTCGGAACACCTCCGCACACGCTGCGTCTGGCGACGTCGACCGGTCATGACGATAACTACCAATTCGTGCATGAAGATCAACTTCATACTGCACCAGGTCAGGGGGGAACCGAAAATCCGCTCGTGAGGGCGGACATGACTTATTTTGATATTCATGGCGGCGGCGCTGTGTTCTCTGTCGGTTCGGTTAACTGGGCCGGCAGCCTAGGTTGGAACGATTATAACAACAATGTAGTCCGTATCAGCGACAACGTGCTGAGCAAGCTGCTGCTGTAGCAAACAGGACATGCATCAATTCATCTGAGACAACAGTGGGCGAATCGGGGCACGCATGTGCCCGGTTCATATTTGGTTCCAGCTTCAGAATACCCATTAAGGAAGGTGAGGAACTGTGAAAATTAAGCTTTCAGCTGCTGCCATATTGACTCTTATGCTGGTATGCTGCATGTTGGGTTTGCAGGCTGATCAATCGGCGGAGGCAGCCGCCTCCAATTCTCGTACGAAGGCCAAAAACGTAATCTTTATGATTCCGGATGGATTTTCACCCGCCTATGCAGCCAACTACCGTTTGTACAAGGGTGAGCCCTCTGTGATGGACTCCATGATTGTAGGCATGGTAAGGACATATTCGGCTGATTCCGCGCTCACCGATTCAGCCGCAGCGGCAACTGCAATGGCCACGGGATACAAGACGAATAACGGAATGATCGGGAGAACTCCCGATGGGATTGAGCGCAAGACGATTCTTGAGGCGGCCCGCGAACAGGGGAAGGCAACCGGTCTCGTAGCTACTTCGAGCATTACCGATGCGACCCCAGCTGCGTTCTCATCGCATGTTTTCTCAAGGAAAGATGAAAGCCATATTGCGCAGCAGCAACTGCAAATTGCGGATGTTTTGCTAGGGGGAGGTAAGGCCTTCTTTCTTCCTGAGACTATGGGAGGGAAGCAAAGCAGCCGCAATCTGTTGGAAGAAGCGAAACAGAGAGGTTATCGTGTAGTTGAGAACCGGACTCAACTGGAATTAGCAAGTGGAAACCGAATTCTCGGTTTGTTCGCGGACGGAGATATGGCGCCTGAGCTGGACCGGGAGCATACGAACGAACCAAGCCTGAAAGAAATGACGGGAAAAGCGATCGATATTCTCCGTAGAGACAAGGACGGTTTTTTCCTGCTGGTGGAAGGAAGCCAGATTGATTCGGCCGGTCACTACAATGATGCCGCATGGGCCATGAAGGACACGGAATCGTTCGAAGAAGCAGTGGAGCTGGCAAGAAAGTTTGCAGAAGAGGACGGGAACACGCTAGTCGTTATAGCCGGTGATCACGACACCGGAGGAATGGCGGTCGGAGGATATGATCAAACGGACGCCAAACTGGAGGTGCTGCGGCAGGTACAAGCATCCGGACTCTATATGACTAAAGAGCTGAAGACGGATAGAAGCAATGTCAAAGAGGTGCTCAGAGCTTATGCCGGCATCGATTTGACGCCTGAGGAAGAAATCGCAATTATAAATGCTGCTGACGCTATGCAAGCTATAAATCATGTCATCAGCAAACGTTCCATCGTGGGATGGAATACCTATCTGCATACGGGTGTGGATGTTCCGCTGTATGCTTTTGGACCGGGATCTGAGTTATTTCGCGGACTACACAATAATACGGACTTACCGCATTTGGTCGCTCGGATAATGAACATCGATTTCGGTGAGGACAAGTATAAAAAGTGAAACGAGCTGAATGTGAATTCCATATTCTGATAAAGCAATGATATGACAGCGGCTGCTCTCCGGTTATTTTGGCTAAACCATGGAGCAGTCTTTATTATGGGGATGTGTGTCCGCTCGGCGGCTATAACGAGGATGCGATGTAATCGATCCAGGGGTGACCCGATGGAAACTGCGTACGGAGCGCATGGGTAAGCCATGTTTTAGCTTGCGGGTGAAGGAAGGGGAGCACCTTGATTAAATCCTGCTCGTCTTTTTCCCGAATGTTCTTACTGCCACCCTTATATAGAAGCTGTATCTCCGGTTTCAGATAGGGAATTCCTTGGTCTGTTTTTAAGGATATATCTTGGAGAGGTCTTCGGATCGACGGTTCTCTTCGATAAACCCAGCGGTCCTGTTCGGTTTCTACCAACATGATCTGGAATGAAAATGGGGCTTCATCATTTCGGCTTACCCATACATCGCCAACCGAATGCAAATATTCGCCTTCCTCCCAGATTGATAAGGTTCCTTGATCCGCTTTGTACAGCGTCCATTCTTTGGCTAATGCAGCGTAAATGGCGGCCTGCTCTTCGCGAAGGATCAGGATATCGATATCGCCGTGTTCCCGGGTCTGCTCTCCCAAATATAAATCCAAAGCCCAGCCTCCGGCGATATACCAACGAGCAGGGATATCAGCAAAAATTCTGACGGTATCCGATACGCTGATCGGTTCCCAATGATCATAATCAGTTCTCATGTTCAACTCTCCCTTACGTTTTCTTGCGTCTTCGATTCATTCCTCCATTGTATAGGTTTTATCCTGTCCGTGAAATGAGGATAAATAGATAGGGTCAAGCTTTCCCGCCTTTGCGCAGGCATCCTGCATAAAGAGAGTAGGGGCATGGTTCGTTCCCTCCCGATATTTTTCAGCCGGTGTTTATCCCATGCGCTGTATATTTCCAATTGTTTCATAATAATCTGTAAGGAGGCGTTTATCCAATTCAAGGTGAAAGGGAGTAGAAGGATAACCATGACGGAAAGGCAATGGGGAGCTGGCAGTGAATTGGGAGAGCGTCGATTTGAAGATGAAGAGTTCATCAGAGCAGAGGAGATTATGGCAAACGAGATTTCTCCCGAGACGGATCTGCTGAAGCATTTTGCAATGGCAGGAGGAGTCACCCATGAGGAGGTATTGCTGTTACTGGCATCGCCTGACGATATTGAAGAAGCCCTCAGGGTTTCCGGGATCCGGCATAACGGCATGGACAGACCTTCCTTGACCCGACTGCTGGGGTGGAGTGACAGGAACCGAAGACTGAAAGTCATGAGCCGATCCGCAGACCCTGAATCCATTGCACGAGATATCAGGCAAGGTGCTCAGGGAATTGGGCTGATACGCGGGGAGGATGCTCTGCAGCATGGCCTGCTGCAGGAGGTTTACACGGCGTGGTTGAATTCGCGGAGCGCAGAGAAGAGCGCCCTTTTAAGGCGGAGACTCATTATGCTATGGAAGACCTATTGGATGTCGGTGTTTCAGGCGGCGGGTGGAGCCCGATGTGCGGTCAGCTTGCTGCATGATACCCGGCTTTCCAACACGATGGAGTTACGTGAAGTGCAGGATGCTCAGCTGGAGTCCCTGTTCCGAGCTGTGGAGCAGTGCAGCGAGGAAGGCGTAGATTGCCAATTAGAGGTCCTGGCTGTACGTCCGGCGCACGCGGATGACTTTATATCGATTCATAATTTTATCGAAGAAGTGGCAGAGCAGACCCTTATGGATCAAAGGCGTTTTGTGCGTATTCGCTATGGGGCGCTGTTCGGAGAAGGGATGAACCCAGCAGCGGCAGCGGAGATTGCCCGTTTGGCCGATGTGATTGTATTCGATTCGGAGGGGACGGAGAATCTCGGATCGTCGGATGAGGCAGGACACAGGGTTGCGGCTTTCTCAGAGATGATCCATCGAATTAGGCGAACGAAGCCGCAATTAACGCTCCGGATCAATGGGGTGGCTGCCACGGATTTACGGATGGTTTACCGGCAGGGCATACATGAGGTGTGCTGTCAGCCCTCAGAGATTGCAGCCATTCGAATAACCGGCGCGAGGCTGGAGATGCGCCGCAGATGTTCGACGATTGTCGATTGATGGAATGTGAGCGCTTTACGAAATAAGTGATTGTATAGAGAGAAGTCCTTGCGAGAGATCGCAAGGGCTTTTTTACGTGTTGAAGGTTCATCTTCAGCATCAGGGAACACCAATAGGCACTCTTCAGCAATTAAAAAATGTGAAAAATATGGTTTACAAATGAGGGTGAAATGAGTATGATACATATAAAGTTGTACGAAGGAAAATAAATTGTATAAGTTCAAAAATGATTCTCATTCTCATTTAGCATGCTGCTCCGGCCAAGCCGGGGCAGCATGTGTCATTTTAAGGGTAGTAATAATGGATCTCATTCTCAACTAGGAAGGTGATTGGTTATGCAATGGATACAAAGTCAAACGACGACTGGACGCATATCGACAATAGAAAATGGAGCGGATCCACGTGAGCCGCGGCAGCCTGGGAAGTGGGATATACGCAGCCTGCTGAGCAACGCGGAGGTCGTGGCTGCACTGGGCAGCGGTCTGCTGATGCTGGTGGCTTGGCTGACCAGCCAATGGTCTGAGCCGCTCTCTGTTGTGTTGTATGTGATATCCTACGCCGTCGGCGGATGGGTAAAGGCCAAAGAAGGTGTGGAGACCCTTCTGAAGGAGCGCGATCTGGATGTGAATCTGCTAATGATTGCTGCTGCAATGGGAGCTGCAGCGATCGGGTACTGGAATGAAGGCGCAATGCTGATCTTCATCTTTGCCCTCAGTGGGGCGCTTGAGAGTTATACCATGGAAAGAAGTCGCAAGGATATCTCGTCCTTGATGGAGCTGCAGCCGGAGACGGCTCTGCGCATCGAGAAGGGGGAGATGGTATCAATATCCATCAGCAAGCTGGAGATAGGTGACCTGATTCTGGTAAAGCCGGGCGAGCTTATTCCTGCAGACGGCAAAATTTATCGCGGCAGCTCCTCGGTCAACCAGGCTTCGATTACCGGCGAATCCGTACCGGTCGACAAGTCCATAGGCGATGAAGTATTTACCGGAACCTTGAACGGGGAAGGCGTATTGTACATTGAGGTTACCCAGTCGGCGGAATCCACGTTGTTCGCCAAGATTATCAAACTGGTGGAAGAAGCGGAGAACGAAGTACCGGAATCGCAGCGGTTCATCAAGCGGTTTGAATCGATTTATGCCCGTGTCGTTGTCATTGCGACCGTGGCCCTGATTGTTCTGGCTACTCCCGTTCTGGGATGGGACTGGGATACAACCTTCTACAAAGCGATGGTGTTTCTCGTCGTGGCATCCCCTTGCGCGCTGGTATCTTCGATCATGCCTGCGATGCTGTCGGCGATTTCCAATCGCGCCAGAAAAGGCGTACTATTCAAAGGCGGCGCCCATATCGAGAATATGGCACGCACGGCGGTTGTTGCTTTTGATAAGACCGGTACCTTGACGCTTGGTACGCCAGTGGTTACGGATTTTATCGCAGGCGAGGGCTGGGATCGGCATGAATTGCTTGGCATCAGTGCTTCTATCGAAAGAATGTCGAAGCATCCTCTGGCCTTGGCGATTGTCCAATCGGCTCAGAAAGAGGGGGCCGAGCTGCAGCAGGTGGAGAACGGGCAGTCCATAACAGGCTGGGGTATGCAGGCGGAAGTGGAAGGAATTACCTGGAAAATAGGAAAAAGTGATATTTTGGATCAACCGACTGCAGATCAGTATTCGGGTGAAGCTTCCGCGCAAAAAGATTTGAGCGTGCTTGAAGAGAATCGCCAGCACTGGCTGTCCATCCGGAACACGCTGGAATCCGAAGGCAAGACGGTATCCGTTATTCTGAAGGGAGACCGTATCGCGGGCATGATCGCTCTGCAGGATGCGGTCCGGCCTCAAGCGGCAATGGCCGTTAAGCAGCTTCAGCAGCTGGGCATCAAGGTAGCGATGCTGACGGGGGACCGCAAGGCGACGGCGGACGTGATTGCGAAGCAAAGCGGCGTAGACATGGTGTTCTCCGACTTGCTTCCGGAAGATAAAGTTACACATATTAAGGAGCTTCGGTCCCGTTACGGCCATGTGGTTATGGTTGGAGATGGTGTGAACGATGCGCCGGCACTGGCCACCGCGACCGTCGGCATCGGCATGGGCGTTTCGGGAAGCGGAACGGCGCTGGAGGTAGCGGATGCGGTGCTTATGAATGATAACATCGATGAAATTGCCGGCACCGTCAAGGTGGCACGCCGGGTTCAGCGCATCGTGAAGCAAAATATGATCTTTGCCATCACCGTGATTTTGACGCTGATTGCAGCCAATTTCATTCAAGGCGTTGCGCTGCCACTGGGCGTCATCGGTCACGAGGGGAGCACTATTCTGGTTATACTGAACGGGCTTCGTCTGCTGCGTTCCAACCATTAATCGATCGGTCATCGCTAATCTGTGCTTGTGTTAATGATAAAGTCCCCTTCTTTTCCTCTTCGGGAAGAAGGGGATTTTTTGGTTGGCGCTCAATGGCCGTGGACGATCGCGATTTCTCCCAAACTTCTACGCTGCTAGGTTCGGCATTAGGGCTCGTGCCTACGTTGTCCTTTTTTCATCAAACATTCATCTTCCTTTCGTTGAAAGAGTGGGGGAGGCACTTGGTAGCCTTATATTCATCTAACTCCCTCAATGCGTACGATTATTTTCGAAGTAAACGTTTCCAGAGCATCAAGACCGTCTTCTTCATTGCAGAAAGGGGTCCAATTCCCAAAAATATTGGATTTCAGTGCGATTTATGAAGAATGGATTAACAATATTTTCAGATGGGGTGTGATGTGACATATTGACAGACGGCTCTGATATAACCATAATTAATATTAATTTATAATGATTATAATTAAGCGTTCCATATATAGGAGGGAAACGATATGTACAAATCCGTTATTATAGGCACAGGCCCTGCCGGCCTTACGGCTGCAATCTACCTGGCTCGTGCGAACCTGAGCCCACTCGTCATTGAAGGTCCGCAACCTGGCGGGCAGTTGACAACCACAACCGAAGTTGAGAATTTCCCGGGTTTTCCCGAAGGTATCATGGGTCCTGAACTGATGGACAATATGCGTCAGCAGGCTGAACGTTTTGGCGCGGAATTTCGTACAGGCTGGGTGAACAGCGTGGAATTCGGAGAGCGTCCGTTTAAGCTGGACGTAGACGGTATCGGCGAGGTAGTTGCCGAAACGTTGATCATCTCTACAGGCGCAACGGCCAAATACCTTGGCATTCCGGGAGAACAGGATAATGTAGGACGCGGTGTAAGTACCTGCGCAACATGTGACGGATTCTTCTTCCGCGGCAAAGAGATCGTTGTTGTCGGCGGCGGAGATTCCGCGCTGGAGGAAGCGAATTTCCTGACCCGCTTTGCATCCAAAGTAACGCTGGTTCACCGTCGGGAGGAGCTTCGTGCCTCGAAAATTATGCAGGATCGCGCCCGCGCTAACGAAAAAATCGAATGGGCATTGAACCGCACACCGCAGGAAGTCATTGCGGACGAGACAGGCGTCAAAGGTATCAAAGTGCTTAACAATGAGACTGGGGAAGAAGAAACGATCACGGTCAGCGGCGTATTCGTGGCGATCGGTCATCATCCGAACACCGGTTTCCTCGGCGGAAACATTACGACGGATCCGAACGGTTATATCGTAACGACCCCGGGAACATCGGAGACGAATATCCAAGGCGTATTTGCTTGCGGCGACGTGCAGGATACTCGTTACAGACAAGCGATCACTGCGGCAGGAAGCGGCTGTATGGCAGCTATGGATGCGGAGAAATATATCGAGAGCTTGGAACACAACGCTGTCGTGTTGTAAACTGATAGATAGGGATCGAACGGGCTTTTAGCAGAGCCAAATCATAAGTAGAGGAGACTGACGAACCATGGAAAATGTGATTGTATACACTTCGAACAACTGCCCGCACTGCAAACAAGTAAAAGGCTTCTTGTCCGATCAAGGCATCGAATTTGAAGAGCGCAACATCGAGCAAAACGACGAATTCGCGCAGCAAGTATGGGATATGGGCGTTCGCGCAGTACCGCTCACGATCATCGGCGAGCACCGCATACTTGGCATGAACAAGCTCCAGTTCAACAAAGCGTTGAACCCGGAGGGTTAATCTAATCAGGCGTCATGGCAAGCCGATCGCTTGCTTCATGATATGAATAAAAAGCTCCTTCCCTGAATCAGGGTAGGAGCTTTTTTAGCTTCCGAGCCTATGCTGCCAACGTTCGCTCAGATCATGTTCACTTGCTAAAAAACAGACTCATGATGATCTGGAATACGACGTATGCAGCCACGCCGGAGCCGAGGAGAATGAAACCGACTTTTTTCTTGCCTTGAAAAAAACGCATGATGGCGAGACTGAACAAAGGTGCGATAACTAGGAGAAACAGCAATATGGTCACAAACATTTGTGCCGATATTTCCGCAGTGCTTACATAGGTCATTTGAGCGTTTCCTCTCCCTTTTGTATAACGATCACACGTTTCTCCACGAGGAGAATCGTGATTTAAATTACAGGACGAGATTAATTATAGCGGAAAATCGCGGGAATTTCCTTAATATGCAGGGTGTTAATTACGACAAAATATCGTCAATTTTAATGAATCGGCATGGAGACCCGGATCGGCCCCAGAAATTGCGAGATGGCGGAGTAAGCCGCACCGATCATGGTCGAGCGGCTGCCCAGCTCGGCGAACCGGATCTCCATTAGCTCACGGTGGTAGGGAAGCGTGCGCTGGGCAACGACCTGTCGCAGCGTATCCTCAATCCAAGCCCGCGCGTCGGACAGCGGACCGCCAATAATGACCGATTGCGGATTGAATCCGTTGACAAGATTGGTAATGCCAACGCCGAGATAACGTCCGAGCTCTTCAAAATGCCGGATGGTCTCCTCATGGTCTTGTTCTGCATGGTGAATCAGCTCGGATGTCCGCCTGGACGGGAGAGCGGCGCCTTTGCTGTCGTAGGATTTCTCCGAGGCATACAGCTCCCAGCAGCCGCGGTTGCCGCAGGTGCATTCCAGTCCGTCGGTTTCGATGGACATATGGCCGCTTTCGCCGGCATATCCGCGGGCGCCCTTATAAAGCTCGCCATTGATGATAATGCCAGAGCCGATACCGCTGCCAGCACTGATATAGAGGAGATGGCGAGCGTCCCGGCCAGCTCCGAAGCGCAGCTCGCCTTGGGCGCCCGCGTTCGCTTCATTGTCGATGGTAACGGGAAGTCCCAGCTCCTGCTCGAGCTGCTTCTGCAGCGGCACCATGTCCCATCCCAAGTTGGGAGCGAAGAGGACGGTGCCGTCACCGTCAACCATCCCAGGGACGCCTACGCCGATCCCGATGATGCCGTATGGGGAGGGAGGAGCCTGCCGCGTCAGGCCATGAATCAGGCTAACCATCAGCCGCGTCACCGATTCCACGTCATGTCCTTCAAGGGCGGTATCCTCTTCGGAAAGAATCCGGCCTTCCAGATCTGTAAGCACGGCGGTCATTTGCTTGACGCGCAGCTCGACGCCGACGGCATAACCAGCTTGTCCGTTAAACAGCAGCAGCTGCGGCTTCCTGCCGCCGCTGGATTCGCCGGGTCCGATCTCCTGGACCAGGTGGTTGCTGTACAGCTCCTGTACGAGATTGGAGACGGTAGCCTTGTTCAGTCCGGTCAGCGTGGATACTTTTGCTCGGGAAACAGGGGCGTGCTGCCGTATCGTATCGAGAATAATTGAGGTATTTATTTTTTTGACCAGAGCCTGGTCACCGGTAATATTCGCCATGTGTATTCATCCTTTTAGTCTTGCTTTCTAATCATTATAAGTTTTGGAGACTTGATATGCTCATAGTCTAGGGGCTAAGCCCCGAAATTGCAACAGCCCGTAACGCTGCCCGGGCACTCACAATCCTTAGTCCGGTGGTTTCCATCGTCGTAACATTTGAATATGGATTTAGAAGAATCATCAGTAAGCCAAACGGAGATTGTTGAACTTTAGTAGAAAATAATCCTAATAGGAGGGGACATCGGTTTTGAAAAAGTTGTAAAACAATACTTTGTTTAACCAATAGACAAAGTGGAAATCCTGTGATAGGATAACCTTGTAAGCGTTAACCACACCTTAACAAGGTATAGGAGGATTTATTCATGGCCTATTTTAACAACATTAGCAAAGTCGAGTACGAAGGCAGCCAATCAACCAACCCTTATGCTTTTAAATTTTATAATCCAACAGAAGTTGTAGCCGGCAAAACGATGGAAGAGCATCTCCGTTTCGCCATGGCTTACTGGCATACATTGACTGCAGGGGGTTCGGATCCGTTCGGCGCCGACACTGCGGTTCGCCCTTGGGGCAATTACTCCGGCATGGACCTCGCCAAAGCACGTGTTGAGGCAGGTTTCGAGTTCATGGAGAAAATGAACCTTCCGTATTTTTGCTTCCACGATGTGGACATTGCACCGGAAGGCAGCAGCCTGCGTGAGTTCTACAGCAATATTGATACAATCGTGGATTCGATTGAAGATCACATGAAGTCCACCGGCAAAAAATTGCTCTGGAACACGGCGAACATGTTCACGAATCCTCGTTTCATGCATGGTGCGGGCACTACGTGCAATGCGGATGTATACGCTCATGCGGCTGCGCAAGTGAAGAAGGGCCTTGAAGTCGGCAAACGCCTCGGCGCCGAGAACTATGTGTTCTGGGGAGGCCGCGAAGGTTATGAGACCCTGCTCAACACAGATATGAGCCTTGAACTGGATAATCTGGCGCGCCTGTTCCATATGGCGGTTGATTATGCGAAGGAAATCGGCTTTGACGCCCAATTCCTGATCGAGCCTAAACCGAAGGAGCCAACGAAGCACCAATATGACTTTGATGCGGCCACAACGATTGCATTCCTGCAAAAATACGGTCTCGACAAGCACTTTAAACTAAATCTCGAAGCCAACCACGCCACGCTCGCTGGTCATACCTTCGAACATGAGCTTCGCGTAGCACGCATCAACGGCATGCTCGGTTCCCTCGATGCGAACCAAGGCGATATGCTGATCGGATGGGATACGGACGAATTCCCGGTTAACATCTACGACGCGACATTGACGCTGTACGAAGTGCTGATGAACGGCGGTCTCGGCCGCGGCGGCGTGAACTTCGATGCGAAGGTTCGCCGTCCGTCCTTCGAGCCGGAAGATTTGTTCCATGCGCACATCGCCGGTATGGATACTTACGCAAAAGGCTTGAAGGTGGCAGCGAAGCTGATCGAAGACCGCGTATTCGAGGACTTCATTGCGAAGCGCTATAGCAGCTTTAGTGAAGGCATCGGCGCAGACGTCGTATCCGGCAAGGCTACACTGGCTTCTCTTGCAGAATACGCGCTGAACAACGAGTCTCCGCGCAAGAACGAATCCGGACGTCAAGAAATGCTGAAAGCGATTCTGAACCAGTACATTCTTGCCAATTAATCGATACACGTTTTAGTGTTTGTATCATGAAATCCAAACCTTCACCGGCTCCCTTCAGGGAAGCCGGTGTACTTATTTCAAACAGCAAACTATAGCGAGCTAGGGTCGACAGCCATCCAAGCATGCTCCGGATCACGCATCGTGAGCCCGGGGGGGAAATGCCAACGATGTTTTCATGTTCGGTTCATGAGGAGACGAAGGAGGATTTAGATGAGTTACGTTATCGGAGTTGATTTGGGGACCAGTGCTGTGAAGACCGTGCTGGTGGATCGCGGCGGCAAGGTTGTCGCCGAGCATTCAGAGTCGTATCCGCTGAGCCAGCCGAAGCCGGGATACAGCGAGCAGCGACCGGAGGATTGGGTGGACAAAACGGTATTGTCGTTACGGCAATTAATGAACGGAAACAACATTGACCCATCCGAGGTTGAGGGGTTAAGCTTTTCCGGCCAGATGCACGGTCTGGTCTTGGTAGACGGTGAGGGTGCAGTGCTGCGACCGGCCATTCTGTGGAATGACACGCGCACAACGGCGCAATGCCGTCGCATCGAGGAGACCCTGCAGGAGAAGCTACTCGGGATTGCACGCAATCGCGCGCTGGAAGGTTTCACCCTACCCAAGATTCTATGGGTGCAGGAGTTTGAACCGGAGCTGCTCGAACAGGCTGCCCTGTTCCTGCTGCCTAAAGATTATGTGCGTTTCCGCCTGACTGGGCAATACGCGATGGACTATTCCGATGCAGCCGGAACGCTGCTGCTGGATGTGGCGGGCAAGTCTTGGAGCAGCGATATTCTGGATGCCTTCCAGCTGCCGCACACCTTATGCCCACCGCTGGTCGAATCCTTCGACGAGTGCGGCACTCTGCTTCCTGAGATCGCTAAGCAATCGGCTCTATTGCCAGAGACGAAGGTATTTGCCGGCGGGGCGGACAATGCCTGCGGCGCCATCGGCGCCGGCATTCTCGAAGAAGGGCAGACGATGTGCAGTATTGGTACATCAGGCGTGGTCTTGTCCTATGAGGAGCGTCGCGAGGTGGATTTTGCAGGGAAGGTTCATTTCTTTAATCATAGCGAGAAAGACGCTTACTATATCATGGGCGTGACTCTGGCAGCGGGATACAGCCTGACCTGGTTCAAGGATACCTTTGCGCCGGATATCTCCTTTGACGCGCTGTTGAGCGATATCGGAAGCATCCCGGCTGGCAGCGGAGGGCTGCTGTTCACGCCGTATATCGTCGGTGAACGCACGCCGCATCCGGATGCCACCATCCGCGGCAGCTTCATTGGCATGGACGCCGGACATAAGCTACCTCACTTTGCACGTTCGGTACTCGAGGGGATTACGTTCTCTCTCCGCGAATCCATCGATATCCTCCGCGCATCCGGCAAGCGGATCGACCGCGTTATTTCCATCGGGGGCGGCGCCAAGAACGAAACGTGGCTGCAAATGCAGGCGGACGTGTTTAATGCTGAAATCGTGAAGCTGGAAAGCGAACAGGGCCCGGCTATGGGTGCGGCGATGCTGGCAGCTTACGGTTGCGGCTGGTTCCCGAACCTTCAGGACTGCGCAAAGGCGTTTTTGCGGCCGGCACGCTCGTATTCTCCGAATCCGCAGGCGGTTCAGGCCTATGATAAATTGTTTGGACTCTATCAAAGCGTATACGGAGCAACGCGTGAACTCGGCGCAGAGCTGTCTGAATTCCGCGGATAACCTTATAGATGTTAAAGAGCAGGTCGGGAAGACAGTTTTCCGGGCCTGCTCTTTTTGCGTGAACGCTTCGAACCGCATATACTTGAAGCAGGCTGAAGTTACGGCCCTTGCGATTTAGGAACGTGCCGGAAGTGTAAATAGAAATGGGGGAACACATTGAAACTGACAGCTGAACTCAAACGCGAGAAAATCGTTGCCATCGTGCGGGGCATTACGAGAGAACAGGCGAACTTCGTAGGAGAAGGATTGACCCAAGGCGGAATCCGGTTCATGGAAGTGACCATGAATACGGAAGGTGCTTTACATATGATCCAGGATTGGCGTACTCGCTATGATGGCGCTGTATATATAGGTGCGGGAACCGTGCTTGATGTGGAGATGGCGAAGGAAGCGGTCTCAGCCGGAGCTCAATTTCTGATTTCCCCGAACACGGATCTTTCCGTCATCGAATTTGCTTTGGAGCAGGGAATTGATGTATGGCCAGGGGCAATGACGCCAACGGAGATCGTCGCGGCGTACGCAGCCGGGGCCGAGATCGTGAAGCTGTTTCCTATGGCCAGTCTGGGCTTGTCATTTATCCGGGAGCTTCAGGGTCCGCTGAATCACATTCCGCTGCTTGCAACGGGTGGAGTTACGTTGGATAATCTTACGGATTATTTTCATGCAGGCGCGGCAGCGGTTGGTTTAGGCAGCGCGCTGCTTCCGCAGGATGCCCTCGTGTCCGGCAATATGGAGGAGATCAAGCGTCGCACTGCGGCTTTTGTTGAAGCGGCGCGGCTTGGTTAAGATGTGTTCGAAAGGGAATTCCCCATTCGCAAGAAGCGGGATCGAAATAGTTACACTTTGTTCATCCTTAACGATGCAGGTTATGTTTCGGAAGCTTACTACATAAGGAATATATAGACAAGTTATGGTATTATTTAGGTAGCTTGGTTATGTCATTGCTGCCGTGTACAGGCACTTGTTAAGGATATCATCATGTGTAAGTAAGGCATGGTTAGGTTCAAGTAATGGAAGGGAGCGAATCAAGTGAATCCATCGGGTAAGAAGAAGGTAAGGGTAAAAAAGACCGTGTGCGCGGTTACGGCTACAGCCATGCTATGTTTGGCGCAGCCGGTATGGGGAGACAATTCCGTTCCGGGCAGCGGAATCATTGTATCCGATACGGTAACTACCGTGACTAGCAGCGATAACACCGGTTCGGAGAGCGTAACGGATAACGAAATACCGAAGGGTGCAAAAATTTCATCCAAGCAGGCGGAAGACATCATTAAGAAGGCTTTCCCGGAGCTCAAGAACGTGAAAGTGTCGAATGTGCAGTTCCTGGAGAATGATGGCATGAGATCGAGCGCGCTTGCTTGGGATCTGCAAATGGTACTGACCAAAGGGAACTCAAGCTCCGGCTTCAATGCCCAGGTCAATGCGGTCACGGGGGAACTTCTTAACATTTATATCCCTCATTCTTTGATGAACCCTGGTAGCGACAAACCGGTATTAACCCGGGAAGCAGCCAAGGAGAAGGCGCTGAAATGGATCGGCAGCCATGTATCGGATGTGAAGACGAGTGAGCTTAAGGAGAATGAGGCTTATCTCGGGATGCAGGCGGCATTGTTCAGCCCGCCGCGGTTTGAGTTTTATTTCCAGACCTCGGTGAACGGGATTGAATCGGATGTGAACAGCATCTCGATCACGCTTGACGGACAGGGCAATACCGTGAACTATTCCCGCAATCAAATCAATGAGGAGTTTCCTTCATCCACACCGAAATGGAATGAGGCCTCCATCCGTAAAGTGTTTGAAGATCAGTTCCAGGTATCCTTGGCCTATGTACCTGATAATTTATATAACAACGCCAAAGGCAATTATTTCTTAGGTTACATACCTAATGATCAATCAGGCAATTCACTGGATGCCAATACAGGCAAGTTCATTAGTTTCTCAGGGGAAGAGAGCGGGTTTACCTCGATTGAGAATGGCGCGATTCCGGCATCCAAAGAAACCTTTAAGCCAATCACCGCTCCATTCGCTGGCGGAGAGGCAGCAGCCATATGGGTGGAATCGCAGATCAAGCTCCCGTCTGGTTTAAAGACCGAATCCAAGAGACTGGGTACAAGATGGAACAACAGCGAGGTTAAGACGTGGAACATAAGTTGGGGCGAAAACAAGCTCTCCGCCATGGGCGGAGGGGAGACGGTATCCGCAGAGGTGGACGCCAGGACCGGGCAGATTTACTCGTACAACCGATATCGTTTTGACCGGGCCGAGGCTGCGGAAGTGAAGAACCCGATTTCGCAGCAGGCTGCGCAGGATCTCGCATTCGAGACGGTAAGCAAGCTGGTACCGCATGCCGCCGAGGAATGGAAGCTGACATCGGTTGAAAAAATGGGCAAAGACACTAAAACCCTCAGCTACCAATTTTCATTCCAACGCTATGTCGGTGATATTCGCGTCATGGGCGATTCCCTGAGCCTCACGATGGAAGCCAACGGGCAGATCCAGGGCTTTAGCGTGAATTCGGACGCCGTTCTGTCCAAACTGCCAACGGATGCAAAACCGGTCATCAGTGCGGAGCAGGCAAGAGCTAAATATCTGGAAGAAATTGATCTGAAGTTGAAATACGGTTACTACGGTGGCTACTCAATGGCCAGTAATGAGGTTATGAAGCCTTTCATTAAGCTGATTTATTATCCGACACATAAAAAGGCGGCCTTCGGCGGCATTACGGTACCGCTTGATGCCAAGAGCGGGGAATGGCGCGATATCATGCCCGAAATGAGCCGCAAAGATATTCCGGCGGTTACCGATACGACGGGGCATTATGCGGAAGCGGCTCTTAAGGAGCTGGTGAAATATCGGGTGCTGGTTCCGGACAAGGACGGAAAGGTATACCCGGATCGCCAGATTTCCCTTGGCGAATGGTATCAACTGGTGGCGGCTTCGGTAAGCCCGTCCTATGAGCAGCTTTATGGAAGACCTACAATGGATCCATACGCAGGCTTACAGCCGGACCATCCGTATTACCAGGCCATTCAGGTGCTGATTGGGCAGAACTGGATCCCTTATGATCCGGACAGCCCGCTGCAGCTGGACCACAAGCTGACAAGGGATGAACTGGCAAGCTCGCTGACCCGCATCCTGAATTATGAGAAGCTGTCCAAAGCCTTTATCCTTCCAACTGACGTGCAAGGGATATCGGATGCCGACGCCATCACTAACAAAGGAGCAGCCCTGATTGCTCTCAAGCTGGGTCTTCTGCCTGCAGTTGATGGCAAGTTCTTGCCGGAGCGTGAGGTGACGCGTGCAGAGGCTGCAGAGGTTCTGGTTCGCATGTCGAAGCTCGCGGGACGTAGCGATTCCTTCCTGTCCTCATTTTATTGGTAGTATTTGATATTCGTGCCCGGTCGACAAAACTAGAACCCTTAAGCCCTGATGTTATGTGTTACAATAATGGTGCATACGGATGAGGAAGATGAAGGGCGGGTGTACCGATGAAACGAAGCCGAGGAACAATCGTTAAATTACTGTTCATAGGGTCTTTGGCGGTAACCGTTG
Source organism: Paenibacillus sp. 2KB_20 (assembly GCF_052115765.1). Taxonomy (NCBI): domain Bacteria; kingdom Bacillati; phylum Bacillota; class Bacilli; order Caryophanales; family Paenibacillaceae; genus Paenibacillus; species Paenibacillus sp. 2KB_20. The sequence continues at coordinate 4,503 of NZ_JBFRHH010000010.1, read as the reverse complement.
CAGCAGTACCTGAACCAGCTAATCTCAGTGATGTCTATGCCACCTCCAACAAAGCGGTCGTGAAGTCGGTCAATGGGATTCAGCAGAAACTGCTGACAGCGATGAGCGACAGGCAATCGACGGTGCGATTTGTTTACCAGGGGGAGACCCAATCGCTGAAATCGCAGCTTAAAGATGCACTTGATCAGGCAATGGCCAGTGATCCCTATATTCATTACACTATTGCTAGTTATAGCTACGACTATCGTGGGACATCCAGTTCCGCCAATGTCACGGTTCGGTTGAGTTATCGCGAGACTGCGGAGCAGACGAACTATGTGAACCAGAATGCCGACAGCATTTTGAAGCAGATCATCAAGCCGGGCATGAATGATCATGAGAAGGTGAAAGCCATCCACGATTGGGTTGTCCGGAACTTGAAATACGATACCACGCTTACGAAATATACGGCCTATGACGGGCTCTATACCGGAAGCACAGTATGCCAGGGCTATTCCCTGTTAACGCATAAACTGCTCAAGGAAGCCGGAATCCAGAACAAAATTGTGGAGGGCACGGCTTATGCCTCCGATAATCCGAAGGGCCAGCTCCATGCCTGGAATCTGGTCCTTCTGGACGGCAAATGGTACCATCTGGACACGACGTGGAACGATCCCGTGCCGGATCGCGACAACGAGGTATCCTATACGTACTACCTCCGGACGGATGAACAGATGGGCCGTGACCATACCTGGGTCAAATCCTATCCGAAGGCGAGCACCCTTTACCGCAACACGCTGTCAGGGCTTGCCGTAAAGGATCGTTCGAGAGCCGGAGTATACGAACAATTGAAACGGGATCTGGAATATCAGCTCTATGATGCCCGTTCCATCGTCAGCTCCTATACACAGCTCCAACCATTGGTTAAAGCTGCAAAGGCTGAAGGCAGCCAGAAGCTGGTGTTCCGGTTTGACGGCAGCGAGCGAGAGCTTGTGAATGTGCTCCAGCAAGTGCAGATGAAGAGCAATCTCGGCTCCATCAAATACTATCACCATGCGTTTGAGAACACCGATGATCTGAGAGTGCAGATTATTTGGTAATATGTCCGCATCAAAAAAAGCAGCTTCCGTTCCCAAGTATGGGAGGGAAGCTGCTTTTGGTATGTCTGGTCTATATTATTTGACGTTCGTGCTTAAATCGCACTCGTCCAATGGCACGACGCGGCTCTTCTTAATCAAGCGGTAGCCGAACCAGATGGAGAGGAACAACGGAATGCTGACATAAGTGGCAATGATCGTTAACCAATCGATCTCCCCGCTGAAATTGCCTTGACCGATAATGGCTACAAGACAGAGCAGGAAGGCGAAGATGGGACCGAAGGGGAACCAGCGTGCACGGAACGGCAGCTCCTTCAGGTCTTTACCTTGGGCGACATAGGCTTTGCGGAAGCGGTAATGACTCACGGCAATGGCCAGCCAGTTAATGAATCCGCACATCCCGGAGGCATTCAGGAGCCACACGTACACCACGCCATCGCCGAAGAAGGAGGCCAGGAAGGCCAGCATACCTACGGCAGAGGTTACGATTAGAGCCGCAACCGGTACGCCGCGGCTGTTCAGGCGGCTCAGCCATCTTGGAGCCATTCCTTGTTTCGCCATGGCATACAGGACGCGGGTTGAAGCATACATTCCCGAGTTGCCTGCCGACAGCACGGAACTTAGAATAACGGCATTCATGACGGATGCGGCAAAGGCAAGCCCGGCCTTCTCAAACACCAGCGTGAAAGGGCTGACTCCGATATTATCGACCCCGGATTGAAGCAAGCTCGGGTGGGTGTAAGGGATCAGCATGCCGATGACAAAAATAGCGAAAATATAGAAGATCAGGATGCGCCAGAACACCTGACGGATGGCTTTAGGGACATGTTTTCTCGGATTTTCGCTCTCGCCGGCTGCGACCCCGATCAGCTCGGTTCCCTGGAAGGAGAAGCCGGCAGCCATGAACACGCCGACCAGCGCGAAGAACCCGCCGTGTACCGGCCCATCGCCTAGGTTAAAGGTGCTGAATCCAACGGCTTCACCGCCAAGAATACCGAATATCATCATGACACCGATGATGAGGAAGATAATGACGGTTGCCACCTTAATGATAGCAAACCAATATTCCGATTCGCCGTATCCTTTGGCGGATAGAAAGTTTAAGCCGAACATAATCGCCAGGAATAGAAGACTCCACAGAAATGACGGGCTGTCCGGGAACCAAAATTTAATAATAACCGTGGCCGCCGCGAGCTCGGCCGCGATGGTAACAGCCCAGTTGTACCAGAAGTTCCAGCCGACGGCAAATCCGAAGGCAGGGCTGACAAACCGGGAGGCGTAGGTGCTGAACGAGCCGGAATCCGGAAGATACGTAGCGAGCTCGCCCAGGCTGGTCATCAGAAAGTAAACCATGAGGCCAACCGCGGCGTAGGCGATAAGTGCTCCGCCTGGGCCTGCAGAGGCGATGGCCGTTCCGCTCGCCAGAAACAGGCCGGTACCGATCGATCCGCCAAGGGCGATCATTGTCATATGACGGGCTTTAAAGCTCTGCTTCAGCGAAGCAGCTGGTGCTTTTTTGCGATTCAAGATCGAACACTCCTTCTATACATTAAGAAATGATATTTAAAATATACCCTGTTGAAACAAAAAGACCGCAGGTATTATACCTGCGGTCTTTATCGTATCCGCACCATACCCTCCATGAAGATAGCTCAACACGGGGAAATCCCCGTGACAGTTCCGTCTCTTTCGACAACGGCCCCAGCACAGAATACAAGAGTATACCCTGCACTTCGGCATTCATGCCTTTCACTATGCTTCACCGGCTTCTCTTCGCCTCGGCACAACTACTGATCATGTCTGCAACCTCTACCTCATCTTGGAATGATGAGGCTATCTATATATTCAATTCTAACAAGAGAGTCCTAGTATAAATCACATTCCATGTTAGAGGCAATGGTTAAATTTTACGGTATGAAGGTGGTCCTGTTGATACGATTACGATTGATTCCGTTTGGCCATTTGCTGCCAGACGGTTCCGGCAGCTTCTTCGCCGGATTCGATGCGTTCCAGTGCCATTCGTGCCTGCAGACTAACCTCGAATTCCGGATCGTTGGCGGCTTCCTCCAGGGCGGAGCGGGCTTCCTCGGTACCCACTTCATACAGGAAACGGGCCGCACGCCAGCGTACGATTTTGCTGCTGTCTTTGAGCGATTCGATCATGACCGGGGTAGCGGCAGCATCGCCGATATCGGACAGCGTATCGCCTGCGGTACGGCGAACAGCCGGTGTTTCGTCGCGCATGGCTTCATATAGGAGCTCCATCGCTTCAGGGGTGCGAAGATCGCCCAAGTAGACGACGACCAGCCGGCGGATCTGCATCTTTGGATCCCGAAGCGCTTGGCGGAGAAGCGGAATATGCTTCTCAGATGGCTCCAGTGCATCCAGTGCGGCATAACGGACGCGCCAGTCCTCATTCTGCAGCGCGGCTTCGGTTTCCTCGTCAGTCAGCTTCCGGCGCTGCTCGACGAAATCCTCGTCGCTAGCACCGTGGGCAATCGCCTGGGCAACGACCTTATCGAGGCGCTCCTGCGGGAAGGCAGCTTCAAGCTCCTGCTCTACGTCACGTGCGATGCCTTCCAGTTGGCCGTAGCGAACGCCGTACTCCTTGAGCTTGCGTTCTTTGATGAGCGTCGTGGTTCCCACCGCGGCTACCGCTTTGGCAAAGCGCTCCGACAGACCGATGCGTTCTTCCTGATTCCCGCTTTTGACACGAATTTGCATCGGAATATTCCGGAAGTACTGCACGAATACTTGAGCCTCTCCAAAAGCGATACCATCCGCACCTTCTTGGAGTCCGGCCGCAAGGCCCTCCTGACCGAATATTTCCTGAACGGCGCCCAGAATGGAAGGCCAATCGGCATTACCTTTACGGTCGAGCGCGATGAAATCAAGGGTATGAAAGACGCTCTTTACGCCTGGGATGTGGAGCAGCTGCCTAATCCAGGGGGGAGCCGACCGTTCGTTGTCCAGTGTATATGTTCTGCGAATCCCGGACTCCAGTGTTTCGTCAAGGTGAAGCATCATGGAGTTCGGGCTCGGGGTTGGTTCAATAAATGTAATTTTCATGGTATGATCTCGCCTCCTTATCCTCTTATTGTACCTCTTTTCCATGCAGGAAAAAACATCATGGCAAGGATTCAAACAAAATAAGCAGACTTTGGATAAAAAGAGGGAAGGTTTGTAAAACTGATAATGATTGGATATATGCCATTTGTTTGTTTCAAGAGAATGACGCGTGGAAGGGCCGCGCCCTTGCAGAAGGGCTGGAATACTTAAAGTGCGTGTTCAAAAAGGTCGATTTTCAGCACCGAGAAGGTTGGATGAAGCTAGGGACGTCAGGAGCGGAGCGTACGTTTTGGGTACGTGAGCACCGGAAGGCCCGGCTGAATTCAAGATTCGATGCCGAGCTGCTTCCTGATTCGCT
>NZ_JBFRHH010000009.1:0-250583 GCF_052115765.1 Paenibacillus sp. 2KB_20 | reverse complement strand
GTAAGCCTGCTGTTTTTCTCGGTTAGAACGCAACATATTTAACACCCTTCCGAACGGTTTATTTACAAATATTATACAATATTAACGCGGTGTCGTGTTGAATTAAATACACAAAAAATAGCTGTCGAGACTTTCTCGACAGCCTGAAGACTCCTTCAAGGAGTCTTTTTTAACATAGTATTGTATGGATACCATCGATAAGGTCTCCATTATGGCGATCAAGCACCGGGATCCCCTGCGTGATCCGTGACCAGTCGATAGGTTAAGCCCCGTTCTGCTTCAAATGAAAATACGCCTTTGGCGGAGACCTGTACGGGAATGCTGGTATCGCCTTGGTAAACCGCGATCCCATTTCCATGTCCATTACCTATGCTTACGCTGCATACATTCCCCAACCGAGACATGATCTCTGCCTCCGTCAGTCTTCCATGCTTCCAGCGAATGCCGACTTCAAAGCCGCCTCGTGCCCGCAGTCCACGTACCTCGCCTTCCGGCCAAGCATCCGGCAGAGCCGGCAGCAGCACAATAACGGAGCGATGCGACTGCAGCAGCAATTCCGCAATCCCCGCTGTAGCTGCGAAATTGCCGTCGATCTGAAAAGGAGGATGCGCTCCTAATAAACTCGCATACACACCTCCGTGATCGTAACGCTCCGATTCCCCGTCCCGCACCAATCTCAGCATATTGGTTAACAGTAGGAGCGCACGGTTGCCGTCACCGAACCGGCCCCATAGCGCCACCCGCCAGCCCAGGCTCCACCCCGTGCTTTCCTCTCCGCGACGCTCCAAAGAGGTTCGGGCAGCTGCAAACAGATCCGGGCTTTCTTCCGCATATAGCTGCCGTCCAGGATAAACCCCAACCAGGTGGGACGTGTGCCGATGAAATACGTCCTCATCCTCGGAGTCATGGGACCATTCCTGCAGCTGACCGTATCGGCCGACCTGCAGAGGCAGCAAACGTTCCCGTTTGCTGCTCCATTCCTCCCGGAATTCCTCATCCACGCCGAGAATGCCGGCTGCCTCCATGCAATTGGTGAACAGCTCCCATATGAGGGAAATATCCATGGTCGCCCCTTAGCTGATGGCCGCCATCCCTTCAGACGTGCGGAATTTATGCTCAGGCGAGGTCGACGGCGATGTCACGAGATGGCCTGCGTCGTTTTCTATAAGCCAGTCCAAAGCAAATAAAGAAGCTTCCTTCATAAGGGGATAGGCGAACGATCGCAAATAAGCTTCATCGCCGCTATATGCGTAATGCTCCCATAAGTGCTGCGTTAACCAGATTCCACCCATTTGCCAAAGGGCCCAGGAAGGATCGCCGTCCCCGTAATTGCCGACCGGTGCGGTTTGGGCCCAGATATCCGTATTGTGATGAACGGTCCAGCCCCGGGTGCCGTAATGGACGGCGGCGGTTTCGGCACCGTTTACCGACAGGCTTCTGATCAGCTCCAGCAGAGGCTGATGGCATTCCGCCAAATTGCATACCTCCGCGGGCCAATAGTTCATTTGCGAATTGATGTTCAAGGTCCAATTGCTGCTCCACGGCGGCCGGGTTGAGGCATTCCATATCCCCTGAAGATTGGCGGCTTGCGTTCCGGGTCTGGAGCTTGAAATCAGGAGGTAGCGGCCATAGTGGAACAGCAGCTCGACCAAGCCTGGATCCCGGGCACCGAATTGCTCGATTCTCTCCTCCGTGTCCATATCTCCTGCAGCCAGCGTCTCGCCTAATCGGAGGCTTACGCGGTCAAACAGGCTGCGATAATCGTTGATGTGCCGCTCGCGCAGCTCTGTCCAAGACTGGGTGCATGCGGCTTTCATGGTACCCGCAGCTGTAGCCGCGGCGACAGCCGCCGGATGGTCTCCGCCATCGCGGTGACCGGGAATTTGGTCAAATCCGTTGAAGCTGGTGGCCGCAGTGAAGTAAATGACCACTTCGCTCGCATCCAGTACATGAATGCCAGCTGCGTCCACGGTAACGCGGCCATCCGTTTCGGCCACCGCCAGCCGACCGTTGAAAGCCATGGCAGCGGTATGTTCAGGATCGCCGTAACGGATAGGACGATCCGAAGAAACGTAGCTGGGCTCGACGCGTTCCGGTGCAAATCCCGAGATGACGTACATATCTTCTTCGGTCTTTACGGTATACCGCAGCGGGCTTTCCAGATAGGCATGAAAGTTCAGGGCGCACGGAGTGCTTGAGGTTAACCGCAATGCAATCATCTGATCCGGGTTGGACGCGAAGCATTCCCTCGTGTAGTTTACCTCGCCAATGCGGTATTCCGTTCGTTGCACGGCATTGGTGATATCCAGCGTTCTTCGGTAAGAATGAAACACGCCACCATGATCAAACCTGAGGCATAAGTCTCCTAACGGCAGGTAAGATTCCGTGTAGGGTCCCATCATCTTGCGCCCTAGCTGATCAGCCTCCTTATAACGTCCCTGGCTTGCCAGCTCCCGGATCTCCGGCAGCGCTTCCAGGGCAGACGGGTTGTTCCAATCCCTGGGATAACCGGACCAAAGCGTATCCTCGTTCAAGCTGATCCTTTCACGCTCCACGCCGCCGTAGACCATGCCTCCAAGACGTCCGTTGCCGATCGGCAGCGCTTCGGTCCAGACCGTCGCCGGTTTCACATACTGCAATTTCATGTTTGCTCCCACTCACCTTACCTCCCTTATGTCAAATCGTCATACTCCAAGTCATTACACGAAATATGCGTTCCAATGCAAGCTTCCAAATGGACACGTTCGTCCGTACGGATATTCCCTGCAAGGCCGTGTTTTTCCTGCATCCGAATCACGTTATTTTGGAATATCAGTCCCTCCGTGCTTCTTGCCGTTAACCAATCTTCTCCGGCCGTTTCAAAGCGGTTGCGTGCAATCCGAATGTTATGGTGAACCGCTGCATGATGATGTTTATTCTCAGGGACAATCCTTATCACGGCATGTCCGGGGCCGCCGCAATTCACAAACCGGTTATCCACGATGCTCATATCCGTTACGGCGCCGGATTCGTACCAGGATGATGCATCCGCTGCGACCAGTATCGCGCTCATCTGCATGTTCAAAAAGGTGTTATCCCGAATCACGATCCGCCGCGGCGTCGTGGCCAGAATTCCGCGCGTGGGAATCCGGGCGAATGTATTACCGACAATTTCGACCTCCGGCGTCCAAGTCACATTTTCAAGGACGTCCCGTTCTCCGATGTCAGCGGGAACCGCGTTTTCCAACGTGAGTAGCAACTCGCGCGGCGACTTCATGGCGACAGCGGCGACTCGCCCGAAAGCGTAGGGGTTCAGCGTATCCGCATTCACGAACGCGACCTCATCTTCCGGCTGAAAAGCCAAAAATCCGTAAGTCTGCGGATGCATAAACCTGACAATCAATTGATTGGAGGCTGGTCTACCGACGATCCGAAGATAGGTGCCGTGGACATTGATCCCATCATCATGGGCCCCTGCAAATCGACTATTCCGAATCGAGACCTTTCCCTTGCAGCCCGACAAGTGAACGAAATCCGCAAAACCTGCCACCGTGCGGCCGGTCTCCAGACGCGGCGTCAGATCCAAGCGTTCAAAGGTCAGATTGGCGCTGAACTGTCCAACCACGCCCAGTCCATGCATGAAATGCAGGCCCACGTCGCTAAACGTCACCCCGGAGCTTTTGGTGATCAAAATGCCAACCTGGTCCCGAATGCCGTCGCGCATTTGCACGATCGTACCGGGAGCCATGTGCGGAGGGGCCTGATTTCCAAAATGGAACCGAAGCCGACTCGGCGACAACTCCTCGGTAAACACCACCCGCTCCAGCCAATTATCCACGCGCCAGGCAGCACCCAAATCCGCACTGCATAACTGCATCGGTCCTTCGCGAAAACGCCAGCCTTCGCCCACCCATTCGAATTTGCCGTCAGCGCAATCATAGCGTGAATCCGGGTGAACGGTTGCCTCAAGATAAGCATCGCCGCACCGATCCACCGTCATTTCGGTCACGGTCGGGGCGGCGTAGTCCCAGTGCAGATTGCGAATTTCAATATCCGTGCAGCCTTCGAGCACAAGCATCGTCTGCTTTCCGTGGAAAACAAACAAAGCGCCGTTCCCCTCGAGCGTCACATGGTGCAGATCCTTAAGCCAAATCCCGATCGTTTTGGTCACATCCGGATTCTCTTCCTCGCTGCTTGTATTCGAGATATAATACGCTTCCCGATCGGCCGATTGAGGATAAAAATGATAGCATCCCGGCGGTATGTCCAGAATGACCGAACCTTCCATTGCCCTGGCGGCTTCTATCGCGCGTTTCATGGCAGGTTGCGCATCCGGGTTATTCGGGTCCTCGTAATCACTGAGCGAAAGAATGATCGGAGCTGTAGTGTTTTGATTTCCAGGCATATGCAGTGACAACACCCCCATTACTAGTAACAGCCTTTTGCGAACTTGGTGTAACCCATCGCGGAAATCCGCGATTTTCGCCTAATTCGCTAACAACTTCAGCACGCGCATGCCCGTGCCCTGGCTTCGCTTATCCTTGAGTCCTGTATTGCGAACCATGATCGAAATCGGCCCGCGCGCTTGAAGTCTCGGAAAGTGTACGCTGACTGGCCGATAAGCGTTCAAACACCACTCGTCGAAGGAATTGACCCGTACGATGGACCCGCCGTTGATCGAGTATTCAATGATTCCGGTGTCGGGTCCGCATAACAGCAGCAGTCCGCTGCCTTGTCCTTCCACGGTGAACGTAAACGAAGCGTTCGGATGATCAGAGTACCTGTGGTCTGTTGCATAACGCCAATTCAGGAGCTTTGAACCTAACGGCAGCTCCCGGATATGAAAATCCCCGGTATAATCGGCTAGCTCATATGGGAGCATTTCGGCATACTCGTAGTTCCCCGCCAGCAGCGGTTCTGCGGGCAAATATCCGGAGTGATCAGGTATCAAAGAGGCAGCCTCCGTCGACAGCAGTTCCTTCAAGTATCGCTGCAAAAAACCGGCGTATATCTCATGCCCCTCATCATTCGGATGGTATCCATCAGGTGCAAGCGATGACCACGCGACCTCACCGTTAGTCAGCATGCCATAAATGCCGGCGGCAAAATCGACGGATGGAATGCCGTAATGCTCGGCCACTTCTTCGTGAACGGCAATGGGATGCGGCCGGATACGGGTCAGATTTCGCTCCGACCCGGTATAAATGAAACATAGATCCGTGCCGGGAGACAGACGACGGCATTGGCGCACAATCCCCTCCATTCCTCTGATGGATTCTTCCCTATCGCTCCCGTCATTCACGCTGAATTCCACGAATAGCAAATCGATGTTCCCGACGCTCAGCACGTGCTCGCGAAGACGGTGAGCTCCAAGCGAAGAATCCGTCCCCCCGACCCCTGCGTTAAAGGAGCAAATCCGCGAACTTCCGAAACGTTCTCTTAAATAATGAGCCGTTAAAGCACGCCAGCTGGTCTTATCGGCCACTGAGGCACCAGCTCCCTCCGTGATGGATCCGCCCAGAAAGGCAACCGTCACCTGTTCTTCCCCTGCAAGTTTGGCTTTAACATGAGGCAGCCCTCGGCGATGGACGATGAACGCGGTACGGTCCATGCCTTTGTTATAATCCGACATATGATCACCTTCCCTCGTTTCATTCCTCTGTCTTCTCCATAGATACCCGTGAAACAGAGAAAATGCGGAGTGGACGATCAGTTTAGACCGGCACCCGCATATGGATGTTGGAATGACTTCATGGCAGCCGCAGCTGCGAGCTGTCCTTCAATTATTTGGCGGATTGATCATAAGCCGTCTGAAGAATTTCCAGGTAACGGTCCAGTTTTAGATCCTTCAATCCTTTGACGTAAGCGTCCCAATCCTTGTTCAGGTCCTTGTTGTCTGTGATGAATTGCAGCTGGTTTTGCTCAATATAGTTTTTGAGATTGGTTTGAAGCATGCTGGCTTCATCGATGACACTCGGATCGATCCAGATCGACCAGATCGGAAAGACCTCCTTCGGCTCATGTCCTTGATACAACAGCGACGCATTGTACAATCTGCGCTCATAACCATCGGATGCATAGATGTCTGTTCCCTGCACCCAAGTATCGCGATACTCTTTAGGCATATAGAAATGGCCCATTCCGCTCCATCCCGCATTGTGCGGCGCTTCGCCTTCCTTCATCGGAATGGTCTTGACCATCGGTGTCACGCCCTCGCCAAGCGCTTGATCGCCAGGCTCGGGATCCGTCCAATCGATCCCTTTCATGCCGGTCGCGGCGTTGGTTTGACCTTCCGCCGTAAACATGTAATCCACCATTTTGATCAATGCAACCCGGGCTTCTTCACTGGCTTTGTTCGTAATGACGAATTTTGCGCCTGGTGAGACGCCCCCCGCATCATGGGTCGCGTACGAAATTCCGTTCGGTCCGCTTAACGGCGGAAGCGGATTGTAATGCGCCGAACGGCTGTTGCCTGGATCGATGTTCACGAAGATGGCCGGATGCATGCCGGCACCGGCGCCGAGTATTTCCGCATCCGCGTTCTCGCCGATTTTCTTGAACGCCTCCGCATTTTGGGTAAATGCGCCCGGATCAATCAATCCCTCATCATACAGCGATTTGATATAAGTGAGTCCTTCCTTCCATTCCGGTGTGATCGCCGCGGATTCTACCTTGCCGCCATTCATCATCAAGTAGTTCCGGTCGTCGTCGTAAACGAAGCTGTTCATCAAATAAGGGATAATCCGTACGCCGAAATCCTCCGTTGAACCGCTGAGGGGCACTTCATCCGCTTTCCCGTTGCCGTTCGGGTCCTGCGTTTTGTATGCCTGCAGCATGCTTCTGAATTCCTCGGTCGTTTTCGGTTCCTCGAGATTCAGCTTCTTCAGCCATTCGGTATTGATCCACATTTTGTTAGGATAGGAGCAGTGGAAACATTCCGTGTATGCGCCTAGACCGTAGATATTCCCATCCGGAGCCGTAACAAGCGCCTTCATTTCCGGCGTAGCTTCCATGGCCGCTTTAATGTTCGGCCCATGCTGTTCAATAAGTTCGTTCAGGGGAACGAGCACTCCCTGTTGACCGTATTTGAGCACATCCGCTTGGGAGAATTCATCGATATAGTGCGTCAACAAATATGCATCCGGATAATCGCCGCTGGCCAGAGAGATTTGGCGTTTCTCCTTGGCGCCGTCGGAGGGATTGATCTGCCAATTGAATTTAATGTTGAACTGTTCCTCGATATGCTTGGTGAATTTGTTCGCCGGAATATCGATGCCTGATTCCTGTACGGCAAAAACGCTGATTTCCACGGGTTTCGAGCTGTCCGAACTGCCGGACGCGCTTCCGCCCTGCGGGCTGCTCGGGCTTTCTGTATTTTTGCCTGAGCACCCTGCCATCACGATGCTGCTCACCAATAACAGCATGAGCATGCTGAATAGGCCTTTTTTCAAATTGAATCGCTCCCTTTTTCATTAGAGTCAACACGTAAACGACTAGCTTTACACTTAAACGGAGCATCACCTCCCTTCCATCATAAGCTCTGGTTCCCTTGGCCTGATTCGTCCGTCCCCCTCAAAAAGCGATCAGCCTTTCACAGAACCTACGAGCATCCCCTGCACAAAATAGCGCTGCACAAACGGATAAATGACCAGCACAGGCAAGGTGGCAACCACGATCAGCGCATATTTCAGGAGCTCGGCAAGCTGCTGCCTCTCGACCATGGCTAAAGCATCCATCGTTCCCGAGCTGTTATTCTGAATGATAATGCTTCGAAGAATCAGCTGAAGCGGAAACAGGTCAGCGCTTTTCAAGTAAATCAACGCATCGAAGTACGCATTCCACTGGCCGACCGCATACATGAGCACGAGCACTGCCATAATCGGCTTCGACAGCGGCAGGACGATGCTCCAGATAAAACGTATGTCGCTGCAGCCGTCCATCTCGCTGGCCTCCTGCAATTCTTCCGGAATGGAAGACTGAAAAAAAGATCGGGCGATAATTACCTGCCACACCCAAATGGCATTGGGAATGAGCAGCGCCCAGCGGGTATCGATCAGATGAAGCTCCCGCACGACCATGTAGGTCGGAATCAGCCCCCCGCTGAATATCATCGTAAACGTAATGATCATCATCAACGCGTTCCGTCCGAAGAACGATCTGCGCGAAAGCGGGTAGGCAATCATGATGGTCAACATGACACTGATGATCGTGCCAGCCGTCGTGTAGAAAATGGAATTGGCATATCCGGTCATAATCTCGGGCGTTTTAAAAAGGACTCGAAAGCCTTCGAACGAAATATCGACCGGCCACAACCATACCCTGCCCGAAGTAACGGCCGCCGGGCTGCTGATGGAGCTGCTGATGATATAAATCAGCGGATACAAAACCGCAATAACGACTAGAAAGAGAACGATGTATACCGTTGTCAGGAAGATGCGGTCGCCTGCGGACTCCTTGATTTTTCTTGTGCCTGCTTGTTGAACTGCCATGCCATAGCTCCTTCCTTACCAAATGCTGTTATGGGTCATTCGTTTAGCCAATCCGTTCACGGTCAGCAGCAGAATGAGGTTGATCACGGAATTGAAGAGGCCGACTGCGGTTGCAAAGCTGTAGTTGGCATTCAGCAGCCCAATCCGATAGACATACGTTGCAATGATTTCGGAGTTCACCTGATTCAGTGGATTTTGCAGCAGATAGACCTTTTCGAATCCAAGCGCCATCACGTTGCCGACATTCAGAATCAAAATGATGACGATGGTCGGCACAATGCCCGGCAGATCCACATGGCGGATCTTTTGGAAGCGCGAGGCGCCGTCCACCTTCGCCGCTTCATACAGGGTCGGATCAATGCCGGCCAATGCCGCCAAATAGATCACCGCGCTATAACCTGCCGTCTGCCAAATATCGGACCATACGTAGATGGAACGAAACATCCCCGGATCGCCGAGAAAGTTCACGGACTCCAGTCCGAAAAAATTCAAAGCCACGTTGGCAAAACCCAGCCGCGGGGCCAGAAACAGCATGATGATCGACACCATGACCACCGTTGAAATAAAATACGGCGCAAAGGATACCAGCTGGACCAACTTTTTGAATCGGCCGCCCCGGATCTCGTTAATCATTAACGCTAGCACGATCGGAATCGGAAACCCGGCTAAGATGAGATAACCGCTGAGAATGATCGTGTTTTTGACGAGCGTCCAGAATAACGGATTCTCGAAGAACAGCTCGAAGTGCTTGAAGCCTACCCAGGGACTGCCCCATATTCCCTTGATGACGTTGTAGTCCTTGAAGGCAAGAACGGCATTCAACATCGGATAGTACTTAAAAATCAGGAAAAACAGCAACGGCGGAATCACGAGCAGGTACAGCTGCCAATGCTTCCTCAAACTCTTTCGCGCAACATGCCAATAGCCGGTGCTGGTGTCGGTATGGATAACAGGCTCCGACTCGATTACCAATGGCTTCTCCAGAATAATCCCCCCTAATGTAATGACAGATGATGTGTCGGCATTGAAATGATAGCGTTTTCTTTATGTGTCGATCATAGGCGAGAAATCCGGTCCTTGAACAGGTACACTTCGGTCGTTTGGCGTACAAATAACCGCTTTTCCATAGGCCATCCTGTCTCGTCAGGTTCCAAATCCCGCGTATTCGCGTTTTCTTTAGCCCAAACAGCCGCATCGTCCTAAGCGACAATGCGGCTTGCGAGGATCAACCCTCTACACGACCTCATGAGACTGACGGTAAGCGCTCGGGGAAATGCCGATGAGGCGCTTGAATGCCCTGCGAAACGAATGGGAGCTGTTGTAGCCCACCTGAGCCGCTATTTCATCGATCGTGAGGTTCGTCTCGGCAAGAAGAATGGCCGCCCGATCCATCCGCACCTTGATCAGATGATCGGAATAATTGACCCCGGTTACTTCCTTGAACAATTGGGAGATGTATTTCTCAGGCCGTTCCACGTGCTCGGCCACGCGGTATAAGGTGAGATCCGGATGTGCGTACATCGCTTCTGTATAGTCATAAATCTGCTTGATCAGTTTGGCATGGGAGTCCTTCTTTTTATTGGAAATATATCTGCACAGCTCTCCCATGATCGCGTGGATCTCGTGACGAATGAATTCCAGCGGCTCGGTACAGCCGATATCGATGATGCGCCTTTTTATGCTTTCAAACCATTCCGACTCCGCAAAAATTTTCTGATCCATTAATTTAAGGAACGTTCCTTTGATTTCACCTACCAACTGGTGCTTCATCTCGACCGATAACTCCCGCTGATGGAGATTTTGATCCATGATCAGATTGACGATCTTCTCGGCTTCTTCCAGCTCTCCTGCCCGAACCGTGCTGATCAAGCGCTGCTCGGTGTCCAGCGGGTAGTAATACGTTGTGTTGACGATTCGGGCTTCGCGGTACCACACCGTCTCTTTTTGATTCATGTAGACGGCATATTCAAGAGCCTGCTTGGCCTGGTCAAATGACTGCCCCGCCTCTGAGACCGAATCGAACGGATCGCCGAAACCGGCTTGGAGGAACATTTTATATTCATGCAGCACCCGTTTCGTCAGCGTTTCGATCAACCCCGTAATTCGAAGCTCTTCATCCGGCCCAGGCTCGCTATCTTCGTCGGTAAAGAACAAAACCACCATTTTGTCCGAGCCCAGATCCGTCATGGGCAGCGACCCGGCGATTTCGGAAAAGGCCTGCTTCATGAGAAGCCGGGCGGCGTTAAGCTCGTTAAGGATCTCCACGCTGTCCATGCCGGCATATCCTTTGATCTGCAGGATGCCGACATAGCCTTTTCCGTTATGCAAGGCAATATCAGCCTGCTGGGCAGCGGAAGCAATTTCATCCCTCGATTCAAACTCGCCGGCAATCAGCCGTCTCAGGAAAGCATCCCGGACAAACGGCAGCTGACGCGTCAGCTCGTTTTCCAGCTGTTTGTTTTTGCTGATCATATTGGCAATATTCCCGCTCAAAAAGTCATATTCATTGCGCTCCATCGGCTCATCCCTGCCAAACTGCTCTTTCATGATGCTAATCATTCGATGGATCGGCACGCTGTTCCGATGAGCCAAATACAACCCGAACAGCAGCCCGACGATCATGGCGCCCCCGGTAATGAACCAGGACGCTTGTTTAATTTGATCGGCATTCTCCATTAAGGCGCTGCGAGGGATGCCGGCCTGATAGACCCAACCGCTCTTATCTGAGCGCGTGGTGATCACAAGATCATTCTTGTAGAACTGGCTGGTTTTGTTCTGATCGAATGCCGGATCGTTCATGATTTGGCTCACATTGGATTCCATGTTTCCTTGAAGAGCAAGCGTATTCCCTTTTCCGTCGTGGATGTGGACCCAGCCGCCGTAGTTGTCGGTTAACCCCGAGAACAATCCGGCAATCGTCCGTGCATCAATCACGACCACGACATTGGCCGGGGACGAATCGTTGAAGCTGTCCAGCGGGAGCGACTGCATGTACGTGATGACCGAGGTTTCGTTGTCCCTTTCCGAAAAGGAAGAGAGCGGTTTGATTTCACTGCGATGGGCTTTCTCCAGGATCTGTTGTTTCCATTCCTCAAACGTGAGGTCGTCATAATGAAAAAACTCGTAATAATGCTCCGGCCGATAAGAGGAGCCCGACGTTACGATCAAGTCGTAATTCGCCAAATAGATGTAGTAATGCTGAAGAAAATCGTTGGTTTGACCGAAAGTCAGCACATTGCGCATCGTTCTCCATATGCCGTATACATCCCTTTGAGCAAGATGGTCGTTGAGCAGCACGTTAAGGTCTTGATTGATCGCCAGCTGCCGCGTCATCCCTTCCACTTCCGCCATCCGGTGCTCCAGCAGCTCCTTGCTTTTCTCGAGCTGAACGATGCTATTCTCAATCGAAATGGATTGCGTTACGGAGATAGAGGTTAAGTAGGATATGTATCCTCCGATGGTGGGAATGAGCAGAATGGCAATATAGGAGATGAGAAAGCTGCGAAATACCTTCGAATGCTTAAGAATAAATATCCCCCCTTATGTGATAGCGTTTTCAAAAAATAAAGGCACAAGTTCTCCCGCCAGCTAGTAAATTTGATCATAATGGATGTTTGCGGCGCACGGGTAGGTACTTCTGCGTATGGAAGGGTACAATTTTCCATATCAGACCAGCACGCGGCTAAATGACGGAAAGTAACTCCATATTAGGGGAATCGGCGAGCTTGGTAAATATCCGATTGTTAAGGTTCATGATGCTTTATGACAATAACGGAAAATAACCATGTCTTTGGATATTTTGACCATAGTCCCAATAAAAAAAAGCCGCGTTTTCACGCGGCAACTGACGTTTAATCCCACCAAAAATACCAGATATCGTGCTTCATTAAATAGTCCGCATAATGTCCAAGCGTCGAAAACCCGTCCATGACATATTGGCAGAAAATAAAGTGCTCCTTGGCGAGCCGTAATGCTTCATCATGCGTTTGCGGGCGTCTTCCAGCCTGAAGAATCCAGGTATCTTCCGAAACGGCCAGTATTTTAATCATATACATCTGCTGAAAATGCTTAAAAATCACCGACTGATATTCCGGTAACGGACATTCATTATAACCTCCCATTGGAACCCACAGCGGCGCTTCATATCCGGCTTCCGCCGGTAACGTCAACAGGATAACTTGCTCGTCCTCTTCCACCTTTCCCTGTACCCAAGTCGTGTTCCAGTCAAAGGCCTCGGTATCCGATTCGCAAATCTCTTCGTTAAGAATTTCATTGCCCTCCCATAGTAAAGAATAGGTCCGATACAAATCCTCAAAGCTTTTACCTTCTAATTCTTCCGGTTCCAGCGAAATATCCGTATAAGATAATTGCGAAGCTACGATTTTTACAAGTGCATCTTTCAAAGTTAACTGATGAACCAACTCCAGTTCCTTGTTCACATAGGCAGAGAGGGATTCTTCTTCGCATATTTCTTCCATCATTTCCACCAGATTATAACCAGGAACAATGAGAATCTTGTGCTCCCCTTCTTTCATGGCAGGAAGCGTTAAGCTGTCCAGATCTAAAACTTCAATATCACATTCACTTAAATAATGGGAAAGCTCTTCAATCATATGTACTCCTCCATCATGACGAATTTGAAACCAGTTTAGTACTTATCCTTGATTTTACAAATGTTAGAACCATTTTCATAGTCGCAAAAAATCAATATAAGAGGACGAGCGTAAAACTCGTCCTCTTTATAATGAACAGCCATGTCCAGTGCAGTATTCTATTCATTCACGGTCAGAACCGCCGTTGTTTCGTCTGCCCATTCGCCGACCGGTTTAATCGTATAAGTCGTTCCAGGCTTCAGTTTGCCCTCCTGCGTCAGATCAAACACGCCTACGGCTCCCTTGCGGCTTGAATATTTGTAGGTTGCTATGTGCTTGCCGCCTTCTGCGTCAATCAATTCGATGCTCCGTCCGGAGAAGAGCTCGTCCCTAGGATCCTCGGACAAGGTAATGGCAACGGAGCTGTCACTGATCGCCTCGGCTCCGATGATATCCAGCGGTTCGAAACTTCCCGCAACGAAAGAAGGTTTTGCAATCTGTGCCCAATCTGAGGTAACGGTATAGGTAACTCCCGGCGTCAGTGTCTGGCCTTCAGGTAAACGGAATTTCGGCTCTTGTTTGCCATCAGTGGACTGGGTGAAGGGTACGTATTTTGCCACGATAGGTTGTCCGCCTGCAGGCGTAATCGTCACTTCTCTGGCTTGACCAGAGGATATGATCTGATAGACTTTTCCATCGGCACTGTTGTTCTCATCCAATACGAATGCATTGGCTCCGCGACCTCCGCTATAAGCGGAAATAACATAACCATAGTCAACGACACCATTCTCTTTAAGTGCCTCCAGCTCAAACGTATCCTGAGCGACTTGTCTAGCCTCTGTCATGTCCAACTTCGTGCTATTACCTGTAAATATGCCTGCTGTTTTCCCTTTGTAGGTAAGCGTATAAGAGGTACCCGGTTTTTGAACTGAGGTTGGGACGATGTAAGTGGAAATTGAGCCCGTCTTCAAACGCGGCATGTTGGTGATTTCAAGCCCGTTGTTAAATTTAAAATCTTCTTTGGCTTTTGCAAACGCCTCATTATCTGCCGTCAAAGGAGCATCGAAGGTAACGATCATGGTGATGGCATTCAGTGCGCGGACACTCGTGATGTTGGCTTTTTCAGACGGAATTGCCTCATGGGCAATGCTTATTAAGTAAGCAGCTTGACCACGTGTGGTATGGCC
Source organism: Paenibacillus sp. 2KB_20 (assembly GCF_052115765.1). NCBI lineage: Bacteria > Bacillati > Bacillota > Bacilli > Caryophanales > Paenibacillaceae > Paenibacillus > Paenibacillus sp. 2KB_20. The sequence goes on along the minus strand of NZ_JBFRHH010000009.1, from coordinate 236,336 downwards.
TTCCTCAGAATAAAAACGCTTCGCCCATTCATCCACGGACTTCACATCTCGTTTCAGAGCCTTAGATACCATTTGCACCAGGTCGGCATGGGTAACGATTCCCCGAGGATCAAAACGTCCCTCCGGTGCCTGCATAATATCTTGTGCTACCAACTCAGCTGCGTACCGTTCATACCACGCGTTTGAATTCACATCCGTGAAACTTGGCTTTGTATCTCCTTTGCCTTCAAGTCCAAACGCAAGCACAAGCATTTTTGCCAGCTCTGCCCGCGTAATGGGACTGGTTATCCCCATCGTGCCATCCTGGTAACCCTGCATCACGCGAAGCTGGGACAGCACTTGAGTGGCTTGCTCTATATCCTGGGCAACGAGCGGGGCTCCCGCAGCCTCGGTCTGCAGTACATGAATCGGAAGCGAAGCCGTTCCCAGGGCAGCCGCCACCATCATGGCCGCCAGTTTATTAGAATATGTTTTCATTTGTAAACCCTCCCTAAATCGTTGAAATATGAACGTTGATCGTCATATCTCCATGATAGAAGAGAATCCTAAACTCCCAAGAAAGCTGGGATTAAGCGTTTCGAAAACTTTTATTAACAAATTATAAATTGTTTAGACCGAAAAGCGATAGCCAGCCCCCCACACCGTTTCAATATACTGCGGATTGGATGGATCCAGTTCCATCTTTTCGCGCAGCTTGCGGACATGGACGGTTACGGTTGCAATATCCCCGCTGGAATCCATGCCCCAGATCCGTTCAAACAGTTCTGTTTTGTTAAACACCCGGTTCGGATGGCTTGCCAGAAATTCAAGCAAGTTAAACTCCCGAGTCGTAAACGTGACTTCCTGATTGCGTACGAACACCCTTCGCGCCGATTTGTCGATGACCAAGCCGCGAATATTAATTTCTGAGCTTGGACTTGGGCTTTGCTTGCCCATAAGCCTCACATATCTCATCAGGTGGGCCTTGGCTCTTGCGACTAATTCGCTCGGGCTGAACGGCTTGGTGATGTAATCGTCGGCACCGAGATTAAAGGCACGGATTTTATCGATCTCCTCATTTTTAGCAGAAACGATCAGAATCGGTACCTCCTTGTTCTTCCTGATATGGCTGCATAATTCATAACCATTCATTCCGGGAAGCTGCAGGTCGATAATGATAAGATTGTAGTCCTCGTCAAGGGCAAGTTTCAGCCCCTCATTGCCTGTATGGCATAGATCTACCAGAAAACCGTTCAACTCAAAATAATCCCGCTCCAACTGAGCGATCGTCGTCTCGTCTTCAATGATGAGAATGCGTGTGGTCATGGATTACACTGCCTCCTTTGTCGCTCGTTTGAGGGTGAAATACAGACTGGTGCCGATGCCGGGCTCGCTTTCCACCCAAATCGTACCCCCGTGTCCCTCGATGATCTGGCTGGCAATTGCAAGCCCCAGGCCGCTGCCGCCCGTTGAAGAATTGCGGGATGGCTCCGCACGATAAAATCTTTCGAATATATAAGGGATCGCTTCCGGCTCGATGCCCATCCCATTATCCCGTATTTCAACCGTTACCCATTCCGGAGAAAGCTGAGTGGAGACACATATGGTTTTGTCCTGCTTGTCCATAAATTTTTGGGCATTTTCGATGATATTGAGCACCGTTCGTTTTAATTTTTCCAGATCGGCAATGACCTCGACAGACTGCCCGGTACGTTCCTTCCACTCCAACCGTATTCCCTTTTCCTCCAAAACATAGCGCTGCTCATCGATGCAATCGTCTATAAAACCGATGATATCGACATGCTCAAACATGAACGGAACCTGCTTTAAATCTAGCTTGGAATACAGAAACAACTCATTCACAAGTTTATCCAGATCGGTGGTTTTGGTGTAAATGATGTTCACGTATTTATCCATTTTCTCCGGCGTATCTGCAACGCCGTCACGTATACCTTCGATATACCCTTTAATATTCGTTATGGGCGTGCGCAAATCATGAGAGATGTTGGAGATCAGTTCTTTCCGATTCTCTTCGTCCTGAAGCCGGAGTTGAATCGACTCATGCAGACGCTTCCGCATATTCTCAAACGTCTCGTTCAACTGGCCGATTTCGTCCTTGGAATGCAAATCCAGAGAAAACTGGAGATTTCCCTCCTTGATGTGTTCCGCCGATTTTCGAAGCAAATCAAGCGGTTTGACCACGCTGCGCGTGATCCAGCGATATAACAATACATTTGCAACCACAACGATGCCAACGAGACTCAAGACAAGAATGGGCAGCAGCTTGCGCGTGACTTCACCGAAAGGACTTCGCTCTCGAATCACAAACACACTGCCTCTGGCACCGTCCGAATACCGGAAATCATATTTGGCATAAGCATAAAACCGTTCACCGATGTTAAGGGTATTACGAATCTGATGGTTGTTCAGGTCATATGGAGGCAGACTCGCTTCCAATTCAGGCTGGTTCATCGTATTGGACTCAAAGATCTGGTCGTTATCCCTCCGGACATACAGACCCGCTCGTACGGTTCTCAGCTTAAAATCATATTCCGATAGTAGCTCTTTGTTCTGCAGCTCATCCGGTTCGTTCTTGGCAAGATATTTTAATTCGAGGAATATAGACTCCTCCTCTTCCGTGAGCGGGTTAATCTGATAGTGCACTTTATAAAAATCCCGAATACCGTGAATATCGCCTGTGGCCGCAATGGTGAACAAACTCGCAGTCAAGACAAAGACCAGCAAGCTAATGACCAGCATACCGGTATAGGACAGCAGCAATTTAATCCGAATGGACATAAAATTCGCCTAAAACGAACCGGAAACGATGTTCCCCTGAAACATCGTCGCCATGCGTTTGGATCTTCTCGCAACGGCTTCAGCGGAACAAGAAGCTTCAACAAATACGATGCTGGCAACGTCTCCGACCTGCGGCCATACCTGCTCCCCAGCATGATTAAGCGGTGTGGTGCCACCGGTAATATATTGGAGCGCTTGCGCTAACGCGCGTTCATCCACCCATCCGGATATTTCCGCCAATCGGCCGACACGCTCCAGCACATCCCCATTTCCGAAGGGCGACCACACATCAAAAATGTTGTCGCATCCGACGGCCACTTCTACACCGCGCTCGTGCAGCAAGCCAACCGGCGGAAACTTGCGGCCAATCGGCACACTCGTAATAATGGCGACCCCCGCATCAGCGAGCAAGTCCCCCATCTCTTGCGCTTGGGATGGCGGAATATCACCCAATCCGAAGGCATGGCTAATCGCCACCTTGCCCTGCAGTCCCGCTTCAATGGTTAACTGAGCTAATCGCTTCATGGTGAAGATCCCCAGTTGACTGGCATCGTGCAGATGCAGGTCGATGCCTGCATTGGCTTCAACTGCGAGCCCCACCAGTTCCTGTAAAGACGCTTCGATATCGCCATCCACTGTAGCCGGATCAACGCCGCCGACCAGGTTTGCTCCATTGCGAAGTGCTTGTCTCACTAACTCCGTTGATTTCGAGTGCAGCAAACCATGTTGCGGAAAAGCAACGATCTCATAAGATAACTTTCCTTCAAATGCGCGTAATGCTTGTTGAAGCGCTTCTAAATTGTCTAATCCCACTTCCGGATATATATCGACATGCGTACGCACATGCGTCACGCCGGACTTCAGGTAAATATCAAGCAGCCGTTCCGCACGGTCCTGCGTCAAGGTATCCAGTGAAGGAAGTGTCGCTTTCTCGATCGCCAAACGCTCGAAAATACTGGAAACCGGCGTAACCGAACGCCACCTGTCACCAAGCAGCGTTTTATCCAAATGGCAGTGCTTCTCGATAAAGGATGGCAGAAGCAATAAGCCCTTCACATCGTGCTGCGGCCATTGGTCTGTTAGGGTTGTATTCGAAGCTACGATCTTCACGATTTTTCCATCTTCTATGAATATGTGGCGAATCTCCGTCTTTGTTCCCGTAATTACGCCATCTTGAACTTCATAACCGCTCTCTAACCGGGCATTTGTTAACCAAAATGCTGAACTCATATCCATCATTCCTCTCTCCACTTACTAGATATACGAACATGCTATCACAGGAAAAATGATATGGATAATATCAAAAAAATAGGATTTACTTATGTTTTACATATACATAAAAAAAGAAAAGCCACCCGATAGGATGACTCTTCTAATGAACCCCTTGGAAATAGACAGGATGTTAAAGCTTTATGGCCCTTGTTGCAATGAAACTGTTTGCATAACGATCCAACAGTCTCTTGCCTCCGAACGAATCCTCATAGAAACCGCCAATCATAAACCCTGCTCGGATCTGACCTCCCATTTGCTGCTCCAGCGTATGTCCGAATTCCAATGATACCCCGGTTCTCACGATCTCTTCTTCCGACGCATAATCCAGTTCCGAATATGGAAGGGTGTGTTTCACCTGAAGTATCCCCTTCTCTTCCATTTCCCAGTCGAATAAGTAGAAGGCCGGGTTCATAAAGCCGCTTATCATAATACCACCAGACTTCAACACACGGTATGCTTCCTGCCAGACCGGCTGAATATCAGGCACAAAAAGGTTAGATACCGGATGAACGATCAAATCAAAGCTCTCCGAATCAAACATGCTTAAATCCGTCATCGAACCAAGAACTGTCCGAATGGGCAATGAATCCCGCTCAGCAACAAAGCGATCCTGTTCCAATTGGGATTCGGAGAAATCCAATACAGTTACATTCGCTCCCGCAGCGGCCAACACGGGTCCCTGTTGTCCCCCTCCAGAAGCTAAACAGAGCACATTCTTTTCGCTTAGTTCAGGAAACCATTCTTTGGGCACAGGCTTGGTAGTGGTAACGATAATTGACCAATCGCCCATTCTGGCGTTCTGGATTTCCTCGCTGCTTACAGGAACCGTCCACTGATTTTTCTGTTTTACTTTAAGCTCCCAACTGTCCAGGTTATGCTTGATAATCTCCATATGTAAACTCTCCTCTTATTGATTCATCAGCTTCATTCTTTATTCATGGACCTTTGGCCCAGCCAGGCCTGAAACTGCTCCGGTGTCCTTATGTTTTCTTCCAGAACCGCTGTATAAATATCGAAGCTTCGCACAGTCTTGCCATATTCATCACGGCTTGCCCAATCACTTTTGATTTGCAAAATAGCTTCCCGGCGTTCCTGAGTCAGCTGTTCAGGCATCGTGACGATATGTTTCAAGTCGGGTTGTCTCTCCGGTTCATCCACGAACCAAATGTCCATTTTCCACTCCTTCCCCTGCTGAGACTTATACTTTAGGCCAATGTATAATCCATCGGGATAAGCGGGATCCGTATTATATACACCGGTATCGTTTATGAACTTCAGTTCCCGCACACCAGCGTGCAGCATGAGTTCCGATGCGATTTGTGCAATTAATTGCTGAGTCAGCCGAGAGCATATTACCGTCATGTCCAGGTCTCTCCATACCATCAACCCGAGGGCTGAACTGCCGACACGCACCGGTTCGCCTGCTTGACTTAGCAATTCATAAAGTCGAAGTTCATCAGCTACCTCAGAAGCTTCATCCTGAAGAGCTTTTTGTTGCAGTAGAAGTTTGCTTTCCGCCATTTGGTTTCACCTCTAATCCTTATGTTATGTATCTCATATCGTATCACCCGATCATTGTGCATACCAAGGGATTGAATGCTTATAATGAACTTTCACGGATACCGTCTAATTCGTCATCGAACTATACGGAATAAAATATGCGTTCACCCGACAAATACGGCTTACAGTAATCGGCGCACAGCTTCGGCATTCGTTCACGCATCCATGCATGCACGGATTCATTCTCCATTTGAAAGACATAGTATCCGATAATGGCCAGCAGCATGAAGCCTTCTAACCGAACAAACTTATCTTGTCCCGTATGATCATTGCCATAATACCCTCTCAGGAATAGATTCCGAAGCTCCGAGGGAACCATCATGGCACCCATTGCAACATCCGTGTAGTTATAACCTGGTCCGAAAAAACCGAAATCGATAAAACTCAGTTCTCCATCTGAAGTCATGATGATATTCCCCAAGCTTAAATCACCATGGATGAGCCCCCAGGCTTCTTCGTTCCCACGATCCGCAAGCCGCGAGTTAACCAACGATATCGTGTCTTCAATGACGGAAACATCGGAGGAAGTAAACAATTCTTTCGCTAACCCTTGCTTTATAACCCCGATCATATATTGATTGTAGCTAATCCCCTGACTTGGACGTTTATCCATGCCCTCCGGGATGTACTGACTATAGAATCGGTGCAGCTCTGAAACACGAGCCCCCAGCTTCTCGACCATGACCGGGTCGCTTACATCATCCTTATGCAAGTCTCTTCCTTCCAGCCAGGTAAGCACGGAACTATTCCAACGCTTCCCCTCATGTTCGATGATTGTAATCAGCTCGCCTTCCCGATTCCGCAGCGGCCTTTGGACAAGCATTTGATCCCAGCCTGACAAATGCTCCAGCATTTGCAGTTCACCCAGCAGACCGTCATAGGTATGCTGCTGACCTGCCATGCCGTCTTTTATCGGTTGATGAATGCGAAGCAGATATGTACTTCCGTCATGGCCTTTTACCTTATAGGTTCGATTTTCATTATGCCGAATAAACGTGATCTCGGGTTCATGGATGCCGTATTCCTTCAATATTTCTTGCAGCTGTTCATTTTGCATGTGAAACTTCTCCTTATGTAGAAATTCCTACCTATTTTATATCACTATAATCTATTTTTGGATTATTATCAGATTCGATCTATTCTATTTTGTTTACAATTCAGAAACAAGTCAGAGATTCTACCGATATAACTCTCTTATATACTGAGAGATAGCTAACGAGGAGGGACTTCACACATGCACAAAAAAATCGTCAAATCCATCATACCTACGGTCATCATCGGTTCCGTTGTCACAAGCCTAGCCTTATCCAGTTTTCTAAGCAGCACCGGCATTGGCAAGGCGGAAGCTGCCGCAGCAGCTTCTTCCAGCTTATCATTTACGAAGTTTTTGGAAAACAACGCTCCTAACCGAACTTTAAAAACGGTTCGCGGTTTAAATTCGGTCACGAATCTATCAAGCACCGTTGTACTTGTCAACAAGCAAAGAAATCTACCATCGAGTTATGTTCCGCAAGACTTGGTTGTACCCCATATTCCGTTCAGCTTCTCGGGACCAAGTCCCAAAAAACAGATGAAAAAAGTAGCGGCATCTGCGCTGGAAAAATTGTTTGCGGCAGCCAAGAAAGACGGGATCGATCTCAAAGCCGTATCGGGCTACCGGTCCTATGCCACTCAAAAAGCCATATTCGAACGCAACGCCCGTAATAAGGGCGAGGCCGTCGCTAACAAAACAAGCGCGCGTCCGGGACAAAGCGAGCATCAGACCGGACTGAGCATGGATATATCCAGTGCTTCCGTAGGATATGCGTTGGAGCAAAGCTTCGGAAATACCAAGGAAGGCAAATGGCTGAAAGCCAATGCACCGAAATACGGATTTATCATTCGTTACGGAAAAGGCAAGGAGAAATTAACCGGCTATTCTTATGAGCCTTGGCATGTTCGTTACGTTGGTGTCTATATTGCGGGAGAAATCACGAGACAAAACCTCACGCTTGAGCAGTATCTGGGCCAATCCCAATAATCGAAATTTCAAGAAACGGACCATAACGGGTCCGTTTTTTTTTTGCCTGCTGTCTCTTCCTGGCTCAAGCTTTTGATGTACATTCGCATATTTTATCCCTTTTCCGACGGACAAAGTACTCCGTATGCACTAAGCACGTACATTAACACCAGTAGACAGGTTTGAAAGCATACGATTTATCGAAAATGGGGTGAACAACGTGCCTATTAAATCGGGAAAGCAGTATATCGAACGGATTGACCGACGGAATATTAACATTTGGTATAAAGGAGAGCCTATCCAGGGACCTTTATCCGAGCATCCTGCATTCCGAGGTCTTATTCAAACCCAAGCCGATCTTTACGATATGCAATGTGAAGAAAGTTATATCGAACAGATGACTTACCCCTCGCCCGATACGGGAGAACGGGTAGGCTTGTCTTTTCTCCCGCCCAAGAACGCGGAGGATTTGCATAAACGCAGAATGATGATGGAATTATGGGCGAACAAGCATCATGGCTTTTTAGGGCGTTCTCCCGATTATATGAACACTGCGATCATGTCCTTATATACCGCTGCCGATATTCTGGAAGAGCATCATCCGAGATATGCGGAAAATCTCAGGAACTATTATAAGTACTGTCGTGATCATGATATTACATTATCTCACGCCTTCATCCAGCCCTATGCATGTAAAATGTCCGGTCAGCAAGATGCTGCTGAAGACACTGTCGCGGCTAAAGTCGTAGAGATTAACGATGATGGAATGATCATAAGCGGGGCATTCCTGATGGCAACACAAGGAGCTACTTGCGAAGAAATGCTGGTATTCCCGACACCTTCGCCAATGATGTCCCAGGATGTGAATCCTTCTGCGTTTGCATTTGCGGTTCCCAACGATTTACCGGGCATGACTTTTATATGCCGTGAAAGCTACGGTGCCACTTCTTCCTATGATTATCCCCTCAGCGCAAGATACGAAGAGATGGATACACTTGTCGTCTTCGACCGCGTGCTTGTCCCCCATGACCGGTTCTTTTACTATGGGGACGAGACTTACGCCGGGCGTTTATTCGGCGAGAGTCACTTTCATACGCATATCGCCCACCAAATGGTCACCCGTTTCATCGTTAAAACCGAATTCATGCTCGGCTTGCTGGAATCCTTGGCAGATGAACAGAACGTTGGACTCGAGCCCCATATGGTCTCGAATGTTTCAAAAATGATTGCATTTCTCGAGACGTTCAAAGCATTAAGATTGGCTTCCGAGCAGGGCGCCAGCCAGGATAAATTCGGATATCTCGTTCCTGCCGCCAGGCCTCTTCTCGCATCCAGCATGCTCTTCCCCAAATTCTATCCCGAGATGGTCGAGATGATACAGTTACTGGGCTCCAGCGGCCTGATTATGATCCCTTCTGAACTGGATTTTCATTCGGAATCAGGCCCTTACCTTAATCAATATTTAAAAGGATCCACGACGGAAGCTTGGGATCGTATCGCATTATTCAGGCTTGCATGGGAGCTTGGTGCAAGCTCGTTCGGTGGCCGGCAAACCCAGTTTGAACGTTTCTTCTTCGGAAATGCTCAGACGGCAGCCTATCGGATGTATAACCATTTTGAGCAGCATGAGCAGCTTCGTAACAGGATTCACGATTTTATTAATAAAAACAATACCTCTTCATAACTTGACCGGCGGATGATCGTGCATATATAAAAAAAGATGCGAGTTAATAAACTCACATCTTTCCGTTTTGTTTTTCCTGATGGGCACAATGAACTCATGAATGAGAAGACAGTCTCAATCTGAACCGATATTTCATATCGTCTTCGAACCACATCATAAAGTTCGTACCCCACACGTTATTGTGCAGATTGAAATGGAATCCACCGGTCAATGAAGCATAGGAGTTGTCGAATTGCAGCAAACGCGGTTCCCCCGGGCACACTAGCGGCGCGTCCAAGGTTTCAATGACCACCGTTCCGTCCGCCCCCTCATAATATACGCCGGAATCGATACCATGCATGTTCCGGTTACCGTCCTTCACGACGAATAACGGAGATATACGCTGTCCCAACTTATCCATCATCCATGCGTTGGGATTATCCACAAGGGGCGCAAACGAGAACCAGCTTGCTTCCGGAAGACGACAGGCTGGTTTGCCCTTCCAGCTTAGACTTACCTCTACGACGGGCTCATTCGCAAGGAACGTATAGATTACGTTCAATCGGCGCGGAGCCCCATACTGCTTACTGAGAATCTCCGGCAGCTTCATTTCCACTGTTACGATATCATAATCTGCGCACCTCTTCAGGTGTATCGTCCGCATGGATGCCGTATACCGCCGATGTTCCGGCCGCGGTTTGACATATTCGATTCCCGGCTTGCCGAAGTCGTTGTCCGCCCAGCCGTGATGAATATCCAGATTGGTCACGTATTCTTTAAAGAAGCGATCATAGTTTTCTTTGCTGAAGGTTTCATACCTATAAGTGCCAAGTCTCTGATCTTCGTCCGCCCATTCCTTCCCGGATCGATCCATCAATCGGTTTATCGAGCCGTCGGCAGCGAAGCTTACCTGAAACTGCCCTAATTCATAAAGCTCGTTCATATCGATCGGCTGCTTGCACTGCATCGGCTCCGAGTCTGGGACGGTTTGATGCCGACTCATCCGATCCAGCTCTATTCGCGCTTCAGCTACCAACCCCTTCGGCAGCGATTGAACGGCCTCCTCAAGATAATCCCGTTGTTCCTGCCAAGAGCTCTCGTAATGGCTGTACGACCGAGTACCATTCGCCTGCTGGCATAGGTAATCGAATTTCCTCAGTTGATTGTCTTCAACGACATCCCGCGCTCTTGCAGCGGCTAGATCGCCAGTGGAATAATTAACGAAATCGACGAGATAGACGGAATTGTTCAGCCCCCAGGTATGCTCGGGGATCAGCATCAGGCGATTGCAAAATCGAGCGTACGCATCACCGTCCTTGTCCAATTGACCGGATTCGATCCAGCGATCCCGAAGCCTTAGCAATTCACGGTAACGGGCGATTTTCCAAGGATCTGAGGCAATACCATGTATCCACGAATCCCCGATTTCTTCGCTCACGACAGGCAATCGGTCCTTTACGGTTTGAAGCCGCCGGGCAAATGCATCAAGTGTCGAGGCCATGATTTCCGCCCCTGGATAATCCCGCTCCAACTGTTCAAATAAAACACGAATCTCCTCCATCGTGGATGGACCATGGTTATCATGCGTATGGGCAAAATACAAAGCGTCCTCCAGCCCTTCCATTTGAAACGGTTTGCCGTAACTATCTGCATAATGAACGATGATCTCCGAACCGTCGGAAGCACGCCATACAAACATCTCCGGCACCTTGGGATTTTTGGACACCATATTAACGCCCAAATGCAAATATTGAATGCCGTGTTTAACCAGTAAGGGGACCATTGCAAGGGTATGACCCGGAACATCCGTCATTTTAGCGGCAATCGTGGTTTTTCCATACTTTTGGTCCAAGTCGCCCGAAATGGACATTCCGAATTCGAATAGCCGGGCATCCATAATTTCCGTATGCGTCGTAAACGGCAGCCCATGCCAAACGATCCGTCCCTCCGCAATGGCCTTTTCCATACGCGCCCGCATGTCAGGAGCAGCGGCTCCCAAAAACTCATGAATTAACCATGAGCCGGTCGTCCATACGAATTTTACGTTCCCCTCTTCGTTAGCCAACTGCTCGGACAATTCCAAAGCCCGGGGTATAAAATGCTCCATATAACGCTCGATTACGTTCTTTCCGATATCGGTAAACCCGATGTCCAGATGGGTCTTGAATACGACATGAACTCTTTTGATTGATGTTGCCATGCATGACTGCTCCTTTCAACAATAAACGGCTAATGCCGAACTTTGAGCCTCATTTTACTAGAGCGCATCGCACAAGTCTTTGCATGAAAGGGTCATGCTTTTGCAAAAAAAGGACACCTGCCATGAATCGCGCCGGAGCTCAGGCATTCCAATAAGCCCCTCTCATTTCGGGTGGGAATGCGAAGGGCTTCGGAAGGCAAATTCGGATATCAGAAAGTGCTCGCCTTCGTTGTGTCCGGACACCATCTGGCCGGTCGATAATATCGAATCAGGACATCCATCGCCTCCGGGGTCCGTAGATGGGTAAGCGTTTCGAAGGCATACGCCCTTACATAACGGTCCTTGCTGTGCAGCGCTTGCTCAAGCGAATGGATCACGATGGGAACATCCGTGGCTTTGGCGGTGCGAAGCAGCGACAGGGCAGCAGTATATCCCGTTTTATTTAGGATATAGCTCTGCTGGCTGATGTCCGTATCATCGGGACCCGCGGCTTCTCTTTCTTCCTCTTGCAGAAGCGACTGCTCCAATACGTTTGCCAAGGCCTGACACACATCGCCTGCCTCCCTCCCCATTATACCCAGCGCTTCGACTGCATTTCGACGAACCCAATCGCTCGGATCCTGCAAGCACGCTTTCAATGCAGACACCGCCTTATTCGACGACGGGACGATCATGCCAAGTACGAAAACAGCAAGCGCCCTGCGCTTCTCGTTTGCGTGCTCCAGCAGTGCAAGCAGTCCTGGAACGGCTCCAGCGCCAGCACCTTGCAGTCCGTAAGCCGCTCTCTGCGCGATTTGCGTTGTTCCTTCGGACATGCGGCAAATCAATTCATTGATCCCTGCGGAGCCCATTCGGCCAAGCGCATAACTTACATTCAAAGCTACCGGTTCCCTATCATTCAACATTTGGCCTAGTTCAGGAGCTAAAGAAGCGGCCTTTTCTCCTAGCAATCCAGCTTGATCCGCGGCCCTTGCGCGAACGGTCTCGTCCTCGGACTTTAGATCTTCGGCCAATTGCTCTATTTGGGCTTTGTCTCCCGTTACAGAGTGCATCCCCTGACCCGGTTCGCCGCGCATCCAGTTCCATATATCTCTCCATAGATTCAAATGCGCGTAAGGTGTTCCGCCCGTAAAGCTCATCTCTTTCTCTTGATGATTCCAGCTCGGCGATTCCGGTGCACGCAATCGAACGAATTGAAACTTTAACATGTATCGATCCATGTCAGACACGTTCAACGAAGCTTTGTGCCATAAATCAAAATGAACCAGGACCATTGTTCCCGCTTTGCCGGTCGGCAGCAGCGTCTCGCCTTGATCGCCTACAAACTTTTCGTAATATGCGGTACCGGGCATGATAGCGGTCGGTCCCATTTCCTCGGTGATATCCTGCATGTAATAAAAAATCATCGCCCACCAGGGCCGGTGGCTGCGCATGCTGGACCAGTAACCGTCTTTGTGCCACTGCCCGCCTCCCGGCAGCGGATCGCCCGGCTGATTATAATGGCAATGCCGATGCGGGTGCATATAGTAATCCGGTCCGAGAACACTCGTCAAAGCTCCTTTAACGACCGGCGTTTCGAAGAATTGCTGGATCTCGGGCACACGGGGCAGGATGTTATTGCCGGGATTTCCTTCCTCGTGCAATACAACATTAATTTTATCCCTGACGGCGTCATGAAGCTGATCCGGCAATTCGTTGTGAAGCACCACATACCCCTTCGTAATAAATTGAATTATTTGTTCATCCGTCAATAGACATTGATAATCCAACATCTCAATTCCCTCCTCATGCATGAAATGAATTCAGTGTTAGTATAGCAATGGTGACGATCGCTGTATTTACATAAACGTCAGGCTTTTGTACAATCGTCATGCGAATATCTATAGAATCTTATCTTATAAGGATGTGGATATAAATACGTGGATTTTGCCGTCTTCCATTCCTATGTGTTTTATGCGACACGGTATCCCTTTTCCAAAGGTCAAAGCAATAACAACCGGCACTGCTATTCGTCATCACTTTATCTAATTACCGAGGGTAGAGGCATCATTCGCACCAAAGGCCGCACATATCATACCGAGCCGGGTTCCCTTGTATATATACCGGCTGGGCAGCCGCATGATTGGATAGCGGACAGCCAGGATCCCATGGTACATGTCTGCTGTTATTTCGACTGGTCCTATGTGGACCGCCGGGCTTTGGCCGATCATCCCAGCGTGATCTGTTATGACACTGCCCAGCTGATTCCTTCCTATGTAGGCCCTTCTTTTCCCTATGCCATACCTGAGCTCATGAAAGTTGAGAAGATCCACGTATGGAGCGACCTGTTTGAAAAATTCTACACCGGGAACCAGTTCGAGAATGAGCATACCTACATGCGGAGCGTAAGGACACAAAGCCATTTCCTGCAATTCATCGAGTATTTTCTTGCATTCGCATTGCAGGATGAGGCCATTCCCGATCATAGAATGAACAAATTACTGGAGCGACTGGATCAGGATATCCTGCACGGCAAGCTGCGTCCATTGGAGTCGTATTACGAGGAACTTCGGATCAGCAGAGGTTATTTTTTCGAATTGTTCAGAAGATCGACGGGCTTGCCGCCGACCCAATACATTAACCACTTCCGCATCAATCGGGCCAAGGAGGATCTGCGCAATACGAACATCAGCATCACGGAGATCGCCGAGAAGCACGGCTTCTCTTCCATCCATTATTTTTCGAAGCTGTTCCGGCAACTTAACGGCTTATCGCCGCTAGATTATAGGAAAGATCGAGTGGATATCGATTGACTAGCTGAGGTTCACCCTAATCCGATCGAATATACCCTCTACTCGTATAATCCTATCAAAAAGCTTATAATGTACGACAACAAGGGATCGCACTTGCTCTAACAATATAGAGGGACCAACCCAAAGGAGAGATTTGGAATCGATATGCGTTTTTTCTCATACCTTAGCTCCTTTATAAGCGCTTGGCGGGATTACCCGGCTGAAGAAAATACGGTGCTGGGGAATCGTTATACCATTCAACAGATGATTGGGGAAGGAAGTTACGGCATCCTGTACCAATGCTTTGATCAACAAAGCGGAAGTGTGGTGGCGGTCAAACAGTCAAGACCCAGCAAAGGCCATTATGCCAGACAATTGCTGAATCGAGAGGCAGCAGTATTAAGATCCCTTCAGCATCCACAAATTCCGGCATATCGGGATTTCTTCGCGAACAACCGCAATTGTTATTTGGTCATGTCTTATATGAACGGTGATACGCTTGAAGATTTGATATTTGAACAAGATATGAAATACGAAGAAGACGAATGCATCGAAATCACGCTGCAGCTTCTGAAGCTAGTCCGATACATACACGAGCAAGGCTATGTTCATCTTGATCTGCGGATTCCTAACGTCCTCTTTAAGGATGGCAGGATCAATGTTATTGATTTTGGACTAGCGAGAAGGATCGGTGAACCCCCTCCGCTCCAAGTACCTGCACGAAAAAAGTTCAAGCGGAACAGCTCGGCGTCCTCTGTAAAATACAAGGATTCGAAGGAAAGCGAGGATCTTCGGGACATTGGTCACTTTATGTTGTTCATGCTCTATTCCACCTACGAACCGGATAACAAACGGAGCGCAGTCGTGGAGCGAAGCTGGCAGGAAGAACTGCATCTCTCGATTGAATTGCAGAATATGATCAAACGCTTGCTGCAATTGAGTGAACCTTACTCAAGCTCTTTACAGTTCATGCACGAGCTGCAGTCGCTCGCTAATGCAAGAAGCCACCCCTCGGATAAGAAGGGCAGCCTTTAATTTGATTATGGGGTTTCATTTATGTTACGATCCGATTAAATTATATGGAATGATTACGAACAAGAAAGGAGGATGTTTTGCATGTTAAGAAAGATCATGAACAAGCTTCTCCACTCTACATCCCATAGTCAGGGCCGTAAGCGTTACAGCAGTTCCGCAAAGAATTATGGCAGAAAATACAGCAGCAGTCATGGCTATTCGCGTCGTAAAGGTTCCTCGTCTGATTACAGACACAGGCATGGCAACCAAGGTCATGGCTATTATAAGAACAAAAGAGGCAGCTCGAGCTAACCATTAACATAATCATGGTTCACTTCATCCCCTCAAATTTTTTGAGGGATTTCTTTATGGCTTCCTTTAGTAAAAGTAGTCTATGTCGCCCAGCATTCATCTGATTGTGAAATTAACCCCGTAATAGGACAATGCTAATTTACTTGCCACTCTCCGGGAAGCGTTATTTTCCCATAAAGTGCTGTACAACGGCAGCGCGCCCACCTTACGCACCTCGATGGCCCATCCCGCAACAACGGCAGCCGCATAACCTCTTCCGCGAAATTCCTCTAACGTCTCAAGCCCGGCTTCGTGTGCTCCTTTTGAAATCCGAACGCTGCGGCAAACCGACACCAGCCTGTTCTCATGAACGAGCGCTACACAAGGCTGGCCATAATCGATTTCCGTGATCAGCCATTCAAAACCGGTGAGCGAATATTCGTTCATATTTTCTCGAGTGATCCATACCGTCTGTTTGGCCGGCGTTGTTATGTCAGGTATCCGATAACAGGGTCCGCTCGTGTAGTGCTCAGTATGAAGGAGATTCATATAAGCCGCAAAATGTTTAGGCTTCGTCTGAACTTCATCATTTACGATCGGCTCATCTTCAACCAGCGCCTTCAATTGCCCGGCAATTCTTTCGGGAACGTCATGGCGAAACCTGCAGATCGCGGAGCCGTCTATAGTTCGACCTAGGAAAAACCTGGGGGCAGGCTCCTCTCCCGGCCAAGGCTCGTTGATGGTGCGAATTCGCATATCCCGGTCATGCGTAAACATCGCCTGAACATGCAATTTCATCAGCGTCGTAGCGGTTGGCGCTTTATTTATCCAATGATTCATGCTTATATCCCTCCCTTAAGAAATGAATCTACGATGTTGGCTTGCATATATCCATCGTATCAAATAAATCAAAGAACAGGTTGGGTATGAATCGCTATAATCAAAAAGACCCTGCCCCCCTATCCAGGAGGCAAGGTCAAGCACTTGATCTATGTTTATTGGGTAATCCTTAAATCTTCCTGCCAAGCGAGTTCCGCTGCAATCGCGGTATCAAGGCATAGGCAAACGTGAAGAGCGGGCTTAACCACAAGAAAGTTGCGTACGGCGCATATTCAATGACCGGAATTCCAAGCGTAGCAGCGAAGAAGGCGCCGCTTACCCCCCATGGAATCAGTGGGTTAACAAGCGTACCGCAATCCTCCAATGTACGGGACAACGTCTTCGCCGGAATTTCTCGGCGGACATATTCCTCCTTGAACATTTGACCAGGTAATAGGATCGATAAATATTGTTCGCCCGTCATGCCATTTACCGCAATGGAGGATGCCCCTGTCATCAGGACAATACTGCTCTTCCGCTTCAGCGGCTGCATGACTTTGCGGAAGAAGGCTTCAATGACGCCGCAATGCTGAAGCAGCCCTCCCAAGGATAACGCAATCAATATCAGCGATACGGACCCCATCATCGATTGCAATCCGCCGCGATTGACAATGGAAGCCACGGTTTCGTTGGCTATCGTGCTCTTGTAGCCGCTCTGCATGACGCTGAACCAAACATCGACTGCCGACTGCTGCTGAACGAAGGCCGTTACGATGAGTCCGGTAACAATGCCGACAATGAGTGTAGGGAGGATCGGAATCCGCTTGATGGAACAGGCAATGACCGCAAGCGGCGATAGCAACGTTAGCCAATGAATATGGAATCCGTCATTCAGAGCAGCCTTGATTTGATTTATCGAGGTTAAATCCAGGGTATTCGCCGTTGGTGCAAGCAGGAAAAAGACCGTTGTCACGATTAGTGCCGGCACCGTGGTGTAGATCATATTGCCAATGTGGGTGAACAAGGATATGCCGGCTACCGCCGGAGCAAAGTTCGTTGTGTCGGACAGCGGCGACATTTTATCCCCGAAACAAGCCCCGCAGATCACCGCTCCTGCTGCCAAGGCCGGAGAAATCCCGGTCGTTACAGCAATCCCCATGAAAGCCACGCCAACCGTACTGACTGTCGTGAAGGAGCTTCCGGTAAACATCGACACCACGATCGTCACGTATAAAGCGCTCACGGCAAAATAATGCGGTTCAATATAATCCATTCCATAGTATAAAATGGTCGGGACGGTACCGCTCATCATCCATACTGCAATGAGAATGCCGATGAGCGAAAGGATGAGAATCGGCATAATCGCCGTTTGAATGCCTTGAATGATCGCGGATTCGAGCTGCTTCCAAGAAAACCCGAACAACCGCAGTAAGGCGGCGATACCCACGGTCGTTGCCAGGAGCGGAATATGCGGCTCTGCCTTAAGAAGAAAAATGGAGACAAATAGTACTGCCAGTATAACCGCTATAAGAATGATGCTTTTTGAGAAACTGAGATGTCGTTCCATGGTGCTAAGACTCCTTATACATGGTCGTGACGGGAGCTCCTTCCCGTCCGCTTGTTTTATATCGACGAGCTTTTTCGCTTTTATGCTTTTCGGCTTCTTTGCTTCTTTGCTTCTTTGCATTGAAGCGCGAATTACACTATATACGATAAATACGAACTTCGTCAATGTACGAACCATGAACAATGCATAAAAAAAAGGCGACTGCATCAAGCAGTCGCCTTTGTCTTAAAC
The DNA here is from genome assembly GCF_052115765.1 of Paenibacillus sp. 2KB_20. Taxonomy (NCBI): domain Bacteria; kingdom Bacillati; phylum Bacillota; class Bacilli; order Caryophanales; family Paenibacillaceae; genus Paenibacillus; species Paenibacillus sp. 2KB_20. The sequence goes on along the minus strand of NZ_JBFRHH010000009.1, from coordinate 218,171 downwards.
GAGTATGGTTATTATTTCGCTTGAATATAACCTTCGGCTTTCAGCAGTTCGGCGATTAGAACAGCTCCACCTGCCGCACCGCGCAGCGTATTATGTGAGAGTCCTACGAATTTGTAATCGTAGAGGGAATCCTCGCGCAGTCTGCCTACCGATACGCCCATGCCGCGCTCGATATCACGGTCCAGCTTCGTCTGCGGCCGATTCTCTTCTTCGAAATACGTAATGAACTGCTTAGGCGCACTTGGGAGATTCAGCTCTTGCGGTCTTCCCTTAAACTGCCGCCAGCGGTCCAGGATTTCATCCTTCGAAGGTTTGTTCTCGAACGATGCAAACACGGTGGCTAAGTGGCCATCGGTTACGGGAACGCGAATGCACTGCGTCGTAATCAATGGCGATTGGGCTTTTACGATCTCACCGTTCACAACGCTGCCCCAAATGCGCAGCGGCTCCTGCTCGCTCTTCTCTTCCTCCCCGCCGATATACGGTATCACATTGTCCAGCATATCCGGCCAATCGGTGAAGTTCTTACCGGCACCGGAAATCGCCTGATAGGTGGAGGCAACAACTTGGGTGGGTTTGTAGTCAAGCAGAGCGTGAAGCGCCGGTACATAACTCTGAATGGAGCAATTCGGCTTCACCGCGATGAACCCGGTTGTCGTTCCCAGACGTTTGCGCTGTGCGGCAATCACGTCTATATGACTCGGATTAATTTCCGGGATGACCATCGGAACGTCAGGCGTCCAGCGATGAGCGGAATTATTGGAAATGACGGGCGTCCCCGTTTTGGCATAAGCTTCTTCCAATGCCTGTATCTCATTCTTCTTCATATCAACCGCGCAAAAAACAAAATCAACCTCAGCTGCTACCTGTTCCACTTGCGAAGCATCCTGCACGATAATGTCTTTCACCTGCTCGGGGATTGGCGTCGCAAGCTTCCAGCGGCCCTGAACGGATTCTTCATACGTTTTGCCGGCTGAATTTCTGCTGGCTGAAATGGAAGTGACTTCAAACCATGGATGCCCATCCAGCAATTGCATAAAACGTTGACCCACCATACCCGTTCCACCAACAATACCGACTTTAAGTTTTTCTGACATTCGTTACTCATATCCTTTCAATCGTGGCGTCATGTTCCCCATACATCGACTCTGATCAACCGTACGGACAAAAGCATGCAGTAAATGAGCTTATCTAGATAACTATTCAATCCGGCGCGATTCGTGTAGGCTTCCTACCTAGAATCTTCATCTTTCTTGTGATATAAAAAAATCCCACCCCCAAGACCATAAGTCTTAGGGACGAGATTGTTATACTCGCGGTACCACCCCAAATTTGCCAATATGTCACCATATTCGCCTCATCGAGTACGGCATTACACGGTAATGCAGATACTCTAGCTCTGTAACAGGAGCTCCTGGCACACCATCCTCCTCTATATGAGGGTTCCATGTGCTGCTCTGAGTCTTTTTTCAATAAAGAACGCTTTGCCCCTTTTCAGCTGCCGGAGCTCTCTGTACAAGAATTCGTTTATTTACTCGTCTCTTCATCGCATTTGTTATGATTATTATATATAAAACCATTTCGGTGGTAAACCTTATTTATAAAATTTTCGGAAAACTCGGCTGATTTCAGGAGCTGTTACTCCAATCGATACCTGTTGGAACCAATTTATGGCTGAAGTCGCAGTGCTTCCAGTTCCATTTCCCGGTGTATCGTCATTTCCATTCTCGTTCTTAATAATATGTATTGATTCAACAACAGGTGATCGCAGCCCAAAACATGTTGGATCCGGCCAGTCATGGAATCATCTTTATACTCGTTGTTCCATTGGAACAACTGCGTGTAGAGATCGGAGAACAGCTCCTTATTCGTCGCAATAAAACGGAGGGGATGAAGATGATCACTCAGCTTCGCTTCCATCAAATCATGCAGCACCTACAGCCTGTGAACGATCAACGACTCTGCCTCTAACGTCTCACCCTTATGTAAATCCAGCGGCATCCTATCCTTCATGTCCGAAATAAGCTGACTGAACATTACTTCGGACATTTGCATAGACATGTAAATCCCACCAGTGGCTTCCCGTTCTTCTCCTTAAGTTTCTACCCATCAAAAACAAACATGCGCAATTTCCTCAACCAATTTCTGATCTCCGGATCTCATAATCACTGTATACGATGACGGCATCTTTCCTATAAATACGGCACTTATCGATCTGTTTCGTGCATAATGCTTCAAACTAAACGGCTATCGTTCCATCCGGACTTTCATTGCTCCTACGTATTCTCCCCGCGGACGATAACTCCCCTATCCTTAGCCCGGAGTGCTGAAAATAATTTTCCTACCCCAAACCACAGAATCTCAACTAATGCGATGGCACCAACCACGTCCAGCAGGACATGCTGTTTCACGAATAGCGTGGAAACAATGATCGACCAAGCAATGATATGCACGACAACCCGATCTTTATTTGTAAAGCCTGCACTAGCTGCTGCCCCTTTTATCATCAAGTAACTGGTCAGGACATGGATGCTTGGGAAACAGTTGTAGGGATTGTCGGTACTATACACCAGGTTTACAAACCAATCAAGAACCCCTATGCCCAGTGGCGGTCGCTCTACCGTCGTCTGGAACAAGAAAAAGATAATGTAACAGGCAATTAGTCCAATACACTGGGTCAACAGTGTTCGATAATACACATTGCGATCTCTGGCACAGAACAAAAACAGCATGATAATGATAAAAGGGTACCATACCAGATAAGGTATAATGAATATCGGTACAAACGGAATCACGGTGTCAAGATCCGTCACTAGGCTTTTTACTGGCGTATGTGCATGGTTTAAGACACCATAAAAAATGTTGAGCACAGGAATGGCCAGGATCCATAGCAGCGGGAGATATGACTTCCATTTTAAGTTCATTGGCTTCCTCCCTTCTTCGACTCTTCAGTCTCTTTAAATATATGAAACAACAACGCAGTTGCGCCACCTGTTTTTGACATTAACCAACGATTTCAGCCGTAATATCATATGGTTTGAATGTTAATCCGGATAACTACCATGGTCTCTCATCTTCACTTGCGTTCAGCTTAAGATCATCCCCTCATTTTGCACGACGAATTTGCCGGTAACTTCACAATATACCATGTCGTGAAGCAAGGCTCAAGTCAATACCCCATCTTCATGTCAGTAAAAATCAACCATACAGACAAATCGAGCAAGTCCATTGCTGGACTGCTCGATTGGATAAGTTACTGCGTATAACCGATTTTCCCATTAACAATCGGCATATTCCCCTAATTCAATCGTTCCCCGCTTCTCCCTGCCTCCTTGGCCCCGCCGAGCATAATCCATTCCATGCTTCCGTTAAGCTCACACAAACAAGCAGCCCCTCACGGAGCTGCTTGTTCAAGTTTAGTTAATTTTGGTGAACAACCACTTCTGTGCATCCGTCCCATTGTCCGTCCACTGCTGGACAACAGCCCCATCTGCTGTGGAAGAACTGGCTACATCGACTGCCAGTCCGCTCACCTTGGACACAAGTTTATAATACCCTCCGCCCACATCAACGATCTTCCATCGCTGCGCATTCGATCCATTATCATCCCATTGCTGCAGCTGAACGCCAGTGGATGTGGATGAACTCGGCACGTCGAGAACTTTTCCGCTGTGTACGGCTGTTAGCTTGTAGTAACCGTCTCCGGTGCTTTCTACTCTGAACCTTTGATTATTGGCGACGTAGTTGGTCCATTGCTGTATCTTGGCTCCACTTGCCGTGGAGACATCCACAACATCCATCACTTTGCCGCTCGCCTTGGAAGCGATCGTGTAAATCCCATCACTGATCACGTTGGATGCACCCGTGTCCTGATAGACGCGTACATAATCCACCAGCATCTGCGATGGGAACGGTGTGGAATTGTTCGGACTTCCAGGCCAATTTCCGCCGACTGCCAGATTCAATAATATAAAGAATGGGCGCTGGAATTCCTCGGTATTGCCGGTTCCATTCTCAATATAGAACTCATTGAACTGCTGGCCGTCCACGAACCAACGGATATATTTAGAGTCCCATTCTATGCTGTAGACATGGAATTGGGAGAAATCCAAATTGCCGGACACTCGTCCAAAATCGGCATGCCCACCTGCATCCCAGTGTACGGTACCATTCACGTAAGGGTTATTGTTTACCCGTTCCATAATGTCAATTTCTCCGCTTTTCGGCCAGCCAACCGAACTGATATTGCTTCCGAGCATCCAAAACGCCGGCCACAAGCCTTGACCCGAAGGCAGCTTGATCCGCGCCTCCACTTTCCCGTAAGTAAAGCTCTTCAAGTCTTGGGTTTTGATCCGGGCAGAAGTGTAATTCATCCCGCCATAAGATTCCTTCTGCGCTGTAATGACAAGGTTACCGCCAGTAACCTGCACATTCTGTGCCCGGTCGGTATAATACTGCAGCTCATTGTTTCCCCATCCGCCGCTGCCGGTACCGATTTCCGGTGTCCAATTGGCTCTATTGAGCGAGGTTCCGTTGAACTCGTCACTCCATACCAAATTCCAGTTCGGTGCGGCATTGATTTTGTTGACAGGCAATAGAACGACCAGAAGACTGAACAGTATAACTACACTTATTCCTTTTCTTAGCATCATGTTCCCTCCTAATTATTATCGGATTAAGGCTTCATGGATACTAGTGCATCTCTAGCTGTTCTTAAAGCGAACCGTCTACTGAAACTTCGAATCACCTCTCTTTCTGTTCACCATTGTTTGCCATACAACCAATCTATGATGGTAGATTCACTTGTTGTTCGAGGGATATAACACTTGAATTAATACGCTTACATTTCCATTATAAGACCATTATATACCACTATCAACCTCAATTTATATTTTTTTACAATCTATGCATCTCTATCCTATCAAAAAAAGCCGGCTGCAAGCGCTGCTTAGAGTTTCCCTCGATCACATTTGTTATTCCCACCAATCGTTCCGCTCTATAGACGTAGAATATCGCTCATCGGTTTGTAGTTTTTGTTGACATGCAACCGTAATGATGAGTTCACCCTTATGTTCCCCATTATCGTCTGACGGAACAACAATAACCTGAACTCTCGCAGGGAGATTCAGGTTATTAGAGACAACATGATATCGTCAATACTTATTCACGACATATCATGAGTTTGTTGCCATCGGGATCCTTCACGACGAACCAATGATTATGCTCAATTTCCGTCACGAGTTCCACTCCGAGCTTTTTCATGTAGGTTAATGATCCTTCCAGGTCCTCTGTCAGCAGCATGAACGCAGGAGTATCGATAGACGGCGCTCCCCCCGGCTGATCTCCTCCCCACTTCGGCATGGTATCCAGGATCACGCCCGTTCCTTCCATGGGCAAAGGGCATAGATGACCATTCATCACCTGGCAATCATCTTCCGCTATTCCGAGTACACGGCAGTACCAGCTGCGCGACCTTTCGATATCCCGAACCGGAATGAAAATGCTGCCTACTTTGTTCTTAATCGGACTTGCCTGTGCATGGTTGTGACCATCCTGCATTTGTTCGTTCATAGTTTTGCCTCCATGGATCATTTTTAACACGCGGGGTGTCGTAAACGGACGATACCCTTCCGGCTGCACTTTTTCGATAGGCAATCGGCTCATCAACTCCCTCCATTCTTAAGCCTATGACATGATTTGAACAGGAACATAACACTTCACTTTGATAATCCCATGGTCCGCCTCTTCCTTAGGTAAGTAACTCGCAAACCAAGAGCGCGCTGGATCTGGCCTATACTCGGTTGACATAGCGAGCCATCGATCCACTCTTTCAAGTAAACCTGTCATTGTGCCATAAGCACCTGACTCCAGACAGGCATACATTCCGCCTTCCAGCTCAACTTGTAGATCGACTTCTTCATGGGAAGCAAGAAACTCCTCAGGAGGGGCTATATAAACCTCGTACAAAGAGCTTTCGTCCAGCAGTCCACCGTCACAGTGCATGAATACACGAATTCGCGAATCTTCAATTAATCCATTACGAAATAACCAGGAAATGGAATCTTCATCCGCTTGTTTGACGCAGTCTACACCCGTTCTTCGAAAACGCATCACCTTAAGCGAAGACAACTCCACGATTTCAATACGCTTCACCAGCTTACTTCGTTCCACCGGAAGATATAGCTTCATCCGAACGATTTGATCCCGGTTCAGCGCATATTCTTCAATGAATTTATGCTTTCCTTGCTCAAACACACTGCGGGGAAGCCATTCGGAGAACAAACGGTTCCAGGTGTTCTGAATACAGTCTTCCGCCACCGATGGGGATCTAGCTACTGCATAAAGGCCGCCGTCCAGCGTTATGGAATATAGCTCCGAATGCTTCATCATCTCGGTGTGGTCCATCAGGTCTACAGCGAGCAGCTGATAACCGAATGGCTTGGTTTCACCTTCCATATCCACGTTCCAACCGAAGAGCCTCAAGCCATTCATGTCGATACGGTATGAAGACAATAATTCGCGAAAATGATCAATCGCCACGGTTTCTATGCCACTCTCAAACTCGGAAACAAACAGATAGCCGATCCCTTGCTGAGGATTCAGACGGATAACCCTTACCTCTGGAAATCGTTCTGATAAGTCCCGCTCTTCCATATAGCTTACATATTCATTCAGATTCATCCGTTCGAAACTGTAAACCAACTGAGATCTCCGGTATTGTCCTGGAGTCAGTCCCGTGAGCCTCTTGAAGGTTTTAATGAATGCCTGGTAGGACTCAAATCCGCAGCGGTATCCGATATCGATTGTCGGCAAGTCGGTATCCCGCAAGCAGATGGCGGCTTCGTTGATTCTGCGTTTACGTATGTACTCCTTGATGGGGTGTCCCGTCAGGCTATGAAACAATCGGTATAAATTGGGCAATGACATGGCCGCCACGCCGGCAATTTCCTCGAGTGACAGCGATTCCGTTAGATGATCTTCGATATAATCAATGGCGCGTTGAACGATTTCACCGCTCTGCATTTCAAGTTCTTTTGCCCCCTATCTGTATGGATTGGCTATGAGGTCATCATACCAAATTCCTTGGAGCAAGAACTGTACTTTTTTATCAAAAAAATGAGATGAATGATTTGTTTAAAACAGAAATGCAATCTTATTCGTAAATTTGGTTACTGGATAAGAAATGTAACAGTCTTTCATCAAAATGACGAGCATGTTGTCCAATCCAGATCAAATGTCCCCACGAGTCGAGCACGTTAGCTTCTGCAAGTGGAATACAAGATTGAGCTTGCTCAACATGAGTTAAGGGGACAACACTATCATTTTTACTATGCTGGATCAGCGTCGGTGCACGAATACTCCTTAATTCGTTCGTATAATCGGTTTGTGACTGTTCCAAATCAATGAGGAATCCAGAATAGGAACGTTGTCTGTTATTCATTTTTCGAAGTTCCTCCAATGATTTCTCATCAAGTCTTTCGCGGATTTCACTAAAACGGAGCTTGGAAAGGATGGCAGCATTAATTTGAATGTAGTTCGTGGTAGTATATTGTTTATTAATGCAATCATGTTCCACGTTTTTTTCTCAACGCTGGGTTTAAAAATACGACGTCCCAGTTTATATTCTTTGTCTTGGGGTTTGAGCCAGGGTTTAGTGACGGCACTTTGAAGTGTCAAACTTGCAACACGGTCAGGAAACATAGCCGCAAAGCAAATACCGGTTGGTCCACCCGCCGATACTGCTATAATATGTACACGCATGGGCCTACACGAATGTCGGAACCAAAAAAAGTGCTGGCATTCACGCCAACACTTCCTCACGGGATATTTTCTCAACATTGAACAGTATAATAGAAGAACTTTAACGATCTCGATTTACCATGTAATTTAATAAATGCTTGAGAAACGCCGTATTGCGCGGCATCTCCTGCAGCGCCTCCATGGCCTGGCAATAATGCTCCCACATTTCCCGACTGGCGCCTTCCTGACCCAAGATGCTCACAAAGGTTGATGTGTTGTTCTCCGCATCCTGTCCTCCGGGTTTCCCGAGCTGCTCCAAATTCCCCTGCACATCAAGCAAATCATCCTGGATTTGAAAGGCTATGCCCGCATGGTAAGCAAATTTCTTCAGTGTCGCAATTTCGGTCTCCTTCACCTGAGCAAGGATGGCAGGCATAACGAGAGATGCCTCAAACGCGATACCCGTCTTGTAATAACAGACCGTATTCAACTCCTCCAAGGACAATGCCTTCCCTTTTGAATTCAAATCCATCGCCTGGCCCGAACACATATCTCCAGCCCGCTGGGACGAATATTGAATCAGCTTCAGCACCGTTTTGGGATCAAACCCTTCAAGGGACGATTGTTCTTCGATGGCCTTCTGAATCAGGAACAAACCGGTGATTTCCGCCGTGGCGCTATCATGAACCCGATGCAAGGTCGGTCGCCCTCTACGGGTAGAGGCGTTATCCTGGGTCGGCAAATCATCGAATATCAGGGAAGCAGTATGCATGTATTCAAGCGACCTTAGCAGAGGCACGATGGCGGAAGCTCGCAGTCCGTATTCGTTCACGGCCATGACCCAAGTCAAGGTAGGTCTTAGACGTTTGCCGTCCCCTTCAAGCGTATAATTGGCGGCATCAATCAACGACTCTTTCATTGGAGGAATGCCAGGGAGTTTCGCAATTTGCAAGCTGTTGTTGATCTCATTCCGAACGGTTTTAAAGGTATCGATAAAAAGATCCTTTTCCTTCCGCTCGTTTCGGAGCACCGTAACCATCTGGTCCCGCAGCAATTTATCGAAGAAATCCACCTGATCGGCTTTTAGAACCATTTGCTGGATGAGCCGATTAAATTCCGGGTTCCCAGATGCAAAAATATCCATGATTTCATGATATTTCTCAGCCCCGACTCGTTCTTTACAACGCTTCAGGCCATTGATGGCCCGGTCCAGCATTACCTCTCGCGTCTTGGCGTCCGAGTGATACACGTTATGAATCAGGTGAGAGATAACCGCCCAATACATTTCAAAAGGATTGATAAGATCCGTACGCTGACCGCGATATTTTAAATAATAAGTGTACGGTGTTACCGCTCCGTCTTCCATATCCTGGAACATATCGGCAAAATCATCGGCCAACTGGTTGTAGATACCGTAGAAGAATGTCCGGTCCTCAAAGCCTTCATCCGCCGACGCGCTGATGACGGAACGGACGATCAATCGGGAGGACGATGATTTCAGAATGATCGGCAGATATAATTCCTCATTGCTGTAATTGGGATTGGCGAGATCCTTAATACGGTCAATATGCTGGGAATAAAAAAACACGTTAGACTGCTCAAAAAAAGTCTGCTGCGTTGCCGGGCATTGGTGTCCCTGAATATACTCAAATGCATCTCGAAGCTCCTTATGAACGAAATGAACGAGATCCATGTTTTTCCCGCTCCACTGACCCATCTCCGGAACCGTTCCAGTGAGAAGCGCCTGTCGTATCATTTGGGAGTATTGTTCCTTCTCCTGATCGTTCAAGACCCCTGAATCGAGCAGATCGTCTATAAAAGGATAGGTCAACCCGTAGGAATAACCCAATCGGATGGCATCATCAAGACGGGCCGAACGTTCTGCGGGCGATGTCTCGACACTCATATCTTCTATAACGTGCATTACAACACCGACGATAATTTTGATCAATTTGCGTTGGGCTTGGTCCGCATCCATCTCCTCCGGAATATGGGTCGCCACATGCTTCAGTTTGTTGATGACCCAAATGACGGCATTTTCGATACCTTCCTTCTGGGCCCATCGGTACAGCCCGGCCAAACTCATATAATCCGGCGTGTCTCCTCCATTCGAGCCGGTGGAGCGAAGCAAAAGTTTTTTGGTATCGTGAGCAACGCGCCCTATTCTGGCCTTCGTGTCAGGCGAGTCCAGAGCCATACCCAGATCTCTCATATAAATATAGGAAATGCTTCGATCCAAATAACTATCCAATTCACCTGTATAATGGAGCCATCCGATATATCTATGATAATCCCGGGTATCCGGTTTCTTCTTTCCCGGCGATAAAAAAGACAGCCATGAAGGACGACGAATATGCTTCCTTTTCCACAATAGAATGTCTTCTGTCAGGATCGGCACATAACTCTTTTCCTCAACCTGAACATAAAGTGATGCAAAATACTGAGCTGCCTTCTGTTCAGCCCGCCGATATCCCGTATCGGCATAATCTGTATACGCCACATTCATAAGATGGAATCCCTCAACTTCTTTAAGTGTTTAACATGTTCCCATGTTTATAACCTATATACGTAGAAGTTTCAATCGGGTTACATTTCAGTTTCAGCGTTGAAACAAATCGATGCCCTGGATCCAGAGGTCCATAGCTTCCGTTACTTCGATCAACTGCTCTGCTGGGGTTAAGGAAGCTTCGTTGTCTCCCTTTTGGAAACCGTAAAAACCGAATTGTCCGTGATTGCCGCCCGCAATATCCACGTATGTTGTATCATCCGGCAGATTCTTTCTTGCAGCTTCCCATTCTGTTCGATCGAGAATGCCATCCTTCGTACCGGTGATCTGAAGTGCGGACATATTTAATCCGTTTAGCTTGCCTCCATCATCCGCGTAGGAAGCCATGAAGTAAACCCCGTCAATGACATCCGTATGTTCAGAAGCATATCTCGCAGCAAAAACGCCGCCTAGAGAATGCCCGCCAATGACATAACGGCTCCCTTGATGCTCCGATATGAAGGAATCCGCCTTATTCTGTCCGAACACGGCGAGATTCAAAGGCATGGATGCAATGTACACGCGATGCCCCTTCTCCGCCATTCTCTTGGCAAAAGGCGCATAACTTTCGGGCTCCACCAATCCACCCGGATAAAAAATAATGTCAGGCTGGATCACCTCCCCGCCCACGGGCTCGAAACGATAGCCGTCCTTAAGGTGTTCGACGACGACTTCCGTATCACTTCGAAACACCGCTTTAGCTTCATCAAGCGGCTTGTAAGTAAGAGAATCCAGTATGACACTGGCTGCTATGATTACCACGGCTATTATAGACAGGGTCCATATGACGATCTTGGGCCCTCTTTTGCTCCCCGATTTATGGGTTTGCTTCATTCCCATCACGGTCCCTTCCATCTCGGTATGTCGATTATTTAATTATAGCGCAGGGTTAATTCAAATCCTATCGATCCATTCCAAACAGAAGAAGGCTGCCGATTGGATCTGCAGCCTCGAATACTATTAAATTAGGAACCTGATCTTACAAACCGGAACCAGCCAAAATCAAATTGGCTTCCCGGTAGGAAGATGAACGTCACCTTCTGTTTGCCGGTTACATGCTCCAGATCAAATAATTGCTCTTCGTATCCAACAGACCGCGTAAATTCAACGAGTTGGTTGCTTTCTCCTTCCGAATTGGCAAAACGGATATGAATCGTGTTCTTATCTATGACCGAACGGCCGTATACAATCAGTTTCGATGCACCTGCTTCTGAGAAATCCATCGGGTCAAACTCGAGGGAAACATTATTTCCGATACCTTCAACAAACTTGTTGTCCATAATCGTAAAGGTATCTCCATAGATCCGATCGCAATCTGCGGCAAAATTCTGCTCGAAGGCTCTATCCCCCACGTGAAAATAAAACCCTTTGATGTGCACCTTCTGACGAAGGACAAAGCATATCGCCGTGATCCCGCGCAGCTTCTTGGACAACTGGTAGGTTTCTTCCTGATACACGTTCCACTTGGACTCTTTCTGATAAATACAATCGGCCAGCAAGAAGCTGCCCTCCTCACCGGGCATCCCTTCCCAGATTTGCAGCGAGTACGCTTCGCTTGAGAGCGCAAATATCGGAATGGTAATTGTATCGGAGCCATGGGGACCGAAATCGATGTCCCGAAATCCGACTTGCGTCTCACCGTCTCTACTCGTAGCAACGCCTCTTTCGTTCCCGTTTCCCACATCACCTTGACTGTAGTCATACAGTCCTGCCGAAATGAAGGAGTATGGGTCTTTGTAGGCCGCCCCCAAACCATCGACTTGAAATTCAAGCTGGGATATGAGCTTGGTCTTATCCGTTCCGTTCCGACTCGTACACCTCAAACGAAACTCACCGTCGCCAAGAGCAGTCACGATGGCTTCATGACCAGCGGCTTCCACACTGGCGATATTGGAGTCAATGCCGGCATCGTTCACGACAGCCCATTCAACCTCTTGATAAGAGGTTTCCGGCGGATGTAACATGGCACGCACCACCACTTGCCGATTGGACGGATGAAATGTTTGACCTCCTTCGCTGATCAGTTCAATCTTGCGAAGCGGAAGCTCAAGCAAACTCCCCGTCAGGCACGGCCCATCTTCGTTACTCATGCTTGCTGATATGCCCGTTGTCACTTCTTCCTGTGCGGGAATGGATGTCAAATGTAGGCATCGGCTCTCTAAACCAATCGAAGACACTTCGATCTGAATTTGGCCAGCCTCCAATGTGGATCCGATGATCGCCATTAGCTTGCCGCTGAACAGCCTTCTGCTTCGGCCTTTGTACGGATCATAATCCGTGCTGTCCCCATTATCGAGTCCAAGCAATCGTCCGACACCCGTGACATGGACCTCCACCCGGTTATTCGCGTTCTCGACAGCATGGCCGTTCTCATCTTCCATCGCGATTTCGACGAAGATGAGGTCTGCTCCATCGGCTGTTAATTCTTCCTTATCCGGGCGCAAAACAATGCCCTTGGCATCGCCAAAAGAGGTTCGTATATCCGTAGCCACGATACGTCCTGCTTCGTCATAAGCGATCGCTTTCAATTCGCCTTTCACATAAGGAATCTCCCACCAGCCCACAAGCTGTCTTCCGTGTGCATGGTCAATATCATGTTTACCGATGGTTTCCCCATTAAGCTGCAACTCGACCCTTGGCGCATTGGAACAGATGCGAACATCGATCATTTGACCGCCGTTGAAATCCCAGTATGGCAGCAGATGCACCATGGGCTTTGTTTTATAATCCGTCCAGGCCGCTTGATAGATATAATAGGAATCCTTCTTGAAGGTTGCCGTATCCATCTGACCAAAATAAGAGTTTTTGGTATGATACGGCGTAGGTTCTCCAATATAATCGAATCCGGTCCATATAAACTGTCCCAGCGAGAAAGGCGTATCCCGCTCAGCCAGAATGCACGCCTCCGTCGATTTCGCTCCCCAACTGGTCGAGCTGTTTCCGAGGGAGGAACACTGCTCGTCATCATCGGCCAGAATGGACTTCTCAAACGGGAAATGATAAATGCCTCTGCTTTGTACGACCGACGCAGTCTCGCTGCCATAGATGATCCAATCCGGATGTTCCTGATGATGCTTCTCGTAATATTTCTCAGCATAGTTATAACCTGCCACCTTTACGATGTCTGCACAATGCTGAGCGTTCTCCCAAGGCATATAATTCGATCCGATGGTAACGCTTGCATTTTGCTTGGGATCGTATCGCTGGACCTCTGTCATCAGCATCCTTGTTATATCCTGACCCCTCTCATCCGCATGGGTATCATATATTTCATTCCCGATACTCCACATGATAAGGGACGGATGGTTCCGATCCCGTTTGACCCAGCTCTTCACGTCATGCTGAACCCAATCCGAGAAAAACCTTGCATAATCATATGGGGTTTTCGGACGTTCCCACATATCAAAGGCTTCCGATACGATCAGCAGCCCCATTTCATCCGCAAGATCCATCCATTCCTTAGCAGGCATATTGTGTGCGGTGCGGATCGCATTAGCTCCCATGTCTTTCAGAATAGCAAACCTTCTGGCTAAGGCCGTTTTGTTAAACGCTGCTCCCAGAGCTCCGAGATCATGATGCTCGCATACGCCATTCAATTTCAGTTTGCTGCCGTTCAGGAGAAAACCTTGATTCGGATCAAGCTTAATATGGCGAAATCCCACGTTGTGCGATACCGATTCTACAATTTCATCGTGCCAGTCTGCTGGGAGATCTGTTCCAGTCACCCTCATCTCGGTAACCAACTGATACAAATGAGGTTCATCCGGGCTCCATAGCCTTGGACGCTCTACAGCTAAAGTTTGCGTATTCGTTATATTGCCTGCGCTGCTAGCATTGACTCGTTCTGACACCTCTGCGATCCTCTGACCATCCTTCATGATGATGTGGTTGATAACCACACCATCAACGATGTTCACTTCCGTGTCGACTTCGACCAACCATCCATTTTCCTGACATACTGTTGATATATAAATGCCGTCTGTTGTGATATGGTTCGCTTCCCTTATCTTTAACCATACATTACGATAGATGCCCGCGCCCGAATACCATCGGCTGTTCGGACTTTGGTGTACAACCTTCACAACGATGACATTCTCCCCTTCGATCAGGAAATCCGTTATTTCGTGTTCAAAGGAGGAATATCCATATTTCCATTCGCCCACGTAATGACCATTGACATAAACCGAAGAATCCATATAAACACCGTCAAAACACAGCAGAACCTGAGCGCCTTCGTAATTCCACGACCATTGCTTCCGGTACCAGCCCATGCTGTTTTCATATAAATTCTCCGTGTTATAAATAAGCCAATCATGGGGAATATCCACGGGTTGGAATATAAGATTTGCCGAATCCGTAAGGTCAAGACTGCTTTTTGCAAATGTCCATCCATCATTAAACAATGTTTTTTTGTTCATGAGTGGTATCCACCTTCTTCATTTATTTAATAAATCCAATGTAAGCAGCATATTGAAGCCAGTCTATCCTACTATATCAGGATGCTTTATCATTTGGGCCCGCTCTTACTAAGGTTCTAAAGTTTTCAAAGGATATTCATTAATCACCCTATTCTGTTCACCCAAACAAAAAGGAGCCCTTTGACTGCAGCAAACGTCAGAGCTCCTTGCTTGTTATGATGTAAATATGAAAAAGAGATCAAGACAACTTGATCTCCTCGATGAGCGCCGAGTGTTAGTGCAAGTACCCTGCCTCCACTTCGTCCAAAACTTGTCTTGCTTGTTCAATCCACATATCGTCCACCGATGCGTCAGGGTCGATCGGAGCCTGGAATTGATCAAAGAGAGCTCCCAATAAACGAGGTGCCGCATGCTTGTCGGTTCCTGTATTGTATATATGTCTAAACACGAATGGACGGCCGAGCTTTATCGTAGCATGGCAGCCGCCGCATTCGCCATCCAAGCTGCCTTTGGTTACCAGAAAAGGGATCCGAAGCCACACCATCCGCTCCTGATCCAAGCGCCGGTCTAGATAACCATGCTTGTAATCCCAATTGCCGGCTAACGTAAAATCATGTTTACATAGATAGGTATCTATATTCACAAAACGGTCTTCAATATTCTCCAATCTCGATTCCAAATTTATCATGTGCGCCCACCTTATGTTTTTAGTCCTAGGATGGACTTGAATTCCAAATCGTATACGAACATCGTGTACGAATTCAACATGACGAATCATCTACATATGCAGAGTCTCACTTTCTACCACTACTAGTGACTCCTCTCCCTTAAATTACTAGTTGTTATGATGTATGCTTTCGAATCCCCTTCAAAACCCATAAATTGAATGACGTTCGTCATTAAAACAGTGACACTAGGCCATACCGAAGCCATAAACACAACTTTCTTCCTGAGTAGTTAGCCTTAATTTTGTTCGAATTCATATAATTTATATCATTTAGTTAAACTTTACCAAATATGTCGTAGTTCCTTTTATACCGATCATTCGTTCGCTGTGCTCCTTGCTGCCTGTCCTGTAAGAACAAGGGCTCATCTTTTTTTGAGGTATCAATGCTATAATAACCCCGTTTACTAAATAGAGAATACGTGGAGTTCTCGTAGAGAAACGGAGGGAAAACATGAAAGTGAAAGGTTATCCGATGCTTGCCAGTCTCTTGGCTGTCATGCTTCTGGTGGGGCTTCATACCCCGGCTTATGGGGAAAATGCTGCAAAAAAAGCAACTTGGATCTGGCAGACGGATCTGATTCAGGATGGCGGCGAAGAACTTCTTCGTTTTTCCAGGGAAGAGGGAATTAATCTAATCTTCTTACAGATTGATCGTCAACTGCCGTCTGAAATTTACGAGGCATTTATACAACGTGCGCATGAGAATCAAATCGCAGTGCATGCTTTAGGTGGAGATCCAAGATGGGCCCTCACCGAACATCGGGAAGATATGCTCGGACTCGCGGATTGGGTGGTGAACTATAACGGCAAGGTTTCGGCCGGTGCCCGATTTGACGGAATCCATCTTGATATAGAGCCGTATGTACTTGCCCAGTGGGAGGACGAGAAGGACAAGATCATCAGCACTTGGGAACAAAATCTGGAGGTGTTCCTGAATCAAGTGTCCGGAAACGAGCTGGAACTCGGGATCGACATCCCCTTCTGGTTTGATCAATACTCCTTAGAAAATGGCACCAATCTGAATGAATGGCTGATCCGTACATTTGACCATGTTACCGTGATGGCCTACCGGAACGAAGTAGAATCCGAGCATGGAATACTGGAACTGACGCGAGATGAGCTTGAGCTTGCCAACAGGCTTGGTAAACAGATTCTTATTGGGGTTAACACGAAGGAAATGCCGGGCGAGTCTCACACCAGCTTTTATGGGCATGGTAAGGACAGAATGAACGAGAAACTGGAGCATCTTTCGGGTGTGCTCGGTTCATATGCATCCTTTGCCGGGATCGCTATCCACGATATCCGCAACTGGCAAAACATGTCCAATGATGGGAGCGTACCGCCAGACGATAACGAACCTACTTCCCCATCACCGGACCCCGATCCGAATCCTGAACCGGGAGAAGGCGGTCGCGTGCCAGATGCGGATCCGGTTACACGGGACCCTATCGTAAGAGGCACGTATATATGGGAAGCTCATGAAGTAATTCAAAACAGTCAGGAAATTCTTGATTTTGCGAAAGAGAAAAACTTGAACTGGCTGTATGTAAGACTGGACCTGGAGCAACCGTACAGTTCGTACTCTTCGTTTGTTAAACAAGCGGCTGCTGCCGGAATCGAAGTTCATGCCATGGGTGGTCATCCGATATGGGCACTTGAGGAGAACCGGCCCCGAATGCTGCGATTGGTTAATTACGTAAAGAACTACAACCGCGCAGTGGAAGGCAATGAACGTTTTCATGGCATTCATTTGGACATTGAGCCTTATGTGCTGCCTGCGTGGAGGGAAAATTCGCAGCAGGTTATTTCCGAATGGACCGCGAATCTGGATGCCTTTGTTACGGAATTGAAAAAGGACTCCAATCTGGAAGCAAGTATGGATATGGCCGTGTGGCTGGATAAATACAAAGTTACCGGTCAAGATATGTCGCTCAGCAAGTGGATGATCAACCGAATGGACCATGTTTCACTCATGGCCTTCCGGGATGTAGCGGAAGGATCGAACGGGATTGTCGCAGTCTCTAAGGAAGAGATTGCATTTGCCGATGAGTTGGGCAAGCCGATCAAGATTTCCGTCGAGATCAAAGCCAGCCATGAAGGCGATCATATTTCCTTCTATGAAGAAGGAGCAGCTTACATGGAGGAAGAACTTGCCAAGCTGCCTGATTTATTGAAGGATTCACCTTCTTTTACCGGTAGCGTGGTGCATGCGTATACTTATTGGAGGAATGCTAAGCCTTAAGAGGTAAGAAACTGAATAACCCCATCGCTCTTGAACGAGCAATGGGGTTATTTTATTGACGCGTTAGGAGGCGTAACTCGCTCTTATCAACAGGGGAGCATAAAACGTCATAGTCTCATGTATTCTTCTTCGCAAGCGTTCTCTGGGCTCGCTTTACGATGCGCTCGGTTTCCTTGGTTCCGGAAGATGACTGCCACTCCCGGCATAGCTGAATCACCCAATCCGGATTCGTTTTACTGGCATCATTAAGCCAATTCGCTACAGAATCTTGCACATATTTGACCGGATCGGATTTCACCGCATCCAATAGCGGCCGAGCAATGTCCGGGTTCTCTTTTAGTTCGGCAATATGTTTGGCCCAGACGCCTTGCGGGCGAATCACTTCAATTGCAAATCTCCTAATGTACATATTCTTGTCATGAACCCAAGAAGATAACAAACGTATAGATTGCCTTAATTCGCTCGCGACAGAATCCCTAACAGCCATCCATGATATTTCACGCACGCCAAAATGTTCATCTGCTGCAAACGCCTTTATTCGGTCCAGCTTCTGTTCAAGGTCCAGCTGATCTAACCCAACCATATAGGCTGCCCAGCAGCGAACGCTGTCTGAACGGTGTTTAGACAGACTGTTTACGATATCAAATTGCTCAGTCTTCGGCATTTGCTCCTGCAGATTCATCCAGGAATCGGCAATCGCCGGGATGATTTTTGTCACCTTGTCATCAATCTGAACCAACCTCGATAACATTTCATCTCGCTGTTTTTGTAATCCAAACTCGTCCAATACATTTTTCAGCAAGTTCAAGTGATCTATAGCAAGCCATTCTGTCAAATTCACCGTTTCCAATCGCCCTTGCTGTAGTAGCACCTTAACTTCTTCAGGAACCTCACTCACCTTACGAGCACCTTTCCTGTGCAATAATGCACGGTCTATCGATATCTCTTCATCGTTGATTTCCATCCCGATCCAGTCTCCTTAATCTATTAAATAAGTTACAGAATAAACGGGATCCAGATCAATGGATGTAATGCAGCTTACAACTTACGTTGTTCAGCTCAATCTCGTCATGGCGTAATCCCGATGAATGTAAATCGTTCGAAATCCGGTCTTGATCACTTTCGCTTCCGATAGCTCTTTTAATACCAATGTGACAGCCTCCCGAGTTGCTCCGACCAAATTCGCAATTTCTTGATGCGTCAGTGGCAGATCGATTCTATAGTACTCGCCGCTACGCTCCAGATCAAATTGATTGGACAGGTTTACGATCACGTGCAGGATTTTTTCATGTAGTTTACCCAACGCCAGGTTTTGCGCAAGACTGCTCATATGTACCAAACGGTCACTCATGACCTTCATCATATTGAGCATGAATTGAGGGTGTTCGATCAGAAAGTTCTCAAATCGCCGCTGATCGATCATGCAGATATCGCATTCTACCAGCGTTTCAATGAATACTTCCCGTGTACCGAGCGATAAACCGTTTAATTCACCAAACACATTCCCTTCGCCCAATATGTCCAGCGTAAATTGCTTTCCTTCTGTGTTTAACCTGTACAAGCGAACTCTACCCTTTTTCACAAAGTATAATCGTTCCGTGAAGGTTTGCGGTGTTTGTATGAATGTATGTTTAGGATAGATTGTAATGGAGGTTAGCTCATCCATCACGATCAAATCATCTTTCGATAAGGAATGAAGCAAGTTGAATTGCGACAGATATTGAATGTTACTCATGATTTACCTCCGAGATCAATATGCCCGCATAGGCTCTTTCATGTATTGTATAATTTTTCTGCTGCTAGTGGTCACCCATCTAGCAATATCATGGCAAAAAAGCCTGATTTCTCAGGCTTCATCATATACGCATATTAATCGATATAAGGTTTTACCGTGGTTACGAAGCCCGCCGTCTCTTTTCAAACAAATGCTCGCCCCTGACCCACATATGATATAAATACTCGAAGCTTCCCGCAAGTACTGCAATCAGTAGGACCTCCGAGAAATCAAGGGTCCAGTTCGCAACACCGCCAATAATCCACAGCATTACAAATACCAATCCGGCATCGGCAATCGTTGCCATCATATTGCTGGTACGTGGCAGAATAAATAAATCTCCCACCAAATAAGCAACGATGCCAATTCCTAATGCCGTCAATATAGCCCCTGTGAACGAAGCATCGGTAAGTACAACCAGCAGTGCCGTAATCAAAACTCCATGCACCAATAACTTAACAAGCAGTTTCATAAGCGATACACTCCTTTTGCGGTAGTGTATCCCTTTTGCGTGTTTTTACTCCTGACCATGGTCCCTTACCGTCGGAAAACCATCATTCATATCGGCGCTGTTCCGTACCAGTTTGATTTCCATAACTGTGCCTTGGCCAAGCGTGCTATGAACCTGAATATGTCCTCCATGCGCGATCACAATGTCATGTGTAATAGCCATCCCAAGACCTGACCCTTTATGGAGTTCCCCCGTATTGGTCCCGCGGTAATATCGATCGAAGATTCTTCCGAGCTCCTCCTGCTTAATGCCTTTTCCATTATCCTCCACACGAATCAGGATATGCTCCTCATTCTTCTCGACCTGGACCTTGATCGAAATATCCTCACGGTTATGAACAATCGCATTATAGATCAGATTGGTGATTGCTCTACGTATCAGAATATCGTCAACCTCGATTTTAATGACTTCATGACTGCTGCTAAAATCAATGTCCCGGTTGGCGTATCTCGGGTCATTCAGCGTATCGATCACGACATTGCGTACCAGGCTTACGAGGTTTACATTTTTCTTATTCAACGTCAGCTTTTTATTCCTCAAGCGGGTCGACAGATTCAAGTCTTCGATCACGTCTCGCAAATATTTAGACTTTCCTTCAATGATCCCGGTGTAATCCCGTATTTCATCCATCGAGAACTGATATTCCGTGTCCTTTATCATCTCCGCATAGCCTTGGATCGAAGCAAGGGGCGTTTTGATATCATGCGAGATATTGCCGATCCATTCTTCCTTCATCGCATCCAATTTCTTTCTTTCCTTCTCGCTTGATTTCAGCTCTTGGGCCAAAAGATTAATATTGGCGAACACGTCCTTATATATCCCCTTAGGTTGATGATAGACGTTATAATCACGGCTAGCTAAACGCTTAATGCTGTCGATTAAGATAAACATGGGTTTGGTCAACCGCTTGCTGAAGATATAAGCGATACATAAGGCGATGAATCCGTCAACGATGATGATGGATACACTAAATACCTTAAACATTTGTGCGAAGTTCCGTGAATCGATGGTTAACACTTGCCGCTCCAGGTATGGAGTCGTAAATCCAATCAAGTAACTGTAACGATGTTCGAAGCCCACCTTTTCGCCAATAAAGACGGTGGAAAGCACTTCCTTCTCAACATACTTATAAATCTGCACAATATCGATGGGGGCGTACTTTGTTTTGGCCTCTTCCGGAGCAAGATAGCGGTAGATTTCCCCACCATTCTCATCCAGAATTTGTACCCATGCCTGATTCTTCTCCAAAATCTCCTTGCCCTTCTCGCTTATCGAAGCCCCCGATTCCGATATTACGATATGTTCCTGGAAGGATCTGGATATCGATTCTGCTGAGGTTTGCCGATTTAAAAGCGGGAAATCCTCATTCACCGATTGTAGAACGAATAAGCCGATAATCACCACGATGTTCATAATAATAACGATGACGACGATAAGAACCACGGAGACCAGATACCTGCCGGTCAGCTTCCACTTCATCCCTTATTCATCCTCTACGACAAACTTATACCCAAGGCCTTTTACCGTAAGGAGATACCGGGGATTGGAAGGGTCCTCTTCTATTTTCTCCCGCAGCCTCCTGATGTGAACCATCACGGTATTATCAAATCCGAAGAATTCCTCACCCCATACCTGATCATATAAACTTTCCTTGCTTATGATCTGGCCCGGATGTTTAAGCAGCAGCGTAAGCAATCCCAGCTCTTTCGGTTTTAGTGGAATGACCTTGCCGTTCTTCTTCAGCTCCACCTTCTCTTCATCTAATTCAAAGGGGCCTTTCTTAATCACGCGATTCGGTTTATCCTCATGCTCAGAAACTTCCGGTCTCCGAAACCGAGCTTTGATCCGGTAAGCCACTTCCTTCGGACTAAAGGGCTTGGTAATATAGTCGTCGCCGCCGATGGCGAAACCCAGGATTTTATCAATCTCTTCGGTCTTGGCCGATAAGAAGAATATCGGAACATTGGAGACGCTGCGTATTTTCTTGCATACCTCGTATCCTTCTCCGTCCGGAAGCATGATATCCAGAATGACAAGATCGGGCTGCCAATTCTGGAATTCAAGCCATGCTGCTTCCGCTGTTGCTGCGGTATATACCTGATCGATGCCTTCCTTGATCAGCACGGTTTGAAGAAGCCTGACAATATCCGCCTCGTCATCAACGACAAGTACCTTTTGATCAAACGCCAATTCGTTCACCCCCTGCTATAACCAACATTTTTCCCTCCTGCCAGGCTGCTATTCAACAGCGCATGGAGCATCAGGAAGGAAACATACATCCAGCTTACTCCTCCGCAAAAAACTTCGATAGCGGGTTCTCCTCTTGTTTATCTAACACCACCTTGCCCTTCTTGTCCATCACATAGTACTGATAGAAAGCGCTCGTGAATCCAAGGGATTCTTGCATTTTCGCCATGTAGGTCTCGAAGACCTCATCACTTACATGATCTCCATTCCAGAAATAGTGCAGCATTAGGCGATTTTGATTGAATGGATGCTTGATCACATACGCCCCGGAAGCACTCGGTTGATTCATGGTATCCTTCCAGGCAAAGCCCATTTTGTTCACCCGCTCGATGATACCAGACTTCAGGGCCTGGATCACCCCGTTCGTTTTACCGTTGCCGATCACGATCAGATTGCTTGTCCCCAGTTCCTTCTTCAATTTCGTTTTCAACACCTGGCGATCCCGAATAACGTCATATTTCACTCCGCTGATATCAAGAAGCATTGTGAGCTGGTTCACCATGGCTTCTTGCTGTTTGCGTGTATGATTGCTTACTTGATCGCTCAGAACGATCGATAATGGCTCTCCCTGAAGGGCCTTCTCCATGATGCGGCTCATCGTTTCGTAGGGCAATCCTGGAATTTGGGAAAGGGCTGATTGGTACAGCAATTGAAACTGATCATGCATATATGCGGTTTTCTCCTCTTCGGAAAGTTGGTATTCAGGCTTAAGAACAAACCCCGGCTGATATAGAGCCGTTGCCATTTCGTTTCGCGCCTCTTTTCCGAGCACGTCTTCAATCGTTTGGAGAAGTCCCTCAATGGTGGCATTTTTATATACATAGCGTTTGAAATATTCCTTCATAAAGCGGTCAAACTTCTCTTCGCCAACGGAACGGTACAATTGGTAGATCGCTTGGCGACCTTTCTCGTAATACACCGGGCTAGCCAAATCCCCCACCTCGTCATTGGTCGATGCAATGGCAAGCTCCATCTTGGAATCGTCAAATTGAATGGATTTAAAACCATTCAGCTTATCCCCCTGCTTCTCGGCATAATACACCTTGGAAAAATCGGCAAAACCTTCGTCCAGGAAAGATTCCTTCTCCGAATCGTTCCCGATTAGAGCGTGGAACCACTGATGAGCGATTTCATGAACGAATACAGTGTCTTGCGCGGGGTCGGCCTGGGTGTGAACCTGTCCCATCTGGATGACCCGTGAATATTCAATAGCCACACCCTCCACGTAAGACTCGACGATTCGGAATTCCGGATAAGGATAAGCGCCGTATTTATCACCAAAAAATTCAATGGCTTTAAATGCCTGATCGATATACCGATCAATGACCTGTTTCTTTCCCGGTTCGTTATCAAAATATAAATATTCGATCGTCAAGCCGTCGCGGGTAACACTATCCACTTTGAAATTGGGACTGGCAAAAAATACGAATTCCCTTGTATTGTTGGCAACAGTGGAAACAACCTTGCGGCCAGGTTCCACGTTATTCCGTGTCGTTATCGTGCCTGGCATCGCCACCTGATAAGCGTCGGGAACGTTGAACTCTACTTCATAATCTGCAGAAGTATAATAATCGCTTTCGAATGATGGACTGTAAGGGGTTGTATTCCATTGATGCTTCTCCTCGTCATAGACCGACAAAACCGGAAACCAGTGAGCGCCATTCACAATATCCTGGTAATAAGATAAGCGCTGCGAACCATACGGAATTTTCAGAGAGAAGTCCATATGTACCGATATCGTTGCCCCTGGTTGAAGGGGCTCCTTCAATTGAATAGTCAAAGCCTGATCTTTATTATGGAACTCGAGAGCTTGGCTGTTAGCGTTGACTCCTTGAATATCAATGCCGCCGAGAAAATCTTCCGGCTTCTTATCCGGTTGGTTCTTGCTGATTGCTTCGTTCGATCGTTTAAACATGGACGTCTGAGTTGATTTCGAACGGTTGGCATCGGCATAGGTATGGAATACCAGCTGATTCAACGTATCCTGACTGGTGTTTCGATAGGTAACCATGCTGCTTCCCTGCATGGTCATGTTCTTCTCGTTCAGTCTCGCCTGAATATAATATTGAATCGGCGCATGCGCTTCAACGCTCGCAGAGACTTGTGAAATTGTAGTCGGGGAAACGGCCTTTGCCGCTGCATGACCCGCGTTGATGAGCGGGCATGCAGTCAATGTCAATGCAAGTGAGCCAATAATAGCCTTTTTCGATAGGATCGTCGTTTTTTCTTTTACGTGAGTCATGTTATTCTCTCCCTCTGATATCGTCCTTATTTTCCTAACGTTTCAAGCTTCACCTTGGCTGGTTCCGGAAGCTCGTTTGCCTGTACCTCTTGATAGGAACTGACACCCTTTTCCTTGACGTATAAACGCAAGTACGCTTCTTTTCGCAGTTCTTTGTTCGCCCTAAAGGTTAACGTCTTCGCGTTCCCTTCTTTGTTGAAGCCCTCCAAGGTGTACTCATAGTAGATGTACTTCTCCCCGTTATCCGTTTTGTCTTCCACTTTGGTTCCATCTTGAATTTGCACATAATATTGATCCGTCCCGAAGCGGTTAATGTTCACATTTTGAATAAATACAACAAATCCAATGAGGATGGCGACAAGAATGCCGCCGAAGATCATCGTTTTTTTCATGACTATACTCCTTTATGATAGGTTATTTAGTTTTGGTTACAATTTTATAGTAGGACCTAACGGTAACGACGTAATAGATCAAATAAACACAGGTATAGACGGCCATACAGATCACGACCGGAATCACAAGATTCATATGCAGAAGGTTGGACAACGCAGAAAGTGCGACAGCGCAGTGGGCAATGCCGGCAACGAGCGGCAAAGCAAAGATGAACAGAACTTGCTGAGCTATGCTCTTTTTAACCTCACGCCGATTTACGCCGATCTTGTTTAATATCTGATATCTTGCCTTATCCGAATTTGCCTCGGTTAATTGCTTGAAATATATGATGCTGCCAGTCGCCGTAAGGAACACAAGCCCCAGAAATCCTCCCATAAAAATCAACAGGCCTGACGCTTCCATTCCTCTCGCATAATCCTGATAATAGCTGGCAAATGACGCGCTTTCCGGCAAGATGCCTTCGA
This sequence comes from Paenibacillus sp. 2KB_20, assembly GCF_052115765.1. Taxonomy (NCBI): domain Bacteria; kingdom Bacillati; phylum Bacillota; class Bacilli; order Caryophanales; family Paenibacillaceae; genus Paenibacillus; species Paenibacillus sp. 2KB_20. The sequence continues at coordinate 192,868 of NZ_JBFRHH010000009.1, read as the reverse complement.
GATCCTCCGTCAACTGCTTCGCTTTGTCTTGATTCGATATGCCATAGGCCTCCAGCATGATCGTGTTTGCTTGTTTCTCCAATTGCGCAAACCGTTCATCGCTTATAACGATAGTAGAATAGACCGTACCCAAGTTCAGCACGCTGTATTTCTTCAATTCCTTAAAGGTAATTGGCTGCTCCTGCTTGTTTGGTTTGAGTGTCACCGTAGAACCCACATACGTCGGTGAAAATCCTTCGTAATAGGCCGGGTCCAAGGCAACGGCCTCTTCTCTGCTTAATGTGATGGTGTCTTTGCGGCCCTGCATCTTCGCCAGTTCGTTAAAATCATGCTGGGAGATGACGCTGTATGATTGGATGTCATGCGAAAAAACATCGTTCAGCCCACTGACATCAGCATCCACTTCCAAGATAGGGACGGACGCATGATATAACAGCTCGTGCTGCGGAGTTGACTCTATCAACTCGTCGGCTCGCTTGGTCACGCTGCTATCATGGGAGATCCACATCATGCTGTTCGGGTTCGCTTGCTGGGCATTGCTTGCATTACTGTAATAAAAGCTGTAAGCCGTCCCAACAGCAGTAAGTGTTGTCGCGCTAAGGACGGCAATGATCGTGAGCGTACGCGCGTTGCCTTTGATCCGATATAGAAGCTGGGAGACACCGATCATGTTCATCCCGTTCCAGAATCGGTTCTTGTTATTTCTCGATATTTTCAACAACGTCACGGTCAGGGTACTGAACAGCAGATACGTTCCGATAATCACCGTCGTCAGGATGACGAGTGGCGTTAGCATGAATCCCATCGCCGCCCAAGCCTTGGATTCCAGCAGGTTCTGCAGAGCAAGCCAATATCCGGTGCCTATGAATACCAGAGACAATACAGCGGTGATCCATGAAGCCTTCGGTTCCCGTTCTCCCTCCTGATCCGCATGAAACAACTCAATCAATTTGAACCGGTAGATCAATCGGTAACCCTGCAGTGACGTGATAAGCGTAATGATCATAAACACAATGGCGGTGTTGATGATGGCCGCAGGCGATATCGAAAAATTCGACACCGCATCATATCCCATGACCTTCATTAACAGGGATACAAAAAATCTCGTCAGCACGGAGCCCAGGGCAATCCCGGCCAGTAGAGCCAGCACACCCATCAGAAAGTTTTCATAAAATAACATCCGGCCGATCTGTTTCTTCCGAACACCGAGCAATGAATACAATCCGACTTCTTTCTTGCGCTTGCGAGTAAAGAAGGAATTGGAGTACCAGATGAATATAGCCACAAAGATGATCAGCACAACAGCGGCACCGCTAAAAGCCGAGCTGATTTTTGTCGACCCCTCCGTTGCGGACTGTATCGCAGTATCATATTTAAGTGAAACAAAAGTGAAGTAAATGACGATACTAAAAATCATCGAAGCAAAATATAAAAAGTAATTGGTGAAATTTTTGCGGATGTTTTTTCTGGCTATGCTAAACAGTGTCATCATGCTCACCCCCAAGTGCAGCCAGCACCTCCAGGATCTGATCAAAAAACACCTTGCGCAGTTGGTCTTCTCGATGAAGCTCCTGGTACAGCTGCCCGTCTTTTATAAAAATGACGCGTTTGCAGTAGCTTGCTGCATAAGCATCGTGAGTGACCATCATGATGGTGGCACGCTCTATCTCATTCAGTTTCTTTAAGCTTTGCAGCAGGCTGGTTGCCGACTTGGAATCCAGCGCCCCTGTCGGTTCATCCGCCAATATGAGGCTTGGATTGGCAACAATGGCGCGCGAGGCCGCGGTACGCTGCTTCTGACCACCCGAGATGTGATAAGGATATTTGTTTAAGATATCGCGAATCCCGAACGTATCGGCGATCTCGTTCACCCGTTTCTCAATCTCGGCTGCAGGCACCTTGGACAATGCCAGGGGAAGCAAAATATTTTCTTTGACGGTGAGCGTGTCCAGCAGGTTGTAGTCCTGAAAGATAAATCCGAGCTGATTCCGGCGAAAATCGGATAGCTGCTCCTCATTCATCGATACGATATGTTGTCCGGCAATGGTAATATCGCCTGCCGACGGTGTATCGATCGTCGAGAAAATATTCAGCAGTGTGGATTTGCCTGCCCCGGAAGGCCCCATAATACCGACAAACTCACCTTCCTGAATTTCAAGATTGATGTCTTGCAATGCCGTATATTGATTTCCTTGAATACCAAATGTTTTTTCTACATGTTTTGCTTGTAATATGGTTGTCATATCGCGTTCTCCTTTAAGTCATCGTTAGTTAAGCACAGATGTAATTATAGAAGGCGAACCTTACACGATTTTTATACGAACCTTACATAAAGCTTAACAAACTGGTTGAGTGCACTTACACAAACAGGCTGGCTCAGAACAAAACAAAAACCCGCTGCATGGACGGTCATGGCGGGCTATAGCTTTCTATTATTCAGTTCTTTCTGACATTGGGACTAGAATGAACCTGCTGATCTGTTTCAAGCTATCGGGAGCGATCTCATTAAATCTATCATATACGTGTTTAACACCAAGGAATAATTCATGATCCTGTTTAAGATCCTGAATGGATGCCATCCCTAATGGGACGTGGTGTTTGTCGCATCGCTCCTTAATTAACTGCTGGCTAACTAGAATCCAAGAAAGGGGTTTACTACATGATGTCACCCGAAATTGAAACCATCCGGCAGCAGCTCCCCGGCTGGCTGGAAGCCAGCTTACCATGTGTCGGCAGAGGTAAAGTCGCCTCCTACATCCCCGAGCTGTCCAAAGCTCCCCATGATGCTTTGGGCATCACCTTAATGAACCCCCAGGGTGAATCCGTCACCGCCGGGGACTGCGGGCTGCGTTTTACGATGCAGAGCATCTCCAAAGTGTTTACGCTGATATTGGCGCTGATGGACAATGGAGAGGATGCCGTCTTTAGCAAGGTCGGCATGGAGCCGACCGGAGACAACTTCAATTCCATGTTGAAGCTGGAGTTAGTCAGACCCGGCATTCCCTTCAATCCGATGATTAACGCAGGCGCGATTACCGTTTCTTCCTTAATTCGCGGAGACAGCCCGAACGAGAAATCCGACCGAATTCTTCAGTTCCTTAAAGAGCTAGCGGGCAACACTGATTTGGGATATGACTTGGGCGTTTACCGCTCCGAATCGGAAACCGGGAATCTGAATCGCTCCATAGCATTCTTTTTGAAGGAAAACAGGGTGCTCAGCGGAGATGTTGAAGAGGTGTTAGAGGTGTATTTTCGGCACTGCTCCATCGCTGTGGATTGCGCCGATTTAGCCAGAATGGCATTGGTGTTAGCCTGCAACGGTTCGGATCCGCTAACCGGCAAAGCGCTCATACCGAGAAGATATGTTCAAATCGCCAAGACGTTCATGACGACATGTGGCATGTACAACGCATCAGGAGAATTCGCCATTCAGGTAGGCTTACCCGCCAAGAGCGGCGTTTCAGGGGGCATTTTAACTTTTGTGCCGGGACGTTATGGCATCGGCGTAGTAGGCCCTGCATTGAATAATAAAGGCAACAGCTATGCCGGCGTACATTTACTCCAGTCCATATCCCGCGAGATGGACTGGAGTATCTTCTAAATACAAAAATCCCCCTGGAGCAGTTACAGCTTCAAGAGGATTGAATCCGTCAAATATGTTCTGAAGATAGCACTTTGCTTCGTTTCGTTTGTTAAGAGGGGAATGCGCTCTTACCTGTTTCGAATGGGTCCCATTCTCCTATTTTCTGAAGAACAGTCGCCCAATCCGGTCTGCAAATTCCTGCATATTCACACTGGATGGGTCAAGACGGTAATATCCGTTCTTCACGGCCTCCAATACCCAAAGCGGCAGCTTCTTGCCCTCAAGCAGCGGATATACGTTGTCGTAGGCCCACATAAGATGCTCCCATCGCTTGTCGTTTCCTTCCTGAATATACTCCGATACATCGAGCACCTTCCCTCTGCCTTCCTGCAGCAGTACATTCTTCAAATGAATATCCCGCGGGTTTAAGCCCTTGCTCCGCACAAAGGAGCGTGCTGCCTCGACATCATCGATGACCTGCCTTGCAACGGACACACCATAGAGCAAACAGTCATACAGGGTTAATCCAGATTCATGGCTGATCGCCACATAACGCTCACCTGCCCCATAAAATGCAGGGAAATAGGGGCTGCCCACCAGCTCTTGATAGACCTTAATCTCCGCTTCCTTCTTAGGCAGCGCCTCCGCAGCATACAGTTTGAACGCGTAGGCCGGCAAAGGTTCGTATACGAATACTGCAGCATCCGTACCGATTCCGATGCAGCGCAGGTCATCCGATTCGCCTTCAATCGTGACAGGGTCGTTATCACCGTTCTTGATAACTTCCATACAAGCCAGTGCAGTTTCTGCCTGCTTCCAATGTTCGTGATTCATAGGCCACCTCATTTGGTGTTACTGGACTTAAATCAGTATGATCGTACCACACTCACGTTTCAAAAAAAAATATTGGCCAGCGATGCCTGATCCTGACCACAAAAAAACCGCGAGAGCTTCTCGCGGTTTCATGCTTCTTGCCTACATATCGTTACTCCGGTTTCACGAAATATCCAATACCAGCGGCATACTCTATCATTTTTTCAAATAACAGCTTGTCCGGTACAGCACATTTTACTCCCGTGTGCTTAAGGAATTCCGATGTTTGCGGACAAGTATACCGGTAGATGGAATTCTTCGCTCCGTCGCCTTCGAACTGTGCCATCGCCAGCTCAAGGCCTTCCTTATCCTTCGGCTGCTGCGGATCCAATAACCATGCCTCGTATGCCTTCCAGTCCATCACTGAAATGTCATATCCATAGGCTTTAAAATGCCCCACCATGTCCTCATAAGGAATGGCAACCGGGTTGCAGATATGGAACACTCGCCCAACCGTTTCTTGTTGAAGCAGCAGAGCGGTAATGGCCTCCCCGGCATAGTTAATCGGCGTAATATCCACTTCCCATCTCACGCCAGGCGCTTTCTTCAACAGCAGCATCGCTTTCAGCATGCGGTAAAAAGCGTTGTTGTCGATGTTTTTCTGGAATATTCCGTTCTCTGAGTTACAAGACAGATTCCCCACGCGATAAACCACTGCCGGGATTCCTCTATCTGTACCGGCCTTAATGACCAGCTTCTCTGCCTCCAGCTTGCTGTTCGTATAGACATTCTCGATAGTCGACTCTTCATATCCCGTTCCGGCAACGATGGCGTCCCATTGACCACCCAGTGCCAAATCTTCAGGGATCCCAAGCGTAGATATAAAGTGGAATCGGATATGAGATCTTCTCTGAGCCAAAGCCAACAAGCGGTCCGTACTCTCCACATTCACTCGCGCAAAATAGTCGGAATCGCCAAAATGCTTCACTTCAGCTCCGCAATGAATGATGGAATCGATGCGCGCTTCAATCAATGCACGGTCTTGGGCTCCGAGCCCGAGAAACTCCTGCTCCAAGTCGCCCTGAATCGCGATCACCCTTTTATCCATACGAGTCTTGACCTCTTCGCCAAAATATCCGGTCATGATCTGCTCAAGGCGAGCATAGGGCTCCATCAGCTTCGACGGTCGAACCAGGCAGTACACGGTAGCGGTCGATTGTTTCAGCAGTTCATTCAGCAGATGTGATCCCAAATATCCCGTCGCGCCAGTCAGCAAAATATGCTGCTGGGTATAGATGGGTTGTCCCGAACCCTGGTTGATAGGGAATGAGATCGGATACTCAGCCAAATCCTGAATAGGAATATCCCTATTCTCTGTTTGATCGGATGGAATCGTCTGCTGACCCAGTTCCTCTACTCTCTCCGCCAATTTTGCAATCGTCGGATAAACAAAGAAATCATTGATCTTCAACTGTGGATATTGCGGCTTAAGAAGCACTAGAATCTCCAGGATTTTCAGAGAATACCCGCCAATATCGAAGAAATCGTCATGGATGCCGATTTTGGTTTGTCCGAGTGCTCTTTCCCAGGCTGCAGCAATATCCCGCTGAATATCATTAACCGGTGCCTCGTAGTGGGAGTCATCCTCTTCCATCTCCATCGACAATTCGTACAATGCCAGCTTCTTACGATCAATCTTACCGGTCGGGGATAGTGGCATCTCTTCTACAAAACACATGTATTTAGGAACCATATAACTAGGTACTTTCTGACTTAAAAATTGCACCAAATCCTTAGCGGAAGCTGCCTGTCCATCATGGGTTGTATAGAATGCCGCTAACATTTTGGTTCCATCCTCGTCCATTCTCGGAATGACCGCGATGTCCTTTACGCGTTCATGCTTCGCCAAATTATCCTCGATCTCTCCAATCTCGATCCGGAAGCCTCTGATCTTCACCTGTGAATCTTTTCGTCCCCGGTATTCTACTTGTCCGTTCGGCAGCAGGCGAACCAAATCTCCGGAACGGTAGTATTGTTTGCCAGATTCTGGTGTTAACGGATCCAGAATGAAGGCTTCTTTGGTTTTCTCAGGCTGATTCAGATATCCTTTGGCTACGCCGATCGAGCAGATCAGCAGCTCTCCGGTTACGCAAGTTGGACATAACTCATTATGCTCATTCACAATATACAATTCATAGTTGGCAAAAGGCGTCCCAATATACACGGTGGCCAGATCGTCCGGAACCGCATAATTCACGACATGCCCTGTTGCTACAACCGTCGTTTCCGTTGGGCCGTATAGATTCACGATTGGAATCTGCAGCTTCTTCTGGAACATACGAACGGTTTCTCCGGCCAGTGCTTCCCCACCAACCACGATCGTTTTGATATTACGGTATTTGTGAGTATCTTCCATAGGCAAATACGCTGCCAATTGATTAAAAAACACCGTAGGCAGTATCGCGACACGCGTTGCATTGGTTTCTGCCACAGCCTCCGTAAAGGCGTCTATGGAGAAACGCTGCTCATCGGAGAGAAGATGCAGTCGTGAACCGCAAGCCAGCGATCCGAATATATCGTAAACGGAAGCATCAAAGCTGAAGGTGGAATATTGAAGAATGATATCCTGTTCACTCATCTGTAATTTCTCTTGATTGGCCAGTGCCAAGTTCACGACGCCTTGATGGGCGATTAAGGCCCCTTTCGGTTTGCCTGTTGAACCGGAGGTATAGATGATGTATGCCAAATCATCACCTTCAACGCGAACGCCACAGGCTTCATCCGAGTACGAAAGGAATTTATCATCAAGACAGAAGTATTCTGGCTTCGGTTGAAAACCTGCCAGGAGCCCATCCAGCTTTGCTGTGAAATCCTGATGTGTAAGAATGATCGCCGATTCGGTATCCTCGATAATATAGGCATTTCTTTCATCTGGATGTGATGGATCCAGCGGGATATAGGCTCCACCGGCCTTGAGCACACCGAGCATACTAACAATCGTATCCAGGCCCCTCTTCATAAATATCGCGACGAATTGGCCTTTACGCAGCCCCTTGTCTAGAAGCATATGTGAGATTTGGTTTGACAACCGGTCAAGCTGTTCATACGTTACTTGCTCATGATTCGATGATAGTGCAATTCTCTCCGGAAATTTCTTCACAATGGAAGCAAGCATTGACACAATGGTAGGATCTTCCGGCAGCTCCTGCTTCGTGTCATTGAGAATCGTGTACGCGTTCCGGTCCCCATCAGTCAGCATAGGCAAACGGCTAACCGGCATGTCCGCATGCTCAAGAGCCGCGCAAGCAAGCAACTCAAAATGCCTACTGAATTTTTCGATCGTTTCTTCTTTATACAAAGGCCGTGCATAGGATACATAGAGTGTCCACTCGTCCTTCTTCTCTTCCTGAACCATCCAGTTCAGCCCGCTGGAACTATAGGCATAACCCTTCCCGTTACTTCCATAGACCGTTTGGAGAGTGAGCGATTGACCGGTGAAGCCTTCTATATCCTCAAGCGAAAAGCTGCTTCCTTCAATCTGCTCCATTTTGGCGAAAACTTGCTCATAAATCTGTGCGAATGAATCGCTACCGCTTAAGTTAACTCTCAGCGGAAGGAGATTGCCCTTCTCATTGTTCACGCCGACCAGCAAATCGGTATCGTGCGTCATTCGGTACAGAAATACGACATAGCTTGTGAGCATCCATGCCTTCATGTCATATGAATCGCTGAACTGCTTCGTCTTACCGGTTTCGATACGAAGATTAATCGCCATATGATCAAGCTCTTGCTGCTGAAGATGCGCTGGACCATCGGTGTACAGATAGAATCCCGGTAAAGGTAGCTGCAGTTCATTCAACCAATATTCTTTGCCTTGTTCGATCATCAATGTTGTATTCAAAGGTTTCAGCTCCATCTTTTTTCTCTACTGTTTCTGTCCTCGTAGTACTACACACTACACATGCAATTTGTTTACAAGGGCCTCCAGCTCAGCGGAAACCTGGTTAATCTGCTCCGCAGACTCGAAGATTTTGGCAAAGGATGCCTGCTGTTCCTGGCTACTAATCCGGATCTCACCCGACACAGACGAGTTTCTCTCTGCGAGCTCAGCCAGTTGTTTAATCGCTGCCGTAATCTGTTCGGTCTCGGCAACCATTTGCTGGGTAGCTGCAGACACCTCTTGAATTTGACTGGTCACTGTATCTGTTGCCACCAGCATGCCTTTAAACAGCTCACCGGTTTCTTTGACAACCTCAATTCCCTTGGCGACGTTTTGTTCCCCTTCGCTGATGGCTTCTACCGCAGATGCCGTTTCATCCTGAATGTATCGAACCAATTCAATGATTTGGTCTGCGGATTTTCTTGATTCCTCCGAAAGTTTCTTAACTTCGCTGGCAACCACAGCAAAACCGCGGCCCTCTTCGCCCGCTCTTGCCGCTTCGATACCGGCATTAAGTGATAACAGATTTGTCTGAGAGGAAATTTCGGTAATTACCTGCACGATCTGACCGATCTCATTTGAACGGTTCTGCAGCTTTTCGATGATATTCACCGAGTTTTTGACCGAATGATCAATCGAATTCATCTGTTCGATCACCTGCTCCACATTTTGATTACCGCGTTCCGATTGCTCCTTCATGTGCACGGATATCTCGGAAAGATCCGATGTATTGCCGGCAATCGTTGATACGCCAGATGAGATTTCCTCAAGCGAAACCACGCTTTCGGTAATGGAAGTGCTCTGCAGCGCGACTCGTTCCGACATTTCCTCCATATTTTTAGTAATAGCGGAAGAGTTGTTATTATTGACTTCCACAGCCGAGAAGAGGAATTTAGACTGCTCTGCAGAGTGCTCCGATACCGTTTTGATCGTTGTGACAAGTTCATTAATTTGATTAACGGTCGAATTGAACTTGGCATTGACCTGCCCCAGCTCATCATCGCTAGCTTTTAATTGGACGGTAAAGTCACCTTTGCTTAGCTTGTCCAGCGCCCCCATTAATGCTTGGATCGGTGCGAAGGTACGTCTAATGGTGAAGTACTGCAGCGCTAATACAATCAGCAAGGTAATCAGCAGCGCAAAAACCGTATTGGTGATCAATGCCTGTTTCCCGGAAGCGATTAAGCTTGCATCCACGTCGATCCCCATGTAAGCAAAAATTTCGCCGCTGGCATCCTGGAAAGGATACAGCACGGTGATCCAGGTACCATAATTATCTTTATAGCCTTTGGTGTAGACGGTTTTTTTCGTTTTCAGCATCTCTCTCACGGCGTCAGCATGGATCTCCGGTTGTTCGTATAAGTCGCCCAGATTCAAGTCTTCTTCGGCAAACATATCAAGCACTGCCGTTGGCATGGCAATAATCGAGGTCTTGTTGCCACCCTCGAGCTCCGGTCCAAAAATATAGCCTTGTGCAATGTTGGGATGACTTAGGGATAGTTCATCAAACGTTTTGGTAAGTTTTTTTTGGATATCCGCATTGCGGTCGGTTTGGCCTTTCACCGCTTGAGCATCTTCCAGCGATACGGACTTAACCAAGGTATCCATAATTTTTCCCGAATCGGATTGCAGCTGCTTCGTTAGTACGCTGTCCTGGATATAATAGCTTGAACCAATCACGATGACACCCGTAATAATGATATACAGGCTGGTCCATAACATGTTTCTTGTAACAATACTCAGATTCTTAAAACGCAGTCCTTTTGAGAACGTTTTTGGCTCACTCACTTGGTCACTCACTTGGTGTCTCTCCTTTGATATCTCTTATGTATTTTCCATATAAAATAGGGATTTCATTAGCGAACCTGTTCGCATCACCTACTTTCCTGGAAACATTGAATATTTCCGCAATCTTTCATGAATACATTACATTTTTCAAAAATGTTCATCTTGAATGAACCGCGTTCCCCCTCCATCAATATTCTGACATAGGCTCACTTCACAAAATGGTCTTGTTAAGTGAAATTCCAGTTCAATAGATCCATATTCACGTTATGATTCCATAACCATTGCATCTTTTGTACTATTTATAGATCGGCATTTATCCGAATATTTTTAATACTTTAGTAACAACAACTTGCAAAAAAACCCCTGTTTTCGACAATTAATCGAATTTTTATGTTCCTTCAATTTTTGAAATCAGCACGTAGTTTCCTATCATTTTGAGCACGCGAAAAGACCGCGATTTACGCGGTCCTCTTCAGTATAAATTGCATTGAATACTGGTTTCCCAGTTTTCTTCTAAGCGTTATCTGAATTCCATAACCCAATACTTTTCGCCGTGCTTCTCTTCCTCAACCACTCTTTCCCAGCCGTTGTTTTCGTAGAATTTCATCGCCTTGTGATTTGCGGATACACACTTCAATCGGATCGGCTTTCTCATGCTCTCAATCGCAGCATCAAGCAATTGTCTGCCCACTCCCTTGCCAGCATGATCCGGGTGAACGAATAAATGATGGATAAAGTTGTCTGGCAAATATAGCGCAGTAAATCCAAGGATAATCGTATTTTCCTCTGCCAATAGAATAAATTCTTTTTCCGTTTGCTTATCAAAATCGCCCAACGCCATCTCGTTTGCATCCGCCCAATGAAAATTTTCACGTCGTGATGCCAAGAATATTTCCCTAAGCTCAGGGTAATCCTCAAGCTTAGCCTCTCTTATCTTCAAATACTCCACACTCGCTTTCAATCAAGAAGATACGTTCCTAAATAATTATTGTACTCATAAGTTCAGCTTCATACCATCATGACTCGATACAAAGGCAGCTAGCTAAGGAGATCCATCAAGTTTTCCAATTTCCGTTCTAACGCGCCAAACTGTACAAATCGATCTTCTCTCAGAAGCTCTTTTCCTTCAACGAACAAGAGAAGGGCCGGTGCCGTGAAAATCAAATATCTTGAGGCTATCTCCCCTACTGCTTCGCCCTGGATATGTCCCAATGAAATGCGCGGAAACCGGTCTAACAGTACTCTTAGCTTGGGTAATATGGCATGGCACACACTGCAATCTTGTCTCGATACGTACAAAAAACTGAACGTGTAGTTGTCAATAAACCGTTCTATGGCGTCTATCGACGTCAGTTCTTCCATTTCTTTCATCTGTTGCACCTTACTTTCATGAATAGCTCTATGCCGATATTCAGTCTAATACCGCTGATATGTGCGCAGACGTAACCGCCCAGTGTGAAGCCGTCCAATATTTCGCTTGATCCTTCACGTAAATAATTTGTGGTGATTCATGCTTCACATTCAAATCTTCGGCAATTTTATTGGAAACCGGGCGGGATTCAATGACTTTAACCAGTGTGTAATCCACATCGCCGTTTGGCGCCTTTTTCAAGTAAGATTCAAACTCCGAAAGAGCATTAGAGCTAACCGGACAAGTCGTACTATGCTTCAAAATAACTTGGCCGCGCTCGGAAGATTTTTTCAGAATCGTTTCCCATTCTTCTATTGTCGTAATTTCATTCCATTGCATATGATTTTCTCCCCTTTGATGTGATATAACTCATTGCTTCTATTATATAACTAATAGCTATTATACACGTAAACTCGACTAGTTTTCATGTTTAGAGTTCATCTTCAACCGATCGAATCCTATTTCAAATCCATCTCATTAGTCAATAATCATACTCTCTGCCATTGCCTTCAGATCTTTCTTAGCCATTAGACTTTTTACATTTACTATAATGGTATATACGATGTTTTGTTTACTATCATACCAACTGATCCTATCTCCATCTGCCTCATTCTGGAGATAAATAGCTTCAACATGTTTCAGCTGTATTTTCTCGGAAGAGGCATCAAGAGACTTCGTTAAGCTTGCACCTTGACCATACGCTGCCATGATCGATACAGCCGTGTCGCTCTTGCCATCGGATAAGTATACAATGGAGTTGAAGGCCTTCGACCAATCCAGCTTCTCTACAAACAGCTTATCTCCACTCTTGGATGAATTGGCCTCATTTATCAATCTTTGTTCTAATTCCACGTATTTTACACGATCCTTTTCTCCTGAAGGTGCAGGTCCAAAAGGAAAAACTTGACCATAAGCGAATTTCACACCCTTGGGAAGATTACTAGGCACCTCTAGGCTGGGTGCCGAGGTACGAACAAGTTCCTTTTGAAAATCTTCATAGGAAAGATAGCCTATCGGTTGATATTCAAATTTTATAGGATTCACAGTGTCATACCCGTTGTCCTTATTTATGTAATCATCTTTGATGTAATATGCGGCCAGCTCTCCGGGTTTCAGCATGGATTTTACTCTCGTCCTGTATTCCTCCAGTAGATTGCTCAGTTTGGCTGGTAGCGCTGATGACGATGGATCGGCTGTTTTAAGAACGATTTCCCCTTTGCTATTAAAAATTTGAATATGCCCGGTTGCTGCATATGCAGTGAACGAGACTAGTAATACAGACGAAATCATGATAGACAATACGGTTTTACGCTTGAAAGATCGGAATCCTGAACGACTTTTATGCTGCTCGTCCTCAATATGTTGTCTGACTCTTGAAACAAATTCAACATCACGAAAATGATCGTCCGGTACAGAATGCTGCCTCAACTCTTCGATTGGATCAACGATGTTTCCCATTGTTCTTCCTCCTTCCATTTATTCATGGCGTCCTTCAGTTTTATTCTGATTCGGGTTATCTTTTTTCGGACGGCTTCCGATGTCTTTCCTGTTATTTCACTTATTTCTGCATACGACTTGTCGTGAAATGCATACAGAATTAATAAGCTTCTGTCCTCTACCGTAAGATCCACCAGTGCTCTCCTTAGCGGTTCGCTGAATGTCCCTCTTAAGTACTCCTGCTCTGCGCTTTCGGCGAAAATCTGTCCTTTCCACAATCTTCCCAGCTTCTGCGATAATTGCCGCCGGTGAATTACATTCAGACAATGATGGTAAGCGATCTTATATAACCATGCGTTAAAGCTGACCGAAGGCTTATACTTTGTGATCGATTTGTATGCCTTCAAGAAGATTTCCTGCACTGCGTCCTCTGCCTCCTGTTCGCTACCCAGTAGTCGGCAGCAGTAAATATAGATTTGGCGCTGGTACTCACTTACGATAGGAATAAACGCCTCGGCATGCCCATCCTGAGTCTGTTGAACATATTCTTCAATCGTTTCAGCGTTGATGATCCTTCCCCTCCTCTCCTGAAACTTGGATACCTATATAACCATGCAGCAAACGAAAAGCGGACTTCATTCGGAATAATCGGCCCATTAAATATATGGCGGAGGCCATATGACCACAAAAAGAACCGCGATGGACGCGGTTCCCCTATGAATATGTATGGATTCCAAGTTACGATTTATTAGCTTTCACAATCAGAAAATGAGGGTTCGTCATTAGGCGATCAAACCATTTGGCCACCCATTCCGCTGCTTCCGGATTGTCCTTGTGCGCTAAACTGGGCTGCGGCTCAACGATCTGTTCGATTCTAAACCGAGATGAAGTTACGTTGATGATTTCTTGAATCGGTCTTCTATAGAAAGTAACCTCTACGGGTCCAGACTCCTGTTTGTTCCAAACCTCCGTCAATAACTCACGGGCAAAGTAGTCTGGTCGGTCAAAATGTTTAACATCCATAAAAGGATGATGAACGGAGAAAATCAAACTTCCACCAGGTTTCAGCACTCGCTGAAATTCGCGAAAGGTCGGAGTCCAATCCTCGATGTAGTGAAGCGTCAATGAACTTACGATAAGATCAAACGCCTCATCTTCAAAGGGCAGGTCTTCAGTTATATCGCATGCAAATACAGTCGCTTCATTGCCGACTCGTCTCTTACAGGCTTCTACCATCGCCGGGCTCAGATCAACCGCTGTAACCCTGGCCCCTCGTATAATAAATTGCTCCGTATACCATCCTGCGGCACAACCAGCATCTAGGACGGTCATTTGCTCCATATCCGCCGGTAACACTTTGAGCATGGCTGGCCTTTCGTAATAAGCATTATGCCCGCTCTGCGAATCCACATGTCTTTCGTAGTCTCCAGCCAGCTTATCGTATGCCTCAATGACCTTCTCCTTCATGGATCATCCCCCCATATATTGTGCTCAGCTTGAGTACAGCGAACAATACGTGCGTTCGAAATTTCTGGCCAGCAAGTCCTCTTTTCGGATGAAAAATTGCAGTTCACCCGCATCCCACCAGCAAAATCCTATCTCGTCGTCCGAATCGATGGCCAGCAGCAGCAGTGTATCCCGAATCTCCTGCTGAGCCTGTTCCGCGTTGCCGCCGCAATGATCGGCAATCTGCTGCACAGCCGCCTCCATGGAGTAATTGTACTCTGATCCCGTTAACAGCATTAAAGCAGCCTCGTGCTCACAATCTCCATGCTGGGTAGAAGGGTAGCCAAAGATCGTTGCGATGTCGTCAGAATCCTGCCCCGTCAATTGATGACACAGATCCTCGTAAGATTCAAAATCATGCTCATCATCCTCGACAAGCTCATCATCCACATAAGCGTAATTCGGGGGCTCAAGTGTGGCTCTTGCTTCAATACGGTAGCCTGCGAATTCTTCATCTAATGCGGTCCCCTCAGGCGCCCGGCATCGACTAGCGGCCGCTGTCTGATCCTCGGCCAGATACAACACCCGGTGTTCAATGTTATAAGCAGGTTCATCAACGCCAACGAAAAAATACAGAACTCCGCTATGCGGAAGTGAAGCCGTGGCATCGTGAGCTGCCAAATCCCTCAACTGCAGCTGTGCCAAAAACGTCATCGGTGTACTATCCGAAGTCAGCGGCCATTCCATTCCTTCAGGAAGATCGGGGTCTCCGCCAATCCGTGAATTGCACGAGCTGGCATAGTCCTCCTCTCCCTGTTTGGATAAACGCATGCCTTGCCGAGTATGTTCGATCAAATAGTCTGCTGCATGTTCAAATTCGTGCTCTTGGATGATATTTTGCATCTTGATCAAGTTGTGTTCATTTAGCTTCATAGTTTAGTTCCTCTTCTTTTTAATAAATTAGAATGTTATGAGAATTACGATAATGTCCGGGAATCGTGATCTTCCTCTACTCTTCCTTAAAGAGATCTTCAATGATCGACTTGTCATAGCCATTAACCATCCTGTAGCTCCAGGAATATTTTTTATGCAATCTTCTATTCGGAGATATCTTGATAATATCCGGTTCGGTAAAATATATGGCAAAGGGAGTGTACTCGACATTAACCCAGATCATGTACTCCGTACCTCTTCCATAATTTTCAGTTTTCCACAATTTCGCATTAGAGAAGCTATTTATAATTCGATCAATAGTGGCCGGGTCGGTAATTTCCACACTATTTTCATCATCGTATGGACTGCCCATTTTCTCAATTCTTATGTAACTAATCTTCTCTGTATCATAAACCTGATCGCTCATCAGCTCTTTAAAGGAAGTACTGCATTGAATCAATGAATAGACGACTCCAGTCAGTACGATCAATGCAACCACAACAAAAAAGACTCGCCATGACCTGTCACTCATCACGATTCCGTCTTGAAAACCTAAGGAATTCGGGCTTTTTCATAAGCGTATTTTTCATATCCCCCTCCATTGCACATATTCAATAAATAAATTCCCCTCATTATAAGCTTAGCACCTATCACTATATAAACCCCATAAACCATGCTTTGGTTGCCGGATAATTTAACATCTTTTGGTTTGTCCTGTCAATCCTATTTTTCAGCCCTGGCGACATTCTGGTGTTAGTTCTGGTTATAAACGTTAACACGTGCTCCATCCATAATTAGATCGCTGCTGTCCACAATGATTTCCTGTTGATCGAATAGACCACGTCCAACGGCAATGGTATGGCTGTTGGAATCGATAATTTGAATTGACGTGCGAACAGCATAATATGCATTGCCGAGAGGGCCTTGTGTTTCTTTTATGGTGTAGACATAAGCGCCCTCGCTGTCCTTGTGAACGGCTTTATTCGGTATGAGGATCCCTTCGCTGCTCTTAGTTTTGACTATACTGATCCTCACTTGTTCGCCACCGGATAGCCCGCTCCCTTTTAGTTTAACGAACAAACGTGTCATGGAACTGCTTGATTTCTCAGCGTCTTCGTCAACATCAGGACTGAGCGAGTTCATATCCTCTTCTATCCTTTCAATCTCACCCGTAATTGATGGTTCTTCCTTGCCTTCAAGCATGATGTTATCCAGAACATCCCCTACGCTCAGCGTGGCAGCGATACCTGACGGTACATACATTTCTAACCCATACCCTTTTGCCAAATGGCTCATCGTGATATCCGGACTCCCGGTAGAACCTAATCCCTCCATCGCACCAATCTCTATAACGATACCGTCAAAAGGGGCTACCATCTGCCGATTAACTGAAAGCGTATGTTTCAGGTTCTCGATCTGCTGCTGTTGTGCAGCAATATCAAGCTTTGCCGTTTCGAACGCGCTTGTGGCACTTATAAGAAGAGACTCATCTTCTTCCTGCATCGCTTGAATGACATTATATTCGAGAAGTTCCATGGATAAATTCAGCTTCTTCAGAGCAGACTGCTCCACAGCAATCTGCTGCTTAACCTCACTGCCATCATATTGTATAAGAACTTGTCCTTTACGCACCATCTCACCTTTTTTAACGAGCACCTTATCGACTTTCCAGCCCGAAGGATGGATAAGTTCCCTCTCCTCCTTTGGATTTATCGTCGATCGGCCGACATAGGAATGAACCAGCGAGCCTTTGTTTACCGATGTAATCACTACCTTAGGCAGCGTCAAGGCTTGTAGGGTGTTACCTGCAAAAGTCAGTATAAGCAGAAGACCTGTGAACAGTCCGGCTGTTATGCTAACCTTGCGTTTTCTTGACCGGGAAATTACCTCTTCCAATCTCCATCACTCCTAGTACTGAAACTAACCTTTTATGCCCGACAATTGAACGCCTTCAATAAAATAAGACTCGGCATACAGGAATAGCAGAATCATAGGTGCCATATACAATGCCGATGCGGCAAAACCGATTCCCAGTGCGTCTTTGTTAATCTGTGCAAGATATAGAGACAGTGGCTGTTTATAGGAATCTTGCAAAAATATGAGCGGTTGCTCGATCATGTTCCAATAGTCGACGAACAATAGAACCGTCAGCGCGGCCAGACCAGGCTTCGCCAGCGGCAGGATAATACGCCAGAAGATGACCCATGCTCCTCCACCGTCCATCATGGCCGCTTCAGAATACGCTCCGGGAATATGGGCCATGAATTGTCGCATCATAAAGACGCCAAAAGCTCCAAAGATGCCAGGTAAAATAATGGCGGCGGTATGGTTCATAAGTCCAAGCTTGTCTATAACGATATAATTCGGAACAAGCGTTACCTGAAACGGCATAAGCATGGTCATTAAATAAAGCATGAACAGCTTGTCCCTTCCGATGAAGCGAAGTTTGGCAAAGGCATAAGCCGCAAGCGAGGCGACGACTGCCTGTCCGGCAACAATCGGCACGACCAAGGCGACGGAATTCCAGAACATCCTTAGAAATTTTGTCGTTAGAACCAGTATCTCGGCATACTGTCCAAAGGATAGCCAATCAGGAATAATCTTCAGATTGACGAACGCGTCCTTGCCACCCTTCGCAACGTCGATCATCTGCCCCAGAAGGTCGTAATTCCGCCCAATCTCTTGCTCCGTCATCAGGGAGTTCGTAAAGGTAAGCAGAATCGGTACCAGCATGACAACGGCTAACAATCCGAGCAGCAGCGTCAGTACCAGCTTTGGAATCCACCGTATATTTTTCATGATGAGCCTCCCTTTGGTCACTCCAAGTTATCCCGAAATCGGCGCTCAACGCTCAATAGTCCCGTCACCAGAATGACGATGAAGCCGACCATCAGCGTGGCTGCAGCCGTCAGCTTCTGAATATCAAGCGAGGAGAACATGTTGTTCATATAGTGCTGCATCATATAGATCCGGTCATACGGATAATCGCCTGCAAGCAGATACGTCTCCCGAAAGACCTTGAAAGAATTGATGATGGAGATCAGCACGACAAAGAATGTTGTAGGCGTCAAATAGATTAGCGTAATGTGAAACAACTGACGGATCCGCCCCGCGCCCTCGACACGTGCCGTCTCGTAATAATCCTTCGGAATGGATTGAAGTCCGGCCAGAAATAAAATCATGTTGTAGCCGATGTTTTTCCACAAATACATGAGGATGACCACGCTCATCGACCAATCCGATTGCATCCAGTCGATCCTCTCTTTATGGAAATGGTGCAGCCATGCATTTAAGGTTCCGTTCCAATCGAAGAGGATCTGCCAGATCATCACAACGGATGCGACGGGTACGACAAGCGGCATAATAAAGGAGGTTCGAAGCCAATTGCGCATAAACAAGGGCCGATTCAGCAGTAATGCCAGAATGAGCGACAACGCGATGACCAGCGGAACGCCAATGCCGGTAAAAATCAGCATATTTACCGATGCCTTGTGGAAGGAGCCGCTGCTTAGCACTTCATTGTAGTTATCGAAGCCAACTAATGAGCCCTCCAATGAACCGTCCGTGAACGATTCGTAAATGCCCATTATGAACGGGATGATATAAAAGCAAGCAAAGCCGATCAGGCTGGGAGCCAAGAACCATAAAGCCTTCATCCCGTCTTTGCGCATCCATCTCCTTAAACTTCTTCTATTCATTCAGATAGGTCGTTACTTTATTCTGGATGAGCCTGGCGACATCATCTGCGGATTTCTGTCCGGCAAAGAAGGCTTTGGACTCATTTACGATGATGTCATTCACTTTGGCGGACTTGATCTCGACCTGATGAGTGGCTCCACCCACCAAACTCTCCAGTTGGTCCAGCTTGGCCTGATCGACTTTGATCGCCATTCCTTGCAGCGGGCCTTCCTCATAGGCTTTAACCGTTCCTTCTTCCTTCAATTGCTTGATCTGATTGGCAAATGATTTCTTGTTGATCGGAAATCCTGCCTTCGTGTAAGGCGTTTCGATTTCTCCGGACATCATGAATTTTATGAAATCCCACGCTTCCTCCTTCACTTTGGAGTTCGCATTCATGGAAATGCTCTTGTAAGGCCTGAAATAACCGCCGGCTGTCGTTTCCTGGGCATGAGGCTTCATGTAATACTTCATATTCTCGCCGTATTCCCTTAGAGATACGAGATAGTCCCAAGGAGAGTTGATATGGATGGTTCTGAAATAAGCCTTGCTCCGAGGATCCGTGGTCACGATATGATTGTCGTACATGGACTTCACCTGGTTCATCAGACCGGTAAAGGAGGTCGATTCGAAATTGGCCTTGCGGCTCTCCGTATCCACAAATAAGGAATAATTGTCAAGTGCAATGTCTGCCAGCAGGTTTTCGGGGCCACCAGATACCAGCGCTGATGGGTATACCTTGGAAGCCGCCGCCAGCTGTTTTGCGGTATTTATAAAATCGTTCCAGGACCAGGTTTTGTCGTTAATCTGAATCCCGGTTTGCGCGATGGCATCTGCATCTCCGGCAAAGCCTTCCAGAAAGAATGCGAGCGGCATGCTGTAAAGTCCTTTGCCGGTTCGAGAATTGTCCAGGATATTACCGAAATAATCTTCCTTTCGGAAGGTGGAATCCTTGTCCATCCATTCACCGAGATCAACCAGTAGATGATGTTTAACGTAGTCATCAGTAGGCAGAATATTCACATATTCACCCGATTGGAGCAGATCGGGGCCTTTGCCTGCCAGCATCGCCGTATTCGTATTCTTGACGAACTTCTCCTCATCCGCCTCCATGTGCGAATCGTCGGTATAACCCGTCTGCAGCTTGATTTCGATATTCGGATGAAGCTGTTCGTAATTCTTCTTTGCTTCCTGAAACAGTTCATCTGGGAAAAACATTGAAAAGACGATGGTCTTTTTGCCACCGGATGCTGATTCATCATTCTGAGTTGTGCTCTGCACCGAACCACCGTCGTTTGTACCTGCGGACGCTTCATTGCCGCCGCTGGTTCCCGCTGATGATGCTGCCCCTGTTGGGCTTCCACTACCGCAAGCGGTTAAAGAGAAGGCTATAAAACAGCTAACCAATAATCCTAACCCGATTTTCTTCATATGACGATTCTCCTCATCGTTTCATTCGTTGAGATATAGATTGATCTTGTTCTGAACTTGTTTCGCGACAATGTCCGCTGATTTCTGTCCGCTGAAGAAAGACTTTGATTCATTGGAAATGATCTCATCAATCTTGGACTGTTTCTCGGTGGAATGAACGGCTCCCGTAATATAGGCGTCCAGTTGATCCAGCGATGCATTGTCAACCTTGACCGCGGGAAGATCAGCCTCATGAATCGTTCCTTCGTCTTTTAGCTGCTTCAGCTGTTTTTCGTAGGCAATTCTGTTAATTGGAAAACCAGGGCTTTGATCATACACATCGGTATAAGACTGTGCCTCATCCTCTATGAGAAATTTGATAAAGTCCCAGGCTTCTTTCTTATGAGACGAGCTTGCGTTAATCCCGATCATTCCGAAGTTTTTAAAATAACCTCCAGCCCCCACATCTTGCGGATGCGGTTTGGCATACAGCTTGGTATGCTCGGCGAAATTGTTCAACAGATACCCTCTAAGGGAACTGATGGTTTCTTCGTTGAAATAAGCTTTGGCATTCCTGGCAGTTTCGCTGCCTCTGCCACCGCCATCTGTAACCATGTCGTAAAGCAAGCCATCATCGAACATCGTTTTGATCTGCTGCATTAACCCGGCAAAGCGCATCGAATCGAAATTGGCTTTCCCGTTTCCTTCTGTGACGAGCTGGCGGTAGTTTTCAGCGACCATCTCGCTCAACATATAATGCGGTTCGCTAATGAGCGCATTCTTGTACTCGCCTTTCTGTGTCAATTGCTTGGCAATATCCGTAAAATCGCTCCATGTCCAACTGCTGTCATCGATCTTGACTCCGCTCTTTCCGAGGGCATCCTCATCGCCAATCAAACCGGCAAGGGAGAAATAAAGCGGCATCCCGTAAAGTCCCCCGTCAATCTTCGAGTTGTCCAAGATGTTGGTGAAATAATCTTTCGTCTGAAGCGATGAATCCATCTCCATCATGTCGCTTAGATTGACAAGCAGATGACGGCTTACATATTTATCTGCCGGGAGCATATCAAGCTCAATCAGATCGGGACCTTTGCCGGCCAAGATGGATGTGTTCGAGGAGGTAACGAATTTTTCAATATTTGCAGATACCTCGTCGAGATCCTTCCCCTCAGAAGGTGTAGCCTGCAGCTCAATCTCGATGTTGGGATGCAGTTTCTCATACTTCTTCACAGCCGTCTGCATGTAATTGCTCAGATAAAAAGTCGAGAACACGAGCTTCACATGTCCTTTTGAATCCACACTTTCTTTCGTATTTCCGTCTTGCGCCGCTGTCGCTCCTTTCATTGCCATTTCGCCTTTGTTCCCCTGAGCTCCACTGCAGGCGGAGAGACAGAGGATTAGACAAATCCATATCCAGCCTATTTTCTTCATCAATGACTCACCTTTCTTTAATTGAAACTATCTTCGCTGACTTTTCCAAATATAAAGTAAAGATGTCTCCGAAACTTCACCTACTTGTAAACAAATTGTCTCTGAAATAACCCCACAAACATATAAATGCTAATATCTTAAAAAAAGACGGCAGACTGAACGATATTTCGTTCAGTCTGCCGCAAATAAGGTTACTATCCACTTTGAAGGGTTAGGTTAGCGCTATTGAAACTTAATAATAAACGGTTGATTATACGAGACGACACTTGGCTCCGGATTCGTTTGTTGTCTTGAAGTGGAATATATTTTTCGCCCATTTACCAGAAGACTGTCATTATGCGGACTCCAATACATTACCGACGGGAAGACGCCCTGATAGACCGATTCTTTGTACAGGACGTTGTTTCCTTGAAGCTTTCCTGCAAAAATTGAGATTGTATCGTTGTCGTCTTTCTGGGAATAAGCAATATACTTCCTGTCTTGCGATAATTGAAAGCTAAGAACCCTCTCCAGCAGGACAGAGAGAGCCATGTTTCGTCGATCGTACTCATAGATCTCGCCTTCCGTTCCAAGGAAAACAAACTGATCTTTATTAAGCCATGCCATCTGATCACCGCCCGCCTGATGCTCGTATTCGATATGAAAGCTGCTTCCGTTTATCGTCCCCATGTTGATACTAATGGTCCGTTCATTTTGCACCACAATCAGTGCGCTTTGTCCATCGTCCGACATTTTCACCTCGAAGACGCTGCCTGTGTTTCGGAGGCCCTTCAGCGGATAGACCTTGACTTGCCGGGCGGTTGTGTCATACACGGCCATTTTGACAACGGAGTTTGTGGCGACACCCACATCGGTTTGTCCACTGACGGGGCCTGAAGCGACATCTGTAGCGACGTCTGTGACGAGATAAGAGATGTATCTGCTGTTATCCGACCAAGTGAGCTCTGTCAAGAGCAGATCATGACGGGGCTTTATGGTGGCCATGATGGTTTCCCGTCCATCAGAAAGCGATATTAACTTTAGTACATTGCCGTCCTTTGTCTTCTTAATACCGGCGATATATTTGCCGTTTGGCGACAGTTCGAGATTCCAATGATCAGCGTCCACGCCTTGCAGCGTCTCGAATTTTTCATACGGCGGTGAGAGCCGCTGCAGCAGATATTGCGACAAGCGCATCTTTGAGTCGGGGGCCTGAAAAAGACCGAGAACGGATCCTGAATCCTCCCAACCAAGCAATTGATCGTCCTTCGTGTCCGAAATCGGAAGACGATATATCGTTTTTACTTGGAATGGGGCGCTGCCCGAATCGGCAGCTTGCTCATCTTCCGAGCTCGGAATAACGATGGTCTCCGACCGCAGACCTCCCTCACATCCGGACAAGAGGAGAATGATTGCAAGCAGCACGGACAAACCTGCAAATCGTTTCCGTATCATCATGATCTCTCCTCCCTGAAGTAAGGTAGTTCCACGTAAACCATGATCTGCCCGTCCCGGCTGACTAGGCGGATGGTCCCTCCATGGTCGTCGACGATCGATTTGGCGATACTGAGACCCAGACCGACACTGCCTTCTTCCATGAACTTATGGCCCGCCGAATAGAACGGCTGAAACAGGTGCTCAAGCTGGTCAGGTGGGATCGGTTCACCCGGATTGTCGAAAATAAAGCGAACGAGTCCGGAGTCCAGTTCGGCCTTAGCAGAAATCTCCGATTGGGGAGAGCTGTATTTGATCGCATTGTCCAGCAGGTTGATGAACAGCTGGCGCAGCCTGTCCGATTGTCCGTTTACATACAAATGTTCATCCGTCTGGCAGATGATGCGCTTCTTATAACGCTTGGCACGGAAGGACATGGAATCGCTAACGTCGTGTAAAATTTGACCCGCATCCACCTTTTCGAATTCACGGTCGTCCGAAGCTCTGCGGGATACTTCCAGCAGCCTTAGCACCATGTTATGCAGCCGCCGGCTCTCTTCAACAATGTGATTCATGCCCTTATCGAAGAATTCCCGGTCGTCATCCCCTTTCTCCCGAATAATCTCGGCATAACCAAGAATGGACGTCAGTGGCGTCTTAAGCTCATGGGTGACATTGTCGAAAAAACGTTTTTCCTGATCGTTAAGCTCCTGAAGGCGATCCCGATCACCCTCAATCGTGGAAATCTGGCTTCCGATCCGGTCAATCATGTCATTGAAATTCAGAGCCAGCTCGCCAATTTCATCTCTTCGCCGGAACGGGATTCGAACATCGAGATTCCCGTTCTTCACTTCCGTGGAAGCCCGGGTCAGCTTCACTAATGGAATGGTGATATGCCGGGATAGCATATAGGAGAATAGGAATGCCGCTCCAAATATGGCGAGCGCGATGTAGAAAATGATGTCCATGATGCGCCCGCTTTGTTCATAGAGCAGGGTGAAATCTTTGGTAAATCTCAAGATGCCCACCTTCACTCCATCGATGATAACCGGGTATGAATATAGAACGGTTCCGCTATTCCGGCCATAAGTGATGGTATAAGCCGTTTTGCCCTCGATCGCTTGCCGGAGATCCTCGTCCGACTGTCCGGAGAACTCTCTCTGGTCTGATGAGAACAATAACTTGCCATCTACGGTGTAAGCACTAACATGGCTTGATGTAGCATGTTTCAAATCATTCACCATTTCCTCGGCCATCTGTCCGAAATAAAGATTATTGTTCGTGAAATGGTTGATAAGAAATGCTTGCCTTACATATACATTGCTGTTGTTTTTGAGTCCGACCAGATCCGACGTCACGATCTTTTGATTGCTTGTCCGAATGATCTCCTTCACGGTCTGATTGAGTACGAGGAACGAGAGGCAGAAGATCAGAAAAAAACCAACAATAAACTTGGCTCTGATGGTCCGAATCATCTCTTATTCCGCCTGCTTCTCGAATTTATAACCGATGCCGAATACAGTTGTGATCAAATCGCTGACATCCAGCTTTTTGCGGAGCCTTTGAATATGCGTATCCACGGTCCGTGTATCCCCAATAAAATCATAACCCCAGACCAAATCCAGCAGTTCCGAACGCGTGTAAATCTTCCCCCGGTGACCGTACAAGGTCATGAGCAGGTCAAATTCCTTCGGTGTTAGATCAACCAACCTTCCGTCTTTCTTGACCAGTCGCTCCTCCGTTACGATCTCGATGCCTTTAACACGGATCACGGCCTCCTGAGCCACTTCCCTATCCCCGTGATTCGCTTGGTCCAGCCGCCGGAGAATCGTACGAATTCGGGCAACAACCTCCCGTAAATCAAACGGCTTTGTGATATAGTCATCGGCACCAAATTCAAGTCCGAGCACTTTATCCGTGATGTCGGATTTAGCGGTTATCATGAATATGGGAAGGTTATAGTTCGCGGTTACTTTTTTGCATATATCGAGTCCGCTCTGATCGGGCAGCATCCAATCCAGAAGGAGCAGATCGGGATTGAATGACTCAAGCTCCCTTAAGCCCGCAGCTCCGCTGGCCGCAATACGGGTTTCGAAACCCTCCATGTTGAGACCATAGGCAAGCAAGTCGGCAATCGGCCCCTCATCTTCGATTATGAGAATTTTTGTTTTTTTCATGAAGTCTCCATTCTTATTCCATAGGCCTATTTGATGAATCGATTTTAGCATATACCGTTGACAAATGATAAGTCTGATCCGTTACAGGCTTACTAAGACTGCGATTCAGGCAAATGCAGCAGTTCCGGGACCGTGACGAATGAGTAGCCTTGATCTTTCAAATCCGGTATTAACAGCTCCAGTGCCTCCAGCGTGTTGGCAAGATGGTTCTTGCCGTTTGCGGTATGCTGAAGAATGATGCCTCCTGGCTTCAACTGCTTGTGGATGATTCCCATGATCTCCTGTGCGGGCAGACCTGACCAATCCATCGTGTCCACGGACCAGTTCACGATCGCTAAATCCATATTTTGTATGGCCTCCTCTTTGTCCTCATCCAAAGCGCCATAAGGCGGCCGAAACAAGGATGGACGATAGCCGATAATGTCGTTCAGTTCATCCTGCGTATTCTTCACCTGGTTCAGCGCTTCCTCCATCGATAATTCTGTAAAGTTGGGGTGTGACCAGGAATGATTTCCTATGGCATGACCTTCCTCTTTAATCCGCCGCACAGTCTCAGGATGGGCCTCAGCACGGTTTCCCAGAATGAAAAAGGTGGCTTTAATATCGTTTTCCTTCAGGATATCAAGGATTTTGGGCGTAACAATGGCATCCGGTCCATCATCGAATGTAAGTGCGACCTGCTTACCGTCTTTTGCTGATCCGTTAAAATACACCTTTTTCTCCATAGACTGATTCCCGCTTTGCGGCGTGCCGGGTGATCTTTCAACTGATTCACCGTTTGCTTGGTGTCCAAACGAGAGTTCCTGCGATTCCGCAAAATAGTCCTTGAGCCCATCAACAATAGCTTGTGCGGCAAGATCTTGACCTTCATTGCTCAGCAGGAAACGCTCATCCTCCGCATTGGTGAGATATCCAACTTCGATAAGCACTGCCGGCATCGTGGGCGTAGATAGCACTTTTAACTGTTCTTCCTTGATCCCGCGATCACGAAGGCCAATTCCCTTCACCAAATGCTCCTGAAGGGTTTGGGCCAAGGGGATGCTGTCCTCGTGTCGGTACAAGGTTTCCGTACCCGATGTCATGGGGTCCGTATAGGTATTGCCATGAATGGAAATCATCACATCCGCATTCCAATCATTCGCCTTGGCTGCCCGTTCATCCAATTCAACGAATTGATCATCCGAACGTGTCAAGAGAGGTTCAAACAAAGGGTCTTCCTCCAGGAGGTCAACAATCCGCCCGGCAAGAGATAGATTGAACGCTTTCTCATATGCACCGCTTACTCCGGTAGATCCCGGATCTTTTCCCCCATGACCGGGATCGATTACGATCCGATACGTTTTATTTGGATTAGGCACAGCAGGAAGCGTCCTATAGGTCTCTGCAAGTCTAGCAGATGATGCCGGCACCAACTCCACCGTTGATGAACCGACGTGCCATGCCAATTTGAAGCCGACAATAAATAGGATTGCAATGAATAGAATAAAGAAGACTCTGGTAAACTTCTTGCGTTTTTTGTGATAGATCATGGTTCCTCCTTCTTAGGGATCGTGCTAGATACGACTCCATAAGAAGAATATAATCGCCGGATGTGATAACGATTTTACCAAGATGTCAACAACTTGTGTCCGACTCTACTCTATGTAAATGACAGGAGGCTTTCAGAGACATATAGACGTCAATCGCATCCTTACGGTCCTCCTTAAAGCCAAATCTTTCATATAGTTCCGTTCTACATCTGTACGCACCATTATATCTGGCATAGGTAGATGGGTAACAAAAAAGAAGCAGGCTGCCGTCGCAGCCTGCTCCTAACCTAACTGTTCTTATCTCTACCCACCCTGACAATAGTCAAATTCACGGTTACACGTTCAGCGAATAGGACGAGCGGGCGATCTCCGTAGCTTGAACCATGTTACGGAGGGATGCTACTGTTTCTTCCTTACCGCGTGTTTTGAGACCACAGTCCGGGTTGATCCAGAACAGCTTCGGATCCAGGACCCGCAGTGCACGCTCGATCATGCTTGTCATCTCTTCCACTCGAGGTACCCGCGGACTGTGGATGTCATACACGCCAAGGCCAATCCCTAATCTGTAGGTATTGACTTCGAAGCTGTGAATCAGCTCGCCATGACTGCGCGAAGTTTCAATCGAGATGACATCGGCATCCATCGCCTCAATCGAATCGATCATGTCATGGAACTCGCAATAACACATATGCGTATGAATTTGCG
This sequence comes from Paenibacillus sp. 2KB_20, assembly GCF_052115765.1. Lineage (NCBI taxonomy): Bacteria > Bacillati > Bacillota > Bacilli > Caryophanales > Paenibacillaceae > Paenibacillus > Paenibacillus sp. 2KB_20. The sequence goes on along the minus strand of NZ_JBFRHH010000009.1, from coordinate 165,174 downwards.
TGGTCGGCTGTACCGTGCATGTGGTCATACGGAAGGCTTTAACAGCCCAAGCGAGATACTCCGCTTGATCTTCCTCCTTGAGCGGCAGCCCTTCGCGCACCGCAGGCTCATCCACCTGAATCATCCCGATGCCCGCCTGCTCCAGCGCCTCTACTTCTTGTCTTAGGGCATAAGCCAATTGATAGGCAATCTGTTCCCGAGAGATGTCTTCGCGGACGAACGACCAGTTCATGATTGTGATCGGGCCAGTTAGCATCCCTTTTACGGGGCGGTTAGTCTTCGACTGTGCATATTTCGTTTCCTCCACCGTCATCGGTTTCTCGAATGCGACATCCCCGAATATTACAGGCGGTTTCACGCAGCGTGAGCCGTAGGACTGAACCCATCCATATTGAGTGAAGGCAAAGCCACCAAGCTTCTCACCGAAAAATTCAACCATATCCGTTCTTTCGAACTCTCCATGCACAAGCACATCCAGGCCGATCTCTTCCTGCAGCTTGATCCAAATATCGATTTGCTCCTGAATGAAGCGCTCATACTGCTCATGATTCCATTCTCCCTTGCGCCACGCCTGGCGTGCCTTGCGCACCTCGGCTGACTGAGGGAAGCTGCCGATCGTCGTGGTCGGAAAAATCGGCAGCTGCCACTTATTCTGTTGAGCGACATGACGCTCCGCGAACGGCAGACTGCGAACTGGATTCTGCACACTAATCTCGGCAACTGCCTGCTGAATGTCATGTCGATTGCGCTCTTCGGATTGTTTAAGCGCCTGAAGGGCAGCATCGCATTCTTCCAGTTCCTTGGCAATCCGGGCTGTGCCTGTGGAAATTGCTTTCGTCAAAAGAACCAGCTCATTCAGCTTCTCATCTGCAAAGGCGAGCGCCCCTTTTAGTTCAGGCTGCAGTTTCGTTTCGCTGCTCACTGTCACCGGAACATGCAGCAAGCTGCACGAAGATTGAACGATCAACCGTTCAGTGGCTACATATTTTGTCAGCTCTTCCAATTGCGACAGCTTCTCGTGAAGCGATGCCTTCCAAATGCCGCGTCCGTCAATCATGCCGGCTCCCAACACTTTATTCGCAGGAAACCCTGATTGTTTAATGGCTTGCACATTGCCTTGGTATCCGTGGACCAGGTCAAGTCCGATGCCGCTAACCGGAAGCTGGATGATATTCTGGTAGTTTTCCACCGATTCGAAATAGGTTTGCAGCATGATGTTTAGGCCGGGTGCCGAAGCCGCAAACGTTTCATAAATGCTGGTTAACCGCTTAAGATCGGCATCGCTTAATTTCGTCACGAGGATCGGCTCATCAATCTGGACCCATTGAACGCCTTCTTGGGCAAGCTCCTGGAGAATCTGAATGTAGAGCGGCAGCAATTTTTCCAGCCAGGCATCCGTCTCCGACGGCTGGTACCCTTTGGATAATTTCAAGAAGGTTAGCGGACCGACAATAACCGGCTTGCCTTCAATGCCGAGCTTCTCCTTAGCCTCCCGATAGGCTGCCAGCGGTCTGTTCTCCGTAAGAACTGGTGCAGCCCCATCCAATTCAGGCACGATATAGTGATAATTGGTGTTAAACCACTTGGTCATTTCACTTGCTGTAGCATCCTTCGTTCCGCGTGCAATACCATAATATACAGACAATGGCACAACACCGCCCTCATAAGAGAAGCGCTTCGGTACGATACCAAACATCGTTGCCGTATCCAGAACATGATCGTAATAACTAAAATCATTCACCGCAATAAGATCGATCCCGCTCTCCTGCTGCTTCCGTAAATGATTCAACCGAATCTCCTGCAGCTGCCGGTGAAACTCCGATTCATCAAGCTTGCCTGCCCAGAATGCTTCCAGGGCTTTTTTCCATTCCCGATCAGCGCCAATACGCGGATATCCCAGTACACTGCTTTTTGCCATCTATATAACACTCCTATACAAATTGTTACAAGAAAGATACCATGTATTAATCGGTATAGTGTAACTCATATAAGCTATATCTAGTTATAGCCTATGGCTATAGCAAGAAAGGTGTATATGTAATCTTGTTATACGCCAATACAAAAAAACGCGAGATTAACACGTTTTTTTCATAATACTCTATAATGGGATTACTTAGGATTGTAAAGGAGATTATCTATGAAAACGATTGGACTTATCGGAGGAATGAGCTGGGAATCCTCCATTGAATACTACAGAATGATAAATGAGCAGGTGAGAAGCCGCCTGGGTGGCCTCCACTCGGCCAAATGCCTGATGTACAGCGTGAACTTTGCAGAGATTGAACGCTATCAATCCGAGGGAAATTGGAAAAAAGCCGGTGAAACATTGGGGGAGGCTGCACTTTCTTTAGAAAAAGGCGGTGCCGATTTTGTACTGATATGTTCCAATACGATGCACATGGTACTAGAGGAAATAGAAGAAAAAATAAGCATCCCTGTGCTGCACATTGCCGATGCCACGGCTAATCAAATCCATGAGCATGGGATTCGTACGGTAGGCTTGCTCGGAACCAGATATACCATGGAGCAGCATTTTTACAAGCAAAGATTAGAATCTAATCATATCAAAGTGCTCATCCCCAATAAACAGGATCGAGAGATCGTAAATAAAGTGATATATGAGGAATTATGTCTAGGCAACATCCAATCGGATTCAAAAGCTTATTATAAAGAAGTCATTGAACGGCTAATTCAAGATGGAGCCGAAGGAATTATTCTAGGCTGCACCGAGATCGGATTATTAATAAAACCCCAGGATTCCATAGTTCCTCTGTTTGATACAACCTTCATACATGCCACTGAAGCTGTACATAAATCGCTCCAAACTGACTCTTAATGGGCTGACTCTCCCGATTTTGGGAGAGGTTGCCGACGATTCACGGCCCCCTCACACCTAGCGAGTTTTCAATTCAAAATCGGATATCTTTACAAGTTATCAATGCTGTTCAGCACCAGGATCAGCCCGGCAATGCACAACACCCATGACAGAATCGATCCGGAGCTCTTGGCGATTCTCAGTCGCAGCTTCTCCAGCGGACGCTGCATCATCCGGCCTAATACGAGGTGTAATCCGAGCAATAGGAGTGGAGGCAGCACCATCACGATATTGTATGCAGCCAGGATGGGCATCCATTGAACCGTAGTCAACTGCGCCTTTGTCATGAGTCCGATTGCCGCAAAATACGGAAGGGCTGTTGCTACCTCCAGCAGAGCAGTCGTGAACCCAAGTCCGATCATAGCCCCGAAGCTTTTGGATCTTGGACGGCGCGGCTCGGACGTTTTTTTCGTAGGGATAAAGAAGCTGGCGACAAACAGGATTCCGCCTACCACGGCCATGACCCAACTGACCGCTCGATTCTGAAAGATGCCGGTTACGGATTGCAGAACAGCATCCAAGCCCAGCATAAGTGCAGCTCCTACCAGGAAGTAGAAACCCGCCACTGTGAATAAATAAATGAATAAACGTGGGATTAGCCGGTCCCGTTCGGTCAAGAGCAGATACACCGTTACGCCAAGCGTGGCTGGACTTAGCGTGTCCAAGAGTGATAAGGCTCCAATGGAGAGCAGCAATTCCAGCGTCAAGATGTCTCCCCCTCTTCAATTTGTTCTTTGTCTTTGTATAACACATAAATCTCAAACGCCTGTTCCATGAATTGAAGAAGTTCATCCTCGATGGGATATAACCCCATCTGCTCGGACTGCGCCGGAGATTTACGGATTTCCCACAGCTTATCTACGAAGGGATCTTCATCTTCAAATACCTCCAGTCGTTTCTCATCCATCCTCCGTACAATTCGTTGTACATCCGGTGAGTCGGGTCCGTCCTGCATCCGCCTTTTGAGCTGTCCCAACAGAGCAATCCACTCGAGAGAGTCGGGATCCGTGCTGTTCATATTAGGGAGTAGACTTAGCAACTCCACTTCACGCTTCTCAAACATTTGCTGCCGGAACGAGTGTTTTAACGATGGGTCTCTTCCGGAGAGGTGAATTAATTTCTGAATGACATCCCAGCTTGTCTCACCTTCCACCGCAATGCTATGAAGCACAGCTCGCAGCGCCGATTCCATCTGGTCCAGCTTTTTTTGCTCGTTCAAAACAAAGTCCAACTGATTCATCAAACCGGTGGACCAGTTCCATTCCGGGTTTGAAATCATATCCGATATTTCTTGCAAACTGAAGCCCAGCCTTTTGAGAAACTGTATTTGCTGCAGCCTCTTTAATTCATCATCACTGTATATACGATGTTTGCCCGGTGTTTTGGCGGCAGGAATCAGAAGGCCAATCTGGTCATAATAGCGCAGCGTTCTTACCGTAATCCCCGTCTGTTTAGACAATTCTTGAATGGGAATCGACTTCATCACCTGCTTTCTTAATTCTCTCTGATATCTCCAGTATATAAGATGACGTTACGTCACTTTCAAGCTTTTTCACGAAAAATATTAGTACAATTGTGAATTCGATGCAGCGGGCGACAAAAAAAGCCCGCGCTATCGGGCTTGTTCAAACACATTCTGAAATTCACTTCCATTTGAGCATTTTCGTTCTGGTTAACCCGATCAGATAAAGACCCATGGGAATCACCAACAAGTGGAGAAGGGCGTAACTCGACCATACATTCTGAATGATATCAGCAACATAGACGGTGTTGATGTATGTATTCCAGGCCACGATGATAAACAGCACGGACAACGGATAGATTAGCGGATTCTGTTCCTTCAGTCGGAACACGGTCTTCATTCCTTGAAGAATGGAAAGATACAATAGAGAGATTTTGATAAAAAAAGTAAGGATCCAAAGCGTAATCAATATGCCTTCAACACGTTGAAAGAAGTTCCCTAGGTTAATCGTCTTCGCGAGTGCAAATGCCGGAAACGTGCTATTCTCCGTCTGTTCAATTCCCAGAATCAGCACACTGAGCAGGACGATGATGCTGAGCACGAACCCGCCTGCGACAGCTCCCCCCATCAGTGCCCTCTCCCCTTTTTTCTCCCCCTTGACCAGAGGCAGAAATACCATCAGCACAATCAGTTCCTGAAACATGGAAGCATGGAATCCGGCCTTGGCAACAGGCATCCAGCCTTCCTCAAGCATTGGCTTGATATGGTTCCAATCGATCTGGGGAATGAGTGAGAGGACAAGGACCATAAACAGAAATATGATCCACGGAAACATCAATTCACCGACCCGGGCCAAGATTATGATGCCCATCCTGGCGCACATGACGGCCGCGATCAAGAACAAGATTTGAATAGCTTCGATCGGCGTCTCCGGCATCATTTCGCTGCTCAGGAAAAAACCTAAGTTGCCAAGCAAAGTGCCTGTAAGAATCAAAAAATAAAAAAGGTAGACCAGCGAGAGAATCTTTCCCAGCAGCTTCCCCAAAACCTTCTCATGGATCTCGAAGATCGTTTGACCTGGATAGACACGCGCGATGGCCATGTACAGCACAACCATAAGGAGATTAATGAAGATACTGAAGAGGGAGGCCATCCACGCATCTTCCCTTGCAGTATGTGCTAACCCGGAGGGGGTAACCAGGATTGAGGTTCCGATGGTCAAGCCGAAGGCCAGTATAAAGAATTGTCGTGCGGCGATATCCTTATATTTGATCACGTGTTACCATACCCTTCTTCATTATGAAATCAACCTGTTCAGCGGTTGCATGATGGCACCGATCCAATCCAGTGGTCTTAGATAAGGCACCTCCATCATATCCCCTATCAAGGCCAGCAATGTGACTCCCCACACCGTATAGAACACGATCATGTCCCTGAGGGAGCGCAGTTGCAGAAGATGCCGGGTTTCCGTAACGAACACGATGAACAAGAACAATATCAACAACCAATGCCAATTCACGGCTCATCGACCTCCCGATTTAAGGGTTGTATGATGGATCCGATCCGCCGGATCGCTACATCGGCATCCACGCGAATGCTCATCGTTTTAAAGCTTTTTCCCCAATGATTCCGGTATTTTTTCCAAACGTCCGGATATTTTCGGTGCAACACCTCGCCGAATCCAAAAACATCGGATCCATAACGCTGCTGTACCAGCCCGATGTGCTTCCGAATATTTGCATTATATTTATCCTCGATATCCTTCTCTAATTCGTCTATGACGGCTGGTTGACTGATATCAATCTGACATTGAACGGCATTCACGTCGGCCTCGATCTCCAATTCGGCTGAAAATTCGGGAATCCCCTCCGCATTGAGCGCAACATCAAGCGTTGTGTCTGCCCGGTTCACCGTGAACCCGACAATGCCGCTATCCGGACATGAAATATATCCCGCTGTAGTGTCGACTTTATTGAGGACATAATTGACGGTCTTGCTGGGCGGTTCCCCCAGCCATCCTACTAGCCGGTCCCCTTTAAACACGCCGAGTCCCGTATGTTGAAGAAGCGTTGAAGGATTGATTTTCTTGACATTCTCCATAGACTGTCCTTCGGCTAAACTGCCGCTTAATTGGACCCCGGATAATACAGGGTCTGAGCCGTTGCGTTTGAGTTCCGTCACAAACTGCTGTATCGTGACTTTCCCTGTTGCTGCCCATTTTTTTTCCGATATTAGAATTGAGGAATAGAGCGAATTCGCCGGAACGTACTCGAATGGCGTAACGACCTCCAGGATCTCTGAGGCCTTTCCGTTCTTGGCAACGAGCATGAAGAAATCCGATCGCAGCTGATGATTCCGGGAGATATAATCGAGCACATCGCTGACCCCTGACCGGGCCATGTCTTCTCCAAATACCAACACGCGGACGTGGGACAGATACGGCATCCGAGGTGCCATGCTTAACGTGCGCTGAAGGGCGTCGGGAATGGTTTTGCCGACTGACTTGTAGGTTACGACCGGAAGGCTCCCCGTCGATCCGCCTTTTTTGGAGCCCGCCTCAGCGGAATTGAGCACTTGAGCAGAAATGGCGTACCCATTCTCATCAATGTCGATCCCAAGTGCCATAACAACGGCAAGTTCGTTTAGTTCCTTTCTGCTCCAGCATCCAGATATGAAAACCACCAGACTTAATATAAGCAGGACTGATCGTATTTTTCTTTTGAACATACATAATCTGTCCCCTCTGCTTAAAATAAAGAACCCCTGTCATGACTTACAGAAGGCTCATGGTTTGGATTTGGTTACATATTTCTTCATGCTGTGACGCGACATTCGCAGCAAAGCATCCTTTTGACTTCGCCAGCGTATAGGCGCAAAAGAAGACATATAAGGCACCCCCATGGACTGCAGGCTGCACAGGTGAAGGCCAATTATAATCATGCCGATAATCATCCCGTACAATCCAAACGACGCTGCTATTCCCATTAGCCCAAATCGCAAAATCCGCACCGATATTCCAATATTGAAAGAGGGTAGCGCAAAATTGGCAATCGCCGTTATGGATACAACGATAACCATCGCGGCCGATACGAGACCCGCTTCGACAGCGGCCTGTCCGATGACCAAAGTACCAACGATGGAGACGGATTGGCCGATCGATTTAGGTAATCGAATGCCGGCCTCGCGCAGGATCTCAAACGTGATCTCCATGATCAGCGCTTCGATAAATGCGGGGAAGGGTACCCCTTCCCGCTGGCCGATTAAACTTGTCAGCAAGTTGGTCGGCAGCATTTCCTGATGAAATGTGGTGATCGCAATATATAGTGAGGGGGTAAGGAGCGCTATTCCAAAGCATAGATATCGAAGAAGCCGAACAAGGCTGGCAAAATCCCATCGCTGATAATAGTCCTCGCTCGATTGAAACAGCTGAACGAACAACGCCGGAACCACCAGCACAAAGGGCGTTCCTTCCACAAAAATAGCAATTCGTCCTTCCAGTAAAGCGGATGCAATGACGTCAGGCCGCTCTGAATTATATACCGTCGGAAAAGGGCTGTACCGATGATCCTGAATCATTTCCTCGATATAATTGCTCTCAAGAACGCTGTCCAGATTGATTTCATCCAATCTTCTGCGCAGCTCATCAAGTACTTCGATATCATATAATCCATCCACGTACATCACGGCCATTAGCGTATTGGTGTGCTCGCCTACAGTTCTTTCTTCAATACGCAGCCTAGGACTTTGAATTCTTCGCCGGACTAGAGCCGTATTCTCGCGAAGGGATTCGGTAAAGCCTTCCCTCGGCCCTCTTACTACGGATTGTGAGCTGGCTTCCTCAACTCCGCGCTGCTTCAGTGCTTCAGTACCAACGTACAGTGAGGTTGATGTCCCATCCATAAAGATGATCGTATTCCCGGACAACAATTTCCCTTCAACTTCTTGAAAAGTGCTGGCTTCTCCCACTTTTCCCATCGTGATCGTGAGTTCTTTGAGCATTTTCATGCGTACTTCCGGTGACTGGTTTGGAAATTCAATAAATAGAGGTAAATCTGCATGAATCGCTTCGATTAGCAATCGGGGATCTCCCATCCCTTCAATATAGACCATCACTGTAGGTATAGCGCCCAAAGTCAACTCTCGGTAGATGATATCTCCGCTCTGCCCGAATCGACTCTTCATATTTTCGATAAATTGCGTCATGGAAACCGGCAATTTTTCTTGTGAAACATGATGGCGTGTGGTTTTATTCGTCATGTAAACGACTCCTCGTTTTTCCCTCATGGCCAGCTTTGCCTTACAAGGAATTCAATGACCTTCATTTATCTTTTCCTCTACTGTTCCCGCAGTTGGATATAATATACTTTTTATACGGACTACTGAAGTTCTTTCGATATTCAGAATGAACGATCGAAAAACAAATAACGCCTCTTGAAGACTCAGGGAGTCCCAACAGGCGTTATCTGCTCAAAATTTCCTACCACTTTAAAGTATGGTTAATGCGTCAGACCTTTAGCTTGCAGATAGGCTCGCTTGTATGCGGCCGCTTTTTGGGCAATCAAGCTGTAGTCCTGACGCTTCAAAGCTTCGTTTGTCAGATCCGAGCCAATACCGACGGCTATCGCCCCCGCTTTGATCCATTCGCCAAGGTTATCGAGCGAGACACCACCGGTCGGCATAATATTCGCCTGCGGCAGCGGGCCCTTGATCGCCTTGATCATCGACGGATCATACAGGTTGCCAGGGAACAGCTTAATAATGTCCGCCCCAAGTTCCAGTGCTTCCTGGATTTCCTTGATCGTCATGACCCCCGGCATGACCGGAATCCGATAACGATTGCACAGCATCATGGTGTCTCTGCTCAGGCACGGCCCAACAACAAACTCGGCACCGCTCAATATCGCCGCACGCGCGGTTTCCGGATCAAGCACTGTACCTACCCCGATGATGGCATAGGAGGATGGATCTTCGGCGTTCCATGAATATTTGCGCGACAACGTTTCAATAGCCCGGAGCGCAAACGGCACGGTCATCGTCACCTCAATCACTTTGATGCCGCCGGCAATCGCCTTTTCGGCCATCTCCACAACCTGCTCCGGCGTTTCGCCGCGCAGGACCGCGACCACGCCTTCCTCCGTGATTTTTTGAATCAGCTGCAGTTTCTTCATCTTAAAACTCCTCTTTTCTATTCGGTAACTACACAGAGTACCATTCAAACGTACACTCCGCTCCGTTTATCGTTCTCGTCAAGTTCCCTGAAGTCATATGCTTCAGAATGAGTCGATCTTCCGTCGTCCATCCTGTATATGCAACCTCAAACTCGCCGTCTGTCTTGAATTCCGGCCTGTGCTCGGACATTCGCCGTGCGAACGCCACCAGTTGTTCGATCCCCCTGTTCTCCGCTTCCGGGACGGGCACCGCTTCTACGGTGAGAGCTATTCCAGCGCCATGGCAAACGACCTGATGATATCCGGACTGTTCCCTAATGTCATAAGTAGTCCCTGGGCTCAAATGAACGGCAAAATAGACCTCATCTACTTTACCGTACAAAGCTTCTGACTCATACAACCATTCCCCTTCCGGTAGAACGCCGACAATTTCCGCACCGCCGGCACCCGCTGGTTCCGGCAGCGGATACAGTGCCAGCACCACATTTTTGTGATACAGCACCTCCATCCACTCGCTTTGGTGGCGGGGATCGCCACCAGAAGGATCATATCCCTCTCCCGGGTGAAAAAAATACAGCTGATTTGCCTTGCCGCCGTCGCGAATTGGGAGGCTGAACATCCAGCGCAGCTGCTCGTTGTCGAACTCACGAACCCGCTCCCATAATCCGCCCGCCGCATAATGATCTGTCACATAAGCATAAGAGTGCAGCTGCCTCATCTCGCCGTCAACCGATTTCAACAAAAGCTTGCGCACTTCCGTCGGTTCTCTGCGGTTTAGGGCAAGACGCCGTTTAGCTTCCGGAGCTTTGTGGAACAGAAATCCGGCATACTCCGTGCGCGGCATCTCCTCCGGGAGACTGAAATCACCGAACTGGACATAATCGTGAAGCACATTGGCATCCCTCGGCGCATCATGCGGCCATCCCCTGGAGTGGGCTCCTACCCACGCCCCTTTCAAATAATAGGACGTGCGCAGGCTCCACAGCTCATCTAACAGTTCATACAGCTCCTGCTTTAATTCCAGTTCCTCCGTCAATTCCAGTGCACAGGTGAACGCCTGTGTCCAATGCCAGAACCACGGCAGGCACCCGTACTCAGCCATACCTTCCCGGCGGAGCAGACTCAGGGTATCCAGAAGACTTTGTTTTCCGTCCTCCAGGAGTTCCTTATCGCGGAAGCGCTGGCCGAATATTAACTTGGCTGCCGTATATTTAGCCTCATGATGATTGCACACAGTAAGGGGCTTGCGAAAAAAACCACCTTGGTAGATGTGTTCCAGCGCAGCTTCAAACTCCGCGGCCAAGCCCTCGCTCATCTCACTTTCAAACTTACGATGGAAAAAAACCATCAAGCTTCCCATCAATTCCACCGGCAGCGCATGCGGACTCGCCTCTTCCGGCTTCGTCCCCAGGTTCAGCGGCCAGTGCCCGTGCATGGGATTCTTCGCATCCCGGTTCTGCAGCCGCAGCACACGACCCAGAACCTCCTCTGCCAACCGTTTACCTTCCTGCCGGTTAAACTGCGGATCATTCTCGAAGTCTGCCGAAGCTGCAAACAGATATGAAGCGTAATAGAAGTTATCACGAACATCTCTGTGAAACCACAGCCCGCTGGATAGCAAAGGCTGCCTCCATGCTTGTTCCGCAACGTTCCGAACAATCCGGTTCATTCTCTCTTTATAATCGTTCATGTGTTCTCCTTTCCCAATCCGATGGTAAAGCCGCTTCCCAACATAATGCAAAATAAAAAAAGAACCAAAAGAAACCTAATTCGAACCTATATAAACATTAAAAACCTAAATGAACAAAAAGGGAAGCTATATTTAAAAACCAAAGCCTTCATTTATCTTGCATGGCTTGCCCTTTACCACAGAAGAGGGCCTAACGGCCCTCTATTAATGGGTTATCCATACCCAGGAAATTGATCATATTCAGCATTACCTGTGCCGCCTCTGCACGGGTAGTCTGTCCCTGGGGAAGGAAAGCTTCTCCTCTTCCCTGCATTAAACCAAGGTTTACGACAAGCTTCAGGTCTTCCCGTGCATAAGCGGATACTTGATCCGCGTCTATGAACTTGATTTCTTTAACTTGTCCTTCCATACTGCCCTTGATCATCTTTGAAAGTCTTGCAGCCATGACAGCCATATCCTCCCGGCTGATCGGCCCATTGGGGTCGAATATACCATCCGTTTTACCTTTTACAAGCCCGGCTTCATAGGCAGCGGCAACCGCATCCGCATACCAGGCCTGCGATTTGACGTCATCAAATGCGTTTTTGTCACTTGCTGCAAAGCCCCAGGTCCGTACGATCAATGAGATAAATTCGGCGCGTGTTACCGCCGAGTCCGGAGCAAACTCCGTTTCCGTCCGACCATTTACAATATGCCGTGCGGTCAATACTTTAACGGCGCGCTTCGCCCAGTGCGAAGCAGGCAGGTCGTTAAACCCTTTGTTGTATTCCAGCACAGTGTATAATCCAGGACTATTTATGTAAGCTTCGAGTGATTCTTTGTGGGTCCCGGTTAACCCGCTGACATACTTCCATGTTTGAACATCTTGATCATATACATAAATCCCCAACAGTTCAGGATCCAATCCGGCATAAGCCGAGGCGTCAAAACGGATCCGGGCAGGCACCACAAAAGGTTGATTATATTCCTTTTCCACATCCCCGACAAGAAATACGCCGTATTTCATCATCCCGCCGGATCGGAGCTGAAGATTCGATCCACGGGAACCACCGACTAAAACGGACGCTTCCTGTTCCCCAACCGGTTCGAATGTCAGCAGCACCGCCGTATGACCGACCGAATCGGCTTCGATTGCCGAAAGCAGCGCCGAATCGAGTGTAAGAGTTACGCCCTTCTTCTTGATTTCCAGCTTGCTTTTTCCAAGAAGCGCTCCGGCTTGTTGGGGCAGGCTGATCTTGGTTTCCTCTTCAGTGAGTGAGATCGAGACTACGCCGTCCACTGGCGCCCGAAGCGTCTTCTCATTCACGATTTTGACCCCGTGGGTCGCTTCATGATGGCTCGTTTCCGTTGAAGTGTCCGAATTACCTTGCATCCCTTCATTGCCGGACGTGTTGTCGTGCGAATTGCTCTCCGATCCATTCCCGTTACCGGAGCCATTATCCGTTCCACCCTCGGTAGAGGATGTATCCGTCGTTACTCGCAGCTTGTTGCTCTCCGACAGATTGCCTGCGGCATCGGATGCCTTCACACTAAATACGTATTCGGTTGCAGGAAGCAATCCGTCCAGCGTTTGGCTATACACCGATGCAGACACACTCGTCACCCACTGCCCATCTCTGTAAAGGCTGTAGCCGGATACTCCTACAATGTCGGAAGACTCGGACCACTTTAAGGCAATTGAAGTATCTGTCACCGATGTATAACTCAGCACAGGCGCGCTTGGCGGGGTGTTATCACGAGTCGCGACCGTAATCTCCCGACTGTCTCCCACCCGCTGGCCGCCTCCATCAAGGCCCGATACCTCAAAGTGATAAATGGTACCAGGCAGCAGGCTGTCCACGGTCGCAGTGTAAGTGTCAGATGTCACTGTACGGTAAGTAGCGTCACTTACCGTAATACCGTCCTTGGTAATTTCATAACCTTCTATTCCCGACACGCCATCCGGGACCGTCCATTCCAGATCGACACTCGTTTCGGTTTGAAGCGTCGAATACAAGGAAGAGACAGGTACCTCTTTCTTAAAAACAACGGTATGTGCCGCACCTAATGATCCGTTTGTGTTCAAGCGCAGTTTAATGAATGGAGTCGTTTGTTCAAGGCTTACAGTAGGATCAGCACTTGCTAATACAAGCCCCGCGCGATTTAAATACAGCGTTATTTCCGACTGCTGCTGTGTCGGATCGGAGACCGCGATACTTAAACCGTCGTCCGTTTCCTTCATGATCACCGAAGCCGGCTGCTCCGAACGCAGATCGCCCACGGTACCCGGATTCCAAAAATTAGCCGCTGTGAGGCCAAGCGTCTTCTCCTTCACCGCGTGGATGTCTATCGTGCTTGCCAACACGTCGATATCCGGATTCTCACTGTACTGCTTGGTTGCCTCCCCACCCTGCTCAGGCAGCAGAACGTATGAATAGGAGGCATTAGCTGGTGTTTCTCCGTGATCGAAGGCCAGACTTAAATAATTCCGTGTAATCGGAGTATCCGCTTGCGAGCTGTTGATCTCCTTCCAACTGGCGGTTCTGTTCTCACGGAGTACCGACAATTCCGCTGCATCCGGGAAATAATACCCCGTTCCGGCGCCATCCGTATTACTGTCGAGATGTGCCCAATGCACACCGCTCGTCTTATATGGGGATCCGGTCGCTAACGGCTGGTCAACACCGTCCATAATGAGTCTATTGTCCCCGGCAGCATTCAACATGCGGTTCTCGATTAGGGTTTCAACCGTTTGAGGCCCGCTTCCATTACTGGTAATGCCGGAGCCAAGCGCGACGATCTCATCATCAAACATGAACCAGGATTTTTTACCCTTCAAATCGCTGCCCGTCACTTTAGCCAGCGAGAAATCCATGCCGGCGGCTCCGTATTCGCCATCCAGCGATACGCCCCCGACCCAAGATTGAGTATTCATGTATGAGGTCCATTCTCCGGGAACCCGCCCTTGTCCGGATCCGTCCGTTGTGGTCCCCGGCAAACGGAAGGAATCGACGGTCGGCCAGAAGTCATTGCGATACTGCCCGAAATCCCGGTCATACAAATAAGTCATGCCTATGCCTGTATACCAGCCCTTCAGGTTCTCGTTATTTCCCTTCTCAAAGGCCGAGATGCGATCCGAAAACAGGCTCAGCCCAAACCCAAAACCATCCCGCAAGTGAACGACCCGGTCCATGCCTGCGAACACTTGATTTTTTAACAGGTGGCCCCTCGGTGTAATCGCATCCTCGTTCATCAGCTTTTTGATGACCATGATATCGCCAAGGGACAATCCTTCGTAATAATTACTGTAGGTTGTATCTTTGGATATCCATTCCTTTGCCATTTGTTTGATGGATATGGCCACATCAGCCGGTGCAGATTCCGCCATGCGCAGCAAAGTAATGATCGTACTGCGGGCGCTGCCGCTGCCACTGCGGGAGATCCCCCTTCCGTTGACCATATCCATGAACTGCCCGTTATAAATGATCGGCTCATAGGTCTGCGATACCCAGTCATACACATTCAATACGTTACGATCCGTGATCGGCCATGGCGAATCGGTCAACAGATAGGACATGTCCGCCGTGCCTTTCAACCATACCGATCCATAACCTCCGGTATAAGCGATATTCGAATGCTGCACAAGGGAGCCGTCGCGATATACGCCGTCCCCTTTTGTCGCATAAACATATTCGGAACCGATCGAATCTCTACCCAGCATAATTTTGGCACTATTTTTTTCGATAATTCCACGAAGTGTAACTACAAACGCTTTATCCAATAAATTGGCACCGGTCATTTTGACCCCGCTGACGCCAAGCACGGATCCTACCTTCGGATTCGGACAGAATGTATCGATTGCCGAAATGAAACGGGTGATTTGTTCCCGAGATAGGTGGTCGTACATCAAAACCATCACATCATTAAGTACTTGCGGAGCACCAATCTCCCAGTCCCACCAGTTATTGTAGGCTTTTTTACTGCCGTTGTAGCGATTTGCGTACATCCAGTCGAGTGCGCTGACAATATCGCTCGCAAGCTCCTTGTTTTCGAACAAATCGGAGCCCGGAACGGAATATGCTAATGCCATCGTTTTTAATCGGTTATAAGCGGTCGTGATTTGGCTGGAATCGGTCGTGCTGGTCAGATCACTCCACAACCATGTGCGCCCGGGTGACTTGTCCAGCGACTTCCAGAATCCAGAAGCCTTATTCGCTTGGGCGGTCACAGCCGCGACAATATCAGGATCACTTTCGTCAAATGCGCCACCAGTCAGACGTGTATGCCATTTTTCACGTAAGCTTTCGTAGGCCTCCATGTCTGAAGCTGATTCCACATTTACCAAACATTCTGCAAACGTCAGACCATCCAGTGTTGAAATTCTGATTGTTGTCGTACCCATACCTACGCCGGTAATCTCCCCAAGATCATTTACGATCGCCACATCGGGGTTGCTTGAAGTCCAGCTTACACTTTTGTCCGATGCCGTAGAAGGCGTCATGGTCGGAGACATCGTAACCTTGCCACCAACTGCCATGGAAAAGGCCGTTTGATCCAGCGTGATTCCGGTATAACCTGAATATTCCTCCAGCACCAGGTCGTCAAACCAGACCTTCCCTTTCCCTGTCTCCAGAAACGGCTCAATGGTCAATTTGGTTGTTGTTTCGGGAATCGTCAGAACCACCTGCTGCATCGTCCAATCACGGGTTCCTGTCCATTTCTCGGAAGCAGGTCCGTCCCCCACCTTGGCCGTATTATAGTATTGGGTCCGGAAGTAAACGCCCTGGCCGGATACGTTATCCGTCTTCAGCCACAGCTTAAGCTTGTAGGATTTGCCGGGTGTCACAGATGTGACCACCTGCTTGACGGATACCCGACTCGTGTTAAAAGCATCAAACAACAGTGACTGTTTCCCTTCATGCGAGTGTTCCGTATCGATTTTGACCGTTGCCGTTTTGTTCGGCTCTTTGCCGCTGCCGGTTGGAATCCATAAATCCCAATGAACCGGAATTGGATCCGCGATCCCTTTCCAGGCCCCGCTTACCGTGGAAGTCGTTTCTTCGAAGCTTCCATTAAGCATAAGATTGGTAGATGCAGCCGTCGCTACCCCGGCTGTGAAACTCCCGATGCTTGCGGACAAGAGATCTATCCCAAGCATAAGCGCTAACACCAGACTGGTTTTTCGCATTAATTCACCCCGCCATATGGTTAAAGTACAAGCCACAAACCTGGTACGTACACCTCAGCTTTCTAAGACTCCTACGGCTCAATACCCGCATCAGGCCTCGTGTTACTTGTAATCTTACTTAGTTGAAAAAATAGGAAGGTGGAGAATTTTGACCGAAAGCGTATACATTTCTGACATTGTCCTGGACTCCTGTTCAGGGCACATACGTTAAAAGGGGTGTCCCAAAAGATCTTAGATCTTGCGGGAGGCCCCCTTCTTGCTGTTAGAAGACGCTCCATGTACGAATCATTCCTACCATCGCTGTTGCTTGTCCGGAATCGATTCGTCCTCTCCGCTACGCCGTGCAGATGGCGGCCAATGATCAAAACAGAAGCCATAGCGGTGTGGGAATAACATCCTGAGCACCGCTATGGCTTTATTTGACACACTTCCTGTTTATGGGAGCCGTACGTCAAGCAACTACATCTGCTTTTGGGACTGCCCCTTGTTGAACTCGACGAACTGTACAATATCCGTGCCTGTATGGACTATTTGTCTTCTCCGTCCTGTACGAAATTGAGCACAGCTTCGTCCACAGCAGCGGTCTGTCCGAGGTCCGGTCGATCTGACAGTTCGACTTCGCAAGATGCGGGACGGCCATGCAGTTCAAACAGAACCAGTTCGTTTTCCCCTTTACGCAATAAAGGGCCGGGAATATATAACGCCCTCTGCGGCCCCGCCTTCCAGTACCGGCCCAGATTGAAGCCATTGATCCAGGCGACACCTTTAGTCCAGCCATCAAAGCGAAGAAACGTATCCCCGATGTCCTCCACCTGAAAATGTCCGCGGTAAAATCCGGGCAGGTCTGCGTTTTCCGATTCCGGTGTGGACAGCTCTTCTTGCTCCGTCTGCCCATCATCGGTAACCGGTTTATAAGAGAGTGATGACAGCGTTTCGGACTCCAGCGGCAGGGTCCGGATCGTCCAATCATACAGGAACTGGTTATCGATTCTCACACCTTCCGTGATTCCCTTAGGATCGCGGATAAGCGGCCCATAATTGATCCGGCCCATGTTCTCGACGAGAATATCCAGCCTTGCTCCGTTTGCGGGAACGGTAATATCGAGCGGCTCTGAATTCCAACGTTCGATCACGCCAAGCGGCCGACCGTCCAGAAATACCTGGGCGCGATCTCGGACCTCCTGAATATGCAGCTGCTGTCCTTGCCGCGGTCCCTGAAGAAATGTGCTGTACAATATAAAACCATAGGATTGTCCGAATTTTTCCATCGGCTGGATGCATACGCTTTGTATCGGTTCTGAGAGATGCTGTAGATTGGCTTCCGTAAATAGACCGGCCTTTTCAGATAAAGCCACCTTTCCGTAGGCTGCCTTAGGAACGGGCTTCGGGAACACACAACCCGGCGCAAAACCATGCTTGTTGAGCACCAACCGGACCGCCTCATATTTCTCCGTCTTATCCCCCCATTCCGTCAAAGGGGCATCATAATCGTAGCTTGTCGTTGTTGGCTCATAGGTCTGGATGTGATTCGCTCCACTGTAAAAGCTGAAATTGGTTCCACCATGGAACATATACATATTAATCGAGGAGCCTTTCTCCAGCATTTCATCCAGTACGCCGGCAACATCGGCCGCATCCCGCACATGATGGTCCTCCATCCAGTGATCAAACCAGCCGTTCCAGAATTCCATGACCATCAGCGGCTCTTCCGTACGATATTCCCGGTATTTGCGGAAGGATTCTTCTACCCTGGAACCGAAATTCACAGTCGCGTGCACATCTTCAAGTGACCCGCCTAGCAGCATCTCGTCGGTTGGCCCGTCGGAAGTAAAGAGAAGCACATCCACGCCACGCCGCACCAGTCCTGCGCGCAAATATTCCAGATAAGCGTGATCGTTGCCGTAACTGCCGTATTCATTTTCGACCTGAACGGCCAGAATCGGCCCTCCATGTGTGGACAGCAGCGGAACCAGTCTTGGGATCAACTCATCGTAATAATGATCCACCTTGCTTAAATAGAGCGGATCACTGCAACGAAGCCGGACTTCTCCATAACCAAGCAGCCAGCCTGGCAAACCTCCAAATTCCCATTCCGCACAGATGAACGGGCTGGGTCTGACAATGACGCGCAAGCCCAATCTCCCGGCTAATTCGATAAACGATACGACGTCGGCCATGCCGCTAAAGTTAAATTCCCCTTCTTTGGGTTCATGTACATTCCATGCGATATAAGTTTCAACGGTATTGAAGCCGCAGGCCTTTAATTTTAATAGCCTGTCCTCCCAATATCCAGGAACCACACGGAAATAGTGAATCGCTCCCGATATGATCCGGTACGGCTGCCCGTTCAACAAGTATTGCCCGTTCTTCCAAGTGAGCATTCCCATTACAGATCCCTCCACACTTCTTGATAAAATCCAACGTTTATTGCCCGCAGCGATAAACCGCCATTTTTTTGATTTTCGGACTTGCGGCCGATTTCAGTATACGTAAACGCACCTTGTCCGTAGATACTGGCGAGAACGCATCGATTTTCTTGTGACCGATCGCGCTGCCGCGCGTAAGCTCAAGCCACTCTCCATCGATGAACGCTTCCAGCACATATTGACTTACACGTTCTCCGTAAACGATCTCCTCCATGACAACGGCATGATCGATCACGCATACTCGGGAAAGGGTCATTTCAACGACCTCGCCCGATCCCGAGGTTTCAGCCAGGGCATGACCAAACCGACGCTCGATCTCTCTGCCAAATGCCAGAAGCCGCTTTACATCGGCTTCCGGAAGCAGCCCCCGATGGTCTGGAGCGACATTGAGCAGCAAGGTTGCCCCATGTCCTACCGACCGATAATAGATTTCCATTAGTTGACCAACAGACAACAGCAAGTGTTCTTCGTCAGGATGCCAGAACCAGCGGTCTTTTCGGATGGGGACATCACATTCCGCGGGCACCCAGCCCGGCGTCTCCGGCAGCCACTTCAGCGATTCTTCGCTGAACATGCTGCCTCGCGAAGAATCGGCCGTATTCCAGCAAGGATACGGAGCGACGCCATCCTCATTGCCGACCCAACGGATCGTGGGCGCGCCCATATTAAACACCATCGCGCTGGGCTGATACTTTTTCACGAGATCCATGATTCGAGGCCAGTCATATTCTCGGCCTTCCGACCCCGCGCCGTCAAACCAGATTTCCACAAGCGGACCATAGCCGGTTAAGAGCTCCTCCAATTGTCTGCAATAAAAGTCATCATACTTTTGCGGGTCGGCATAACACGGCTCGTGCCTGTCCCAAGGGGATACATAAATACCGAAGCCGATCCCCTCTTCCCGGCAAGCATCCGCACATTCTTTTACGACATCGCCCCGCCCATCCTTCCACGGGCTCGAGGCTACGGAGTAATCCGTTGTCGCCGTTGGCCACAGGCAAAAGCCGTCATGGTGCTTGGCCGTCAATATGAAATAACGGAATCCGGCTTGCTTCGCGGACCGAACCCATTGCTTGGCATCCAGGCGGTCCGGATTAAACAAAGATGGATCATCCCTGCCTTCCCCCCACTCCTGATCACAAAAAGTATTGATTCCAAAATGGCAGAACATCCCGAGCTCCATGTCCTGCCAGACTAGCTGCTCTGGAGTCGGCAAAACCGCAAGATAATCCGATTGCTCCTTCAAATCTTCATTCATCTCTTTTTCACTCCCTCACATGAGTTATGCGACATATGAAACTTGATTCCAACTACACAGTGAATGACACGGTTCATTATCTTTTTAATACAATCTGATAGGTCTCTTCCCCCTCTGCCGCAAACGTATATTGATAACCCGAGCCTGAGCTTAGGCATGTTATAGGTACAGGAACATGCGTGGAATCAAGTATTACAAGCTGGTGCCCGCTAAATAAAACACAATTCCGGAAATTCTCAGAATAAATCTCAGCCGCTTCAAGCTTGCCTTCTTTCCAGCTGATATTCACTGTATAACCCCCTCTAGCACGAAGTCCCCTCACCGAACCACTTGACCATGAGGACGGCAGAGCGGGAAGCAAGCGAATTTCGCCTCCATGGGATTGCAGCAACATCTCCTGGATCGCGGCTGCTCCACCGAAATTGGCATCAATTTGAAAAGGGGGATGGTCACCGAACAAATTCGGATGTACTGCCTTGGCCAGCAGCTCGCGTAGGCTGTCATGTGCCTTCTCTCCCTCGCCAAGTCGAGACCAGAAATTCGTAATCCACGCTTGGCTCCAACCGGTATGTCCTCCGCCATACTTCAGGCGCCGTTCCAACGTTGCCCTGGCAGCTTCTCCTAGCTCGGGCATTCGATGAGGGATAATCTGTTCTCCCGGATGCAGAGCGAATAAATGTGAGATATGGCGATGGCCTGGCTCAAACTCTTCATAATCGACAGCCCATTCCATGACCTGTCCATATCGGCCGATTTGGGGCTGAGGAAGCTTTGCCCGCGTACCGCTCCATTGTCTACTCCATTCCTCATCCATCCCCAGAATCTCCGCTGCTTCAATACAAGCGGTAAATAATGCATATATAATTTGTGAGTCCATCGAAGGGCCGGAGCATAAGGAACCCATCTGTCCTTTCTCGTTAATATAGCTGTTCTCCGGTGAGAGCGAGGGCGAAGTAACCAGACAGCCTTTCTCATCAAAAACAAGAAAATCAAGAAAGAACAAGGAAGCCTCCTTCAGTACTGGATAAGCTCGTTCTCGCAGGAATGACTCTGACAGATTATAGCGGTAATGCTCCCATAAATGCAGGGCCAGCCACGCCCCGCCCATCGGCCAGAAAATGGCAGGTGTCCATGCTCCAAACAAGCCGCTCTCTGCCCACAGATTCGATGATGTGTGCGCCGTAAACCCTCTCGCCCCATACAGAGATGCCGCGGTCTTCCGCCCGTTTATGACCAACCGATCGATAAAATCGAACAATGGCTCGTGACATTCCGGCAAATTGCCTGTCTCGGCAATCCAATAGTTCATCTGCAAATTAATGTTCAGATGATAATCACTCTCCCAGGGTGGCGTGAAACTTTCATTCCAGATTCCCTGCAAATTGGCAGGTAAACTCCCCGGTCTCGAGCTTGCCATCAGTAAATAACGACCATATTGATAGAACAACGCCTCAAGCCCAGGATCATTAACCCCTTGCCGATAAAGCTGTAGTCTCTCCGAAGTAGACCTATCAACAAGTGCATCTTCTGCCTCTGAAGCGCCATCTTCCGTTATCGGAGTTATCAATGTATCAGACGCTTCGATTTCCAGACTTACTCGCTCGAATAAAGCGCAGTGATCAGCAATATGCTCATCCAGCAATGAGCCATATGGAAGCAATGCAGCGGATCCCGCTTGTTGCAGTGCCTCCCGGTACGGGTCATCACAGCGGAACGATGTTTGAGCGGCGAACAGCAAGGTAACGGCATCGGCAGACTGGATATCGAGGTAATTGCCAACCGTTTGACACTTGCCGCCAATCGTATAGGCATGAAGTACTGCCGCGTATTTAACACCATCCGGCCCACATATGCCCTCCATCGCCAATGTACGTTCATTTTCTCGCTTTATGTTTCCATCGAAGGGTCGCCTGCTTAACCGGGCTGATAAATGAATAGCTGCAGGTTCCGATGCAGAAATACGAACGACAAGGACTTGATGAACAGCACTTGCAAAGACTTTCCTGTCATAGAAAATGCCGTTCTCTTCCCAGGATACGGAAGCAACGCCCGTCCTCAGATTCAGCTCCCGCCTGTATTGATTAACTTCGGATGTGTCGGACTTGAACTGAAGCAGCAGATCTCCGAGCGGCTGGTAAGGTCCAAAGTATTGCGGAGCATTCGTAAAATGTGTAAGCGCCAACTGCTCCGCCTCTCGCAGCTCCCCACAGCGAAGAAGAGATCTAATATCATCCAGCTTTTGTATCGCCTCTGGATTGTCGTGCTGCTTCGGTCCGCCATACCATACCGAATCTTCATTCAAACCAATCCGCTCGGTGGACACACCGCCAAATACCATGGCTCCGAGTCTCCCGTTGCCGACGGGAAATGCCTCCGTCCAGACCTTTGCAGGCCGTCGTTCTACAAGCTTTCTAGTTTCGTTGATCATCGCTCTGCTCCTATTTTGAGTATCACAATAGAATAAGGGCTGTCTCAGATGTATGATTACTGAGGACAGCCCTTCCAATCAATAGCTAAGCATCAACCTTTAGGATTCCATCCGGCCCGATTACTTAACAACGCCTTTTTCGTTAATGATTTTTGTAGCTTCATCGACCATCCATTGTTGAACCTCATCAATCGGCTCGTTGCTGAGCATGAACTTCGCAAAGCCGTCATCAATGATCTTGGTCAATTCCGAAGTATCCGTCATCATGACTTTAGCTGCATCAAGATACTGGATTTCATCGCTAAACAGCGTATATTTCAGCGAATCCATATCGTACTTATCCTCTTTACCGGCAACCAGCTTTGTCAACAATTCTTCGTTATTCGCTTTCTTGTAGCCAGAGAACTCAAGTCTGTTGTCCGAATCGGCTGTTGTCATAAATTTCATAAGCTTGAAGGATGCTTCCTTGTTGGTTGAATTGGCACCCAGCGCAAGCATGCTGCCGCTGGTGAAGTATTTTCCTTCATACTCTTTAGGTTCCATTCCCGCAGGAGGCACAGGTACAGGAGCGAAAGCTGTTTTGAAATCATGTGGATATTGCTCGGTATTGCCTGGGTCCGCTATCGTGAAGTTGCCTGTAAGAATCATAGCAGCTTCTTCATTAAAAAATTCAGTACGGTAGTTCAGCTTCGCGGCAAGTACGTCACTGTAAGGTTTGGCCGACTTGTCCGTCTCCTCCATATCTTTGCGGAGCTGGAAGAAATACTTGTAAGTCGGATCGGCCAGAATGGTAGTTCCGTCCTCATATACGAACGGATCTTTCATCATGGTTTGCGCCGGAGCGTTCATATAAAGCTCCCATGTATGGAAGTAAGACCCGTAACGCTTGTCTACGCCTTCGCCCTTGGTCAGCTTCTTGGAATAGTCGCGGTAATCATCCCAAGTCCAGCCGAATTTCGGAACTTCAAGTCCTGCTTCATCCAGGGCATCCTTATTGAGCATCACATAGTTCATGCTCTTGGTGTACTGCATGCCATAATACTTGTCTTCTAACTTGGCATTGACAAAGTATTCGTCTTCCGGAACGAGACTTTCCTGCTCATAGAACTCGTTCAGGGGAGCAAGTGCTCCACGTGAGGCGCGTTCGAGAACTCCGCCTAAGCTTGGGAATTGAATAACATCGATCGCTTCACCGGATGAGATCAGGAAATCAAGCTTTTTCAACATTTCCACGGAATCACCTGGGACCAGAACCACATGTTCGACCTTGATATTCGGATTCTGATCCATAAATTCCTGGAGCATGGCGTCCGTACCCGCCTGTTGAGCTTCGTTATCCCAGTTGTAATACTTGACGGTAACCTGCTTGTCCGTCTGACCGCTTCCACCGTCCTTGCTGGCACCGCTTTCAGACCCGGAATTCCCGCAGCCGCTTAAGACCAGGGTGCTCGCCAGGATCGTGCTAAGAATGACGGATAATCTGTGTTTACTTTTTTTCTTCATCTTACTTCCCCCTGCACAGATAAATTAGTTGTGGTGCTGTTTTCATGTTCATTATAGGCACCAGCATGGCGGATCAAGTGCACAATTTTGAGGTTCTAGGATTACATTTTTGACTTTCCGAACTTCTGATTTTTGACATTAGACTTCGTATCAACCTTTTACCCCGCCCAAAGCAATGCCGTTTATAACCTGCTTTTGCAATGCGATGAACACAATGACCAGCGGAATAATCGCTGATACGGACGCCATCATCATAATGGCGTAGTTGTTGGTATAGTCATCACGGAACAGCGTCATCCCCAGCGGAATCGTGTATAAGTCCTTGTCCAGCAAGAAGATGAGCGGATTCTGGTAATCGTTCCAGGTCCAAATGAATTTAATAATCGCTACCGTAGCAAGCACAGGTTTGCACAGCGGAACCATAATGGAAGCAAATGTCCGCAGATGACCCGCTCCGTCAATTCTGGCCGCTTCCAAGTATTCATCACTGATCCCGATCATAAACTGACGCAGCAGGAATGTGAAGTAGATCGAGAACATGCTCATGAAGATGATGGCTGCATGCGTATTGTAGAGGCCAAACCAGCGAATCAGCAAAAATCGAGGAATCAGCGTCGCCTGATCCGGAATGATCATGAACGAGAGCAAGGCCATAAAGACGAGGTTCCGTCCTTTAAAGCGAATCTTCGTCAGCGCATAGGCTGCCATGGATGAGATAATCAGTGTGATTAAAGTCGTAATAATCGCTATTTTAAAAGAATTAAAGTAGAAATCATAGAAGGGAACTCTTCCCATCCAGACCATCTTGAAATTGTACGCCAGATTCACCTTTTCCGGTATCCATTGAATCGGAAATCGCATAACATCCTTCTCATATTTAAAAGCCGCGGAAATCATCCAGATAAGCGGAACGAGAAACACGATGGACAATGCCCCCATGATAAGGGTGATTATCACTTTGGACACGTTTTTTCGAAGCAACTGCATGTACATTCCTCTCCCTCCTTATTCTTCATTTCTCATTTTCCAGGTAAGCGCGGTAATCAGACCGATAATCGCGAACAGCAACCAGGAAATGGCCGAAGCGTATCCCATATTGTAGTATTTAAAGCCTTCCTCATAGATGCGGAATACAAGCACGGTAGAAGAATTGTTCGGGCCGCCTTCCGTTAAAAAGGCAATGATGTCAAACACTTTAAACGAGCCAATCAACATCGTAATCAACAGGAAGAAGGTCGTCGGGCGGAGCATCGGAACCGTGATCGCAAAAAACTTTTTGATCGAACTGGCACCGTCAATATCCGCCGCTTCGTAAATTTCATTCGAAATGTTCGTGAGCCCAGCCATGTAGATTATGATCGTGTAACCCAGGCCCGCCCAGGAACTGATAATCGAAATCGCCAAGAGCGACGTTTTCGGATCGACCAGCCATTTCGGCGGACTGCTGATCCCGATGTCCATCAGAAACTGGTTGATCGGACCCAGCGATGGGTGGAATAATGCGCTCCACACCGCAGCAACTGCGATGATCGAAGAGATATAAGGAATAAAGAACGCGACTTTAAAATAACTCTTGAAGAACACGCTGTTGTGAATCAATACCGAAAGCACCAAGGCGATCGCAATCGGGATCGGCACCGTAAGAACCATATAGATCAAGTTGTTCTTTATCGCTTGAATAATGGTTGGATCATGGAACATCTTGATGAAATTATCCAGTCCGGTAAATTCGATACCCTGGACACCCGACAGCATATCCCAATCGGATAAGCTCAAATACAAAGAAAATCCAAGGGCAAATACGTTTAATAGCAGCATTCCGACGATTTCCGGGGCCAGAAAGAGCCACCCGATCAAAGCCTCTTTCCGCTTGGGAGTCCAAAACTTCCGCCGGCTCTTGGACACAGGTTGTTGTACAGCCTCCATGTAGCATCACCTCAACAATTTGTAAGTTGTCATTATAGTAATACATCCGCCATCGGCAAGAAGGAGGGATTATGACCAGCCATGTGCAAGATTTTGACCTAAAAAAACCCCACAAAGTGGAGCCTATGCTCCGATGCTCCGATGCTTATTCCAGATACTTTGCGGGGACCCCAAAACAAAAAGCCCCACAAAGTGGCGCCTATGCTTCGATGCTTATTCCAAATACTTTGCGGGGACCCCAAAACATATAAATGCGAATACATTATTGCTAACGCTTCGCTGAAAACTTATACATTCTTAAATCTTAAAAAGCCGCCCTTGCCAGGCGGCTTGCTGCTGTAAATGTGAATTGAACTGTAGCGGTCCACTTATTTTCGCGCGGTGTACTTCGCTTTATATTCGCTCGGCGTGGTCCCCACGTATTTTTTAAACACTTTTGAAAAATACGTCCGATCCGAATAACCTAATCCCATAGCAAGAGACTCCAGATTTTGTCCAGACATTCTGAGCATTTTGGTAGCCATCTTCATTTTGTACTGATGCACGTAATCCGTGAAGGTCAACCCCGTCATCCGTTTGAAATATCGCGAAAAATAGCTCGGATTCAAGAACAGATAGCGTGCCATATCGATCGACGTGATGTTATCGTCAAGATGCTGATCGATATATTGCTGGATTACCTGCAGCTTCGGCTCATTCGGGGAGCTTCCTACTCCCGTTTGCCGGGTTCCGATAATCTGGATCAGCTTTCTCTCCACCAGTTCCATCATATCCTCCAAGGTGCGAGCTAAAGCAAGATAGGCAAACAGATCCTCATCGAATTTCAGACTGGAGAACATCAGCTCGACACCGCGAAGCATGGAGGAAAGGTCCCTGGCAAAGTCATTCGGATCAATCGACAGCTCTTTGGCGGTCCCGGCGATCTTTTGAAGCGCAGCGCGTATTCCGTCGAGATCCTGCTTGATGAGCATCCGTTCGAGCTCTGAAACATAGCTGTCAAGAAACCCCTGTGGCGCAGCTTGAAACCAACGCGACCTTATTTGCGAAATTTCGGATATCGTATAGTCGGTATTTGCGTAAAACTCGCACTTGCCATGGAGAATTTCCTGATAGATAGAACCAATCGAGCTTAATTCCATTTTGTCCGTGACCGTGATAACGTTTGGTTGAATTTTCAGAAAGTGAACGCACTGGTAACACAGCCGCTGCAAATAATTATGAAGATTCAAGCTGGCATTTTGTGCGAGATTCACCCTAAAGTTATGAAGAATCACAATGTTTCCCTGCTCCATGAACGGCGTAATTCCTTCATACGATTCGGACAATTCCGTCGCGATATTGTAGACAGCGTATAAAATCAGTGGAAATTCCGTTTGTCTGAAACGCTTGTCAAAGCTGGACAGTTGAATGCTGACCAGTCCCAGCATAAACCACGGATACGTCCAAGAGATGCCGATCTGTGCCGCATAAGCCAAAGTGGCTTCGGACGGCGAGCCATTGATTACCCTTTGCAGCAAATCCTGCCGAAAGAGCTGGCTGTTGTAACTCGCCGCCTCGCGATTAATCAGACCGGCCCGCGTCTTTAACAAGTGCATGGATTTGCCAAGACTCTGCTCCAACTGATCAGCCGTAAGCTGATCCTTGATCAAATAATCATCCGCTTGCAGCTTTACGGCTTGCTGGGCGTAATGAAAATCCTCATGACAGGTCAGGAAGATAATCCGAACCTCCGGCTTCACGCGAATAAAATGGTCTGCCAACTCAATGCCGTTTTTTTGCGGCAGTCCGATATCCGTAATGACAATATCCGGACGTAATTCCTCAAACATATGCAGCGCTTTCGCGCTGGAATACGTACTGCCGGCTATCTGCAGATTGTTTGCCTCCCAGTCAATCATCTGTTGCAGTACCTTGAGCATAGGAACATCATCGTCTATGAGCATTACTCTATACATCATTCTTCCTCTCCCTCCGGTAAAAAACCATGATGATGACTTTGGGGCAAATACAGTGAAACTGACATTCCACCCTGCGGAAGGTTGGCGAGTGTCAAACTCGCTTCCGGTCCGAAGGTCAATCGGAGTCTTTGGACGATGTTCATTAGACCCACTCTCTCATAAGCTCCATCCTGCTCGCCGCTTGGTTTTCCCAGCCTACGGTTCAGACATTGGAGCATATCTTCATCTGCCCCGAAGCCATTGTCTGTAATCTCAATTCGGACTCCGTCCGGATTGCTTCGGGAACGGATCTCAATGCGTGGAGTCTGATGATCGACAAGCCCGTGGACGATGGCATTCTCAACGACAGGCTGCAAAATAAGTTTCGGCAAAATGAGCCCCTCGGTTTCCGGATCCAGATCGACCTCTAAATGAAGCGGGATTTCATTGCGGATCTTCATAATGTCAATATAATGGCCCAGCAGCTTGCATTCCTCGCGTAAAGTGGCCGGCTCATTGACCTTGAGATAAGCTCGAAGCAAACTCATCAAGGAATCAATAATTCCACTATGAAGTGTATCTTTCGTCAAGATCAGACTGCACTTGATCGAATTCAGCGTGTTAATCAAAAAATGAGGGCGAATTTGCATAAACAAGGCTTCGAGCTCCATCACCCGCTTCTGTTCCTGCTCCTGTTCGATATCGTGAATCAGCCGCTGTAATTGATCCAGCATCGTATTCAGCGTCTGCCCCAATTCGGCGATATCATCCTTGCCCTTGACCTCCAGTCTGACATCCAGGTTTCCCATTCCGAACTGGCGTACAACCCGCTGCAGCTTGAGAATCGGACTGTGCAGCCTTTTGGCGATCAGGATGGACATCCCGGAGAAAACGAGAAACAGCAGAATGACCCCGGCTAGACCGGTATAAAAAGTCCGGGAGATTTGCCCCGACCACTCTTTCTCCGAAGCCTCATAGGCCAGCTTCCAGTTCGATTTCAAAATGGTCCTGTCCGTTCGGACACTGCCCTTAGTCTCCGTATGATTCGGGATTAGCCCCGAGTCGCCTGCGATGAATTCCCCTGTTGTATCAAAGAGCGCCACCTTGCCAAAGTCGACCGTACCAAGCAGCCTGTTGAAGTAAGTATCGGAAATGGCGCTGAGCAATACAGACACTTGCCTCTTCTCGCGGCTGTCATAAATGACCCTGGCGATATAGTAACTTTTCCCCTTCCCTGCCGAGTCGCCGCCCGCCATCCCAAGCCATTGCAGGCTTTCCGGTTTATTGAGATCGACGCGCTGCATCAGCTTGTCGACACTTCCGTTAATGGCGGTCAAATCCTCCGTGCCGGAAGAGATGACGAAATGCTGACGGTTGACCAAGTACATGCGGACGTTATTATTCAGCGGCTTGGAGTTGATCAGGGAAAACACATCCTGAATTTGTCTAAAATGCACATAATCCTGATAAGTAGCCAGCCGTTTTGTGTCTGCAAATGACTTCAGGATATTGCGAACATTTGTATCGTTCACGATAAAATGGGAAGCAAACGTTACATCGTCAATTGTCTTGCTCAGCTCATCCGTCATGACGTTCAGGAAATTCTCGTTGCTGAGCTGCAGCTTCTCTACCATCGTATCCCGGATCAGAACAAACGAAATGATAGAAACCGCAATCAGCGGAATAAAGATCAGCAAAAGAAACGACAGCTGGATGCGTTTGTAGTAGGTGAATTTGAACATTTTTCTCTGCGCCTCTCTTATGCTATTGTCCTCTTTATTCTATCAGTCCTCAGTGCCGGAAGCATTCATTAAATGATTACGGTTACTTGCTTATTTCTGCCTTGGAGGGTCATCAGCACAACCTCTCCGAAGATCTGCATGCCCTCCACCACATAAGAATCATAATGACCGGACGGCGCACGGTGACTAACAACGAGAATAAACTCCTCTTCCATTCCCGGGAGCTGAACCCCGCATGCCTCAGCTTGCCCGTCATGAACCTGCTCACCCGTATGACGATATACAGGTACCTTACGGACTCGCGGAGCGGCTGTTTCGCCTGGACGATGAGGATAGAGCACCTGCATGATGCTGATCAAACCTTTCCCAGTCCGGGAGTAGGCCGCATTCGCATTAGGTTCCAGCAGGTTATATTCACGAGAGATCACGCCCTCGCCCACTTCCGCACGCATGCCGTCTGTGGTTACGGGGATGATGGATAGATTCGCTTCCCCAAGGGTGTTTGTACGGCAAATCAATGATTCCGCTTCCATCAAGACTTCTCCTGGAGGGTGTGGAAAATGAAAATGCTGAGTAAAGGTATGCTGCTCAAGGCACACCAAGCTGTCGATCAGCAGCCAATAGTGTGGCTTGATAAAGATGATCCTTCTGCGCGGATACAACGGCTCATTCCCATAGAGATAGCCGTCATGCGCCCCCTCGACATAGTCAAACTCCGGCCTGCTAATCCATCTGCAGCCCAGAGGCCTGGCAATCCGATCGTAAGACCAGGTGTCCTTGACCCCGGTAAACCCGATTCCGTCAACGACAGTTGTGTTATGGGCCGAGCTCTCCTTTAATGCTTTTCTCAGCGGTGTATGATCGCTATAGTTGTACCTCCCAAGATCGGTGAGCAGATCACGGCCGTAGGCATGGAGATCAATATGCAGCATATCGGCGTGCCCATGGCCTCCCCCGAGCGGACCGCAGTGAAAATAAAGGTACAGCGCTTCTTCGTCCCAGTCCGTTCGCATCGTATAATGACCGGAATGGGTAAAAGCTCTGCTCCGGCATGGCGGCTCCGCGGGAACCATCGCTTTGTAATCCCGGATTCCCTCTATGCCGAACAACCAGGCATTATCATAATCCGGCCGAGCATTGCCGCCAAAGCGCAGAACGGAATCCCCAAATAACCACGCGGCATAGGTCAGAATGGAACGGATATCGCTGTCGTCGCTGTCTCCCAGCATCGGCTGCCTGTGATTCGGCTTCGCCCAGTACAGGGAGGCTCCGGCCATCTCGCGGACCGTACGCCGAAATGGACCGTCAAGCTCCAACCCGTTGAGATTGGCGAGGTGAACGCAGTCAAGATAACAAGCCAGCACCTCATGATGGTACGTTGGCGATTGCTCCCAGTGAATGCCATCCGCCATGATCTGAAGTCTAGCTGTCTCCTTCAGTCTCTCTTCCCCCATTTCCCGCCACCCTGCCGACTTGCTAAACTCGGGGAAGAACAGTGCAATATGGTATAAACCGCAAGTCTCCAGGACACCCCAGTTGCTGATATGCTTCCAGCTGGTGAAGGAAGCAGCCAGATACTCCCCGTGCTCGTGAAGCGAAATCAGCGCTTTACCGAGCAGCGTCGGAGTCAGGGATGGACTGTCGATCATGTATCGAAGTGCCTTGATCCAGTTCGCGCTGCGCAGGCCCGCTTCGATCGGGCGCCATGTCAACGTATCCGTCGTAGGTTCTTGGGGGATAGGATTCCGATCTATCCAGTCTTCAAGCTGGCGGCCAAGCACCTCCGCATACTTTTCATTGCCTGTCATCGCATACGCTTGTCCTAGCGCAACCCAATAACGGTGCCGATTCAGCATATAAGCCCACTCCACGTCTTGATCGGGAATATGGCACCAGTCAATATCACCGTCAAATGTGACCGGCACTACACTCCGTTCCATATCCCATGGAAAGCGGAACAGGAACGTCTGCCGCACCACCTCATCCGCTGTCTTCATCACGGTTTCCAGGTCATCTGCACAGTATTGCTTCACATATTCCGTAATTCTTTGCTTATCCTCACTGCTCGTCCACCATCCGGGTGTCCTCCGACAAGAGAAGTACTTGTGCAGCTTACTCATTATATCGTGCCGTTGACCTTGGTCGTCTGCATCTTGCATCGCATCTAGCATCGGACGTATGGCGGGATCCTCCAGATTCAAAACCGCTAAAACGGCATCCACCGAAGCTTCCGTAGCATCAGCGTTCATACCAATACCCCTTGCTGCCGGTCTCCATACGAATCAAAGCTTCCAGGTAAAAATAATCCCCCCAGATCATGAAATCATCCGGGGACAATCCGCCGCGCACATGATAAGAGCCATGCTGCAGCAGGCCCTCTGCCTCTTGGCCGATCGTGGAGTAATATCGTACCAACGAGGTCATGGAATCCTTCAGACCTTGTTCAAAGTCGGCTCTATCGGGATCCTCCTCCTCCAAATGTCCAATCAGTTCCAGCAAGCCTGCTGCCACAATAGCGGAAGCCGAGCTGTCACGATAAGTCTCGGCGGTTACGGGAGCATTAAAGTCCCAAAGGGCGACATGATCCTCCGGTAAGTGTTTCAGGAAATATCTCGCCATTCGTTTAGAAGTCTCGAGGTATACATGATCTCCTGTATAATGGTAAGCCAATGCGAAGCCGTATACCCCCCAGGCTTGTCCCCGCGTCCATGTCGACCCGTTTGTATAGCCTTGATGCGTAGCACCTCCGATCGGCTCCCCGGTATGCTGATCAAAGAAGAAGGTGTGGTATGAACTGTCATCTCCCCGCACCAGATAACGCCTTGTCTTCTCCGCCTGCATGATTGCAATTTCTCGATATTGGGACTTTCCGGTTTGCAGTTCAGCCCAGAACAGGAGCGGCAGATTCATCAAACAATCGATAATGATGCGGCCACCCTCATGTTCATCCCCTTCAGGACCCCAGGCCTGAATATATCCTCCGCCTGGACGCCAGCGTTTCAGCAGCAAGTCCGCAGCCTGAAGCGTCAACTCGCGGGCACTCTCGTTCTTATCAACGATCCATTCCGCTTTGGAGGACAAGGAATACAGAAATCCGATATCGTGATGATCCAGCACCCGCTTATCCGCAAAGCGTTGGCGGAAATCTTCTACGGTTCGCACCGCCCCCAATCTGAAGGCCTCGTCACCTGTGTATTCATAACATAGCCAGAGAAGGCCGCTCCAGAAGCCGTTCGTCCAGTCGTCATTGTCATTCAACAAATAAGCTCCGTCCCTGCTGACGTGGGGAAATCTTGTCCCGTAGGTATCCATGTTCTTCCGGATTTTCTCTACGGCGTCTTTAATCGCACTGCTCCACATAACCTCTTGCTCCCTTCAAATCGATCATGATTACGATTCATGATAAGGAGAGTCACCCCGTTCTTGTAGAGCCGATTTTTGCCTTGATGTGCAATATTTTGACTTTCGGATCTCTAAGGACGAAATGTGGGGGCAAAGGCGAGCGCTGACGCTTGTCCGGAATCGATTCGTCCTCTCCGCTACGCCGTGCAGATTGCTTACTTTTTTAGACGCAGAGAAACCGTTCTTTGGTAAAATGGAGGTGCTACCCAAACCATTTACGAAAGGAACGGTTTCTTTTGTACATTCAATATACCATGGACCAACTCTATCTGATCAAACAGAAACTATAGCGGTGTGGGAATAACATCCTGAACACCGCCATAGCTTTATTTGACACACTTTCTGTTTATGAGAGCCGTACGTCAAGCAACTAGATCTAAATGGGACGACCTCTCATGTCTGCCGAGCGATATAGTCTAGCCGTCGTACTTCTTCCACTTTCTGATTTTGGTTCTGAAGCTTTTGAACGGTGCGACGGAATTGATATGCAGCCATTTCCACATCGGCCAGTTGGCACTGGTTACCGTCCACTTGCGAACACCCGAATGAAATAACTCTTCTTCACTCAGTTGGTTGATCCATTCACACCATTCTTCTATCCTCTGCTTCAACAACGAACGTAATTCTTCCAAAGAATGTGCATCATACGTATGATAGAATTGCTGATACAACGCCCCCAATTGATTCCATTTATAGTCAAGGGTTGGCGTCGTAACTTCTTTACCCGCAAGTTCATCCTTCTCCCAGCTCATCACCAGCGTTAGCCATCCGAGCTGATAGGCGATCATCTCTTGGGGTGTTCTGTCCACTTCGCCTATACGCAGATTCCTTTTATCCTCTGGAACATCATCAAATTCTTGGTCAAAAAGCTTGTACGTTTTTTGAATTTCAGTGATTAAAGCTTCTTTGCTCTGGTACGTTTGCAACGGTACCCTCTCCTTCATCATCTACATGTTCCACCCACTTAACAGGGGCATCCAAATTATACCATGCCCTGAGGCCATGTATGGTGATGAAAATCATCCTGCCCCTTTACAGGAGCAGTCCGTTCGAAGAATTAATGCTCCCTTGACGCTATCTCTTTCTGAAGCCGTTCAATCACTTGATCTATTGAGCTTTCACCAAGTTCGCCCTCGCCCCGTTTACGGACCGATACGTGATCGGAGTTCATTTCCTTCTCGCCAAGAACCAGCGTGTAAGGCGTTTTCAACAGACCCGCTTCACGGATTTTATAACCCAGCTTTTCATTTCTTACATCGACATTCACCCGAATCCCGGCATTCTCCAGACGTTTCTTCACCTTTAACGAGTAATCGATATAGTGATCTGACACCGGTATGATCATAACCTGTACGGGAGAGAGCCACATCGGGAAAGCCCCACCGTAATGCTCTGTAAGAATCCCGATAAATCGCTCGATGGATCCAAATACCGCCCGGTGAATAACAACCGGCCGATGCTTCTGGTTGTCTTCTCCGATATAGGAAAGATCGAATTTTTCAGGGAATTGGAAATCCAGTTGGATGGTGCCGCATTGCCAGCTTCGCTTTAAGGAATCCAAGATATGAAAATCGATTTTCGGTCCATAAAACGCGCCATCCCCTTCATTAATTCGGTACGGCAGCCCTAGTTGATCCAGCACCTGCTGGAGCGATGATTCCGCCTGCTCCCACAATTCTTCAGAGCCCATAGAATCTTCAGGTCTTGTCGATAACTCGATTGTATAATCAAAGCCAAAAATTTGATAAACCTGGCTGATAAAATTAATAACCTGCTTGATTTCTTCCTGGATCTGATCAGGTCTTACAAAAATATGCGCATCATCCTGACAAAACGTGCGCACCCGCATCATGCCGTTAAGCGCGCCTGAGAATTCATGGCGGTGCACCTGACCAAATTCGGAAATACGAATGGGCAGCTCTCTGTAGGAATGCAGCGAATTTTTGTAGACTAACATATGCCCTGGACAGTTCATCGGCTTCAGCGCATACTCCGTCTCGTCTACTTGTGTGAAATACATATTGTCTTTGTAATGATCCCAATGACCGGACATTTCCCACAGCCGCTTGTTCATCATCAGCGGCGTGCGCACTTCATCATAATCGCTATGGAATTGAAGTTCTCTTGCAAATTGCTCCAGCTCATTGCGGATGATCATCCCGTTTGGCAAAAAGAAAGGCATGCCGGGCGCTTCCTCTGAGAACATAAAGAGCCCCAGCTCTTTTCCCAGCTTCCGATGATCCCGTTTCTTGGCCTCTTCCAGCAGCAATAGATGCTCCTCGAGCTGCGACTTCTTCGGAAACGCCGTTCCGTATATTCGTTGCAGCATTTTATTGTCCGAGTTCCCCCGCCAATAAGCACCCGCCACACTCATTAATTTGAATGCCTTGATTCTGCCCGTTGAAGGAAGATGCGGCCCCCTGCATAAATCAACGAACTCCCCCTGCTCATACACCGAAATGACCTCGTCCTCCGGCAATTCACGGATCAGCTCCATCTTGTACGGGTCATCTTTGAAAATACGTTCGGCCTCCTGACGACCAACCTCCCTGCGAATAATCGGCAGGTCTTCCTTAACGATCTTCTGCATTTCTCGCTCAATGGCAATCAAATCATCGGTTGTAATCGAATGCCCCAGATCCATATCGTAATAAAAACCATCCTCAATGACCGGTCCTACCCCAAAATGGACGGACTTCCTGCCATAGATCCGTTTAACGGCCTGGGCCATCAGATGAGCCGCGCTGTGCCGATACACGTATAGACCATCCTCTGAATCCAGCGTTATAATACTTACTTCCGCATCTTGACACAGCTCATAATCCAAATCCACGAGTTTCCCATTCACTTTGGCGGCAACAGCCTGTTTCTTTAGACCTGAATGAATGGATTCCGCGATGTGGCTCATCGTCGTTTGTGCGGGATACTCCTTTTGGCTTCCGTCCGGCAGCGTTACTACAATTAACATTGTTATCCCTCCATCAAATTTTGATTGAACGCAAAAAAGCACTCGATCCCTAAGGGACGAGTGCGTTCAGCTCGTGGTTCCACCCTAATTTGATCGAAAGTTGCATTCGCTCATACGGCCAGCGTGCTCTTTTCGATCCTCATTCAGACATCCGATAACGGGGATGACTCGGTGTTTTCTAGTTCCATATCTCGATAGTCAAACGACCGATCAGGGTTCAAAAACACAGCTACAAAGGGGTAATTCAAGAAGCAAGCACGGAGGAAGCTTTCACCAATCGCTTCCCTCTCTGGGCAGGTCGTTTCAAGAATCATGTCTTTGATGGTTGCTGATAGTAAAGTACTATAAGTCAGTTTTTTCTAATTGTCAAACAGAATCTGACTGACAGATCCATGTAATATGGAACTTTCAGTCTCCCAATACATCCCATGTCAGCATCTCTACCATGGTCACTTTTCTTCATTGTTCATAGATATTTTAATCAGATATCCAACACCTAAACCGACCAGAACTCCTGGAAACGCACTTCCCAGCGCTAA
This sequence comes from Paenibacillus sp. 2KB_20, assembly GCF_052115765.1. Lineage (NCBI taxonomy): Bacteria > Bacillati > Bacillota > Bacilli > Caryophanales > Paenibacillaceae > Paenibacillus > Paenibacillus sp. 2KB_20. Next base: position 128,683 of record NZ_JBFRHH010000009.1, on the reverse strand, counting down.
ACCAATACCCGCCCCGATGATGACGCAAGCGTAAATAATGACATCTCCCTTATTCATTCCGTCCATCCCCCTCTGTATGTATTTATGACATAGATCGTAAATCACAAAATACATCTTACAAGATGACGTCGCGTCACTTTCAAGGGGTTAACGTAAAAAGTAAGGTTTTAAGGTGATCGCGGATGGAGTATCGTAATTTGGTTTCCGGGTCTGACCACCACCCTCGAAGTAAACCGTTAAATCTCCCTTGTTTCTGCTTGAAGCCAACACGTTTAATATCTTAGCATATTATATTGCCATTCAAGGAGGCTGACCCATGGACATGTATATGGATTTAGGGGTTAAACTGGTCATCAGCTTTTTTGGGTTATGGATAATCACTTTTGTTACGGGGAGAAAAACCATCAGCCAGCTTACACCGCTAGATTTCTTGTCTTCCTTAATTCTGAGTGAAATTGTCGGGGCAAGCCTCTACGATGATAAGGTAAACATATATCATTTGTTATTCGCTCTTGCGCTCTGGACGACGATGTCTTACCTCTTCGAGAAGGCAACCACCCACTTTGTTAAGTTCGGATATTTAACGGAAGGCCGGGCGGTCCTTCTGATCGACAACGGAAAGCTCAACCAAAAATTACTGAACAAATACGATATGGAATATAAACAACTGTTATCCATGCTGAGACGGCAAAGCATTTTCTCGTTAACTGAAGTCAAATACGCCATTCTGGAAACGGACGGATCGCTGTCCGTCATGCGCAAACCCGAGTACGAGCCGCCTACGGCCCAGGATATGGGCATGGAAGCCAAGGCGGACACCTTTACGGTAACGGTCATCGATAAGGGAAAGCTGCTCGAGGAATCGATGCTAGATAAACCCATTGATCATAGCGAGATCAAATCGAAAGCCCGGGAACAAGGTTTTGACTCCTTGGAGGAGATCGCTTACGCGGAATATGGAGATGACGGGAAGCTTTATGTTTATTCTAAAAGGGAGGTTCTGGAATGATCTTATATAGGTTATCCCACCTTGATTTTGCATGAGACCTTCCTGTCTCTTCTCCAGATTTTCTGATTCCGTTTCGCCCCTTAGGCTACCCGCAAGCACACGGTGCGTCGTTTCGAAAAACAGGTTGTAACGCCCCCTTGAATTCTGCGTTATGATCACCAACATGTGTGCGTCATTTAGTCCAACATAAAATTGTACGGAACAACTTACAATCTGACGGTTAAGAGGTACCACCGATGAAGTTGTACGAAAGATCGTACAAAATCGGCACGAAAGAGTTCCGTTATAGAACAATTGTACGAAAAATCGTACAAACGCGATCCTAATGCCAGCGGCTGCAAGAGATTTGTACCAAATATCGTACAAACGAGAGAAACTCACGGGACGGTAGTGGGAAAACAGTTTTGTTTCGGGTCGGTTCCGCTAGAAGCCCCTCGTTATACCGGATATCGACCATTTAAAGCAACTACAAAATAAGGCCAACCAGCTGTTTCTGGTTGACCTAATCATACGAAAGAAGCCTGATTGGTCAGGCTTCTTTTCCTTGTTTCTATCTACAAAGCGAATTCAACGATGTACTGTTTGCACACCGTAACATATCCCAGGGACTGATATAACCGGATCGCGTTTACGTTCTTCTCCAGCACATTCAGATACACATGGGGAGTGATTGCACGCCCCTTACGGGTCAATTCCGCGCATACCTTTTTGCCGTACCCCTGTCTTCTCCACGCAGCATCCGTGCCAATATTCCCAAGCTCAACATAATCATCGCTATAGATATGGTATCCGCCGACAGCGATGAGCTCCTGATCCTGAACAACCCCATAGAAGGGGTTTTGAAGCTCTTCCTTTGCAAAAGCTATCGTATTGAATTCCACCATTTTCGACTCGATCATATCATAGTATGAGGGGTCTAAACGAAACACCTCGTCATCTCCTAACGGCAAATCTTCAAGGTGCCGATGCTTCATGAGTAAGATGCCTGCGGGAGGTTTCATCACATCAGTCTCAAGATTAAGAACCTCCCATTCATCCTCATTCACGATAAAGCTCCCTAGTTCCCCATCGGGTAATTCCAGATCTCGTTTCATTCGGAACAGCACGGACTGAAATCGAAATGATGTTTGAAGAGGATACACCGAAAAGGCATAGAAAGGCAACCCTTTCAGAAAAGCCATAACACCCAGCAGCTCTCCATGTTCTGAGAACTGCCCATAATGAACGGTCTGATTCTTCCGGCAAGTAAGGTAGGAATAATATAAGAAATGCTGTTCCCTGTTGATCGTATCCAAGAGGCTCCCCAGCTCTTCAGGCAAAAGTCTGCGAATCACCAAGTCTTCTCCCTTTCTCAAAAGAAATCCATGAGATAGGTTTGACCGACGGGAATCATCGACTCCAATTGTGTTACAGCCTTGGGATTTCCGGATAGCCGGTGAATGGCATGCAGCTCCTGTGGTCTTTTGTATCCCGCAAACAGCGCTGACAACGTCTGAATATCGGTCGACAAATCAGCCTGCTCCCCATGATCGGACGGAAGCTCCGACAGCTCCGCTTTCCCCTCTTGATTAACCGACAGACTCCATCGGCCTGCATTCCAAGGCGCAGCGGAATCTTCCACCTCGATAGTCATCACGGCTTCCCGATGCTCTTCAAAAGTGTACTGCTCCACAAAGGATTTCAAATCCACGATGCGGGCCATGAAGTATGGGACCACTTCCTGGGTAACGCGTGGATCCGGCAGCATAAATGGCAGCTGATCATCTCCAGGCACCATCGTCATCGTAACCTGCTCGATTCTGGAATCATGATTCCCAAAAAAGGTCCAGAGTGCGCTTCGGGCTTCTTCATTCAGGTATACAAATTCGTCGCACACGAGATCTTTGTCTTTGAGCTCATATAACGCGTAGCCCGTCGGTTTGCCCTCAGCTGAATAATAAACAACGCTGTGACTGTCCCCCTGCAGCACGAATCTTGTCCACCAAGTGTCATCCCGCACAAGCGTACCGTTATAACGGCTGGCATAGGCTTGATACATGCCGTCCAGTGTTGGAATATCGGTTACGCCTCTTACAATGCGGCCAGGCACTTCCACCTTACGTGGGAATTTAGGTACCGGAATGATGTACTTTTTATATTCCGCGTAAAGTTCCCAGCCAAATTTACGATAGAACGGGATCGAAAACGGATGCAGGAAGGAAAGGGTCTGGCCTTTGCCCTTCATCTCTTGCAATGCATGCTTGAGCAAGGTGGATACATGCCCCTGTCTGCGGTTCTCGGGCCAGGTTGCCACACCGGCAATACCGCCCATATCGAAAAGGTTTCCATGCATATAAACTTGCAGCGGGATGATGGTCAGTTTCGCTTGCAGCTCTTCTCCGTCAAAAATCCCCCAGAAGCGTTCAGGTTCAAAATGCTTTTGATTGGACTCTCGCTGCTCCGGTGTCAGTGTATATTGAAAGGCATATTCGGATAATTTTGTGCTGATCTCAAACTCGTCGGACCTTAATTGTCTCAGTTCCATACTTGCTTCACCTCTCCAATCTTTATATGTACTTTAAGTGCTGAATTACGCGTGTTTTCTCGGCACGGGAATTTTATTCCAGGGCACATGATCAGTATAACATTGCTGCTGCCTATACGGTACAAAACACGTCCGAATCAGGCACAAATCCAACCGTACTTTGGATACAAAAAAACTCAATATACCCCACAAACTTTTTGTAAGCTACTTGACAAAGTTAACCCCCTGAGATTATGATTAGCTCATGCAAAATAACAAACACATCGAGATAAAAATAAATTCAAAATAATCAGGAGGTAACAACAATGTCCAAATTGAATATCGGTATCATTTTAGGCAGCACACGTCAAGGCCGTTTGAGCCCACAAGTAGGTGAATGGGTTAAGCGTATAGCCGATGAGCGCGGAGATGCAAACTACGAAATCGTTGACATCGCTGATTACAAGCTTCCGCTTTTGGGCGAGGCTGATGCTACAGAGCAAGCAACCGCTTGGAACAATAAGCTGAATAGTCTTGACGGCTTTGTATTCATCGTACAAGAATACAACCACAGTATTTCTGCCTCTTTGAAAAATGCACTCGATTTTGCTCGTGAGCCATGGAACAATAAAGCTGCAGGTATCGTAAGTTATGGTTCTGTTGGCGGCGCTCGTGCTGCCGAACATCTGCGTGGAATTCTGGGTGAATTGTCCGTAGCGGATGTCCGTGTACACCCAGCACTTTCGTTATTCACTGATTTCGAGAATGGCTCTGTGTTCAAACCAGCTGATCTTCATCTCGTCAACCTGAATGGCATGCTTGACCAAGTGCTTGCATGGAGCGGAGCATTGAAAACACTGCGCTAATCTCTAATTCAAGGACTGTCCCCTTCATCTTCCGATGAGGTGAAGGCAGTCCTTTTTATTTTTTTGCATCCATATTTCTGCATCCATAAATTTATCTGCATCGTCGATCTGCACCATTAGTCCTATACCTAAACCCCGTTCCTACTCCATATCAATATGGAATGTTTCTTTTAACCCCTCTTTGCCTTCAGGCGTAATTTGTATGGCTCTTGTTCTTGGAACGCGTTGTATCCAATGTAACTCGAGTAATCTTTCGAGCAGGGCATGGCCCAATGCTCCGGCCAGGTGATGGCGTCTTTCACTCCAATCCAGACATCGATGTGCGAAAGAGCGGCGTTGGCGCTTAACACGACTCAGATCAATCTGAAATTCCTTGAAGAAGTTCTCCCCTTTTTCTGTAACCATATATTGATCTTCCACTTCGGATATGACCCCGGCGCTGAGCAGCGAATTTGTCAATTGGATTCCCAAATTCCCCGCAAGATGATCGTAGCAAGTCCTTGCCTGACGTATGGCTTCAGTCTCCGAGGCTTGGTTTAATGATCTTATTTCGACAGGAGGCGTTATGGATAGAAGTGTCTCCATGACCTGGGCAACCTCTTGATCCTGTATTCCGTAATAACGATGTCTTCCCTGTTGTTCGACGGTGACCAGATTCGCTGCTACCATTTTCGATAAATGGAAGCTGGCCGTTTGCGGTTTAATTTTTGCCATGTACGCCAGCTCGCTTGCCGGGTGATAGCGCCCATCCAATAAGACGGTTAATATGGCCGCTCTCGATGCCTCACTAACGAGTGATGCTACCAAGGCTGCATTTGGATTCGCATACATCTACATCCCTCCTCATGTAATCCACATTTCGATGAGCATCGAATCTTTTCTATTTTACAATGATTTTGGATAGAACAGATCATTTGGGAGGAATCTTTTATGAAGGAAATTACTGGCATGATCGGCACGGACATCATTAAATCGAAAATTCTTTACTATGGAACTCCGGTTATTTTGCTCAATACGCTAAATGAAGATGATACCGTAAATATTAGTCCCATATCCTCTTCATGGGCGCTCGGGGAATACATTATTTTAGGAATCGGACTCGGGGGTAAAGCGATAGAGAACTTGGAAAGGCATCCTGAATGTGTCATCAACATTCCCGACCCTTCCTTGTGGGAGAATGTTGAGCAATTAGCCCCTCATACCGGAAAATATCCGGTTCCGGATGATAAGATAAAGAACGGTTTTACATATGAAAAAGATAAGTATGCGATAAGTGGGCTAACTCCTGCGGATTCCGCCACTGTAAAACCTACGCGCATTATGGAGTGTCCCATTCAAATCGAGGCTACCGTGAAAAACATTCGGATTCCCGACTATTCTTCCATGTTTGCCATGGTCGAAACACAGGCGATCCATGTACACGCCCATAACAATATCATCTTAAATGAACATCACATTGATCCCGCCAAATGGAGTCCGCTAATCTATAATTTTCGGCATTATTATGGCCTTGGCAATCCGTTAGGCAAAACATTTCGGGCCGAAACTTAAGCCAGCGTGATGATGAATGAAAGGGGCCTTCCCAAAAGTAGATTTAGTTGCTTGACGTACGACTCTCATAAACAGAAAGTGTGTCAGATAAAGGTAAGCAATCTGGACGGCGTAGCGGAGAGGACGAATCGATTCCGGACAAGCAACAGCGATGGGAGGAACGATTCGTACATGGAGCGTTTTCTAACAGCAAGAAGGGGGCCTCCCGCAAGATCTAAGATCTTTTGGGACACCCCCCTTATACTTACACTCGTTGTTATGGTTGAACCGGAATGGTCATTTCCAGATCCTTCAGATATGTTTTATCCCCGCGGCTGTCCTTCCCTTGACCGACAACGCTCCAATCCTTGTTATTTACGGTCAGGGTAAACGGCTTAATCGTTATGGATTTCGGAGTTCCGTTTACAGGACTGAACAATTGATCGATATGATATTCAGTCTCGGGCTTGCTGTTAAAGTAATCAAACTTTCGAGGATTCAGCACATTCCCTTGATCATCCACAAGTTCGTAATATACCATGCTGGCGCTATAATCGCCTGTTTGCTCTGCAGAAGCCGGCACCTCGCCTTTACTATCCAGAACCAGGCGGGTCGATACCGGTGAAATATCCAATTGCTTGACGGTATAACTGAATTGTCCATCCGATTTCGTAGCCTGCTCCGGCTTCACGACAACCGATTTATTAGTGACGTTCACAGGGACCTTGAATTCAAAGGTTTCATTCACTTGAGTTACGTTGGCCTGAATGGTCAGCTCGAATTGATCAGGCAAATTCAAACCCTTGGTAAGCTCAACGATATAGGCATTGTCCAGTTGAGGATAGTCTCCGAAGTTGCCCTCACCCATCGCCACTTCTTGTCCGTCTACCAGAATTCGCGGCATTTCGATATAGCCTTTTTTCTGATCTTCCTTAGCTACTGTCCTCGACTTAACATACTCGCTATCGGGATTACTGATGAATTTAGCATCTTCGCTAATATACGGAGAAGCTGTACTCGGTAAATCCACTCCTTCGCGCTCCAGGATAAAGGACAACCGGGTTCCATCATATAGAAGGTCAGCTACCTTCAACGTCACGCCATCGTGAGTTACACTCAAGTTAGGTTCGGATAGAATCCCTTGCTCTATAGCGGCTTTAACTGCATCTTCGCTGGTTCCTTCGAATAACACGCCGAGCACTGGGATTTGCTTCAGGGTTGCTGCCATGACCGGCGATACAAATCCTGACCCGATTACGCTTCCTCCCAGCACAGCTGCTGCGGATGCAACGAGTATTGTTCTTTTTAAAACATTCGGTCTTCGTTTGGATGATGTTCTTGTCCTTGTCATTTCACGTTCTCCAATCCTGTTCATAATTTGATAGCTCATGCTATTCTTCGGTAAAGACGATTCACGAATCATTTCTTCTAGTGCATTCATTTCAGCGAATTCCGTTTGTTTCGGCGATTGTCCCACGTGCCACCTCTCCTTTTTGGCTTATTCGGTCCATCAGTTTATGTCGTAACCGTTCATACTTCTTTCGTATCGTTGCTGATTTGATTCCCATAATGTCGCTGATTTCCTCAAAGGTATACTGTTCAACCGCCTTCAGCAGCAGTATGTGTCGTTCTTCTGCTGTCAGGTAGGCTAACAGCTCGTACACAACCGGCTCGTGCTGAGATATTTGCATAACCGGCTGCTGTTCCTTGCAATGCTCGATCAGGTTAAGAAAGCGGCTCTGCTTCTTTTTAATATTGATCAAATGATGATAGGCCATTTTATATAACCAGGCGGAGAAAGACACTTGTCTCTTGTACTGATGAAGATGTTCATAGGCACGAATAAAAATCTCTTGTACCGCATCTTCAGTCTCCGCATGATTTTTAAGAATATAGTAGCAGTACGTGTACATCTGCCGCTCAAACTGGATGATGATCGCTTGGTATGCTTGTTTGTCTCCTGCTTTGACTTGTTCTACAACCGCTTCAATGGCTTCTCTCTTTCCTTCCGCTTCCCCGGGGATGGTTGGCTGCAAGCGAGCTCACCTCCTTCTTTGTTTACCTATATAACAATCCCAACAAGCGATTTTGTGACACGAATTGTTTTATGTAGTGAAATAACATGAACGAAGCTCTTGCCTTGTAATAGAGCCTAGATGCTGGGTATAAGCTTCATTTAGCGTCCGTTTAGCAGCTACAGCTTTGGATAACTCTTAACATAATTCAAGAATCGCTTCGTAGCTGGAGATATTTCTCGCATGGAGTTTACGGCAATGCCGAGCGATCTGAAGCTCTTCTCCTTCAATTCGATCAACCGTATATTTCGCTGCTGCCCTCGCAGCACAAGTTCAGGAAGAATGCTAATGCCAAGGCCTTTCTCCACCATGGCCATAATGGCATAATCGTCGCCAAGTGTATATTTGATATCCGGCTTGATCCGGGCCTTCTCCAGCATCCGGTTCACATCATAATCGGAACCTTGGCTGGGCATAATAAACGGTTCATTCTCAATCTGGGACAATGTAATAGAGTCCTCCGAACTGAGCGGATGTTCCATTGGCAGCAATACAAGCATTGGGTCTTGGTGCAGGAGAATCGCATCGAATATATCCGAAGTTGGAAGTGACAGGAAGCCGCAATCAATCTTGCCCTCCGCGATCCAATCCTCAATTTCCCGGTAATCTCCTTCAACCAATCGAATGTCGATATGGGGATAATCCCGCTGGAAATCCTGAATAATCCCCGGCAGCCAGTGAACACCGACACTCGTAAAGGTACCGATATGAATGGTACCCAGCTCGATACCATGAATGGAAGCCACCTGCTGCTCCAAATGTTCGTTCCACTTCAGGATTTCACGTATCGTCTTCAGAATCTCCTCGCCATTGGTCGTCAGCTTCGCTCCTGAACGATTCCGTATCAGCAATGAGAAACCAAATTCATCTTCCAGACTGTTGATCATGTGACTGACACCGGACTGTGTAAATCCCATAACTTCGGCGGCTTTGGTTAAGCTGCCGAGCTCGACGACCTTCAATAATACTTTGAATTTATTTATACTCATGGGAAATCCTCCTGATCATTTCATACATGAATTTTACTCATATTTATTATTAGAAACATTCGTTTTACTTGTCTATTGTACGTGAGTATACTGATTTTGTTCAATCACTAGAAGGAGGAAAAAGAACTTGAAACCGCTGAAGGCCGATCTTATGATTTTGTTCATCACCATTTGTTGGGGCTCGTCCTATCTTTTTATGAAAGTGGGACTAGATTCGCTAGGAGAGTTTAATTTGATAGCCCTACGCTTCGGATTGGCCTTTATACTCGCAGGAGTGATTTTCTTCCCCCGCTTGCGCCAGGTTAACGTAAAGACGATTCGGTATGCCATGCTCCTAGGCTTTATATTATTTATCATGTTCACCGCGCTTACCTTCGGTCTAAAGACCACGACAACATCCAATGCCGGATTTCTGGTCAGTTTAACGGTGGTATTTGTCCCTTTATTACATACGTTTCTATTTAAGAAAAAAATAGAGAACAAAGTGATTGTCAGTATTTTGCTAGCCTTAACCGGCATTGCGCTGTTGACCATCCAGCTTCCTTTTACATTTAAGATCGGTGATCTGTTTTGCATAGCGGCGGCATTATGTTATGCGCTTCATATTAATATGGTAAGCACTGCCGCGCAGAAGGTCGATACGCTAAGCCTCGGCATCCTACAGCTTGGGTTCACGGGATTGTATGCGTACATCTCGTCTCTACTCTTTGAAACTCCAGTATGGCCAAGCACGACCCACTCATGGATTGCCGTCCTTGTTCTTAGCGTTGTATGTACCGCGGTCGGGTTCATCTTCCAGACGATCGCCCAAAAATATACCACGGCTACCCGGACGGGACTTGTGTTCTCCCTGGAACCTGTATTCGCGGCACTGGTCGGATTTTGGTTTGCTCACGAGATCATGAATTCCAATCAATATTGGGGTGCTGTCCTTGTGTTCCTTAGCGTGGTTTTATCAAGCGTTAATGTAAAAGCGAGGAGACGCTCTACCATTAAGAATAGACCGTTCCGATGGAGTCGTATTCTGCTGAATTCAAGTAAAAAAGCTTGACTTATGCCCCAAAAATTTATATCTTTATATCACGGCTTAACTGATGACGATATCAGTTATGCAGGAACGTGATTAAAGGGGAGTAGCTGACACAACAAAGTCGTCATTACGGGAAAGTTCCCCGGCTTTGTTGGCAACGATACGTTGTTTGCGAGACCTTTACCACACTCTGTGGTGAAGGTCTCTTTTGGATTATAAAGGGCCTTCACCTGCCGGTGGAGGTCTTTTTGTGCCTTCAATACTACAAAACTAGGAGGAACTGGTATGGAGCTTTTGTTGGAGTATGGATGGGTACTGTTGGTGCTCATCGCACTGGAAGGGTTGCTTGCAGCAGATAATGCGCTGGTCCTTGCCATTATGGTAAAACATTTACCCGAGGAACAGCGTAAAAAGGCTTTATTTTACGGGTTGCTCGGAGCGTTTGTCTTCCGCATCGGATCACTGTTCTTAATCTCGTTCCTGGTGGACGTATGGCAGGTACAAGCCATTGGCGCACTTTATCTTCTCTACATTTCGATCAATCACACATTGAAACACGTGATCAAAGGCAAGAAACCGACGGAAGACGCCAAGCCGAAACCGGACAAACCCAAGAAGCAATCCGGCTTCTGGATGACCGTCTTCAAAGTGGAAGTTGCAGACATCGCATTTGCCGTAGATTCGATACTTGCAGCCGTAGCGCTGGCTGTGGCACTGCCTCCAAGCGGTCTGGCGAACATCGGCGGCTTGGACGGAGGTCAATTTATCGTCATCTTCCTGGGAGGATTCATTGGTCTGATCATCATGCGTTTCGCGGCATCCTACTTCGTGAAGCTGCTGCAGCAGCGCCCCGGACTTGAAGTGGCGGCATTCCTCATTGTTGGTTGGGTTGGGGTCAAACTTGCAGTCATCACCCTTGCGCATCCCGATGTTGCCCTTATCGACCATCACTTCCCGGAGAGCACGATCTGGAAGGCATCCTTCTATATTGTTCTTGTGCTGATTGCCATTATCGGATGGTTTAGTTCATCGAAAGAGAAGGTACAAGACGAGGACAATGCAATCAAGGAAGTGGAAGATCAGCAGCCTGGAAAAACGCTTCAAGGGTAAATCCTGTTTCGGATGAAACAGGACAACGTAATCCATAAATCGATCCAACAACAGGAAAAAGGCGATTTGCTGACCGGTGCATAAACCGATCACAAATCGCCTTTCTTCCTGCTTATATGGTTAACTGCATATTATATAAATTGGCATAAGCACCTTGACGAGCAATTAATTCATCATGCGTGCCCTGTTCTTTAATTCCGTCCTCGGATAAAACGACGATTCGCTGTGCATTCCGTACCGTTGTCAGGCGATGAGCGATGACAAGCGTTGTGCGGTTATTACTTAACCGCTCCAGCGAATCCTGGACAGCTCTCTCGCTTTCATTATCCAGGGAACTAGTCGCTTCATCAAAAATGAGGATCGGCGGATTCTTTAGGAACACGCGTGCAATGCTGAGCCGCTGCTTTTGCCCTCCGGACAGCTTGACGCCGCGCTGCCCAATATCCGTATCATAACCGTCCGGCAGTGCCATGATGAAATCATGGGCATTCGCTCTTTTTGCAGCTTCGATGATTTCTTCCTCGATGGCCTCCATATTGCCATACCGGATATTATCGAAGACGGTCCCCGCAAACAAATACACATCCTGCTGAACAATCCCAATATGACTTCTTAACGAGTGCTGTGTGATATTCCGGATATCGCGTCCATCCAGCATAATGCGTCCTTCACTCACTTCATAAAAGCGCGGAATCAACGAACACAATGTCGTCTTGCCGACGCCGGAGGGGCCTACCAATGCCACATATTCGCCGGGCTCGATGTCCAGCGATACATGTTTCAGCACATATTCATAGTTATCTTTATATTTAAAGCTCACGTTCTGAAATGTGATATTCCCCTGAACCTGCGTGATCGCCGCAGCATCCACGGAATCCTCGATATCCGGCTCTACCTCCAGAATTTCCATGAACCGGTCGAATCCCGTGATCCCCTCCTGATACAGCCTAGCGAAATTAACCAGCCGCTGGATCGGTTCGATGAGAATGCCGATGCACAAGAAAAAGGTCAGCAAATCCGCCAGTTCCAGCGAGGCATCCACGATGGCGGCTCCGCCAAACACAATGACCGCGATGGTAATGAGTTGGGTAAACCCGACCAACCCTTCGTGAAAGTAGGTTTCACTCTTATACCCTTCCCTTCTGCTGTCAACGAACCGCCCGTTAGCGTAGGCGAATTTCTTCCTCTCCACATGTTCGTTCGTAAACGACTTCACCACGCGGATACCCGATAGAGAATCCTCCACCTGCGCGTTGATATCCCCGATCCGATCCTTGCTTACCCGCAGCGCCACATTCATCTTCTTATTAAAATAAAAAGCAAACACAGCCATCACCGGCAGAAAGAGAAACACGATGAGGGTAAGCTTCACGTCAATATACATTAAGATGATGAATGCGCCGAGGAACTTCAGAACGGAAATGAGGATATCTTCGGGTCCATGGTGGTACAATTCGGTTAGCGATAGAATGTCATTGGTGGTGCGGGTCATGAGCTGCCCGGTTTTGTTCTCATCGTAGAACCCAAAAGACAGCTTCTGAAAATGGTCAAACAACTCCCGTCTCATGTCACTCTCCATATAAGCCCCCATCATATGTCCTTTGTAAGAAATGAACATATCGCAGAAGGTGTGGATGAGGACCATGGCCAGCATGACGGCACCCACCCCATAGATTTGGTTCAGCGGGTTCGGGGAGTTCCCTTCCAACACGTTAATGGTGATATATCGTATACAGAGCGGAAGCATGAGTGTAATGGCCGAGACCACAAAAGCGCATGCCAAGTCTGCAAATAATAACCCCAGATACGGTTTATAATAAGACAAAAATTTCTTGGTTCGAGAATTCAAATCGATCTCCTCCATAATGTCGGAGGGTTAAATGTTCATATCCCTCCAGACTTGATTCATGATGTAGTCCATCGTTTTTCTCATTCCAAACACCCTTCCTTTTACTTGATAACTCCATCATACTCAAAAACAGTACCACCCCGGAGTGTAAGAATCATTTATAATCAAAAAATCCCCTAATGGCATAAAAAAAGACAGGCATAGATAAAACCAAGCCTGCCTTTCGTTTATTCAAGTTTTAACGATTCCAACGTTCGTTAAGCAGTTCTCCGTTGATGGCTACCGCAGCCAAGGCCCCCATCGAAGCGGCGGCAATGGCTTGATACATTTCGGTGGCTGCATCACCGGCGCTGTAGACGCCTGGCACGCTCGTTTTTCCGAAGGCATTAATGACCACGCTTCCGGCTTCATTGATATCACAGCCGATGGCGGCCGGCAATTCAGAGCCGGAGACCAGCTTCGGCGCAAAAAAGATGCCCGTGCAAGGAATACTCTTTCCATCCTCCAGCACGACTTGCTGTACCATCCCTTCATTCGACTCAATGCGATGAATTGGGGAGCTGAATACGGGGATGTTATGCTCCTTCAATTCTTGGCGCTGTTCATCCGTCAGTTCATCCGGTCCATTGGTACAGATTGTATAACGATCACTCCAACCTGCAATGACTTTGGCCATATGCGCTGCAGCCTCACCCTTGGCAATCACGACAAGCGGCTGATCCCGCAGTTCCCATCCATCGCAATATGGGCAGACGAAGGCGCTTTTCCCATATACGTCTGCCAATCCGTTAATATCCAAGGGGCTATCTTTCTTTCCGACGGCAAAGAGCAGCTTTTTACTGCGGTATACCGTCCCCTGTCCTGTCGTAATTTGAAAATCACCATCGACACCTGCGACCGAAGCGGCGGTATCCTCTACAAAACTAACAGAAGGATAAACGCTAATCTGTTCCCTTGCGATCCTGCGAAATTCCGATGGGCTAATGCCATCTCGGGTAAGAAAACCATGAGTCTCGCGGGTAACCCGATTTCGTGGCTTCCCTTCATCCATCAGCACCACATGTTTTCTAGCTCTCCCCAATACCAACGCAGCATTCAAGCCTGCCGGCCCCCCGCCAATAATAAGGACATCATGCATTTGTTCACTCATTTATACCAACACCTTTCTGGATCTTTAATATCTATAATAATAGTACAAGAAGAGATTCCTTCTTGTTTTTCTTCGTGCTCAAAGTAGACTGCCACCAAGATTCATTATTACAGACTTACAATGTCTATTATAGATAAACAGAGTCTATAATGCAAATCTTATTTTGATTTACGAATCAAAAAAACTCAGCCCTTCGTAACCTGAACGGTTCCCGCAATTAATCGCTGAAGATCATGCATTCGATTGGGCGTAGCCAAGCTGGAATGGGTTAACATATCGCACAAGGCAACAAGATCCTCAAGCTTGGACAGGATTTTCCAATGATCATACAGAACCGCACCTTCCTCACGATATGCACGAACAAAGTTCTTTTCAAATACAGATCCATCGGGTTCGTATCGAAGCATATTGGCTATATCTACGTATCGGTTCCATGAAAAGGCGTCCTCCCAATCAAGCACTGCCGAGACCTCACAACCTTCAGGACCATGCCGCATTAATATATTTAAGCCATTATAGTCTGAGTGAACAAGCATAGGCGTATCTTCAATCTCTGACAATAAATGACTGTACGTTTGACTGAAGGACCATACCGATTGAGCTAGCTCTTCCCCGAGCCATTGGCCGCATTGATCCTGAAAGAGGCTTTGTTCAATAAATGCGAGAAAACGTTCCCCGTCCATCCTCATCGGATCCTGGACTTCCATGTCCCCATTGAAGAAACCGGATTCTGTAAATGTGTGTTTATGGATGTTGGCGAGAGTGCGTCCGGCGGAGGCTGCAGCGGCAACGAGATCCTGCTCGCTTCCGCCCTGCATCACGTCACGAAGAAGACCGCCTTCCTTCCACTCCATTATCGCCCATGGCTTATCGAATACGCCGCAGCTCATATCCGCATAGATATAATCGGCAACAGGAACGGTTTGGCGTACTCTTCGAATGATAGCAAGCTCTTTTTCGGCAATCTCCCGACCTTTCCTGAACAAGCGCAGCACATAAGGCTCTGCACTGCCTTCCAGACGAATTTTGTAGTTGGTATTGCTAAGTCCGGTACCGATCCGTTCAGCGGTTGCTACTTTTTTACCGGGGAATACGGGTGAAATGATGTCATGAATTTGTGTGATGTCTAGTTGCATCGGCGGCACTGCGCGTTCCCATCCTTCTTTCATCTCGATGCCCTCCTATTATAAAAATTTTAAAGTTGACATGCAGTAATGCCGTTACCTCTATTTATAGTTTACATATTCTAATGTGATATATGAAATCTTCTTCACAGATAATGAGTGATATAATGGCAGCTAGCTTTAATAATAGTTCAACAAGTCCGGAATCGATTCGTCCTCTCCGCTACGCCGTGCGGATTGCTTACTTTTAGACGAAAGAAACCGTTCTTTGGTAAAATGGAGGTGCGACCCAAACCATTTACGAAAGGAACGGTTTCTTTTGTACATTCAATTTACCTTGGACCAACTCTATCTGCCAATGGATTTGGAGGAAGATATCCTTAGGCACCATCTGGTTTCTGTTTAGGAGAGCCGTACGCCAAGAAACTAAATCTACTTTTGGGACGGCCCCATTAATCATACAACGCGAATCGTACGTCTCATTTCACGTAAACACCGTAGTCCAATATGACATTCCCCTGTTCATCCAGCGTCATGAATCGGATATCGTGATAGCGTTCGAAGAACCACGGATTGTCGTCCAAGATCCAGCCTTGTTCGGCGATTTTAGCCATACATACGTTATGGGGTTCCATACCGAAAAGCTCACCATTATCCCTATTGCCGTACAACCAACAGATCCCCACATCGCCTTCCGCCAGGTCCGCATAATCAAACCCTACCGGCACTTCCGTGTGCTCCGGGAACAGCATCCCGATCCAATATTCAAACCGATTCCCGCTCATTCGCATGATACCGTAAGAAGAACCCTCAGATTCCGGCAGTGCGCCAAGCTTCCCGATCTCTTCGAACCAGCCATTGGTGGACCATTCATCCCATCGGTCCGCGAAGCTTCCGGCCGCATTCCGATGCTCATCGAAATACCGTTTGCCGATCAAGCGCGCTGACGGGATATGTTCTTTATATACCTTGGTTACTTCTGCTGTCACGATCCTCACCCTCCTGCTCATTTTTAGTTATGTACATTCTTATTGATTTCTCTCGCAAGCATGAGAATCCTGCAAAGGATGGACCATAAGCCCGCATATTTCTAATACAGATGGCCAGTCCTTAGACACGGGAGTAGAAGCTTGGTTTGTTCAAATCGGATGAGAACGGGTATTTAAGATATTGTGTTGGAAGCACGTAATCATTTCTAATCTTGAATATCCAGGAGGCGACCGTTATGGAAAATATCAAAACGATTCCCAAGGAAGAGGGGCTGGATCACAGCTTGAATGTGCTGCGCGAAGGCTACTTGTTCATTACCAACAGAACCATCGGCTTTCAATCTGATCTTTTCGAGACGTGTCTATTGGGCGAACGTGCCATCTGCATGCGCGGAGAAGAAGCGGCCAGGCTATTTTATGACCAGGAGAAGTTTGTTCGAGGTGGTGCAGCACCGAAACGCGTGCTGAAAACCCTGTTCGGTGAAGACGGTGTACAGACGCTGGATGGCGAAGAGCATCATCATCGCAAAGCGATGTTCATGTCCTTGATGTCCAGGGAGGCTCTTCATAGCATGAGAGAAATCACCCGCAAACATTGGGAGCTTGCTGTAAGACGATGGGAATCTGAGGATAAAGTCGAAATTTATAAAGAAGCTCAAGAAATTCTGTGCCGAGTGGCCTGCGAATGGGCGGCTGTGCCACTTCCCGAAGCGGAAGTGAAAGAGAAAACGGGCTGGCTTGCTGACATGATTGAGGCTACAGCAGCCTTGGGTATCAAACATAGGAAGGGAAGATATGCCCGTGCCAAAGCAGAAAAATGGATACAGTACCTCGTAGATGACGTGCGCAGTGGAGCAATAGATCCGCAACAGGGCAGCACCCTGCATACGATGTCCTGGCACCGCGATCTTAGGGGCGAGCTCCTGGACAAGGAAACCGCAGCGGTAGAAATCCTTAACATTCTTCGTCCCATCGTAGCGGTTGCCATTTACGTGTGCTTTACTGCTTTAGCTGTCATTCAGCAGCCCGAAGAACGTGAGAAATTGATGACGTCCGACGAGAAGCTGCTCAAGAATTTTGTTCAAGAAGTGCGGCGGTTCTACCCCTTCTTCCCCTTTGCGCCTGCGCGTGCACGGAAAGATTTTACCTGGAACGGATATGCATTCGATAAAGGTGTGCTCACAATCCTAGATTTATACGGAACGAACCATCATCCGGATCTATGGGATCAGCCTGAGCTGTTCAAGCCGGATCGTTTCGACGATTGGAACGGGAGCCCCTTTAATTTCATCCCCCAAGGAGGCGGAGACCATCATATGGGACACCGCTGTGCCGGGGAGTGGATTACGCTCGAGATCATGAAGGAGAGCCTCGACTTTCTTGCGAACAAGATGAGTTATGAAGTGCCTGTACAGGACGTAAGCTTCAGCTTTCATAATATGCCGTCTCTTCCTCACAGCCGTATCGTCATCCGGAATGTCAAAGCGCTGTAATAAAACTCAAAGTTATGCGGTAGTCAGGGGTACATCATACGCACTTACTTACGCATCCCAACTACCGCTGACTTTTTTCTTGAGGCGTGAATGGTTATTGTTTAACTGACCTTATCCTCTTCGCTCAATCCGCTGGCTTGAAACGCTTGTTCTTTCCCATCATAGCGAGCCAGAGAATGCACCTTACGGTCCTTTACGCGCAATACCGTAAATACGATCGATTCACCCTTGATATGGCCATCCTCATAAAGCCAAGTCCCATGCTGCTCCAGTACGATCCATTCATCCTTGGCGTAACGGTTTATCGTAGCCAGCTGCAGATTCGCTCGTTCCAGCCACTCCTCCAAGTCCGCATTATTCATTAACCCAGCGCCTTGTGGACCTGCAATCTCAATTTGGGTCGCGGTTAAGCCAATCAGTCCTTCCAGATCTTTATGGTTGGATCGATCTACCCATTGTTCCGCTGTTTCAATCGTCATCAACGTTTGGTTATGTGCCGGATTACATTCCATTCCAATATCACTCCTTATGCTCGAATGCTGTTCAAATAATGAAGCGTTGTATACTTCACAAAATCTGCATGTGTCATACGATCTTCCCTGACCATAATGGAGTACACGAGGGGATCCAGTAATTGCATAAGCTGCAAGGCAGAGAAATGCGTTGGCAAATCTTCGGTGAACACCCGCTCCCTCTTCCCTCGCTCAATGATTCGCTCAAAACAGGCGATCACTTCATCCTGAATACTTTGGAGCTCTTTTGCCTTTGCATCCGCAAAGATGGCACCCATATCCGGAAAACTTGTCAGCACGAAGGTGAAAAACGAGCTGGATAATCCTTCGCCTATGACCCGTTCCATCTGTCGAACCGGATGAAAATCCTCGCCAACCACCGATTCCACGATCTCCCGGAATTCCATTATTTTAGGTTTGATGAGCTCAAACACAAGCTCCTCTTTGGATTTATAATGCAGATACAATGTACCCTTCGCTATTTCTAACTCGTCTGCGATGTCGCTCATTTTCATGGCATGATAACCGCTGTCCATAATTAGCCGCTCAGCTGTATGAAGGATTAGTTCTTGCCTCGCCTCAAATTTCTTTTCGCGTTTATTCAACTTATTCACCACGTCCTTCATTAAAAATGACCTGAAAGTCATTTTTGACTCATGAGTCATTTTATTGCATGCGGACTCTCTTGTCAAATTTAAGCTTGTACACCACACCACCTGCATGTCACAATAAACTAGAGACTGTCAGCATGGACCTATTCATCTACGTAGTTTCGCTTACAAGTTCTCTGCTGCCCCCTGCAACTACAGCGAGGTGGTCGCACAATCAACCTATTTCTGAATTGGAGGACCGTAATCATGAAAACGATGAAGCTTGGAACTAGTTCACTAGAAGTACCTGTTGTAGCCGTGGGTTGCATGCGTATAAATTCGCTGGAAAAAGCGGAAGCCGAGCGTTTTGTGTTATCCGCACTGGAGGAAGGCGCTAACTTCTTCGACCATGCCGACATCTATGGCGGCGGAGCTTGCGAGGAAATTTTTGCGGATGCTATACATATGAATGCAGAAGTCCGCGAGAAGATCATTCTGCAATCCAAATGCGGGATTCGTCCAGGCATGTTCGATTTCTCCAAAGAGCATATCTTGAATTCCGTCGATGGCATCCTGAAAAGACTCAAAACCGAGTATCTCGACGTACTCCTTCTTCACCGTCCGGATGCGTTAGTTGAGCCTGAAGAGGTGGCTGAAGCATTCGATCAACTCGAAAGCTCCGGTAAAGTGCGTCATTTCGGCGTATCCAACCAGAATCCGATGCAAATCCAGCTTCTGAAAAAAGCAGTGAAGCAGCCGCTCGTAGCCAACCAGCTGCAGCTTAGCATCACGAACACCACCATGATTCAAAGCGGAATCAACGTCAATATGGAAAATGATGCCGCAGTTAACCGTGATGGCAGCGTACTGGATTTCTGCCGACTTCACGACATTACGATTCAGCCTTGGTCGCCTTTCCAATACGGGTTCTTTGAAGGCGTGTTCCTTGGAAGCGACAAGTTCCCTGAACTTAATCAGAAGATCGATGAGATTGCGGAAAAATACAACGTAACCAACACCACGATTGCCATTGCATGGCTTCTTCGTCACCCTGCACACATGCAGCCGATTATCGGGACGATGAATATCAGTCGATTGCAAGACTGCATTAAAGCCGGCGATGTAACGCTCACCCGCGAAGAATGGTATGCCATTTACCGTGCGGCAGGCAATATCCTTCCTTAATGGCCATTACTAAACAGCCTCCTATCGACTACGATAGGAGGCTGTTTCATTATAATGCCGTGTTGTTTGAGGATGACGAAGGTTTGCGCTTGTTCACCGAGCTTAGACAAACAGGTATCATCACCAGCGACAGCAAACCTCCCGCAATCGAGAGTGTACCGTAACTGGTATGGGCAACCACCATACCGGATAAAGCGCCGCCCGATGCTCCCGCTAAAGCAATCAAGACATCCACCGTTCCCTGCGTTCTGGCGCGGGCGGAAGGATGGGTAGCATCTATGATGAGCGCCGTTCCGCTGATGAAGCCAAGGTTCCAACCCAGCCCCAGCAGAGCCAGCGCCGTTATGATCAGCGCCATGGATTCGGCAGGAGCCACAGCGGCTAGAATCCCGGAGCTCAGAAGCACGGCTCCGGAAGCGATTGACATGCTGATGCGGCCGATTTTGTCCACGAGGAAACCTGTGATTAACGAAGGCAGGTACATTGCTCCGATATGAATGCCTATCACCAAACCGACCGCACTCAGATCATGGCCGTGATGTTTCATATGGACGGGCGTCATGGTCATGATTGAGACCATAACCACCTGAGTCAATATCATCACGCAGGCTCCAACCATGATTCCCCGTTTGTTTCGTTCTGATCCGTTTACCGTTCCGGCCGAAGAATCACCGGAAATATTAATGTTAGCTTCCTCAATCGCTTGGGCAATCGCATAGGGATCCGGACGCAGGAATACTAGCAGTATCAGGCCTGCCAGAATAAAAGCCACGGCCGCCAACATAAACGGTCCTGCCAATCCAGGAATCCCGAAGGATTCCGCAACGTTCCCCATAACCCCCACCAGATTCGGACCTGCAACGGCACCGAAGGTGGTGGCAACCATCGCCATGCTGACCGCTCCTGCCCGCTGTGAAGGTTTAGCCAAATCCGTGCCTGCATAACGAGCTTGCATATTCGTTGCGGTACCTGCACCGTATATCAACAACGAAGCGAACAGCAGATAAATATTTTGATAAACGGCAGCCAATATGACTCCGATCGCGGCAATACCGCCCGCCAGGAATCCGGCAGCCAAACCCGGCCCTCTCCCGTATCGCTGGGTAAGCCTGCCAATATACCAAGCACCCAGTGCGGAACCGACCGTGATAAGAGCAACAGGGATTCCTGCATATCCGTCCGTCTTGAGCATATCCTGTGCCAAAAGCGCACCGACCGTCAATCCTGCGGCCAGACCAGCCCCACCGAATATTTGCGAGAGGATCACAACGATGAGGGTCTTCTTATACAGCTTGTTTTGCAAGTCGGGCGAATCTATGTAAGATTGAATATGAGACAGCCGCTTTGTGTTGGCTTCAGTAATATCCTGTTCATGGGACATGGACATTCTCCTTTCATGTGCTACCAAACAGAATACCATAGACTATCTTACAGTAAGAAGAAATTTTCATTTCGCTTCCTCATACAGGATTTGCTAACTAAACGGCAATCTGCCGTACGTTGACCCAAAACACGGACAGCCTATCATCAGAGCTTCGCAATGCTCCGGCCTGCCTGTCTCCCCGTGAACAGGCAGGCTCCCAGAAATGTTCCTTCCAATGCACGGTATCCATGAACGCCTCCCCCTCCGAATCCCGCTGCTTCTCCAGCCGCGTAGAGTCCGGGAACCGGCTCGCCGTTTGCATTCAGTACCCGCCCGGATAGATCCGTCTGCAGCCCGCCCAACGTTTTTCGGCTAAGAATATGTAAGCGTACCGCGATCAAAGGACCATGGGCCGGATCAAGAAATTTATGCGGTTTGGCTACGCGTATCAGCCGATCGCCGATGTAATTCCTTGCTCCCCGAAGCGCCGTAATCTGCAGATCCTTGGTGAATGCATGATCCATCTCGCGGTCTCTTGCGGCCAACTGACGCTCAATGTCCACCCGCTTGATCAGATCGCTGCCTGTCAGTTTATTCATGCCGTCCACTAGCTCGGGCAGGGAATCGGCAACAACAAAATCCTCCCCATGATCCAGGAATGCTTGCACCGGCCCCGGGATACCCGAACCTGCTCTGCCTAACACTTTGCGGATGCTCTTTCCGGTCAAATCCGGGTTTTGCTCTGATCCGGACAAGGCGAATTCCTTCTCTATCACTTTTCTGGTGAGAATGAACCAGGAATAATCAAAGCCTGTATCCTGAATGGCTTTCAGGGCTCCCAGCGTATCGAAGCCCGGGAAATTCGGGGCAGAGAGCCTTTGCCCTTTGGCATCAAGCCAAACAGAAGAAGGACCCGGCAGTATCCGGATGCCGTGCTGTGACCACACCGGGCTCCAATTCTTAACCCCTTCCGTGTAGTGCCACATCCGGTCTCTATTGACGACCCGGCCGCCTGCTTGCTCCGTAATTCCCAGCATCCGTCCATCCACATGTGAGGGAACGCCAGAGAGCATCGATTGGGGAGGCTTCCCGAGCCGAGACGGCCAATGCTGTCGGATCAGCTCATGGTTGGCGCCGATTCCTCCGCTGGAGACAACGACGGCCTCTGCAAAAAATTCATAGTCGCCGACCACTTCCCGCGTGCTTGCTTCGCCACGACAAGCAGAACTCGAAGCAAGGACTGAACCCCTTACGCCTGTCACAGCACCATCCCGCGTAATAAGTTCATCCACTTGGTGACGGGAGCGATAATCAACCATTCCTGAACGTATGGCGTCTCTGACCCTGGACTCGAATGGTTGTACGACTCCAGGACCTGTGCCCCACACAATATGAAAGCGTGGCACGGAATTGCCATGACCCTCCGCGAGATATCCGCCGCGTTCGGCCCAGCCTACAACCGGAAAGAACCGAACCCCTAACGAATGAAGCCATGCCCGCTTCTCGCCGGCCGCAAAATCGACATAGGCCTCTGCCCATTTCCGCCCCCATCGATCCTCGTCATCCTCCCGATCGAAACCAGCGGCTCCCAGCCAGTCCTGCCACGCCAGTTCACGGGAATCCTTGATGCCCAGTCTTCGCTGTTCCGGCGAATCAACAAGGAATAACCCGCCAAAAGACCACCATGCCTGCCCGCCCAGCGAACTTTCCGGTTCCTGATCAAGCAGCAGCACCCGCTTGCCGGCCTCGGCCATCTCCGCGGTTGCCACCAGACCGGATAAGCCTGCTCCCACCACGATTACGTCATATTTCATGTGTGCCACCCCCATTTTTTTCAGATATAAACATGTAAAACTTTCAACACTCTCGCAATATCATGACTGGTTGTGTAAACATGATATTCTCCGATTTGTAAGCGTTTCCCTCTTGCTTGAAATTGAAATCGTGGAACCTCATATTGCCGGATTCATATAGTGTATGCCTTCCCTGTGCCACAAACATGTTTAACACCAAAATAAAAGTGAACCCCGAGTGGATAAGGGTTCACTTTTTTTGTCAGCGTATCTGTATTTCGTTCCAATGTACTAAACGATGCTCA
This sequence comes from Paenibacillus sp. 2KB_20, assembly GCF_052115765.1. Taxonomy (NCBI): domain Bacteria; kingdom Bacillati; phylum Bacillota; class Bacilli; order Caryophanales; family Paenibacillaceae; genus Paenibacillus; species Paenibacillus sp. 2KB_20. The sequence continues at coordinate 105,218 of NZ_JBFRHH010000009.1, read as the reverse complement.
TGCTTCGTCATCCATCGTCCTCACACCTGCATAAGCTTTATCCTGTTCGTTCCTCCGCCTCCGCAGCCAGTTTGAGGAGCTGATCCCTCACTCGTACAACTTCACCGATGATCAGAAGTGCCGGATTCTTCACGTTCATAAGAAGGGCAATCTTGTGGATGGTTCCGAGCGTTCCCGTGATGGTTCGCTCCTCTGCCCGTGTCCCCTGTTCAACGATAGCAACGGGAGTTAACGGCGGCTTGCCATGAGCGAGCATCTCCTTGCAGATGTCGTCCATTCTGCTGACGCCCATGTACACCACAAGCGTATCCACACTGTGAGCCAGCAAGTCCCACTTCACGCTTCGTTCGTTTCCATGGCAGCTTGTTCCGCTGACAAAAGCTACCGAAGTGCTGGCTCCACGGTGGGTCAGAGGTATCCCTGTGGAGGAGGCTGCGCCCAAAGCCGAGGTAACGCCGGGCACGATCTCGAAGAGAATGCCTCGCGCAGCCAATTCGCACGCCTCTTCGCCACCTCGTCCGAAGATCAGCGGATCGCCTCCCTTGAGCCTTACGACATGATGACCGGTACGGGCATAAGTCACCATGTTCTCGTTAATTTTCTCCTGCGGAATGGAATGGCTGCCGGGTGCCTTACCGCAGAATACGAGCAAAGCATCCTTCTTCGCGTAACTCAACAGCTCATCGTTTACCAGTCGATCGTACATAATGACGTCCGCTTCCTGAATACGCCGGAGGGCTTTCAACGTAATCAGCTCCGGATCTCCCGGACCTGCGCCAACAATATACACCATGCCCGGCCTCATCGTCTTTTATCGACCGGAACCGCCGTCTCCTCCATAATCCTGAGTCCATGCTGGGTCTTCGCTATCGGTTTAACCTCGCTGCACTTTCCGAATCCATATTGGGATAAGTACAACATCGCCCCGGTAAATACCGCTCCGCCAATAAAATTACCTATGAGAACGGGGATTTGGTTCCAGAGCCACCAATCGGCCATGCTGACATCCGCCCCGAGCATCATGCCCGCCGGAATCACAAACATATTAACCACGGCATGCTCGAATCCTTGACCGAAGAAGATCAGGATGGGCAGCCACATCGCAACGATTTTTCCTATCGTTGAGCTTGACGTAAACGCCATGACAACGCCTAACGTCACCATCCAGTTGCAGAGCATAGCCTTGATCATCACCAGCTGCATGCCGTTCATGCCCAGCTCCTTATAGCCGAGTGTCTTCGTCTCGCTCGTGTCGATGATCATCTGAATAAGCGGATGGCTCATATCCGTCCCCATCTTGGTCACGGTAAGAGCATAGAGCCCCCCATAAATCAGACAGCCTATCACATGTCCGAGAATAACCCATCCGTAATTCGCAAGCATGGAAGCACTTGAAGCCTTCTTTTGCAGGACGGCTAATGGCAAGAGTGCAAAGCTTCCAGTTACCAACTCTAAGCCCAGCAGTACAATCATCACAAAGCCAACCGGAAATAGGAGTGCGCCCACCATCGGGATATTCGTTTGGTTTGAAGCGGTAAAAGCTAGCCTGGTGGCACACGCCAGGATGGCGCCTGACAACAAGCCGCGGATGAGCATCTGCGAAGTCTTCAGCCGGGCTTTCGCAGCACCGGCCTCGATCATGTCATTCATTACCTGATTCGGTTTCACATAATCCATATCGTGCACCCTCTCTTATGCGTTAAGCCGTACGATCCTGCAGGTAAATCGCGCCGCTCACCGGGTCAACTTCTACCTGATAGGTGTTTACATTGCCCGTATCCGGCTCTTGAACCTGCCCGCTGCATAAGTCGATCTTCCAATCATGCAGCGGACAATGCACCTGCTTCCCGCACACCATTCCCTCCGAAAGCTTGCCTCCTTTATGCGGGCACTTGTTCTCCACGGCCAGAATATCCCCATCCGATAAACGGAACAGCGCGATTTCCGTTCCACCGACCTCAAGGGTCCTTGAGCCCATATGATCAATTTCGCTCACATATCCTACATGAAGTTTCGTCATTTTTGGATTCCCCCTATTTCGTCACAGGTTCAGCATCAGGCAAAGGCACGAAGTTTTTACGAAGCCCGCTGTCCGACGTAATTTCCTTCCACGGATCCTTCTGCTTGCTTAAAGCCAGCTTTATTCTCGAGAAGAGCGCGACGCGGTCCTCCTTCTTCTCTAATGCTTTTTTCACATGGTCCAAGCTTACTCGCTCGATCCAAACCGATGTCCGCTCATTCCACTGCGCGTTTTCCCGATAGTATTGGATAAATGCCCCGGCCCATTCGAGCACCTCATCTTCCGTCTTCACGATGCATAATAACTCCGTTGCCCGAACATGAACGCCTCCATTACCGCCGACGTGCAGTTCCCATCCGCCATCAATCGCTACGACTCCAAAATCCTTGATGGTCGCTTCTGCACAATTTCTAGGACATCCGGAAACCGCGAGTTTCACTTTAGCCGGGGTGCACAGCCGCTCAAACTCTTTCTCCAAGCGCACACCCAGGCCTATGGAATCCTGGGTGCCGAATCGGCAAAACGTGGACCCCACGCAAGTTTTAACGATACGGAGGGCTTTACCGTAAGCATAACCGGAAGGCATATCCAGCTCCTCCCACATCTTCGGCAGATCCTCCTTCTTAACGCCAAGCAAGTCGATCCGTTGTCCGCCTGTAATCTTAACCATCGGGACATCGAATTTTTCCGCAATCTCTGCAATTTTCTTTAACTGCGAAGGCGACGTCACCCCGCCATATATTCTGGGAACAACGGAATAGGTGCCATCCTTCTGAAGGTTGGCATGGTATCGCTCGTTCGTGAAGCGGGATTCCTTCTCATCCACGTAGGATTCCGGAAACAGCATACCCAAATAGTAGTTCAAGGATGGCCGGCATTTAGAACATCCCTCCGGATTGTCCCATCCCAGCACATTCATCACTTCTTTGACGGTTCCAAGTCCAAGACGGGTTATCTCGCTGATAATTTCATCCCGTCCTAGCGATGTACACCCGCATATCCCTTCTTTCACGGGCTTCCCTGCTGCATCTCCGGCGTATAACTGAACCAGTCCCTCAACGAGCGGTTTGCAGCCGCCGCAGGATCCCGATGCTTTTGTACAAGCTTTAACGGAAGCAACGGTGTTGCAATTTTTCGTAAGAATGGCATCTTTTATCGCTTCTTTCGATACGCCGTTACAGCCGCAAATGATCTCATCATCCGCCAACTGAGCCAGCCGCTGTTCCGTCGATACGGTACCGGCATGACCCGTGAAGCCTAACTGAAACTCCTTCTCTCGGCCCTTGATTGACTCGCCGCTTTTCATAAGTGAGAACAGCTTTGGTCCATCCCCCGTATCACCGAACATAACGGCTCCGATAAGCCGGTCTTCGCGGATCACGATTTTTTTGTATACTCCTTCAACTTCATCTTGATATCGCATCGATCTTGTTCCTTCCGGGTCTGAAAAATGACCTGCCGAGAACACATCCACGCCGGATACCTTTAGTTTCGTTGACGTTACGGAACCGGCGTATCCACTCGTCTCCACACCCGCCAGATGCTTGGCAAGAACTGCTCCCTGTTCGTATAGTGGTGACACAAGACCATAAGCGATTCCGCGATGCTCAGCGCATTCGCCCACCGCATAGATACCGGGGATATTCGTCTCCATATAGTCGTTAACCATGATTCCGCGATGCACTTCAACCCCTGAGGACTGTGCCAAGGAAACGTTCGGCTTAATCCCGACGGCCATCACGATCAGATCGGTATCGACACGGCTCCCGTCCGTAAAATGGAGTGCCTTCACCCGCTTCCGCCCTGAGATGGATTCCGAATTTTTACTCAGTAGAAATTTCATTCCTTGGGTTTCAAGTTCACGCTGCAGCATTCTGGCCGCCGTTTCGTCCAATTGTCGTGCCGCGGCAAACGAGGCGCACGTGACCTGACTTACGAGGAAGCGCTGCAGGCTGCAGAATCGATTCTCGGATTGCAGGCAACCCCTGCACAGATCGGTGCCTTTTTCATTGCGGAACGCATCAAAATGGAAAGTGTGGAAGAATTGGAGGCATTCGTTAAGGTTGGCCGTGAATATGCGGACCGTTCGTTTGTACATGAGGATGTAGACTGCGCAGGACCTTATGATGGCAGAAAGTCCTCCTTTTTCTCTACGTTAGCCACCTCGTTTGTGCTGGCTGCTGCTGATCTGCCTGTCACTCTGCACGGGACTGCATCACTGCCCCCGAAATGGGGGATCACATTGTCGGATATACTCGCGGCCAAGGGAATAACCGGACCGTTACTGGCAAAGGAATCATCCATCCGCGCTGCCCGTCAATCGGGCGTATTATATGTGCATGCTGAAGACTGGTGTCCCCCGCTTAAGCATCTTCGCCCGATCCGGGAGGAGCTGGGTATGCGGACCGTACTCAACACGGCCGAAAAGTTTGTGAATTACTCCCATTCCCCGTTCCTTACCTTCGGTGTGTACCATAACACGGTCTTTGACCGTTTAAGCCGGTTAATCACGAAACTCGGATATCGGAAGGCGATCATCATTCAGGGCTGTGAAGGCTCGGATGAACTGTTCATTCACCGGCCCTCGCGGACTTACCGAGTTGAGAACGGTGAAGCCAACCTCCAGATCATCGATCCAGAAACGTATGGACTCGATACGCCCGTCCCCGACATAAGCTGGACCCCCTCCGAACAAGCTAACGTTACCGAGCAGGTTCTACAGGGTAAGGCTGACATCGCATGTATCTATCAGGTTCTGCTGAATGGAGCTGTTCGCTTACACTTGGCGGATAAGGTAAGATCCGTCGAGGAAGGGATCTATACTTGCAAAGCTCTGCTAGACTCGGGTAAACCGTGGGAGCTGTATGGGAAGTGGCTGAGCTTGCTTTTGGAACCCATCCCGAATGATGGTTGGACCCTGCCAACCGTCAGACATGTTTCGCATTGAACAGAAGAAACCCGCACCGGGCAAGCGGTGCGGGTTTCTTTTTCGTTACCTATTATACCCCAAATCCAAATCCGAAAGCAGAAAGGATGATGACCAGGAGAATAAAGAGAACCAGTACTGCTCCAACAGATGATCCGTATCCTCCGCCACCGTATCCAGCAACTTCACCCATTGTTCCAACCTCCTTTACTTTTCCGAACACAACATCCTATGCTCGTCATATCGAAGAGCGTAGACTCTAGAGGAAAAAATAAAAACAGACAGGAAATGGGTCAACATGAATCCGGATTCTTAAGGCGAAATCTTATTTTGTAATCATTTTCTTGGCATAGTTCAGTACATCCGATTTGGCGCTCTCCGCCCAAATGCTGTACCGAATCTGCTGCTCTTCATCCACCCAATCCAAGTGATCCCTTCCCTTGGAGTCGGCTGTGTAGACACATTCCACTCCGTTAATGACAATATTTTCCTTTTTCTCGTTCGGTTTCTCATATGGCACAGGCGTTCCGCCCAGCGGCAGTTCAGGAACAATATAACTCGCTATGACTTTAAGATTTACTTTTCCCTTATCAAAATTCAGGATCGCCACGGATGCTTCATTCGCCTTCATGATGTCAGAGTATACGAACTTCTCGCCGTTTGCGGCCTTCTCCTTCAATTCCTGGTCCAGCTTCTCGTACAAGTCTGACGTTCTTTCAGGACTCTTTAAGTACAAAATCGCGTTCTGTAATGAATAACTCTTCGGCAAGCCAGCAGGAATGGTTAGCGTTGGAGCGTTCATGGCCTTCGCCTTTGCCACATAGTCCGCATACTTGGTATAGGCAAAACCTTTAGACGTAAAATAGATTTCATCTAGGCGGTTATATTCCTGGTCCGCAACATAATAGGCAACCATCTGTCCTGCCTTAAGTTTGTCACTCAACTCGTTGATACGATCATCAAACGAAACGGATGTATTCTCCGGTATGGCAGAAGAAACCGCTGCTGTCATCTGTGGAACAGATGTACTTGTATTACTTGCTGCGTAAACATTCGCGGATCCGACCATCATCGTTGCTGCGAGAAATAATGCGACTTTCATTTTGTTTTTCATCATGATAAAATGTGTGCTCCTTTCGGCGGTAAGGCCTTTAAAGTTATTTTTTAAATACATCTCGTATAACACCTTGCCGACAACAAAAGGGACATTTATCCAAAAAAAGTAGAAATCTTTTTATTCCGAAACAAGACCGGCTGCAATCTTTGCAAATTCATCCTTGGACAGCGGATCCTTTGGATCATCCGTAATTATATACAGTACCTCTTCACTGTCGCTTAGCCAAGTCAAGCTGCGCGATGGGCTTGTTGGACTGGCTGACAAAATCATTTCTTTCCCTTTCACCGTCAATTTTACGGCTTGGTTTGTGGGCACCCCAGCTTTTGAGCCCTTCTCTCGTGCAAAGGCTACAATCTTGATCCGATTTTCGCCTTTACGATATTCCATTCCTGTAGAGGTAATATCGGACCAAGGAACAATCTTATAGAACAGTCCCTGTTCTTCATCCGACTTCTCAGCCTGCGCCCTGAGTTCATCCACAAGAATTTTATACTCCGGCGTATTCCATACGGGCGTGTTCCTTATTTGAATCTGTCCAAAATCAAATCGATACCCATCCGGTACATAATCAGGTTCTTGAAGCACAGGAGCACCCTTCTCCTCGATTTCTTTTGCGAGTTCCTGATAATTTGAATGCTTAGTCAACATATAAAAATAATTCAATGGCTGCTCTTTGACCAGTGGTGTCATATGCAGGTCCTTGATGTAATATACGGCCTGTTCTCCCGGCTTTAACTTCTTTCTCAACTCTTCTTCCGACTCTTTTACACGTTTGGCATTATATTCCGATTCAGAGTATTTCCATGGCTTCATGGTAGACAGAATGACTTCGCCTTCCTTGTTCTTGATCTGAATAAAGTATTGGCTTGCGTAAACGCTAATTGACGAAAGAATCAAAACCGCAGTGAGTGTCGCTGCAATAAAGGTTTTTTTACGATTCCCGTAATTTCTCCCCTGTTTACTCTGGTGGATTTGCCTCACCTTGTGCATGATGGCGGGGGTCACGTCCACCTCTTCTTCCACGGAGTGCAATTCCATGCTTCTCAGAATTCGATCTTGCTCCGGCTTTCCCGAATCTCGCATAACTCCGTCCCCTCCTTCTCCTGAATCAGCTTGATGACTTTCTGTTTCATTCGAGCATACTTTTTCTTCACTGCACTGAGATTCTTATCCAGAATCTGCGCAATCTCCGTGAATGGTTTATCTTCAAATACCCGCAGCACGAGTAGATTACGCTCTTCCACCGAGAGCTTGGTCATGGCATATTCCAGCGGTTCGCTGAACCATCTGCGCTCGAGTGTCTGTTCCACGCTATCAGCATAACCCGCTGGTTTGATTAGACGGCTCACTCGCATGCGAACCTGTCTCTTGCGAAGCAGATTAAGGCAATGGTGATAGGCAATCTTGTATAACCATGATGAGAACGAAACCTTCGCTTCATAGGTATGAAGCTTGGTAAACGCTTTGATGAAGATATCCTGGACGGCATCCTGCGCGTCCTGCTTGCAGCCGAGCATCCGGCAGCAATAGATGTAGATCTGTTTTTTGTACGTTTCAACGATAGGCTCGAAACAATCCACCTCACCGGCCTTAACGCGTCTCACGCACTCCTCTATCGAATCCAATTCGAAGACGCACCTCCGCGTAAATCTTATTTACGTTTATATAACACCTCTTCTCCCAAAAAAGGGACACCCGTACAGAAAATAAAAAAACAACTCATACCACAAGTATGAATTGTTTTGATGCAATGTCGATCTTTTTCTGTTATCAGTCACGAGATCTCCGAACGTCTTGATTATCCCTCATCTCGCTTATATACCTGAGGGCATATACTCCTGCCATAAAATATATTTTTAATTATATATCTTATCATCTAAGATGAAATCACAGAAATCAATGGATAAGGATGAAGAGGTCTCGGTCCATAATGCAGTACAAATAAAAGGAGGCTATACGCAATGTCCAACAACCAGGAGAATCACAAGGGACTAGAAGAGCAGGAAGGTCGCATCATTAGACAAACGATTTCCGATATGGAATCTGCATTTAATCAACATGACGCCGATGACTTGGATCGTCACTTTACTCAAGACTCCACTTGGGTCAATGTTATGGGGGAGATGCTCTCAGGCTGGGAGCAAATAAATAACGCACATAACGTTGTTTTAAAGGGGCCGCTTCTTCATTCATACGCAAAGTATTTCGTTGAGAAGCTTGTATTCTTACGCCAGGATGTGGCCATCGCGCATATACGACAGTATCCGGCTACATCGAAGGGGGAACTCATCGAAGACGGACAAGGAAGCCTGGCAATCTATGTGATGGTCAAGGACCATGACACATGGCTCCTTGCTGCGGGTCAGAATACTTTAATCCATTCGCACCGTAATGGATGATCCCAATAAGATTGAGTCTATCATCCAAGCAGCTTAAACATTATTTCCCATGTTAAAACCCGGGTTCCCGATCATAGGATCGGGGACCTGGGCATCATCTATTTTTAAATATCGGCTTATACAGCCAAACTGTTCCTTAGCTCGTGAAAACAGCATTCACCAACTTATGAGCTCTTTACTAATTTTCTATGCCATTGATGAGTCAAACTGAAAGATCAACTTCTCATTGTCGTCCCTCATAGCAACAAATTCTTGCACGCGAGAGTTCGAAACCTTGTTGTTCAGCGTCTTTCTCCAGAATGCCTGAGCCCGCTTATTACGATCCGTGACATTCGTCTGGATTTCCCAGCTGCCGACATGCTTGTCGAACACTTGTGATGCAGCATTCTCTGCAACATGTATTCCACGGAAGGGTTTCATAACAAAAAACTCATTCATGTAAAATTCACTGCCATATGTATATGGCGGGGTTGCTACCAGAGCAAATCCTGCCGGGATGCCATCCACTCGAATCAGGTAAGGAAACAAAATCGAGGGCTTCTCCCACCATATATCAAATACTTGGATCTGGTCATTCAAGGTTCGTGTGTCATCATCCTCATAGACGCCATATCGATTCGGCTTCCATCCCCATATCCCTGATAAATCATGCAAATATAGCGGATATATATTATTAATGATAAATTTGGTGGAAGTATCGGTTAACTCCACGGTAACTTTCATAGGTTCTCCTCCGTCCTAGACATAATGCAAACCCTTGAAATACTGCATTTTGCTATCTATAAAACCTTCATCAAAGTCGCCAATCCCAACAAACTCCGAATCTTGAAAACATAGTCCAAAGAGCCATAGCTGCCGAATGGCAACAAAAACAGGAACAGCAGCAAGATCATTTTCACTGAGAGATCTGACACTATCATATCCTCTCAGAAAGGCGTCCCATAATTCTTCCAGTTCCTCCGGGTCATGCCCGCTATGTATTTCTCTGGCCAGCCTAAACTCGGCAATATCGTAAGCTCTCCAGCCGTAACCGCTTAAATCAAAATCATAATGGGTCAGCTTTCCGTCCTCTGCAAATGCGGCATTCGTATTGCCATGCAAATCTCCGTGGCATACGCCCCAATCCAATCCTTTAATCTCGAGTTCCGAGATTCGTTTCTTTAGTTCCGCTGCCAATTCACCTAGGTAGTTGTAATCCGTCAACCGATGCTCCATATAGGGTCCGATGATGGATAGAGGCCTATCTATAAGAAACTCCATATCCAACTGTTCCCTTGCATGACGACTTTCAAAATGCGCTGCCGCCTTATGCATATGGCCAATGGATTCACCGAATCGGTAGCTGTCCGCTGGGGCGAGAATCGGCCTTTCGTGCCCTTCCGCATATTGAAATAGGACCCCGTATCGTATTCCTTCCATGACGTCAAACCCTCTAAGGTATGCGCCGTCTTTTCCCGGAATTGGCTCTGACACGCTGATCCCGTTCGCACCGAGAAATCGCAGCAATTCCAACTCAAACTCGATGTCAGAAAGTCTTCTTCGATCAGCCCTATAGATTCGGAAGATATACTTATCAACATCCGTTTCTACTTCGTATGTATCGTTCATGCCCCGCAGAAAATACTGAATTTTCACAACGGAACCGATCTCATAATTGTGTTGGATATGTAACCCTACCGCTTGTTTAGATAGAAGCGAGTAAGTGACAGGAAATAATCTCAACCCAAATCCCTCCTTGTACTCAAGGGTATCATCCTCGACAAACTCTTACATATAGGCTGTATGATTATAACTGTTTTTTATATAAACCGCGGTACGTCGTAATCACAAAAAAAGCAATAAGCGCTGTCTTCTTTCAGACAGGCTTACTGCTTAAAATCATTTAGTCTTCAATCATGATTTGCTTGTAAATCCCATAAGCTCTTTCACATGCAGAGTATTTTCCAAAGATGTCAGCTTTTCCAGCAAAGTGAAAGCCACATCAAAAGCCGTTGCCGGGTTACATGAAGTGATCAGGTTCCCATCGACAACGATCTGTTCTTCCACGACATGGGCACCGAATTCCCGCAGCTGCGATTTTCTAATGCTGGTTGGGTGATCATAAGTCGTGGCTTTACGTCCCTCCAGCAAGCCGGCTTTGCCAAGCGTAAGGGCTGCAACGCAAATTGTAGCTATCCACTTGCCTTGCGCATGAAATTCCTGAATGATCTTGGAGAACCTGGAGTCGTATGCATCGTTATAAAAACCCGCTTCCTCGAACCCGCCAGGAATCGCCAGCGCATCGTAATCATCCACCTTAACCGAGTCCAGCGTGACCTCAGGAATGACGGTAAAGTTCCATGTGCATTTCAACCGGTCATGCAGTCCCGCAGTCACAACCTGAGTGGTCCCGTCACCCTCCAGCTTGTTCCACCCCAGTACATCAGTAAATACACTCGCTTCAACAGCTTCAAATCCATCCGCCAACAGCAAAAGCACTTTCTTCATAAGCCAACCTCTCCCGTCCTTGTTGCACTATATGATCTTAAGAGAAATCCCGATCTATCGGATTGTGTTCTATCTTAATCTATACTTCTCTCTAAATTCAACTGAAAAACAAATAAATAACAAAAAGAAGCAGCCCGATGACTGCCTCTTTTTATTCAATAACCAACCTGCATAATTGAATGAATGTATTCTGCTTACTTCGAAAGAATTAAATAACAATCTCCTGTCCATAATAACCCTGTTTGAATAAATATTAAAGGAGCGAATAAGATTGGGAATTTTAAGCGGCAATCCTAAAAACGAACCCATGCATTATGGGGAAATATTTAGCGTATGGACAGCATCCACGTTGGCAAAAGGCATGGTGTCCTGTTACGAGGCTTATTTGAATCATGCAGGCGATAAAGATCTCAAAAAAATCCTCCATGATCTGTTGGATCAAGCTAAACTTGAGATTAAAGAATGTGATGAATTGCTTACCGAAAACGGAATCGCCCCTGCACCGGTACTTCCCGAAAGACCCCCGGTCAAACTTGAGGATATTCCGGCGGGCGCAAGATTCACGGATCCGGAAATTGCGGCCAAAATCGCTGCTGATACATCGCTCGGACTGGTAGCATGCAGTCAAGTTATGGGACAATCCATCCGGGAGGATATTGGCGCGTTATTTGCTAAATATCATCTCACCATGACTGCGCTAGGTGTACGTATCCTTCAGATGAACAAGGAAAAAGGCTGGCTCATTCCGCCACCGCTTCAAATCAAGAGACCTGAAGGAGAATAGTATAATTAAGCAGAAAAAACACTCTGATCTGATAAGGCCCAGGGTGTTTTTGCTGTTCTGTTCTATTCATCTCGTTTGTATCTTTTATATATTAAAATTCTATCGCTTCAAAATTTTCGTTTTCGATCTGTCTATTACCATACGATTCCTCCTGAATAGAATGTAAGTTCTTCTGTCTTGATATTCTTACTCGTTAGCGCCGTGAATACAGCCCACAACAAGCGATCGCTTAGCCGCTCAGACAGTTGGCATCTTAATCTGCTCAGACGCTAACCCTTTTTCTATACAACAAAAGAGGCCAGCTTGCTCTTCTTTTGTTTTTTACTCAATCCTAACCTTATCGATGATTCCATGTTCCGACGAGTGCTGTTGGGGGAGCGGGTTAATGGCTGCCTGATGCCAGCCGATGAGAAACATGCCTAGAATAACTAGGATGCCGCCGCACCATTGCTCCCATCCTGCGGATTCTTTTAATACGAGGACCGATAACAACAAAGCCGTAAAAGGCATCATACCAGAAAAAGCGGCAGCTGTGGATACATGGCAGCGCTTGATACCGGCATACCACAGCATAAAGGCCAAGGCCGTCACGATTGGTCCATACCAAAAAAGCGCAAGCCATTCCTGCAACTCTAATGCTGCCAGTGAAGCCAGCGAATTCTCGAACCATGCGGGTATCAGGCATAACATCAAGGCGATCACCGAGACCAGTGTCGTCTGGACCATAGGATGAATGGCTTTGTTTTGTGAAGCCGTGCGCTGCATCGAACCGATGCGGGACAGCAGGTTAAAGCCGGATTCACTACATGCCGCGCAGAGCACAAGCAGGTTACCGTACAGATGTTGTACCTCGAATGCATGGCCCGGCGTGAGTATTCCTTGTATGATCATAATGCCTGTCACCGTGCTAAGAATGCCTGCCAGCTTCATGCCGTTCACCGATTCCTTCAGGAACCCAAATGCCAGCATGACAGTAAAGGCGGGTGTTGCGCCTGTTAGAATTCCCGCTTCTGCCGTGCTGGTATGAAGAAGGCCCTGCAGCAGCAGCATCCGAAACAGAAACATCCCGAGTAACGCCTGAAAGAACAGAAGCCTCCACTCCCGAAATGTTAATTGTCGAACCGTCCTCACCAGCTCCTTCCTACATAGAGGAAGCATACATAGCAAAGCCAATAACAAGCTGGCCGCTGTGATCGTAAACGTCCCTAATTTCCCGTTCAAAAACCATGCCGTGATGACCGAAGTCCCTGCAAGCGTGAACGCCCCGCATAAATAAAACATCCCTTTCCATCGTTCCAATAAGATCACATCCTCCAGATATCACAGATCGATAGCGACTGAATCTATGCTACAATCATAGGGAAAAGACTGGTATGGTTACAGATCCAGTTAAACGTGAAATTATGCAGACCAGTTGGAGGACGAGCCTCATGTGGGGAATCACACTGCACCGAAGCAGTGAAGTATCGCTTAAACGGCAAATTTATTTAGCTATAAGGGAAAGGATTGTTCAAGGAATCTTGCAGCCAGGAGAAGCCATGCCCTCATCCCGTCAATTAGCAATAGAACTCAAGGTATCTCGTAACACGGTCAATGAAGCGTTTGACATGTTGAACGTCGAAGGCTACGTCGTTAGCCGACAAGGGGCTCCGACACGAGTTGCGAAAGGCATTGTACTGGATAACCTGGCTGAGGTAGATCCGCCGCCGCGGAAAAAAGCCCCTCCTGATTTTGCAGTGGATTTCCGGACAGGACAACCTGAACTCCGGCTATTCCCACGGTACGTATGGCAGCAAATTTCAATGAAAACACTCAGCGATATGAGCCCCACTCTGCTAGGTTATACAGGTCCTCAGGGCCTGCCCGCACTTCGTGACGAAATTTCATTGTGGCTTTATCGCAGCAAAGGCCTCAAGGTTGATGCTCAAGATATATTCATAACGGCAGGTGCCACACATGCACTGAATATCCTTGCGGACTTACTCTATCATGAAAATCAGGATATATGGTTTGAAGATCCCTGCAACATCGAGATGCTGCAGACGTTTATAAACAAAGGGTATCGAATTCATCATGTACCCGTGGATGAGCACGGGATTCAGACCGAGCACTTGAACGACAAGCCTGGATGTCCTGTGTACGTGACACCCTCTCACCAATTTCCGCTTGGAGGGATTCTGCCGGCGGATCGTCGTGCTGCGCTCATCCGCTACGCCAGAAAAAACGGCAGCTATATCATCGAGGACGATTATGATAGCGAGTACCGATACAGTGGGGATTCGATCGCACCTTTATATGCCATGGATCCCAATAGGGTCATTTATGTTGGCACCTTCAGCAAAGTGCTGTTCCCGGCCCTGCGGATCGGGTACGCGATTGTACCCCGTAAGCTTCAACAGCGCTGGGGCATCTGCGTACCCATACCGATGTGCAGAATCCCCCTTTTGAGCAAGCTGCCTTAGCCGAGTTTTTACACACCCGGAAATTTGACAGGCATATCGGGAAAATGCGCAAGATCTACGGCGAACGGAGACAGGTCCTGTTATCTTCGCTGCATGAGTTTTTCGGAGATACTTGGCGTTCCTGGGGAGATGCAGCCGGCCTGCATCTGACTGTTGAATTTCCCGGGGCGATCTTTGACGAGGCTTTCAGGCAGAAAACCCGGCAAGACCGGATACGCATCACGCCGCTGGACTACCATTCTATTCAAAAAAGAACCCATGCAAACAAGTTATTGTTTGGCTACGGTCACCTGGAACCTGCTGAAATCCGCAGTGGAATCTCACTGCTGCAGGCTTATTTGAAGAAACAAGGGTACCTATAACAACCTCAAGATTCCTTCAAACTTCCATCCAAACAGTGAAGGCTGCCATCAGGCAGCCTTTTAATGCTTAAGTCACTGTTCTGTTCTCCATGCATCCATTCCTATTTAATGTTTATCGTTGGCTTCGTGCTTGCCAGCTGTTTCGCAGCTTCTTCCGCTTCCTGAAAGGCCTGTGCGAGGATATCATCTCGATCCAAGATCGCATTTCCCTGCGCCCGGATGATCTGATAATCGATGATCCCCATAAAATTAAACATAGACTTAAGGTATTTATGCGAGTATTCCACCTCGGCATACCAGTCATGATTCGTGTAAATGGCATCACTGGCCTGAATGACCAGCAAACTGCGGCCATCGGTTAGCAAACCTTCCGATCCATTCTCCGTATATTGAAATGTCTCGCGTGCAATCAGGATGTTGTCGATATAATCTTTAAGCTTGGAAGGAATGTTGAAATTGTGCATCGGCATGACGATAACATACTTCCGTGCTGCCTTAAACTGCTGCAGGATGGCGGACATGCGGTCCGTTATCTGTTGCTCCTCTTCGTTAAGCGGCTCCTCTCTTCCCTGTTTGCTCCATAGCTCTAGAACCATATGATCGATGGCAGGTATAGAATCACGGTATAAATCAATTTGTTCTATAGCTCCTGCTGGATTCCATTTCGTGTACGCCTCCAAAAAATGCTGAAGCACCCGCAAGCTGACAGATGTTGCTGACTCCACCTTCGGATGTGCGTTGAGAATGAGCATGTTCTCCATCTGATATCTCTCCTTTTTCATCTATTTCATAATGTAGACAAACAAGGCGATCCAATTGTGACATCAACTTATGATTTTATGCATAAATCGAAGGCCGCGATGGAAATAATATCTAAAAGTTAAAATCCATCAAAAAAAGGACCACATCTGCGGTCCTTATCGTATTTTAGCATACCTGCTCTTGCTGCGTGCTTTTGTCGGATGCCAGTTTCACTTTTTAACACTTTATACTTACCATAAGGTTACGTGGTATGCACTAAGATTTCGCCTAAAGCATCAAGGAATCCTTGATTTTCTTCCGCCGTCCCTACGGAAATCCGAATATGCCTAGGCAGTCCCCAACCTTTGGCGGACCTGACGATAATCCCCCGCTCCAGCAGCTTGTGGTATATAATGTCTGCATGTTCTCCAAGCTCCGCCAGAATGAAATTGCTCATGCTCTCGTAGTAAGGAATCGCTAACCGACTCAGTCCCTCATAGATTTGCTGTCTGCCTTGTTCATTCATCCGGCATGATGCCTGGACGTGCTCCCCATCTCCAAGTGCGGCCAATGCCGCCGCTTGTGCCAGCGCATTGACATTAAAGGGCTCCTTAACCTGAAGCAATGTGCGGATGATGCTTTCCGAAGCAGCGCCATAGCCGACGCGAATACCCGCAAGACCGTAGATTTTGGAGAAGGTGTTCAGGGTGATGACCGGATATCCCAGCTTGATGAAATCGATCCCGTCCGAGTAATCAGGGGCTGTCGCGTAATGACGATATGCTGTATCGATTACAACCAGCACGCGAGTTGGAAGACGGTCCAGAAGATTTTTCATTTCAAGTTCGGGAATGTAGGTGCCTGTTGGATTATTGGGAGTACATAGATACACGATTTTGGTTCGTTCCGTAACCACGGACAATATATCCTCCGCAGAGAAGGCATATTGCTCACGCAGCGGTACCCTAATGACCGTACCAGACATAAGAAAAGCACCAAACTCATATTCGCTGAATGTCGGATCAGGAACGATAATCTCGTCACCAGGCTCCAGGTACGCCCGAGAAATCAGCATGATCAGCTCATCGCCGCCGTTTGTCACAATGAATTGATTCGCTGCCAACCCCAAGTGCTCGCCAAGCGCTTGTGTAAGACCTGATGAACGCTCGTCGGGATAACGGTGTAAATCAGGCAGCTGCTCCTGAATGGCTTGCAATGCTTTAGGCGAGGGACCGAGTGAATTTTCATTGGAAGCTAATTTGATGACGCGATCCAAGCCGTATTCCTGCTGCACTTCCCAGATTGGCTTACCTGCCGTGTAAGGCTTCAACCGTCCTAATGCCTGCCGCGGTGTTATTTGCAACTCTTTATCTTCCCCTGCTTGATTCAATATGTTCTCCCTCCGTTGCCGTGTATTTATGTGTATTTATCTTCTACACTTCACCATCGAGATGCCGAAGTTACATCATATTATAACGGTAAAGTTCAAATAAATCGCTACGAAAAAGGCACCCTTTTCCATAAAATCGAAAAAGAGTGCCTAATATCTTGCAAATTTCACAACAATGGCATAGTCATGGAACATGACTGAATCGCCTTTGCAAATTATTTTGTCTTCTGAACGTGATTCGTCAACAGATCAAGTAAATAGGCTTTTAGATCAACCATTCGTAGATTTGCAGGCTTTTCGTTAGTTCCCGCAATGATAAGTGGCACAAGCGACTCCATTTGGCGAATCGAGCCGTGGCCCCCGCCCCCCGCATGCGTCGGAGAGCTCCGGTCCGCCAATTCGTATCCCGGTTTAGCCGTCACGACCAAAAATTCTCCTTTATGAGAATTCAGCGAACCGGACAACCTCTCCAGCACATCGGGATACTGTCCGTAATCCAAGGTTCGATGATCGGCATTCAATTTAAGGTCCAGCACCTCGGCATCCTGCTTCACGGTCCACGTTTGTTTATAGCGATCGATCAGGTTACCTTTCGCCTTATATTGGAGTTCCTTCGAAGTGGATCCTTGAAGAGCATGAATCCATCCGTTTTCTTTCCAAGCAACAAAATCGATGCGGTCATCCTTGCTCAGGATATCCGCTAAGCTTCGCAGAGAACGACTAGGCTTGAAATTATATACATAAGCCATCGTTTCATTGACTGCGAGGGCGACCTCGGTTTCCGCTTTCACCTCTTCACCCGGCTTTAGAACAGAGATGCCTTTCAGCATAGCGGGCATATCAATCTCCGAACGTTGTTCCGCTGGAAGAAGCTGTGTCATGCCGCTGTCTCCAGCGATGACAAAAATCGCTTCGTTGAACGCTTTTTCCGGCGATCCGAAGGCATTTAATACGGCCCGGAGCTGCTGATCCACTTTTTTGACGCCTTCGAGCTCTGACGGACCTTTTTTATGAAGCTTCTGGTCCAGGTCCGGTAAATAAACATACAAAAAATCCGGCAGCTTGTTGGCTCGAATCAGATAATTTACGGCTTCGATTGCATACTTATTGTTCAGCCCCATCCGATCCGTGAGATCGTCAGGCAGATTCTTGGTATCTTTAGGGCCTTCCAGGGGATTGGACAAGGCTCCCAGAGTTAAAAAATCCGGACCTTTGACTTTTATGTGTTTCGGCAGGGAAGTCGGACCTTGAATCCAATCCGGGATCGTCAGCGTATGCTCGGTCGGTCCCCGATATATCAAGCCGTTAATCGACCCTGATTTCAAGCCAATGCGGGCTAATTCTTCGTAAATCGTAGGTGAATCCGGATTTAAATGTTTCCCGTTCAAATGGATTAATGCATCAGTCAGAACCGGATTGATGCCTTGCTTGAGGATTTCCATCGGCCCTGTTCCGTAGTTGATCATCTTCTTATCGTCAGACGAATACCATAGGAGACCTGGTACGCCATGGCCATTCGGATATTTTCCCGTCAACATCGTGCTGTCAATCGTGACAGACATTGTAGGAAAAGAGCTGACCAGATCCTTGTAATATTGTCCATGTTCGATCAAATATTGAAAGGTGGGCAGCTGTTTTTGAGAAATGCCCTTATCAATCGCCTGTGCCATTAAGGAGTCGACCATCAGGAATATGACTTTCTTATGTGTAGGACCTTGTTCGGATTTAACCCGCAGCAAATCCTGTTCGCCAGGTTTTTGATGTCGGCATCCCATTACCGTGATCAGTACAAGGGACAGCATTACGAGGATCATCCTGTTTATTCGCATTTTCACATTCACCACCTTAGTACATTTTGTCGCTAAAGTGGAAATGTCATTCGAGGGATATTTTGCATATTACGATGATCCATTTATGTTCAAATATGATGTTCGCCGGTTCTAATCAAGCCTCGCTTTTCCTGCTTTGATAAAGGATCCGGTTCACTTTCTCGGAGCTGAGCAGCATGATCAGGGCAAACAACAGAATGACGACGGGTAATAAACCTATCGATATTTGAGCCGCAACGATACCAAACAGTGGGGGTAAGATCGTGGTGCCGGTATAGGCAACAGCCATCTGATAACCCATGATTCTGGATGATTGAGCTTTGCCGAATCGGGCTGGCGTTTCATGCAGCAAACAAGGGAATATGGGTGCAAGCCCGAGTCCGATAACAATGAGTCCAATGAGAGAAAGATAGGAATGCAGCGGCAGCAACAACAGGACTGCACCGGTAATAGCCGTCACTTGTCCAACACGGATGAGCGTCCGATTGTTCAACCTCAGCGTTACGAATCCTGTAATGAATCGGCCGAATGTGATGCCTCCATAATACATGGACACCCATACTGCTGCTGTTTCCGGGGACAGATCTCGGGTTCCTACGAGAAAGCTCGCTCCCCATAAACCGACGGTCGCTTCCACTCCGCAATAGAACAAAAACGCCAACAGGGTTATCTTTACCCCTCTAATTTGGAGCGGTTTTCCGTGCTTCTGGACAATGGCTTCATCGCTGTTCGTTGATTCATTTTGTTCTTCAATCATGCCTTCGGGCTGCCGATGCTGACTTGCCACGATCCTCCAGAGTGGGAGCGTGAGCAGCAGGATGAAGACCAGAACGAACTGCAGCATGGATACGGTAAAATATCCGTCTCTCCATGTACCGTTAGCACCCATGGAATAGGACATGATAATCGGCCCTAACGTTGCGCCCACGCCCCAGAAGCAGTGCAGCCAGCTCATATGGTGGGCCTTATAATGGTTTGCTACATAGTGGTTCAGTCCCGTATCGACCGCCCCTGCGCCTAAACCCAGCGGAATCGCCAGCAGAATGAGCCAGAACAGCGATGGCGCATACGCAAAACCGAGCAGCGCACTCGCCGTCAACAAACAGCTGATAAGCGTAACCATACCCGTTCCGAAGCGTTCGATCACGCTCCCGCTAATCAAGCTGGATACAATCGTGCCTCCGGTTACGACCATCGATAGCAACCCTGCGGATTCGAAGGCAGCACCGATATCCGGCTGCATGGCCGGCCAGGCCACCCCGAGCAAGGAATCCGGAAGCCCTAAACTGATAAAGGCCATATAAATAATTAGAAGAAAAAATGTTACCACAAATAATGGTCCTTTCTACGCCGTGATCATTCAGACAATGGGATGAAATAGGAAGTAATCTCCTTAATTTTGGCAGCATTAAGGGTGCTGCTAAACCGGTATACGTTACAAAATGCCAGGCGCTTCCGGTCATCGAATACAAGGATTCCGTCCGCTGCACCGGTGCTGCCGTGCGTTATCAGATGATGAATATGCAGTTCGGCTGTCTTGCCATACTTCACCTGACATAACGATTCAATCACTTGATCCTTCCCATGAACGATTCTTTCCCCAACGTAACTCATCTGAATCCCATCCGTGAAATTCTCATTCATGAATTGTGTATCCATGCCAGCCAAAGCGATGTGGAGTCTCTTCAGCAACTCCTTCTTCGGTGCGTTCCCGCAATCCTCCTCGCATGTGATAACGAAATCTTCTTTGCCTGCAATACCATCTGCCATAACCAAACCTCCTAATCCCAGCTGTGTATGTAAGGGGAGTTTTCCATCTATTTTAAACCTTGTTTGGTCATATGGAAAGACTATGCACGGCTTCTATTCCCGAAGATGAAAGGTTAGGGATGAAACGCCTTCCAGAACTCCCCTTCGGTATCAATCATGCCCTTGATCTGGGCAAAAGGAATTGTGAACGTCGGAAAACCCGCTGCGTAAGGGGCGATCTCATACGGTGCAAACACCAGATGTAATGCGTCCCCGGTTACATAGAAGGGCTGGTTTGCTGCAATTCCCTTATAGCTATCCGGGAATACATACGAATACTGCGGATCCTCTTGAATCTGCTTACCAACAATGCGGCTGAGCTCCTTCACATAATCGCTGCCCGGCTTAAACAAGTCCTTCAATTCATACATCCTGCCGTTCTCAAGATTGATCACGGCGTAAACTTTCGTTGGCATGCCGTGTGCGGCACCAGAGGGATAATTATAACCGTTCAACTCCAGTTCAAGCAGTTTTTGCTTGTAGAAAATGACGTCAAAATCGCCTGTATAAGTATAATCAAGCTGTTGATTCGGAGGAATGAATTTCACCTGTGACATTTCTTTAAGCTTCGTATTCAGCGTGTGCTGAGCTGCTTGATCCCTCATTCCATGGATCTGTGGATAATAGACTAAGTAGTCCGGATTGGGTTTATACTTTTCTTCCAATACCTTATAAGGAGGATGCAGCGGGATCACCGTGTTCTGCATCCATATGACATGACCCGACCGTTCCAGGTAAGACAGACGGTGATCGACCAGGGCCTTAATCAACCCTCCTGCTTCCAGTGTAAGCGAACCGCTGCCGTTCACTTGGGGATACCCCGGCGCCGGTCTGCCGGTTCGATCAATAAAATACGTCTGTTTCGCATCATAAACCGAGGCCAATCCATGCTTGTAATCAGAAACTTCCCGATATACAAAATCAGATAACCTCTTTCCGTCCCAATCTGCAATGGCATACATCGAACCAATATACGGCTGTTCAGGATTAATCGCACGCCCAAGCGCAAACCGGTCTTCATTCAAGTCCCGGATATCGTTATATTCCGGCTGGATTACCCACTCGCCCTGCTTATTAATGACGCCATACTTCGACTTGTAATCTTCTGCCGTGTTAACGATCGCTCTGTCATGATGAAAAGGAAATGCCGAAGTATAGGTCGGCGCAATGACGATGTTCCCCTGCTCATCGATATATCCGTATTTGCCAGTGCTATCCTTCTGAAAGGCCAGCAAGCCATCGCCAGGCGGTCCGACGTAGGCGAACGAATAATTGGCCAAGCGGCGTCCATAGAGATCAATGAGCGCGTAAAGATTGTCTTTTATTTTCACAACAGCTTTGCCATCGACAAAATCATTCGCTTCCTCATATTGCGCCGGGATCACCTCTTGGCCCGCGGAATCGAGGTAGCCGTATCGGCTGTTCGCTCCATCTCCACTGCCATTATCAGTTACATAATAAACCGCCCTTCCTTCTCGAAGACCTGCTATATACGGATATCCTCGTCGTGTCAGCACTTCCCCTTGTTCGTTAATCATCTTAAAACCTTGATCATCGATCACGGTCGCTCGATGCTCCGAGAACGGGCTGATGGACTGATATATAGGCTTCACTACGAAACGGTCAGACCTGTCAATGAGGCCATACTTACCGTTCACGCCTACGATCGCAAGACCATTGTCCTGAAAATCCTGTGCATCATCATACTTTGGTTCAATGACCATCCTTCCGCTGCGATCAATGTATCCCCACTTCGTTCCGTCCGTCGTCTTCACGGATGCCGGAAATAACCCGACATGTTGCTGCGGCTGTCCTCTGCTTGCAAGCATCTCCTTGATCCGCTTCTCAAGTTCAAGCAGCGTTTCACGCGCCGGGTAAGGTTCGGTGAACGTGAGTGCTTTGCGGACCGACACAAGGGCCGCTTCCGGCATCCCGGCCCGATATTGTGCATCCGCCAGGTAATACCAATAATAAGAATAATCCGGATGTTCTTGCGTCAATCTCTCGTAGTACCTTACAACGACAGGGAAATAATAGCGGTATACATCCGGTGCAGTCACTAACGCCCCTTGGCTCCATCTGACGACCTCGACTCGATAAGCTTCGCCTGTATCGTGAATCCAAAGCGCGATTTCAGCCTGACCATCCGGACCCGAAGCACCCGGCATATCCGCAATATCGATATAACTGTAATATATATCAGCAGGTGCGATATCTTGAAGGCCCTCTGGCGTCCAAGCGTAGATCGACAATTTTGACCAGATGAAACCGAGCTGCCAACCTACGATTAATTGATTCATACTTGGGTTCAACACAGGGGCAGCCGTCAATGAAGTAACCCCATATCCCTGCCCCAAGACGTTGGCAACGACCTCATAACCGCTATTGCGGTAAAGCAGCACAAATAAATAAAGCTCATGATTCAATCGGGACACACCGACAATCTCTGGGATGTGATCTCCCGTGATGTCGACTGCTATGACTGCGGGATGTTCGACAGGCTTATCGATTCGCACAAGTTCAGCACCTTGTGGCAGATAGGCCATAGCTATTTGTGCCAGCTGCTGATCGTTAACGGACATTTGGACATCCTCCCTTGTTCAGAGCTTTCTCGCCTAATCGTATGCAGACTATGGTCAAATATGCACCTGAAGGCGGGGAGGGGCGGTACTTCTGATGCCCTATGTTTCCATTGTCGGATGACCGCAAATAAAAAAACGACCTGATCACGTTAGGCAATCAGATCGATCGTTCTCTTCGCTTCAAAATGGTTTGCTGACCATGAAATACAAAATAACGACCGGCAGCAGCGTGGCTATCGTCCCGCCTACCGCCCAATACGCCGAAGCTCTTTTATAACCTGCTGTAATGACCCCATCCCTAATGGATTGTTTACTATGCCGAATCATCCCTTTTTGCAGCGGAATCAATAAACCAGCCCACAGATCCCCGTCATACCAAACAGAATCAATGAAGCCATCAGCCAGCTCATTCCGCCCATTCCATATCCGGCTTGAACAGCCATCACAACGCCTGAAATGATGATCAGCAGCAAACCTGGCAGGGTAAATACCATATCGGCTAACATGACATTCTTAACCGTGTTATGGATTTCTGCCGGATCCCCTTTCAGATCAGCTCTTACTTTCCAGAATGCCGCCGTAATGATATTGCCGAGGAATAACACACATCCGGCGATGTGCAGAAATAACCACAATGTCATAAGCCATCCTTTCCCTCTTCCCGGTGCCCGGGCCGAAGAATATCGATGATGAAATCCGCATATTCCTTCGTGCCGAATACATGACTATTTACGCCGATTAGTCCCCGCATCCGCAGTCCGAACGACAACAGCTCAAACAGCTCTGCCGTCCGTTCCGCATCGATGGTTTCCGGTATGACCCCCGCTTCCTGGCCTGTAACAATCCATTTCTTCGAAATCGCTGTAGCTTCTCTATAGAAGCCAGCCACAATGTCGGCGATTTCGGGCTGATCGCTTTTGCCAATAAGGTACATTAAGATCAGGTTGCTCACATCGTCACGGCTTTCCAGTCTCGACATGCTGTTGGTAATGGTATTCATCGGTCCTTCAAACTGTTTAATGTCCCCTTGCTTGTTCACTTCACTCATGAACTGCTCGTTCTGCTCGGCAAGCTTAGCTCGTAATACGTGCACAAACAGCTCATCCTTACTTGAAACATAATGAAATATGGCCCCTTTGGACAAGCCCGAACGCTTCATGATGTCATTAAGGGTGGTTTGGCTGCAGCCTTGCTCCCTTATCAATTCTTCCGTGGCTTCAAGCAGTATTCGCTTGGTTTGCTCTCGCCTTTCTTCCTGCTTCATCTAATAACTCCTCCTTGATGATAAGTTGGTTACCCCTGAGGCGGAAGCCAGCCCGCCATGAGAACTGCGGCCAGGAAAACGATTTGCAGAACCGTTCTCAGCCCGATTGGAGTGACCGGCTTGCCGCCAAGTGACAAATGGCGATTCGCTGCGTATACATTGGCAGGAAACATGGCTATCAGCATGAGTGCGAGACCTGTAGATGCCAAGGCTGTGGTAGCCGGAATCAGGATGAGAATAGCGCCCGCAATCTCGAGCAGCCCGGTGAAGGTAACCATGAACGGGGCATTCGGTATTCCCGGGGGGATCATGGCGATTAGATCGGGTCGTCGTTTTCCCCAGTAGGCAGAAGCTGTTACCAAAAACATGGCCGCAACCGCAAACCTGAGCGAAATGACCCAGTCATTTACATACTCCCAGCCTGTGAAGCCCAGCGTCCGAAACAAAAGTAGCGAAACCATCATCGCGACAAATGGGATCATCAACCTCACCAACCTTCCGAATTTCATAACCTCATTATATATACCGACCATCGGTTTGTAAATGGAGAATTCCAAATTTATTCCTTTAGAGACTTCAGGCACATTCAGTATCTTATTAAAAAAGAGAGCAAGCGTGCGGCTGTGTTACAACCAGGCTTGCCCTCTACTCTCATAACATAGGTCAGCTATGCTGCGCTTTTTTCTTCTACATACATTCGAAATAGCAGGATATACAGCGCCACACTGATTAATGCCGATAGCAAGATGATGCTGAATATACCCATAGGCGGCAGCCAAGTGGACAGAAATACCGTCATCGGAGCCAGAAATCTTCCGATCGTAAACTGTAAGCTGTCAGCTCCCATATACTGTCCTCTTGCATGCTCTGGAGCATAACGGCTAATAAAGCTTTGCGTCACTGGGGAACGAGCCATTTCGCCGAAAGTAAAAATAATGGTCACAAAGAATAAGAACCAGATGTTCGTATTCAGTCCGAGTGCAAAAGTACCTACTCCGGATAACAAGGAAGATAGTACGAATACATCACGCTCCTTCCAATTCCGAAACCACTTGGTGACTGGCAGAATAAAGAGAACAAACAAGAGACCGTTGAGCCCCAGCACCCACCCTAATATCTCTGTGCTCGATAGCATAAGCGAATGTCCGTTCCAGGAGAACAGCGCCTGGGGGGGTACATAATCGATCACATATACCGCCAAATACAGATCCAGCTGCATGATCGCCACAAGGGCAAAAATCCCCGCCAGTATGTACACCAGAAACACTTTATCTCGAAAAATGATGCCATATCCCTTCCACTGTTCCTTGAATACCTGAAGAATCGACCCCGTTGCCTTTACACTTTGGGCAGGCCCCGGCAGGGTTTCATGAACGATGAAGTAAATCGCGATGAAATAGATCAGCAATACGAAGGAACATGACCACAGAAGCTCTTGCCGATACTGAAAAAAGAAAATGGCTCCAAGTGCCGGACCAAGCACGGCACCCAAGTTGTTCGCTGTCGTAAACGTTGCAAATACTTGCCGCCTTTCTTGAACCGGAACCAGATCGGCTACCATCGCGGAGCTGGCAGGTCTATAGATGGCTCCCCCGAATCCGATGCCGATAAAAGCGGCATAATCGATCCAGTGCGAAGGCGATAACGCGAACATCGCAAACATGACCGTCTGCAGCGACGCGCCAAGCAGCATGATGGGGCGACGTCCCAGCCGATCGGCTAAAGCACCACCGAGTAAGCTGCCGATAATGCTGAATATCGGAGGAACCGTCATGAGGATTCCCGCGATATGATTGCCTAAAGCCGCTCCGAAATAAACCGTTATGAAGGGAAAGTACATCCAAAACAGCATATTGAACAGCGCTTCACCTAATAATCGAACCTTTAAATTGTTATCCCATAATCGTATTTGCACAAGACTCCCTCTCTCTATGTCGCAGCAGCACAAAATTTAAAAATCGAACGATATATCACGTCCCCCGGCCGGGTATTACAAACTATAAAACATTTCCCTGGCAAAATATAGACTTATAATGAGCGCTGAGCTATACTAATAATATGAAAGCCGAATATCGACCGATTCAATTTAGATGACCCACAAAACGAACATTTGTTCTAAATATGAAAGACGCTCCCTTGGGAGCGTCTTTTTTCGATGCATGGATGTATTGATTTATCCTTCCGTTGGACCAGCATGGATATTGAATACGCTCGTTAGGTTGGCAGCCTGGACGCAGGATACTTTTCCCAATGGGGCTTAATCAGCCAGCTTCTTCAATTCATGCAGATGATCGAAGATCATCTGGCAAACCTCAGAGACCCGATCCCGATCCTTATACGTTAACCAAGCCAATTCTTCAATTTCCGAAGCCGCACTTAGCTCTCCTTCATACTCCGCCGTGTAACAGGACATCGTTACTCGAACACCCTCCGATTTGCCGTGAGCGCCAGCCCGGAAGCTGCCTGCATTCGCCGCGGTCTCCGGTTTGATCCGAACGGACAGCTCCTCTTTGATTTCCCGCACCAGCGTATCGATATCGGATTCTCCCGGTTCCCGTTTTCCTCCCGGCAGATAGTACGTATCCTTTCCTTTGGAACGAGCGCCCAGTATGCGTCCATCCGCGATATGGATCCAGGCGATCTTGTCAATCTCCGTTATCATATGGATTCCTCCCCTTATCATGTAAACTTCATGCTAAGCCGTCCCTTGTTGTTCCCGTTTCCCGCCTAATTTAAATACCAGTATCCCCCCGACAATCACAAGAACACCGATCAACTGGTTCATTGTAAACGGAACCTTCTCTAACCCTAACCATCCCAAGGAATCCCACAACAATGCGAAACCGAGCTGCGAGGTCATGACAATCGAAATGGCGAATGTGGCACCCAGCAGCCTTGTCGCCTGCACCAGGCAAATCACCACGCCGACCCCAATCAACCCGCTAATCCAGTACCAAGGCTCCATGTTTTGAATGGCGAACGTCCCCTTGCCTTCTACAGCAAGACTCATGCCGAACGAAGCCACGAAGCCCATGCCTAACACCAACGTCGTTGTAGACCAGGAGCCTGTCTTCTCATTCACTCTATTATTGAAAATGTTCTGCAAACTAACCATTGAACCCGCGATGAGTGCCAATACCAATCCTGCTAACATGTTCCATCTCCCTTACTTCATGTTTCATCATCACCGTGTGTTATTCTTCGTAAATATTGCCTCCCGCTACATTCGTTAACGCATCCCGGTCTTTAATCAGAATGTACCCCTTGTGACGCTCGATCAGCCCTTCCTGACTGAATTTCAAGATCACCCGGTTTAAATGCCGATAGCTGGTTCCAAGCAGATTCGCGATATCGGTCAGGTTGAACGCGGCCGGGTTTTTGGTAGCGAACGTATCCGACTCCGCCTCTGAAACGGACAGTAAATAGCTAGCCAGTCGTACCTCCACCGGATGAAGCAAATTGAAACTCAAGAAATTGGATTTAATATAAAATTTCCGCGTAATGATCCGCAGCATAAATTGAAGCAGCGGCGGATGCTCCTGTCCGTATTTGCGAAGCCAGCGATAATGCACGCCGATCATATAGACAGATGATACGGCCTGTACCGTATTAATCAACGGATTGCCTTGAATATATTCAATATCTCCGATCACCTCAAGCGGTGTTTTGAAAGATAGAACAAGCGCTTTGCCTTCCGCGGAGGTCGTGAAGATTTTAATCTTCCCTTGAACCAGGATATACAGCATATCGGCCGGCTCGCCTTGCGTGCAGACGATGTCGCCCTGATCATAGTGATATAACACCAGATAAGGCATTAAATCATCGTGAAATACGGACTGGATCTGGTTGCTCAGCAAAAGATGCTGCATGAGCTCCGCATTATGAATTTCCTTCACGTCCCTCTCTCCTTTCCCGAACACTCCATCTCAAGAACCGCTTGGTTCCACATTATAATTTGATAATCACGACACCAGCGATCATCATCCCGATCCCGATGAATTGAGGCAAGCTCATTCTCTTTTTCACTACACCGAACCATCCCTTGCTGTCAATCAGGAACGTTAAGAATAACTGGGCGATCAATAACGCGGATATCGTTAATGTAACACCGATGTTCTGAATCGCAGTCACCTCACTGAATATAATGGGCGCCCCCAAGGCTCCTCCGATTAGATAGAGCGGCTTCACTTGTCCAAATCCTTGTCTGCTTCCGTCGCGAACGAACAGCAGAATAATGAAGGCCATAATAAATCCGGTCAACTGCGTAATCGCGGCAGCTTGCCAGGTGCCCATATCCTGACTAATCCGGGCATTGGCCACACCCTGCAGCGTAATGCAGGCACCGCCAATGAATGCAAATAAGATTCCTCTCACGATACATACTCCTTCTTCTATAGGTCTGTATACTATTAAAAGTTAATTCCCCAAACTCAGGAAAGGACATATGTCCTGAAATGACGTAAATTCCAAATAAAGCGATGTCCATAGACACGAATTTCATTATATACTATCGGTTGGCTTTGCATATAACATACAAAAAGCTGCCGGAATTTCCTTGGCAGCTTAAGATGCATTATAGCATCGGGGGGTTATGATTTTAACCCATTCCCGAGGTATAAAACAGTTTAAACCAAGATTGCATGTAGGACTCTATGATCATTTTGTTTTAAAATATAACTAGATGTCACTCATTGACGTAACACCGACTTGGAAGGAGCTCCTCTAACGTTATGCTAGACAAACAAGAACAAGTCCCCGATGAACAGGGCGGATTACAATTACAAGCGGATTGCGAACGCTGCTTTGGATTATGCTGCGTCGCTTTACCCTTCGCCGCCTCAACGGATTTTGCCATGGACAAAGACGGCGGAACCCCTTGTCACCATCTGCAATCCGACTTCCGCTGCGGTGTGCACAGCAGCTTGAGGCAGCGAGGTATGAGAGGCTGCACCGTATACGACTGCTTTGGAGCAGGTCAAATGGTTTCACAGGTCACCTATAACGGACGCGACTGGCGGCAGGCCCCTGGGACAGCAAAAGAAATGTTCGACGTATTCCCGATCATGCGACAGCTTCACGAGCTGTTATGGTATCTGAACGAAGCCCTGACTTTGCAACCGGCTCAAGACATTCATACCGATCTGAGATTGTCGCTGCAAGAGACGAGTCGATTGACTCAGCTTCCTCCCGAATCCCTGTTACAGCTGGATGTGGCAGCTCATCGGGCAGAAGTGAATCAGCTGCTTCTCCGAACCAGTGAACTTGTGCGAAATGATGCGCGCAAGAAGCATAAAGGGCCACCCGTGCGTCAAAAGATCGGGGGGCGCGGTGCTGACCTGATGGGAGCAAAGCTAAAGGGAGCAGACCTGAGATACGCCAATCTGAGAGGCGCTTATCTCATTGCCGCGGACCTCAGAGGAGCCGATCTGCGGGCTGCCGATCTGATCGGTGCCGATTTCAGGGACGCAGACCTTAGGGGGGCCAATCTAGCAACCAGCCTCTTCCTTACTCAATTCCAGGTTAACGCAGCGAAAGGAGACGCCAGCACCAAGCTGCCCCCCTCCTTATCTCAACCGGGACATTGGACGCGTTAACGCTCAATATATTAGGAAAGAAGAGATGATGATTTACTATAAACACTAAAAAGCCGGCAGCTAACTTGCTCCCGGCTTTTTAGTATTAGCCAAATGCTTCATACTCAACGACTTTAAGCGCGCTTCTTCCATGAATCCTTCAAAGGAACAATACGGTTAAACACCAGCCTGTGTTCTGTCGTATATTTGGAATCCACGCAGAAATATCCGTGTCTGATGAATTGGTACGTACGGTTCATCGTCGCTTCCAGCATGGAAGCCTCCAGTATGGCGTTTTCGATTCGAATCAACGATTCGGGATTCATCAGATCCTTCCAAACGTTATCCGATTCTGATAACTCGGCTGATTCCTTCAGCAGCTTATCATACAAGTGAAGTTCCGCCGGAATCCCGTGCTTCGCAGACACCCAATGCAGCGTTGCTTTCACCTTCCGCTCATTAAATCCGCTCCCGCTCTTCGTTAGTGGATCATACGTGCAGTGAATCTCCATGATTTCCCCCGTTGCCGGATCTTTCACGACATGTTCGCATTGGATGAAGTAGGCTCCTTTCAAACGCACTTCCTTGCCAGGGGATAACCGGTGAAATCCGGGAACGGGCTCCTCCATAAAATCCTCTTGTTCGATGTACAACTCTCGTGAAAAAGGAACCTCCCGCTCACCCAATGTTTCGTCACTTTCATGATTCGGTATGACAAGCATCTCGGTGCAATCTTCTGAAAGATTCGTGATGATCACCTTCAGCGGCCTCATGACGGCCATCGCGTTATAACACCGTTCCTTCAAGTCTTGACGGATATAATGATCGAGCATGCCCGAGTCCACCAGGCTGTT
Source organism: Paenibacillus sp. 2KB_20 (assembly GCF_052115765.1). Taxonomy (NCBI): domain Bacteria; kingdom Bacillati; phylum Bacillota; class Bacilli; order Caryophanales; family Paenibacillaceae; genus Paenibacillus; species Paenibacillus sp. 2KB_20. The sequence goes on along the minus strand of NZ_JBFRHH010000009.1, from coordinate 74,619 downwards.
GCCGCGAAACACCCCGATTTCTCCCAGGAAACGACGGATACCCTCAGGTGTCACACCTCGCCGCCGTAATCCTTTTAACGTAGGTAGTCTGGGGTCATCCCATCCGTCGACAAAACCTCCCTCCACCAACTCCCTCAGGTATCGTTTGCTCGTAACGTATCCCGAGATATTCAATCTTCCGAATTCCCGCTGCTTCGGAGGCTCCGTCACTTCCAGTTCCGTAAGCACCCACTCGTATAACGGGCGATGATCTTTAAACTCGGCTGAGCATAACGAATGGGTAATTCCTTCGATCCAGTCCTGGATCGGATGGGCAAAATCGTACATCGGATATACACACCACGTTGTTCCCGTACGGTAATGCTCCGCATGAATGACACGATACAGGACTGGATCTCTCAGGTTCATGTTAGGGGAAGACATATCGATTTTGGCTCGGAGTACTTTTTCCGATGGTTGAAATGCCCCTGCGATCATTTGCTCAAATAACGCCAAATTCTCCTCAATGCTGCGCTCCCGAAAAGGGCTGTTGATGCCAGCTTCTGTCAGCGTCCCCCGGTATTCCGTCATTTGTTCAGGCGTGAGATCACAGACGTAAGCCTTCCCTTTAGCTATGAGTTTCTTGGCCGCTTCAGCGATTTGATGCGCATAATCCGACCCGAAATAAACGTCCGGCTTAAGTCCGAGCCACTCGATATCCTCCTGAATCGCATGTATGTATTTGATATCTTCCTTCAGTGGATTCGTATCGTCGAACCGAAGATTGAAAGTCCCATGGAACCGGCTGGCGATGGAATGATTGATGTAAATCGCATAGGCGCTGCCGATATGCAGATAACCGTTGGGCTCCGGCGGAAATCGCGTAGCCACCGGCCTGTGGTACACGCTGTTGTCTACATCCTCTTTGATCATCTTGGTCAAAAAATCCACCGTTTCTTCTACATTGTTTTTGTTCTCGCTCATACCTGACTCCTCCTTACGTTGATTTTTTCTGCCGTAACTCCGTAAAAAACAAAAAAATCCCGTCTCCAAGACATAAGTCTTGGGGACGAGATTGGTTTCGCGGTGCCACCCCTATTTGCCGATATCTCACGATACCAGCCTTTTCGGGTACGGCCATCACGCGATCGCTTATACCCTAGCTCTGTAACAGGAGCTCCTGTCGCACCATCCCTTATCCATAAGTTCCGATGCGCCGCTCAGAGACTTGGTTCAATGAATGGCTTCCAACTCCTTTTTAGCTTACCGGAGCTCTCTGTGGGGATTCCTGCTCATCTACTCTTCTCTTCATGGCGTTTACAATTTGATCCATAGTATCATCTAAATATAAAAAAGTAAACCATGGAACCTCACTAAAATGAAACGCCTGAATATGCGTTCCGTCAGCTTAGATCGGCAGCAGCTTCACGGTAGCCTGCTTGCCGCTGACCTGAATGCCCGTCTCCTTCTTGCCTACCTCAGCCAGATCTTGAACGAGTCGCTCAAGCAGCTTGCGAGCGGCTTCGCCCTCCTTGCCCTGAATGCGAATAACGGGCTGGACAGCTTTGCCCGCTTCCAGCAGCTTATGCATTTGCGACAGCTTGGTGTCATAATCATGCTCTTCAATATGTACAGACAAGCGGAATTCCTTTACTTTCACCGGACTTGATGAAGCTGTCTGGCCCTTCTTCTCTATCACGGCCTCCTGCTTCGCCTGCCCCCGGCTGACGAGCTTGCAGGGCGGGGGACTGCTGAATAGCGAGGTACACACCAAATCGGCTTTGTGACTTTTCGCCAGCGCAAGCGCCTCATCCCTGGAGACAACTCCCAGATCTTCGCCGTTTAGGCCGGTCAGCTCTACTTCGCGAGCTTTTATCTTTTCATTCATAATTAACATAGTGGATAGATCCTCCTATCGAGAGTATGTATTCGTTTATTTTATTGCTCTTCCTCTACGTTCACATCACTGTGCATGAACCGAACAATATGCGTTCGATATTCCTGCTCTTCCGTGATTTCCAGGCAGTTAAGCTGTTTACCGTACACGCACGCTCCATCGATACCGATTTTGTCCCCTTCTTCACAGAACCAAATCCCCTCCGAATCATGCAAGTTCATGGCCGGCGTATGCCCGAACACCACGGTTTTGTTAAGGCCTGTTGGATAATTATAGAACGGATCGCGAATCCAGATGAAATCATGATGAGGCTGCAACTTCCAGTCATCAACACCCGGATTGATTCCTGCATGCACGAATATGTGAGTGTCTGTTTCATAATAGAGGGCCAGCGTATCAAGAAAAGATAGATGATGCTCGAACTTTTTTTTAATATAGGCTTTACCTTCGTTATATCTGGCGCGATCCATTTCACCCTCAAAAAAATCGGCGCCGCAGTAGCTTTCAATCGTATGTCGAGCTCCATTGCGAATCCAGCGTGAGTTCACTTCATCCGTATCAAGCAAAATGGCATCCAGCATCATCTGATCATGATTCCCCCGAAGAGTGATGGCACCTTCATCCCGCAATTCCATCACTTGCTCAATGACTTCCCTGCTTCTTAATCCGCGATCCACATAATCCCCGAGCAAGATCAGCTTGTCCTTATCAGGATTGTACTGCACGTCAGACAATAACTGATTGAATTCATCGTAGCAGCCATGAATGTCGCTAATCGCTAATATTCGAATCGTAGTCCCCTCCATTCCGAGCAACTTTGCTATTTAGGTATAATAGCATATTCTCCTTCATATCAACACGCACTTGAATTCGGAGCTACGCCTTGTGAGGAACCAAACTTCCTTTCTCTTGGCAAACCTCCGCTATTGGTGAAAAAACACTCGTGTACAGTCCAAATTCATCCGCCTCCACAAAGAATCGAGCTAAAAAGCCATGCGTTCTGCCATAGGAAATGGTTGAATGCACGGCTTTTCTATTTATAGCCTATTTTATTAAACGATATTTAGCCATCACGTCTCCCCAGGGGGCATACCCGGCTTCTTTAAATCCAATTTCGGAATATAGCCTTTTTGCACGCTCATTCTCGGGTTTGTAACATAGCATAACATCGTCCGTTGTATCCGGCGAGGTCCGAATCTCCTCGAGAACCAAACGAATCGCGGGTTTGGCATAATGCAGTCCCTGAAACTTACCGTCGATCATAAACCGGTAAATCCAATAGTTATCATCGTGCGGGTGCAGACCATACATTACAAATCCGATCATCTCTTCATCATGGTAGATCGCACGCGTTTCGAAGCCCTCCATGAATTGAGCTTCCGCTATTGAATATAGATTGGGGGCGATCCACTTTTCCTGTTCAGGTCTCGGTTTAAGACGAATGCAATCCTCCCAATTGTCCTTATCTATGGCATGAAGTGTTATCAAATGCAAGACTCCTTCATATATGGTGTATGCCTTTATCCTAATCCAATGCCGACCATTTTTCACGGTATTAAATATGTAAATTCAAATATGACGCTGCACGTTGAAGGGTAGAGAACAAGATAATGAATGACTATAAGTATTTATTACATATTCCGATTATCTCTTAATGGATAAACTAGAAGTAACTTTATTTTTCATGGAGGCGATCTTTATGCGGCAATTCAACTATAACAACCAACGAAAAGGACAACTAACAATGAAACGAATGAGGGTTATTATATATGAAGAAAATATTGAATATTGGGGTTTTGGCCCATGTTGATGCCGGTAAAACCACACTAACGGAGCAAATCCTGTTTAGATCCGGAATTATTGATCAAGCGGGCTCCGTAGACCAAGGCAATACCATCACGGATTCGCTGGACATTGAACGCAGACGAGGCATCACGATAAAGTCCGCTGCGGTATCGTTCATGCTGGGCGATCTAAAAATCAACTTGATCGATACGCCAGGACATGCCGATTTCATCTCGGAGGTCGAGCATTCACTAAGTGTGCTGGATGGCGTCATTCTGGTCATTTCCGCGGTTGAGGGCGTACAGGCCCAGACGCGGGTGCTCATGCAAACACTGAAAGAACAAGGGATTCCCACCGTTCTATTCATGAACAAGATCGATCGAATGGGCGCAAACTACGAGAAAGTCTCTACCATGATACGTAATCTGCTGGATGAACATATTTGCGAGATGAGCTCTGTAACTCAGGAAGGCTGCGCAGCCGTTCGGGTGGATGTGGCCGATCCCCATAACGCCGGGTGGGTCGAAATGTTGGCACTGACCAATGACGATCTGCTGAACGACTATGCTCAGGATATTCCCATATCTCGCGAACGGTTGCAGGAGGAATTACACAGGCAAACCCAGCAAGGTAAAGTATACCCCCTTTTTGCAGGATCAGCAGCCAAAGGGATCAGCATCGAGCCGCTGCTTCATGCGCTTGGTGAATGTTTCCCCGTAAATGACGCCTCGGAGCTTCAGCATGAATCGTTATCCGGCTTGGTGTTCAAAGTCATCAAACTTCCGAATGGGGAACGTAACGTCTACCTCCGGCTGTTCGCAGGCAGTATCCAGGCACGTGATGAGATTAAGGTGATCACGCAGAACGGAAACACCACCATGTTCAAGGTGAAACACCTACATGCTCTGGATGATGGCAAATCCATTCCGGTGAATCAGATCGATGCCGGTGACATTGCGATTCTCATTACTGATGAACTCAAAGTGGGCGACGTCATCGGTGCTGTATCCGACAGGATGAGGCTGGTCCATTTTCAGAAGCCGCCGATACAAGTCCAAGTGTCAGCCAAGAATCCTGCGGAGGAGCATCAACTTTACACTGCCTTAAGCGATCTTACTGAAGAGGATCCGTTCCTGCAATATATCCAGGATCCAAATACCAAGGAACATATCATCCACGTATTCGGCAAAGTCCAGCAGGAAATTCTGCTGGAAACGATTCAGCAGCAATACGGCATCGAAGCTGTATTTTCAGCTCCGCGGGTCATTTGTATCGAGAAGCCTGTTGCGATGGGAGAGGCTGTTGAATATATGGGCGAGTGTCCTTTTTATGCAACGGTTGGCTTACGAGTCGAACCTGGCGAGAGAGGAACCGGACTTCACTATCGACTGGAAGTGGAGCTGGGCTCCCTCCCCTTATCCTTTCAGAAAGCGATTAAAGATACTGTGATTGAGGTGCTGCAAGAGGGACTGTATGGATGGTCCGTGACCGATATTATGGTGACGCTGACGCATACCGGCTACGCAAGTCCGGTATCGACGGCAAAGGATTTTCGCAGTCTGACCCCGCTCGTCCTCATGGCTGCGCTCAACATAGCCGGAACGGAAGTATATGAGCCCATAAACGTGATCCAATTCATTCTGCCGGAAACCAGTTTGAGCAAAGCGTTATCCAGATTGGCGGCACTGGAAGGGACCTATCAGGAACCCACATTCCACAACCATGCCGTCCACATTCATGGTACCATCCCCGTGCGGACGACCGACTTGCTGAAAGCCGAAGTCCATTCTCTAACAAGCGGTGAGGGCATGCTCTCCGTAAAACCAGGAGGCTACGTGAAGGTGCAAGCCACCGTCCCTGTGAATAAACGGAGACAAGTCAACCCGCTAAATCGCGGTGAATATATGCTTCATTTGAACAAGATCATGTAAGAACATATGTATCAATCCATAGCGGTGCCGAGAGATGGTCTCGCCCGCTATTTTGATGTGCTTAAAATCCTAGCGTCACTCTATCTTTCTTAGTCTGGTGCAACTCTTTTTGCCCCTTGTCACTTATTAAGTGATAGGAAAAAACGTTGCTCTAGACCCACCCCTGCTCTGCTTGGTAATATAGTCAGGTACTATTTTTTGGGCGTGCGGAAGGAGTCGGCTAGATTTGGAACAACAACGTTATCATGATTTAAAATTGGGTGAAAAAGGTGCCATCATCAGTATCATTGCTTATATCTGTTTATCTGCAATTAAATTATTGATAGGGTACACCGCGAACTCCGAGGCCCTGCGGGCGGACGGTTTAAATAATGCTACAGATATCGTGGCGTCCATTGCTGTATTGATCGGACTGCGATTATCGCAAAAACCTGCGGACCGGGATCATCCATACGGTCACTGGAAAGCGGAAACGGTAGCCTCCTTGATCGCCTCTTTTATTATGATGGCCGTCGGGATCCAGGTCTTGTTCGGGGCCGTCTCTTCCATGTTTGAAGGAAACCATGAATCGCCCGATCTCATATCCGCATGGACCGGCATTGTCTGCGCCATTGTGATGTACTTGGTCTACCGCTATAACAAGCGCCTGGCCTCCAAAGTAAACAGTCAAGCCGTAATGGCAGCGGCAAAGGACAATCTCTCGGATGCCTGGGTAAGCATCGGTACGGTTGTGGGTATCATCGGCGCTCAATTTCATCTCCCGTGGCTCGATCCGCTTACCGCCGTACTGGTAGGCTTCCTGATATGTAAAACCGCTTGGGATATATTCCGCGATGCCTCTCATCATTTAACCGATGGCTTCGATGAAAACATTGTCAAAGACTACAAAGAAACCGTAAAACAAGTGGTTGGCGTTAAGGGTGTCAAAGACATTCGGGCAAGGAATTATGGCAGCAACACGGTTGTCGACATCGTCATCCTGGTCAGGTCGAATCTGGATATCCGGGTCGCCCATGATATTTCTGAGCAGGTGGAACACGAGCTAAAAGAAACACACGGGGTTTATGACGTACATGTTCATATAGAACCGAGTTAAACCTGCAACATTACCAAGTGATATAACCAACAAAGAAGGTCCGGCCACAATCCTATGGCCGGACCTTTCAAGCGTTTTTAAATAATAGTTAAACTCGTGAACGAAGCAATGAAAGAAGCTCTTCATATATAGCAGGATTAGCGCAAACTATTTCTTCTCCATATAAGTCAGGAGGATAACCCGACGGCACCACACCGACATGGCCTGTAATTGCTCCAGCTTCACGAGCGATGAGACCTGCTGCTGCGACATCCCATGGAGCTAAGCTTTCTGTATGTGCGTCTAGTCGTCCGGATGCCACATAACAGATATCTATTGTCGGAGCAGCGAAACGTCGGATGTCTCTACAATGAGTAGTTAAGAGATTAACTCTTGCAAGAGCCGGATGTACTTTTTCTTTATCATGCGGGAAACCAGTACCGATAATCGAGTCTGTCAAGGATCCGGATCGAGGAACTTGAAGTTCTTTACCATTACAAAAAGCACCTTTTCCCCGAATTCCTACGTAGGTAACACCCAAATCAGGAGCATACACAACCCCTGCCCAAACCATGCCATCAACTGCTATGGCTGCAGAAATAGCAAAATGAGGAAGGCGATGTGCATAGTTTACCGTTCCGTCTAAAGGATCAATAATCCAAAGAGGACCATCAAAGTTATTTTTAGTCCCAAATCCATCGGTGTTTTCTTCGGAAAGAATACCATGTTCCGGGTAAGCACTAGTAATTGCCTCACGAATAATCTGGTCAGAAGCAAAATCTGCAGAAGTACAAGTTCCCCTGCATTTTTATATGTAACTTCTATAAGAGACTGAGTTTGTATTTTCGTGATTTTTTTCCCGGCTAAGCGAACTATCTTTTCTGCGAAGATTGCCCATTCAAGTGCTTTATCTTTCATTCGCTGATCCGCTCCCTTTGAAAAATGTTAAGTAACATCGACGCTATCAACGGAATAACTCAATTCAAATATTCAAGTTCGTTATGTTATATTTTGGCATTTCCCGCCTACAATGGAAAAGAAAAAGACCGCCCTGGCTAGGAGAACGGTCTTTTTCCGACCATCTTACGTGATCGACTACTCTTTATGCGGTTAACTATACTTAGTTGTGTTCCTTATTTCTTCTGTGATTTTAATATTTCATCATTAACAAACGCCTTTAAGAAGAAAAGCTCATCTCCTTGAGGGGTTCTATGATTCTCTTTCTCAAAATACTCTATGCATTGATCTAATGATGTTGAATTGGCGGCTCTACTACTTAAGGTAAGATCTTCCCAAAATTGATTCATCTCATCGAGATCACAAATGGATTCATGACCAAGTAAGAAATGACTAGCATCATATTTTTGAATATCTTCGATCATCGGCATTAATTGAGATTTTTTATAATGAAATAATGAATTTGTAGTTGTACCATAAACACTATCACCTAAGAAGATGACTTTTTCATCCGGTATATAAACAACCGTTGAATCATCCGTGTGCGTACTTCTAATTGTTTCAATCATACAAGTTTTGTTACCCAAATCAATATGGAGAGATCCTTTGAAAACGATATCTGGAGCGTTTAATTTGAATGACTCTCTCTCTGGTATTTCCTTCTGTATAATCTCCTTACATTGTAAAGACATATTATTAGATTCTACATAGGCATTAAGAGAATGATCATCATACGAATAGCTTCTCCAAACATTCATTTTTTGATGGGTTAAATCATTAACAATGATCATTGCATTGTATTCATTCATCCCTAAGAAATGATCCCAATGAGCATGCGTTATGACCAAATATTTAATAGGGGGAACATGTAGCTTATTTATTTCATGTAAAAACTCTCTCGCATGTTGAATGGAATTCCCACCATCTACGACAAGGCTATATGTATCTCCGCAAACTAGCCCTAAGGTCGGTCTTTCTTTATCATTTTGGTTAGATAAATAATAGATCGATTCACTTAATTTATTTAACATGTTCAATCTCCTCTTCATTAAGTTTTAATAGTAAAGAGAAAATCTGCATGCTATTTTAAATAAAACATATAGATTTTCTCATATTATTTTTTTACCAATGGAATCGCCTCCCTTTTCTATTAATCATCCACATTTATGCGCTTCTTACCTATAAAAAGATTTAGACCGCCCTCTCTACGGTAACGGTTTATTTCGACCACCCACTTAGCGGCCGACTGCTCGTTATGCAGTTATGGTGCTCAGGAGTCGTGTTCACACGCGGCTAACTTACATATTCTTACTTCAGTATATCTCATTTTATAAACGATGTTATAGATATTCATTGTAAAGTTTTATTTTATTCATATTCGACCTGTTACTCCTTTTCGCTATCCGCTCTCCCGGAATAATAAACCTTTCTAATCATAAGCTTAAACAAGAAAGCCATAAAAGGAGGGTTAAGTGAATTGACGAAAGTTAAAGTTAGTTTACGGCCCATTGTTAGCAAGCTAAATTTACCCACTGTATTGAAAACAACGATTCTTCCGGGCGACTCCATCGAAAGATTATTTATTGCAACCCAAGTAGGAGAGATCTTTTACATAGGAAACGGAGTTATAGAGACTTTCTTAGATATTCGCCTACGAATCCTGAAACTAGGTGGTTCTAGCGGCGGATATGACGAACGGGGTTTGCTAGGACTAGCATTTCATCCTCAATTTTATTATAATCGTCTGTTTTATCTCCACTATTCAGTAGCTGGAACCCAAGGTCCAGGGGCTCTTCCAGGTGCTCCTCCTGAATCTTTTAAGCCGAACCCGTGCGATGCTAGCACCTTAAACCTGAAGTGGGAAAATAGAGAACATCAATACGATCATATCGATACAGTCGAAGAATGGATTCTGCAATCGAATGGCCAACCTCAAAAAAGGCGGACATTACTTAACCTCAGAAGGCCGTTTTTAAACCATAACGGTGTCAATAGCTTAAACTTTTCCCCTGAAACAGGAAGGCTTGTTTTGACAACCGGTGATGGCGGATCAGGCTATGATCCGTTTAATTTAAGCCAAGACGATATGGAAATCGCAGGTAAAATCATCGAAATTGATGTCGTTAAGAATACATTTATCGATAATCCGCCCGTAGTTACACGCTTTAATGAACTGCCCGTACCCATTCAGGAAACGCTTACGGTAATAGCCAAAGGCGTTCGCAATATACCCGGCATTTCATTTCAAAGGTTTTATAATCAGTTTATCAAATACGTAGGAAATGTCGGACAGGATCTTGTAGAATCGATTTTTTCGTTCGTTCATTATAAACCGATACCGGTTACTCAGCTTATTCAAGCTTCTTTAATGAAAACGGAACCTGACCAAGAAGGATTTATTAACTTCGGCTGGCGCGGTTGGGAAGGTGCTTTTCCGACCTCGATCATAACCGGCTGCTCTGCAAATCCAGCTTTGAACGAGAAAACAATTGCTTATTACGATGAAGCCGTAAAAACTTCCGTACGGCGTCTTCAGCCTCTGACAAGTTATTTTCATGAAGATTCCCGAACCGATAAGTTTAGAGCAACTGCACTTACAGGTGTACAGCCTTATATGGGAAATGAAATCCCCTCTTTATCAGGAAACGTTGTGTTTACCGATCTAGCTCGAGGGAATGAATCTCAACTTCCCGTTAGAGGAGCCTTAGCATATACGAGGGTAAGAACGGATTGTAAGCTAAATGATTTTCATGTTATTGAAACCGATTATCCGTTTGGGTCTCAATCCGCATATTATGTTAGTTTGGGAACGAATCTGAATCAAACCAGACTCTATTTAGGGGTTTATGGCTCGATGAAAGTGGCTGATGCTAACCTAGGTACCGTTTTTGAAATTGTTCCATGATTCATAACGAACCAAAACCGGAGGGAAAGATGGACAACGTTATATCGTTCAAAAACGTATGGTTCCGGTACGATTCGCGCCAGGATTGGATACTTCGGGAAATCAATCTAACCCTTGATGAAGGAGAATGGCTTACGATCGTGGGTGGTAACGGTTCCGGAAAAACAACGTTAGTTCGATTGATTAACGGTCTGCTCCAACCTACATCGGGAGAAGTCGCCGTTTACGGAAAGACAACATGTGACCATCGGAACTTATGGAATATTCGCCAAAATGTAGGTATGGTGTTTCCCAACGCGGAGAATCAGATTGTTGGCATGACCGTTCAGGAGGATACGGCTTTTGGCTTGTATAATATCGGCGTTTCCCCGAAACAAGCAGAATCCCGGTGCCGATCCGTCTTGCAGTTGCTTGGGCTCTATGAACTGAAAGATCGTCCTCCGTATTTTCTATCCGGCGGGGAAAAACAAAAGCTCGCGATTGCCGGAGTTCTGGTCATGGAGCCCAAAGTGATCATTGTTGACGAGTCCACTTCCATGCTCGATACCGAAAGCGCCCGACAAATTCATCAGATCATGTCTGAACTGCATCGTGACGGATTTACGATTATCCAGGTGACCCATGAGGTCGAAGAGATTTTCACTGCCGATCGTCTTGTCGTGATGCAAAAAGGTAAGATCCAGTTCGATGGAACGCCCGAAGAAGCGGCGGCAAATTCATGCGTTTTTACGGACTCTGGCCTTCTCCCTCCGTTTTCTGTTCGAATGCGTGATCTTGCCAAGCAAACAGGGCTGAGTTTACCTACTACGAATGAATTTGAGTTCGGGGATGAGTGATGGATATTGTTTTGGAGAACGTCAATTGCATGCTTGCGGCCAGAACCCCTTTTCATAAAAAAGCCATTGATCGAATCTCGCTGCACGTTCCTGCAGGGCAGTTCGTGGCGATTATGGGGCCAACCGGGAGCGGAAAAACCACATTGGGACAGTTGATTGGAGGCCTGATCCTCCCTCAATCAGGGGTAGTACGGATCGGACCTTACCGAGTCAATAAAAAGTCCGACCGCCTCCGCCTTTGGAAAGCAATCGGATTCTTGTTCCAATTCCCCGAGCACCAAGTCATGGAGGATACGGTTTTCAACCATATCGGAGCCGGACTACATCGAATAGGTCCGAGGCGGGAATGGGTTGCCGAGCAAGTGAAACAAACGATGGAAGCCGTAGGGTTGTGCTTTTCACAGTTCAAAGACCGGTCACCATTTCAAATCAGCAGCGGTGAATTGCGGCGGATCGCACTAGCAGGAGTATTGGTTACGGAACCGAAAATTCTCATTCTGGACGAACCGACAGCGGGTCTGGATAGCTGGGAACGGAGCAGAGTGTTGTCGTATATCAAGCAAATTCATGATGAGAAAAAAATGACGGTTCTCTACATTACTCATCGGCTTGAAGAAGCCCTCGAATACGCTGATCGGATTCTCGTGTTAGACCATGGTCAATTGTACGTGGATTTTCACCCTTCTAAAATTCGGGATCACTGGCGGCGGCTGGAGCGAATCGGTTTTGTGAAAACGCCCCTGCTCCGTTTTATAGATTCACTCGAAAAACAGTTCGTCCAAAATCTGCTCGAAAGTGTATATAAAGAAGAGCAATTGATGTCATTCATCACAAATCTCTCTAGGGAGGAACTGTGACGTGCAATGGTTGAAGTTGCTGTCTTTCGGGCCGTCTATGAACACGCGCTCTTTTTTGCAGGACTTGGATCCTCGTTCAAAACTTATCTTTACAGCGACATATTTATCTTTGGTTACCATTTCAAATGATCTAGTCAGCGTGGTTTTCTATGCAATCGTTGGGTTGTTGTTGGTTCTCGCCGCCCGATTGCCCCTAACTTATTTATGGAACGGTCTGCAGGGTTTGCTCCCCCTTCTGCTCACGCTGTTTTGTTTCCACATCCTGTTAGGCGATCTTAAACATGCAATTCTTCTGCCTTGCAAACTCATTTTTTTTATCACAACGGCTATAGCGCTCAGTGCAACGACTCCCCTGACCAAGCTGGCTGACGGACTAGCGTCCATCCTACGCCCGCTTACTCGCATTCGATTTCCGGTTCAGAATTTCGTATTTATGATCTCGGTGGCCTTCCGGTTTATTCCTCTCTTTATTGATGAAGTCGACTCCATGTTGAAATCCCAAAAAGTGAAACACGCGCGTTATAAAGGCGAAGGCCTTCGAACCACATTACAATCTCTTCTTCAGCTTCTCGTCGCGCTGTTCGTTGCCGTGCTTCGCCGTGCAAACCAACTGGCTCTCGCGATGGACGCTCGCTGTTACTTACCGGGAAATAAAATCCGGGCACGCCGTTTACAGTTTAGTTGGCGCGATTGGTTGACGATCATTTCTGCGCTGGCTCTGCTTCTGATCCATGTGCTGTTGAAAGGAGAAGTTTTTGAACGATGAATCCCATGAATAATTACTGGTTAAAGCCCGTATGTCCAGAAGTTTCAGAGATTAACACCCGTTTTGGAGCGGCCCAATTTGCCACAAGAAAAATGATTACGGTCGCTTTTCTTGCCGCGCTATCCGCCATTTTTCAATCCATGGGAGGGTTATTGCCAGGGATAGGCTACTTGATTAGTCCTCTCGCCACAGCTCCCATTGTGTTAAGTACGATCCTTTCCGTCGGTTCCGGTCTGACCGCCTATTTGCTCACGATGTTGCTTCTCTTTTTTATCCAACCAAGCGAACTGATCGTTTTTCCTTTCACGACAGGCTTATTGGGGCTTGGGGTTGGCGGTTCGCTGATATATTTGAAAATACGTTTGCCGGTCGTGATTACCGGGTCGTTGTCTTTGTGGGCGGGAATCCTTTTGTTGCTATACGTTTTTCGATTTCCTGTACTGGGCCCGGCAGTTTCATCTACATTCAGCCTGAGTACGATCACCATCGTTTATGTGTTCTCGCTTTTCTACAGCTGGCTTTGGGTAGAAATAAGCAGGTATTTCATTAAAAAAATAAGTAAAGGGATTACTTGAATAAGACTGGGCAATCGAATCATAAAAGGTGAAATAGCCGAATTCATTAGTAAATACAGGTTCTTATCAATATGGGCTTCTGCTTGTTTGATCCGTTCATGCAAAGCAAGCAAATCATTCGGATGCTTCCTCAAGTGTATTTACATATCACCATATAATATGGTCGGGTGACACAAATCTATTTAAGCTATACTAAATATAAAAGGATGAATTAACCATAAATCCATAATTAAATCATCAGATGTTATGCCAATAGAAAGTATAATGTGAATGCTGATGAAAGCCTATAGACTTATAAAAGGGATTATCAGAAATAACATATGCTTTCTTAGCACCTAAGGAACAGCTTCTTTTTAATGCTTCTAAAACCACCGCTTTACCAAGTCCTTTATGTCGGTACTCTGGAATCGTACATACTGGTTCAACATAAGCATAATCCGTTTTCTGACTATACCATAAGCCGCAGTATGCAACATATTCCCCATCTTCATTTTCTGCAACAATATGTAAAAATGGATTCATATTCGCTGCTGACAACATTTTTTGTTGCTTATGAATAGTAATTTCATCAACGGGCACATGTCCTTCATGGTCAAATGCCTTCCATAGTAATTTCTGATGCTTATATAAATCATGTTTTACGTTGAGATTTTTCATTGTTATGCCTTCAGGAGTTATGTAATCAAGACTAACATTCTCTAGTTCAAGTTCAAGTACATTTTCAGTCTGATCATTCTTCACAAATTTCTTGCTGCGTAATAAGTCTAGAGTGTGAGTATCCGCATCATTCACCGCAATCCCAAGGCCTTTTTCATTACTAAAAGTAGCAATGGCATATTCCAGTATATCTTTTTCCAATTCTCTATACCCTTGTTTAGCTGCAAAAAATGCTTCGCCGAAATAATGGTCATAAGTTGTTATACCTACTATCTCGTCATTACAATACCACAAGCCAATCTTATCCATTAAGTCACTATTAAAGTCAGGATGAAAAAACATCCATTCCCACCTTGCCCAATTCCAATTTATATGTTTACGGTCATCCTTTGATAATTCAATCAAAAACTCACAAACTTTATCATAATAAGAATTATCGAAGTTTCTAAAATCAATTTTCATTTCAATCCCCCATAAAACAAAAAAATTTTACGACACAATAAAATACGAATGCATTTCAAAGGCCATACATAAATTATACCGCTGATTTCCAATAGATAGAAAATAAAGTTCAATTATAACTGAAGTAATCTACTCCGGTGGCCATTCACGAAACGCCCCAGCCTTTTGTCGACAAGAACATCAGCGACGACGTAGTGACATCAAGAGTCAAAACTGCCTCAAGATCCTCCAATTTATCAAAAACCTTCTTCAGCCATTCCTCGTCCAACCATAAATTAGGGTTGCTCATCTCTCTTTCCGCAGGATGACCTGTGGCAAACGTATCTACGCCGTCCTTACTTCCAAAGTAGAAATCCACAATCTTTAAAGACTTGTTTTCGGCGGTAATCAGCATTTTACTTCCCATTCCTGAACCTTCAAATTGAAATGCCAATTCAAGATAACAAAGGTTATCTTCTGTATGTTGTAATTTGGCTTGTTCAAACTCATTTTTCAAACCGTAATTAATAGAATTCCCACTTTGTAAATCCTGTTTTTGCGTTATCTCCAACATTTTATCTGCGAATTTTCGTAGGTCCTTGTTCGAAATATATTTTTCAAAAAGGATTTTTTCTTGCTCTGCAACTGCACCGTTAAATAAGTTTACAAATGCCTTCCCAAACTCTATAATCGTTTCGTCATCTGCATTACTAAGATGTTCACCTTGAATAGAAAAGTCTTGATTCGCAAGTTGGTTTAGTATACCTTTTGTCTTTTTCTCGTGGGATGCCTTACTGGTTTCAGCTGGAACTGATTGAGTTTCTTTGCTTAATGCTTTGTCTTTTATATCATGGGTTTGTTTGCATCCTGTGAGTGCCAATAGCGAAGATATCATAAAAATCAATATTGTCTTTTTCATATCAGAACCTCCTGCATCAAACATAAGAAAACTTTACCCCACATAATTCTAATCTTAAGCAATAGTGAATCCGCTGCTTCGATATCCTTCTAGCAATCAAGGAACATCAGTGTATGATATCACCCGACTACAGCTTCCTTGCTTTAAAAATGGCTGTTAACGGAACCATTTGCGATTTTTTGTTCCAATCGCTAATTTCGCCTGTTAGTTGCAAAGTTTCGTCGTTTGTCTGCTCAATCAACTGCTCAATTACAAAACCTGCCTTCGCCAAGGCGTTTACGTA
Organism: Paenibacillus sp. 2KB_20; assembly: GCF_052115765.1. NCBI lineage: Bacteria > Bacillati > Bacillota > Bacilli > Caryophanales > Paenibacillaceae > Paenibacillus > Paenibacillus sp. 2KB_20. The sequence continues at coordinate 58,756 of NZ_JBFRHH010000009.1, read as the reverse complement.
AGTTGATATTTTACGGGAGCAAAGTAAAACATTTTTCCCGTCAAGATCTCGCTCAGACCATGTTTCATCAAAATAGCTATTTTTAAAAAAGGCTTTTCCCTCTTCGAATGCCACGCATATATGGATAGGATGCGACCAACTGAATATAAATACGCCATCCTTTTTTAAATATGAGGCAACCCTATTAAATGTACCCTGTATATCCGTTGTCCAGCCAATTGCATAAATTGAATAAACATAATCAAAATAATCGGTTGGTAGTCCGTGTTCCTCTTCCATTGCCCCACAAATCAGCTTAGCTGCATAGCCACTTTCTGAAAGGCGCTTCGCTGCTTTCTCAATTTGGTTTTTAGAAATATCTAATCCCCATAGCTCAGTGGCATTGTTATTGCCATGATATTTAAGAGATTCACCGTTGCCGCACCCAATATCTAAAAGTTTTTTGCCTGCTACATCACCAAATAAGTTTAATTCATTTTCCGTTAAAGTATTACAACCGTAATAAGGCAGTACAATTGCTTCTAAAAAATCATTACCGTTCTCGTCCCAATAAATCTTATTTGTGTTATGTATATTGCTAAAAGTTTTGTTCATATGATTGCCTCCACGTAATATAATGATCTTACTTCACAATCTGCTCCTCGAATTGCCTCTCTGAAAAGCCTGTTAAACAAATTCTCTTCTACAAAGTCAAAGACCTTTGTCAAAGCAGTATGAATCTTTATCATAACCATTATGTTCATAAAAGGCATGGGCATCTGTGCGTTTGAATCCACTACATAAGATTATGGTTGAAATCCCTTTCCTTTTGGAATAATCCTCCACATATTTAAGCAGTTTTGTTCCTATTCCTTTATTCTGGAGTTCTATTTGCACAGCAAGACCCTGGATGTGTAAGTAACCAATTTCATCTCCAAATGATAACGCCTGTACCGTTGTAATAAAACCAACCACTTTATTTTCAAATAATGCTACAAATGTTTTATAGTTCCCATCTTTATTCATTCTCTCTAGCGTAACGGAAAAATTATCAAGATTAACCTTGCGGTTTCCTAACACATTAATCCATAATGTTACTACCTCAGGATAATCATTTACTTCAATTTCACGTATTATAACTTCCATATTCACACCGCCCAATATATTTAATTACAAAGGATTCGAACTATTTTTATCCCGACGATTTCAGGTAACGTTCTTAGTTGACTCTTCTTTGAGCAAGCTTCCTAATTTCAATGATCTTCTAAATAAGAATTTGTTAGTAAGCCAATTATTTGAACTACTTCAGCTTCTGCTACTCTTTTAGGTCCTTGCATAAAATATCCCTTCAACCCTACTTCTAATGTTCTTCTATGTCGAGCTCTAGAAATAGAACCCACATCCTTGCTGTTCCACTTGAGTTTACTTGTTTGTTTCATCCATAATAAGATTACCGTATTCATCCTCAAATTCTGGGTGTATCACTCTTAAATCTGTTGAATTTTTCATAAAATCCGATTCTATAGCAAAGTCACTTCTATATCCTTGAGTAGGAAGATTTCGTATACCACCTTCTTCAGGTGTATAAAAACAATTCTGTACAAGAAAAATCTAGAGGATGTTTTCTTATTGTTTCATAAGGAACCCACATAAGTATATCTTCCTTTCTTTTTTATAATGCTTTGCTTTAGGCAATTGCGTATAACGCGCGAACCCGAGAGGCTTAAAGGAGAGCCAGCGACTGGGTTCGACGGACTTAGCCTCACAAGGTTGTGAGTTGAATTCACTTCTCTTGTTCCCCGAAGCGTAGATACGATGTTATACGATGGACCTTTTGAGTAAAGCACCCTATTCTTTATTCCATTTTGTCTTGTTTATTTCTTCTTTTATTTCAAAGCTTATTTCAAACCTATTTCGTACACATTGGTAAGGCTGCTACGTAATATAATACATCATATCAATTTGTTACCCATTGGAAAAATCCAATGGCGGTGACCAGATCACTCAAGTAGTGTATGAGTGGCTCAAGTCGGTGAGTAGAGATAAGGAATGAAGTAAGGGACAGTATAAGGAAGAACATAAAATAAGCCGAAGCGTGTAATACTGAGGCTTCGGCTTATTTTAGTTCAATTCAAGGTTGTTTCGCTTTATGGACATTCGGCTTTTCGCTTTCTCCATCTGATCTCATCGAATGACTCAGCAAGGATACAGTGAGTTGAATGCCATCCCGTAGCCCTTGCATGTACAGCAGCTCATTCTGTATCCCTTTGCTTATGATATGATGATTCTCCCACTCTGCATATTCAGGCATCCGCTTCACGTCCTTGCCTGCAAACAACGCTTCAAACGTCTCGTCTGCTTCCCCACATACCTGACTTAATTCAGGATCATGTTCGATTCGTGCAGACACTTCATCCAGTCTGCTTTGAATCGCTTGTTGAAACCACGGTGGAAATTCCATTGTTTTGCCTCCCCTACCTCTCATTTACAGTACTCATCGTGCAACCCGATTACGTCTCGCTTTCATGTCTTCATATCGGGCTACCAGTTCATCGACCCTTCGGCTCTGTGCCAGAACCTCAGGGTTATCGGATAACGGAATCGACTGCTTCACTGACTCTTCTCCAAGCTTATTCAGCTTTCGCCGTTCCTCCTCCAATAAGTTGTGCAACCGGCTCATCCATCCACACCTCCGATGTGTCTAAAATTCATCTTCTCTTGTTAATGCTAGAAGGAGCAGTCTTTTTAATGCGATTATCGGTTTATTTTATTTTAATTCGATATTCGCATTAAAACAACCGTAATTTCTCTTACAATTTGGATGAAATGAGGGGTGTTACTGATGAAGCATAGACAAGAACCACCTGGGAACAAAAATATTATCGGTTCCCGAGTGATAGCTATCCGGAAAAGTAGAGGGATCAAGCAAAGAGAATTCCTTGCCAGATTGCAAACATTAGGGCTAGATATCAGTCAGACCAGTCTCTCACGTCTGGAGGGTCAAGATCGTCTCGTTCAAGACTATGAAGTCGTGATGATCGCCAAAGCTTTGGAAATCTCTGTGGGGTATTTACTTGGGGAAGAAACTGAGTAAAGAAAGTAAGGTTGCACTACAGTACCATCATTCCGTACACGATCTAGCATTTCCCTCATATCTATAAGCACCATAAAATTAATAATATATCTATTCGTCAACGACCGGATCCTGGTAATTTACTGGTTACTTCTTCTATGACTGTCGGAGCAGTTACAAAAGCCAAAAAGAGGCAGTACGATAATTACTCCCTCCTTACAAGCAGACGACCTTCCAATAGATTGAGCTGATTCACGAATAATTGATTAGAGTGGAATTAAGACAAGAGTCTTCTACAAAATATTCCAAGTTCTTCTCCCGCTCATTTTGTATACAAGTAACCATTAAATGACCTTCTGCGCAAACAGAGGGAGTTAGTCATGAATGTAAGCGATTAAAATTGATAATGAAAGTTTTTATTATCAGAATATTTAGAACTTAAAGGAGGGCGTCCTTCAGCCATGTAGATGGCTGAGGGACGCCCTCTTTAAAATGTAACACAAGGAAATCTGTCTTTGGTAAAGAAAGAAGTTCTTGAACAGTATTTACCCATGTGCTGGAGTTTCTCGTTCAAAAATAATATGCTCACAGGAACATTATTTTTAGTTTGGAACAAGAGCGAAGCGAATACCTACTGTAACCATTATTTTTTAAAAAAAGTACATATTCTGTTCCGAACCTTTGAAGCCGCTGAAACGAGAAAGACGCACTTCGTGCGGACACGGACCTCCCTGAACTCGGTGAAGCGTCAGCCGTTCGGCAGAAAAAATGGAGCGTTGCGCCAACTGCTAGGATCCTGTTGCCAAGGCTTTAAAAGGCTTGAACATCACATTAAAACCGCAGGACAGCACAACAGCTACTCATTTTACGATGTTCTTAAAAAATGTTTTAATAATAATTTCAGCACATTCTTCTGGCGTATTCAAACTGGTATTGACAGAGCAACTATAGTTAATGTTTTCCGCCATTATTTTACTCTGCCAATCTGATTGATCTTCTGTTCTGTCACCACGCCCTATATTGCGTTTCCGACATATATCTAAAGGACAGTACACCTCAACTACTTCCAAAGGATACCCCTTGAAAATATCTTTGACTTTTTCATAATGTGGCTTTAATTCAGGTCTATCAACAAGTATCCCATCAATTAAAATATTCTTTCCGCTATCTGAAAATATTCTGGCTATTTGATACATCATAATTATTACTTCACTTAAATGCTCCCAATAATCTTCTTGGAGATGCTTATCGCCTATCATTTGTTCAAAAAGATCATTAGCAACGACATAAAAAAACGGTTCAGAATATGATTGAATGGCATCTACTATGGAAGTTTTACCGGAGCTTGTCACTCCATTCAAAAAGATAATTTTCCCTTTATCTATGTTTCTCATCTCCCTTAGATGGGTTAAATTAATAAACTAAGTCTATGTTGATATCTCCTCATAAAAATGCCAGTGCTCTATATAAAGGATAATAGTACCATCTTACTTGTCCCCTATGATATATTGATAAATCTACCTTAATAGTATTTGTCTGCGATTTCAATCATTTTATCGACCCATAAGTCAAAATACATTGAACCTCATTTAGGGTTCTTACGATTAACTTTAAAACACATTTATCATAACTATATTGGCTTCCAAGTTAATATTGTTCAATTAAAAGTGAAATCTCTTTTCCGCTCATCCCATTGCACCTCACCGATAATAAAAAAAGCCCCACACAAGCTTGAACTCGTGTGAAGCCTCTTATTTACTTCATATTCCCTACGACTTTTACTCTCAGTCTTGTCGCATTTCCCGGATGATAAGCCAGAGGAGTTTCTTCCACTTCCACCAACTCAACCGTCGCCGGATCAGCGCCAGCCAGTACCGCCTGTTTCACGGCTTTTTCGCGAGCATCTTTTAATGATTCCTCACGTGGCTCTGTAGAATAGATGTAAATTTGCTCATATTGTCCGCTGATTTGGGCAATACACGCCCCAATGGCGTTAGCCACGCCCCCGTTCTCAGGCTTGATCATATGGGATACCCCGCGAATGGTATCAGGGATCACGACACTGCCTCCACCTACCAACACAAGCTCAACATCGCCTGAAGATGTCTTCATTTTATCAATGGCCTGCTCAACGATGGATGCAATTTCAGCTTGCACATTTTTAGCGAAGTCTTCATCCAGATGCGCTACCAAGCTCTTATCCCCGACATCCGCGAGACCCAGCCGAACGGCAATGTCTGTTGTAGTCAGCGTATGCCCGCCAAAGACCAGCGCTTCCTGTCCAATCTTGTATCCTACGCTGTCGGGGCCAACCGTAATTTTGCCGTTCTCCGAGCGAACAATGCTTCCGCCGCCCAGCCCAACGGAGATAATATCCGGCATGCGGAAATTAGTGCGAATATCGCCAACCTCGACCGCAACCGAGGATTCTCTCGGGAAGCCGTCCTGCAAAACCCCGATGTCCGATGTCGTCCCGCCCACGTCGAGAACCATCGTATCTTTGATCTTCGCCAAATAAGAGGCACCGCGTATGCTGTTCGTTGGCCCGCATGCAATGGTTAGGATCGGAAATTGTTTAGCGAAATCTATCGACATTAAGGTACCGTCATTCTGGCATAAAAACACCGCTGCGTCTGTGATGCCTTCTTCTTCTAACGCCTGCACAAATCCTTGGGTCGTCGTTTCAATAACCTTACACAAGGCTGCATTGAGTATGGTCGCATTTTCCCGTTCGATTAAACCGACAGAACCGATCAGGGATGAGCAGGAAACAGGGAATCCCGCTCCATACACTTGATGGATGAGATCGCGAACCTGGAGCTCCTGATCATTTTTAATGGATGAAAACACCCCGATGACTGCGATGGACTCGACACTGCTCCGCCATTTCTCTAATAGAGCTGTAATTTCAGCTTCATCGACTTCTCCAAGCACTTGGCCGTCATATTCATATCCGCCATGAACGAGAGCATATTTACCCGACAGCTTCTGAACCATATCCTCAGGCCAAGACGTGTACGGAGCAACGGAAGCCGTTGCCGGGTAACCCAGACGAATGACGCCGACTTGGGCCAGCTTTTTGCGCTCAACAATGGCATTCGTGCACTGTGTTGTACCTAACATAGCATGCGTTATTTGGGTTTTATCAATTTTCGATTCCTGCAGTAAATTCCGGAGCGAGGTTTCAATACCCGCTTTAATATCCAGGCTTGTTGGTGATTTCACCGCATGAATCAAATGATAATTCTCATCCAAAATGATGGCATCCGTATTGGTGCCGCCTACATCGATCCCGATTCTATACATTCTCAACCACCGCCTTTTTCACCAAATCCTCAATAGGAACATAATCGTAATCATACCCGAAGTATCTTGGTCCTGCCGTCTGGATCCCTTTTTCCGTTCTCCACTTTTCATGTGCAGGCAGTCCGACCACCCGTACGCGCTTCCCATATTTCAGGCTCTCCGTGGTCACTGGCAACAAGGTTTCGTAATCGACCAGACAGATTAAATCCGGGGTGATTGCAGCGACTTGACCGTTCTTTTCGGCAACCAGGTTTTCATTTTGAAAATGAACTTTCATCTCTCCGCCTTTAAACGCCTCGATTCCTTCGAGATGCATTCGTCCAAGATTAAATCCGCCCTTGGTTTCCCGGATGACATCCACGATTTTACCTTGGAAAAGTTCATAGCCGGACACAAGGTTCAGCAGTTCTTGAAGCTTATCGCCCGCGTCCCGATTCTTCGATGTAATGATTTCTCCAATCTGTTCGGAGAGGGTCACAATATGATGAACGCCGCTTTGCTTTATTTGAGCACCCGTTGCCGGGTACAGGCTTACCAGAGCACTTGCGCCCATTTCAACCGTGGCCACTCTGGCGAGCCGTTCCGTCCATTTATTATCAATGGTCTCAAAGATGCCGATGTTCCCTTTTTCATCCGAAATCGCCATCGGTGTCGCCGGAATGCCGTCCAGGTTAAACGTCACCATTTGAAGCTCCGGGAACGCCCGCCCCATACCGTCACAGTCGATCAGAGGCAAGCCCAGCTGCGCCGCAACGACGATGGGAATCATGGAATTGACGCCTCCTGCTTCCATCGGAAACGTGCCGGCGATCTGATCTTTTCCCAAGTAATTCGCTAATTTTTGGAACACCTTAACAAACTCGTCCCCTTTAGGGAATTTCTCCACTAATACGGAAGGCGCCCCCATCATCGCGGCCGGAATGAAAAAGTCCTCATCCTTAATCTCATCGACTGAGCACAGTTTTACAGGTCCAAACTTCTCAATGGCCGAGAGAGCCATCAATTTTCCGATGTAAGGGTCTCCCCCTCCGCCGGTTCCCAGAAATGCTGCGCCGACGGCGATGTTTTCAACAGCTGCTTTATCTAAATATCTCATTCATTTCCCCTCCAATGTAACTGCCTTCTGAGCCGATAAACGATAGCCTGCATAATACACGACAAAAGAAATAACAATCCCGATCAACGGCTGATTCGGTACCTGCGGCAAGCTTGGGAACAAGGATAACACAACAGGGGTACTAGCAATAACCGCGCCCAATAGCCAGGAAACGACGCCAAGTGTATTCACGCCTTCGACCTCATGCCAGCGGCTCTTATCCCCTTTGCCAAGCGCCCAGTAAGATGCGATCATCACGCCTGCAACCGGCGGAATCATGGCCGACAGGATGGACATGATCGGAGTAAAATAGTTCAGTATACCGACGACGGCCAATACGGTCCCAATGGTTCCCGCGATGCCGACGGCCCATTTCTCTTTTTCCTTCGATACGTTGAACACGTTAATCAAGGCAAATCCGCCTGAAATAGCGTTAACGAGGTTCGTCTTCCACGTAGCCAGGATCAGAACCACGCCGCCAACAAACGGAGTCGTGATGCTCAAAAAGGTTGCTGTAATATCGCTGGTTTGGTAAGCAATCGTCAGGACAGCTCCTGCACCGATCATCAGCAAGCCTGCCGGAACAATCCCGAATAGAGCGGCTTTCAGGACATCGGACCGTTTTTTTGAAAATTGCGAATAATCTCCTGCGATGACTGCACCCAGGGCAAATGAACCCAGCGTTATCGCCAGCCCATCCGTAAAGGTCATAGCTCCCTCAGGCTTATAATTCTGAATGATCTGCAGTGAGTCACCGGTCAAAGCTTCGATAAGACCATATATGCTGATTCCCACCAATAAAGGAACGGCAATATAGCTGATGACGCGCAGCACTTTAACGCCATAGATCGCCGAGACCACCATCACAAGACCGCAGATAAGAGAAGCCAGCGGAACCGGGACATTCATTCCACCTACGGCTAACAAATTGGCCAAGGCCGCACCGCACACATTCGCCTGAATTCCGAACCATCCAAGGCACGCAATGGCGAGGATGATCGAAAGAATCGCCCGAGACCCTTTTTTGCCAAACACCTGACCTGCAACCTGAACCGTCGGCCTTCCTAAATCCGTGCTTTGAATACCCTGCAAAATCATGAGCAGCACAATAATGGAATAACCTGCTAACGTGACAAGCAATGCCTTCGATAGTCCCATGCCTGCAATAAGCGCATTCCCTACCAACAAACTCGGGATGCTGATTACCGCGCCAGCCCAGATGATCCCGAGACTGAACCAGGATTGATGCTCTTTAACGGCTTTCATATGATCCCCCCAATCCTGTTCGTTCGAATATTGTTTTCTTATTGTAAAAGATGAAGTAGGTCAGCGTCTTTTTCAGAAAACAAAAAAAAATCCGATGTTTTTGTCTTATTGGACAAAACATCGGAACTTTTTAGTTATGGATGAGACGGTAGACCATGCAAGCGGTATAAACATCGTACGATTCCGAATTGATGGTCACATCATATCCTATGAGCTCGCAAATTTTTTTAATGCGATATTTCACCGTATTTTTGTGGACGAACAACAGCTTGCTGCAGTCATCCATATTCCCCTTCGCATCCAGAAGAAAAGTCATCAGGGTTTTCAAAGCGTCTGCGTCGTCCATAATTGGCTCCATGACGGACAAGCATTCTTCAGTGATCTCTTCCCCTTGTTTGCTGAGGTCTATGGCCCGTTTCATGGAACGGACTTCAGCCGTGGTGTATAGTTTGCGGTTATGATAGATGCGGTGAACCTCTTTTGAGACTCCGTTTACGAGCTGGTACATTCGGCGTACGTCCTGTGTGTTCCGCATTCTAGGAGAATATACGATGCTTGATATGTCAGCCATGAGACTCGTGGTTTCGATATATTCCGCTGCGATTTCAAACTCATTGTATTTATACGAACAATTCCCTAGCAAAACGACAACGCAGTGATCGATCGTTTGAATGACCGCGGTTTTATAATATTGCGAGAGATGCGCTTTTAAGTCTTCCCTTATCCTTCTTTCCTCCGACAAATCCCGAATGTAAACGAGCCACATCATCTGGATGGCGGAAACGTCAATATAGAGCAAACTGGCCAATCTGCGCATTTTTTCGCTTTCATCATTCACGATGGCTTTAACCAAAGCGTATTCGCTGACCTCGTTATGCTTATCTCCCCACAAATTGATGGCCACCTGCACCACCTCGCTGATTTGATCCATCGTCTTCGGAGGCAGCTTCGTATTCTCTTTAATGAGAAACAGGTAAAGGACCTCCCCGTTTTTTTGATGAACACGTTTGTAATCAACAAAGCAGGACGAATCCAGCTCTTCTCCTTCTCCCATTCTGCCGTTCAAAATGGAAGGCGCCATGGACCGGATTAGATTCGCAACATCGAGCGATGAATTGCGCGGCCACATGACACGATTGATGATATCCAGGTTGCTGTTTGTCAGAACGATGTTCGCTTTCATCCGGTCCGACAGCAGTTTAAGGGTAATTTCCACGCTTCGCAAATGTTCCGGCAGCAGCGAGACCTTTTCCAGTGATTCATTCACGAAATGCTCATTCACATTCTGATTGCTTACGATTGCCTCCATGACTTCATAAATGACTTCATTATACCTAAGCGAGTAATCGTTTCTCGGCATGCAAATGATAATAAAATTCAGAGATTCGGCCAGCTCGAGCACTTCATCGGCTATATCTGGCATGATAATGCCAACATAGTACAAAATCAATCCCACTTCACCAAGGTCATGCAAATATTGAACCGTTTTGCATTGCTGTTCCACGCTGTCCTTAATGGAATAAAAAGAGCTAATGACCAGCTCTTCGGCATACCACTCTTCTTGAACGGTTTGAATAATTTGCGAGAAGAAATTGACATCCGCCACCTCTAAAACAGATAAAGAGGAAACGGTCTGATGAAGCCTGCTTGTTCCAGTGACCACCTGAGCTCCTCTAAATGAAGGCAGCTGCAGTAAATCTTTAACGGTTACCCCAATTCAACCACCACTTTTTTGTTCGATTCAAGCTGGTCGCATAACGATGCAGCCTAAGATAGGCTTCATTAACATTAGTATAACCCTCATTATGATAAGCAACCAAGTATGTTCCTTTGCCAACTATGAAATTTTTTGCATACTCGGCCTGGCCCATTAAGATGCTGAGTCAAAAATCGACTCGTACAAATATTCATCCCCTGTTAAGGATTTCTTATAACGCACCCGCATTCACGATGCGTCCCGGTCTTAGATAGCATTTATCTTAGGCCGGGTCGCGTAGCGTCTGAATCATAACCTTCATTAAACTAAGTCTCCATATATCTTCTTACTCGAATTTATATAACCAACTATATAAAATGAACTAAAGTTTAACCTTGCTTCTCCTTGATTCCATCTGGAATACAGCGAAGTGCTTTCCTTTCTTTAGTTTTTTCACAGGGAGTCTTAGCACCGTTGGCCGCGATGCGGTTAGTCATTGCGGATGTGTCCGCCTGATCCAATTTCTCCGAACTCGGGAGGACCAAAGGGCGTAAGCCCCAAAGCGTGAATAAATTGTTATGCGATGTCTTATGCCCTCTGCGACTTATCTTAACATTTATAAAAAAATCATTCTGCTCTATCTTTAGGATATCCATGTTTAGCCCTGTAATGTTTTCTTTCCTCGGTAAAATCCCACCATTGCTTTTCACTGCTATTTTTAATAGCGTAATGTATAATTAATCTAAATTGATCCTCAACACAAGGGTCAATCCTTTCCCCATATAGTTCTTCTAAATCCTCAAATAATCTAGCACCATTTTTATCTCTTAATTCATCCAAAGAATAATAACCTAACATTAATAAATCCTTTGCAAATTTTGGTCCGATCGAAGGTACACTTTGAAATTCCGATAATGCCTTAATTTCCTTCGCTCTATATTCTGGAACTTTCAGAATAGAACACAATTCGTTAGGTGTTATATTATGAATTTCGCTTATGAGTATTTTATTTCTCCTCAGCTCTTTTCTCTCAGAGATAGTCAAATCAAGCTTTGGAATCTTGTTCTTTTTCATTCTCTCACCCCTGGCGTATAAAGTGTTTTAGCCCTTGCAATGTTCATACCCCGATTTAGCTGGTTGGGCTTCGAGCCCGTATCACCGTGCCAACCTGTCGAGAGCATCTGCTTTGGGTCATAGTGTTCTAAGGAGGTTATATGAATCAACCTGTTCTAAGTATCGATATTCCGAAAGGGAAGAGTGTTGCCGCTGCTTTCTCATCTTACGGTAGTCTAGTTAAAAAGCCTTTTTCATTCTCTCATTCTCCGGATGATATTTCAGCTCTTCTTCCTTTGCTTGAGCAACTTGAAAAATCTACAACTCAGCGCCCAGATTCCCCCAATTATCATGAAAAGATACTTCCCATTTATTCAGATCTTCGAACACTTTCTTCGTTGGATGATTCCAATGATCTAAATCAACTATTTCTTTTGTTGCTTTATTGACTATAGTCTAATCAGACTATATACTATTTTTAGTCTAATTAGACCATAATAATGATGTAATGGAGTGAAGACTAAATGATACAGTCATTTTTAATGTTGGGTCAGTCGAATATGGCGGGCCGTGGATTTTTGCATGATGTTGATCCTATCTATAATGAAAAAATAAAAATGCTGCGCAATGGACAGTGGCAGATGATGACTGAGCCGATTAATTACGACCGTCCGGTTTCCGGTGTAGGCCTAGCGGCGTCTTTTGCCGATACCTGGTCGAAAGCCAATCCCGATGAAGAAATTGGTTTGATTCCTTGTGCGGAAGGTGGCAGTTCCTTGGATGACTGGCATCCGGAAGGCGTCCTTTTTCAGCATGCTTTGTCCGAAGCCCGCTTCGCCCTGCGGTCCAGTCAAATCTGCGGAATCCTTTGGCACCAGGGTGAGAGCGACAGTCATCGTTCGCTGCATGAAACTTATTACGAGAAATTAACCCTTATCATCGAGACTCTAAGAAACGAATTGAATCTTGATGAGGCGCCGTTGATCATTGGCGGACTTGGTGATTTCCTTGGGAAGACCGGTTTCGGACAGCATGCGACAGAATATCAACAGGTCAATGAGCAATTACAGCACTTCGCCAATAAACAGAAAAATTGTTATTTTGTAACAGCAGCAGGTTTGACCGCGAATCCTGATGGCATTCATTTAGACGCGGTTTCGCAACGCAAATTCGGCTACCGCTATTTCCATGCTTTTTTGAAAAAGTGTCATGTCCTGGAACCCATCCCGGGGGAGGAGCAATCGCTAAAAGTGGAGCGCGACTATTCGAAAACAGAACAGATTTATCTTCATAGCATGGATTTGGCTTCGGGTAAAATCACGTACGCGGAATTCGAGGCGCAGATGGTGAAGGTGATGCAGCCTTGATCCCCTTACTCATCCTTGGCTTGCTCATCCAAAACCCCGGCGCTCACGGCTACGAACTATTGGCCTTAATGGAAAAACGCCATTACAAATACATTGTAAACTTCACGAAAGGCTCGTTTTATTACAATCTGCAGCAACTTGAAGAAAAAGGTTGGATTGAACAGATTCAGCAGGATCCTTCAGCCAGTGGGCGCGAAATTCGGAACTTTAAAATCACCGAATCGGGAATGGCTGAATTCGAAAAATTAATGGTCAAATACGGCACCAAATCGGAATATGTGAACCTGCAATTTTATGGGGCGCTACTCTTTGCCGATGAATACGACAAAAACAAATTGTTGGAACTGATCCAATCGCAAATCGACCAGACTAAAACCCGAATCGCTTTCCTTGATGAATACCTGTCCAGCACACAAGAACTTCCCGGCACAATTAATTACTACCGCCGAATGAACGAAAATTCCCGTTCCCATCACCTGGTTAACTTAGAGTGGTTTGAACAATTGAAAGCAGAGATAGAGGGACCTGTTGCATAATAAAAAAGAAAGCTAATCACTTTCTTTTTATTATGCAACGTATTCTGCCTTGTAAACTCGTCGGGAAGGGGATTTCAATTAAAAAGCCACTCTTCATAGATATTCTGTTTATTATTTTGATTACAAGATGTGCAAACGAAGGGCGGCCGCGATGCGGTTAGGTGGTGCGGATGTGTCCGGCTGAATATGCCTCCGTACTACTGAAATGCCTCTTCGAAACTACTTCTAACTTCAGCCGGGCTGAGGGGCGAATGCCCGAAGTGTGAATATAGTGTTATATGAGGCACCCGACTTCTTCGAGTTACTTTCACACTGTCTTCTGTTTCTATTTTCACTCTATTACTTTATATTCCAGTAAATTCCTTTTATAAACCGTCACCTACTTATTTGTTACCGAGTTGTTCCGCCAAACCGATTAGAAGTCCTTCGATTCCTCGAATGTAGCAGAGCCGATACGAGTCCTCGTACTGAACCACTTCGCCAACGAGCTGCGCACCATACTTAGTGAGTCTGGATACCATTTCGTCAATGTCTTGAACTGTAAACATAACGCGTAGATAACCGAGGGAGTTAACAGGAGCAGTCCGGTGATCTGATATAGTAAGCGGGGTGAGAAATCTCGAAAGTTCAAGTCGGCTGTGCCCATCTGGGGTAACCATCATAGCAATCTCTACGCACTGAGAACCTAGTCCGGTTACGCGACCAGCCCATTCACCTTCGACAGTGGCTCGCCCTTCGAGGTTCAAGCCAATCTCCTCGAAGAAAGAGATCGCGTCATCAAGGGATTCTACAACGATGCCGACATTGTCCATTCTTAGTAATTTGTTTTTTATCATAGTTTTATCTCCTCGTGTACATATTTACTATCTGATCATCTTCAATATTTTTCAAGGAATAATTATTTAATTCTAAAACAAATGCTTTGTAACAATTGTTGACAACAATAAGTAGTCATAGTATTGGAAAATGTGAAATTGGGTTCTCGGGTATGCCATATAACGTTCTCGTATTCCTAACGTTCAAGCGGCTTAAGTGACCAAAGGGAACGGGTCGTTAGACTTACTCTGGCTCCGATCGCATTAGTAAATACTCTTTGAACTTCTCAAATATCAGTTCTTTTTTTGGCAAAATTCCTTCTTGTACCAGATGAGTCGAACCTTTTTCTTCTCGTGTGATGTTTCCTCTAACATGCACTTCCTGTATTCCTCATCTCGCGAACCAAGAGCCGAATGGATCGTAGCGTTGATACCGTGTTATTGGAGTCTGCGCCATCCTTGAGTTTACTTTCATTGACTCGTTATCCAATCAACAAGTTTATTTATTATTTCCTTTGAATCCCCGTTCATTCTATATTCCTTTTCATGACTAATAATGATCCCCAATTCACGAATATCAACAGAGTAGTTATTACTTACTCCATCCTTTTCCCTATAAACGACTGTCATGATAATTACATCACCAAACCCGCCTCGAAATGTATTGAATTTTCTAGTGTATGTAATCGCACCTAATATTTGAATTACCTCATCAAAGTTTATCCCCTGATCTTTGGATAACAAGTATTCAGTAGAGTTACCATTAGAAATATAAATAACGTGAATCCTCTCAATATTATCCGTATGTTGTAATACAATTTGAATCTTTAATGGGTAAGTGAAATAGAGGATTAATCCGAGTATAGACAAAACAAAAATTATGATTAATATCCGTGATACTTTGAAAAATCTCCTTAGTCTTTCCAGGATTTTCACCTCCTTTTTTGCGTTGATTTCACCTAACGTTCTTGTATTCACGGAACGACCCAGCCTTAGATAGCTCTTATCTTAGGCTGAGTCGTTTGTTGTGTGAGCTACTTCCGTGATTATACATCTGGACAACCAAAGGACGATATCCCTGCAGCGCTAATACGTTGTTATCGATGACAACGACATCTATGAACTTGCTGGAATTAATTATTTCATTCCATCTATTCATTAGATTCTGTACTTCTTAAATCGTTCTTAATATACTTCACTTTCATACCATTTTTATCATAATTCTCCATTGGGCGAGTCTTCATGATGTTATCCAATGAACACTATAGCTTCATCACTATTGAATACTTCTATTAAGTTAACAATGAGAAAATCAATCCTTCTTTTCAGATAATTAAAATCATCATTATTTAAATTTACCTCAGCCCATTTTTTTATTACTTCTAATTCTTCTACTAGAGGAAAAAGGTCATTTTTAGTAAGATCTAATCCAGGATTAAATAAGGAAATTATTTTCAGATTCAGCTCTTTGATGGCTGGCAACCAACATCTCTGAAAAAAAGCCTCAGTTGAAACAGGTACATAGAAGTTTGTATCTTCTGGCTTAATGATAATTGCTGCTATAGACAAAAAATCGCCTCGTTCTGTTTCTATTGCTGGTTTCGCATAATGTTCACACGACGTCGATCCCCCCTTAGATAGCTCCTATCTTAGGGGGGATCGATATGTCCGGCTGAATCCACTTCCTGCTGCTGAAATCCCTCTCCGAATCACATCTAACTTCGTGCCGGACCAAGGGCTAATGCCCGATGCGTGGATATAATGTTATCCGATTCTGCTGACTTCTTCGATTAGCTAATACGAATTCACCCATTTCCTTCGTAGGAGAAAATATACGAATTCGCTTTATGTTCCCATATATATTATTAGACGAAGAGAGGGCTAATCCTCCATCTCCGGCAGGTTGCTTCTCATGAGTCGGTCCAGAGGGCTTGAATACGTTGGAGCTGTTAAGACCGACATGTGTGTAAATCTCGGTTGTCTTCAGGCTTGAGTGGCCGAGGAGTTCCTGAATCTCCTTATTATTGTTTGTAATTGTTCCTCTTGGCTTCATTAAATAATACTTAGTAATGCAAGTGTCAGGATTGGAATTCTCCTTGAGTTTGAGTCACATTATTGAAAACCTATTTTTCGTAATTAAGGTTTACAATTGTATCAAATCCACAAACTATCGTTCCATCTGCCTTGCGAGCCTCATTATTATGCAGAACGCATTGGTAAGCAAAAAAGGCAGCTTCTGCTTTACACATCGCTGCCTTTTTGCTTATTAACTTTTTTCCAACGGACCTATCGATCGTTATCGATCGTTATCTACATAAGAATTGCGGTCGCCGATTTGGATATACTGCGAAATCGGCTTTCCATCTTTTTCGGGTTGGACGAAGAATACGAACCGCTCCGTTTTGCCGTCCGCAAATTTAAGCGTAATCGTATTTCCGAAAATGCTGTATGTTCTGCGCCTCCTACGCCCCACACCCTTACGTTTAATCAAATTCAGCCTCCCATTTCTGCCTTTGGTCCGTCCTAACATCCCCAGAGTTCCGCATCGCTGGAGCTTAATTCATACAAATGATGTTCAACCTTTTATACCGCTAAATGTAATGCCGCTAATAAACGTCTTTTGAAGAAAAAAGAACAAAACAATAATAGGTAATGTCATCAAGGTGGATACGGCCATTAATAGACCCCATTCGGATCCCTTTTGACTCTGAAATTGCTGCAATCCAAGCGAAACCGTGTAAGATGGTTCATTGGTTAAATAGAGCAAGGGGCCCATGAAATCAGTCCAGCTCCCCATAAATTGAAACAATGCCACGGCTAAAACGGCGGATTTGGCTAGTGGAAACATGATCTGTAAATATATGCGGAACTCACTAGCGCCGTCTAAGCGGGCCGCTTCGCGCAGGGCATCAGGCAGTCCCATGAAAAACTGTCTCAATAGAAAAATGTAAATTGGCACTCCAAAAAATTGGGGTACAATCAGTGGAAGAGATGTTCCTACCCAACCTAATTTAGTAAACAACAGGAATAGAGGAATCATCGTCACCTGTCCGGGAATCATCATAACAGCGAGGGTAACAAAGAAAAGTATGCCTCTCCCACGGTACTCTAACTTGGCAAAACTATATGCAACCAAGGGACAGGATATGATCACACCAAGCGTACTAACGATTGTTATAATCGCCGTGTTTTTCAGATATGTCCAGAAAGGGATATACTCAACGGCACGGGAATAATTACTCCACAGAATTGGATGCGGAATCCACTCTGGTGGGAATGTAAAGACTTGTGTGAGTGGTTTAAGAGAAGTCGAAAGCAGCCAAATGAACGGAATAATGAAAAATGCAGAAGCAACAATTAGACATAAATAGGCTAACGCACGATTGATTCTTTTGATAGCGATAGGATTCATCCCTTACTTCCTCCTCCTTATTTCCCTTGATAATGAACCCAGCGTTTAGATGTAATAAAAATAATTCCGGTTAATACCATAACTATAATAAATAAGATCCAGGCCATTGCGGAGGCATAACCCATTTTGAAATACCTGAATCCGTTCTCATATAAATACATGACGTAAAAAGTCATGGAATTTGCAGGAGTTCCTTGCCCTTTGGTCAGCGTATAGGGAAGAGTGAACTGTTGGAATGCACCGATCATTCCCATGACAAGGTTGTAGAAAATAACGGGAGTGAGCAAAGGCAGAGTTACCTTTCTCGTTTTCTGAAACCAGTTAGCTCCATCGATTTGCGCCGCTTCATAGTACTCATCAGGGATGTCTCCTAATCCAGCAAGGTAGATGACGACGGCTTGCCCAATACCCCAAAGCGACATCAAGATGAGTGAAGGCTTGGACCAAGCTTCACCACCAAGCCAAGGAGGCCCATCGATACCGAAATGCGCTAACATCCCATTTACCAATCCGAAGTTTGGATGTAACAGCCACATCCACAGAACAGCCAAAGCCACTTGTGGCACAAGTGTAGGTAGGAAAAAGATCGTTCTGAATACAGCCATCCCTTTGACCTTCATATTCAACATCATAGCAAGTGCCACACCAATAAATATACTTAATGGAACAAAAAATACGGTGAAATAAATCGTGTTGTATATAGATTTCCAAAATAAAGGATCATGGAAAAGATCTCTATAATTATTCATTCCGACAAATTCACCAGGCTGCAGAATGCTGTAAGTAGTGAAGCTGAAGTAGATGGACATTAGCATCGGAATTGCATAAAAGCATAGCAGCCCTATAGCCCAAGGTGAAGCAAACAGCCACCCAATCACGTTAGTTCTGCGGAGTGCTCGTTTCCTTGCCGATGGAATTGCGTTTACTTGAACTGAATCGGCCAGTTTCGCCATGTACATTCTCCTTCCAATTGTCATTCATTAATAGGCAAGGAGAGAAAGGTTCGCTCCCTGCCTACCGAGCACCCTATTTGTCGTATTTTTCTAAAGCCTTATTAACAGTCTCTGTTACTCTATCCAGGTTCTCTTTCGGAGTACCGTTACCGCGGGTAGCCTTTTCCGTTGCGGAAGCTAACTCATTCCACAGCAGTTGTCCTTCAGGAATAACTGGGCGGTTATGTGAATTGGGTAAAATATTGATAAATTCTTTCATAATCGGATCGTCCTTGTAACCGTATTTGTCGTTAACCGAATCGATAACCGAAATTTGAGAGTCAGCGTTTAATAACGTTTGCCCCTCTTCTTTCCCTAAGAACTCGAGGAATTTCCAAGCAGCAGTGACGTTCTTGGCGCCTTTAGGGATAATAGCGGACCCTCCTCCCGACCATGTCGTAAAATTAGTTCCTGTTGGGGTCGGTATTGGTGCAACACCGTAATTTAAATCCGGCTTAAATTTTTCGATACCCTTCACCGTAAAGTTTCCACTTATCTTCATGCTGATTTGACCGGAAATGAACGGATCCATTTCCTCCGACCCAGCTGCGCTTGTGAATCCGGCAATATCCTCGACATTGTATTTTTTGCCGAAGTCGGTCATCCATTGCAGCGCTTCAACGACTTTAGGATCATTTGCGGTAATTTTGCCGGTGGCAGCGTCCTGGAATTCTCCTCCAAATGCCCATCCCCAAGTATACAGCCAGCCTTGCGAATACCATGGGATGAACCCGATCCGTTTGAAACGTTTACCTTCCTTGATGGTCAACTTTTCGGCGGCCGCTTCAAGCTCGGCGATTGTTTGTGGGGGTTTGTTGGGATCCAGCCCTACTTCTTTGAAATGATCCTTATTGTAAAATAGCAGGCGAGAGTCCGTATCCATCGGCATTGCATAAAGCTTTCCTTGATAACTGGACTCCTCCCAAGCAAATGGATAATACAATTCCTTACGAATTCCGGATTCTGCTGCCATCGAGGATAAGTCAGTCAGAGAACCTTGCGCAGCCCAAGTACCGACCTTAAACCGGTCGAAAAGTGCAACGTCAGGAGGATTGCCGCCTGCGACTGCAGTCAGCAGCTTCTGATCGGATCCCTCGCTGGATTCTGTATAAACCAATTTCATTTTGATGGTAGGGTTTTTCTCCTCAAATGCCTTTACGACTTTATTCATATTATCTAAATCAATTGAGGTAAGACCATGCCACATCGTAACCGTTGTAATCCCCTCTCCCGCCTGATCGCTTGAGCCTCCCTTCGTTGAGCAAGCGGTTACAAGTAATAACATAGCCAGAAAGTAAACAAGAATTGGAAATGCGAATTTTTTGGATCTCCTCATTCAAAGTCCCCCTTAGTTAAATTAATTAGTTTACCTTGAATTCCTATAATACTCACTTCATTTTTCTGATTCACATTTACATGTACATAATAGAAACATAGTCAAATTTAGATATATGTAAGCGTTAACATGATTGGTGATATGAACTATTAAAAACAGAAAATGAGGAACGAAGTGAATTTGTTATAAGGAATCTACTGGTTATACTAAGTATGTTAATATGACATCATGTGATGTGTCAATTGCAATATTACGACATAAAAATTCATGATGCATGGCTATAATTAGATATAAATCGACTTTTCGAGGTTCGTTAATCTCCGATCTCCTAACCAATTCCCTGATGTGGAACAAGCTTTACCATAAGAAAAACGTCTATCGACGTATTTTCTCAGAAGACAGACCGCATATAGCGGAAGTTTTTCTTGCGATATCAGGAAGGTCCATGCTTCGAAGTTTATTGATAACTTAAAAAAGTGCCGAAAAGCCCCCGGGGACTTCTCGGCACATTGAACAAGCGATATCCTTGCTTTTGTTGAATTGCAGTTCTATTTCCCTATCCGTTATTTTTCACGATCATACGATGTTCAATGATGTTCAGCTCGGGAACTGCTGTTCCATGCAACTGAGAGATTAGCATATCCACGGCTAATTCACCCATCTGCTTCTCATCCTGCTCAATATGAGTGAAGATGGGTTGACCCAGGTGATCGTTCAAGGAGTCGAAACAAACAATCTCGAATTCCTCCAGAGATTTCCCCATCGAGTTGATGACCTGAGCCAGCATGGTAGCTATTAGAAATTCCGACGCGACAAACGCCTTTACATCAGGGTGTTGTTTCAAAAAATACTTTACTGTTTCTTTATCACTTT
This sequence comes from Paenibacillus sp. 2KB_20, assembly GCF_052115765.1. Lineage (NCBI taxonomy): Bacteria > Bacillati > Bacillota > Bacilli > Caryophanales > Paenibacillaceae > Paenibacillus > Paenibacillus sp. 2KB_20. The sequence goes on along the minus strand of NZ_JBFRHH010000009.1, from coordinate 37,956 downwards.
CAATCGCTGTTCCGTTTATGTTCTTGGGAAGGGTGCCCTTCAAGTTCGTCAATAAATAATCTTTGTTCAAGTTCATTCCTTCTTGGGTGAAGGCAAACGTATATCCGAGCAGCCTTTCCTCCAATGTTGAAGTGTTCTCTTCCGGCGGAGATAAAAAGGCAATTTTTTTATGACCTTTGTTAATCAGATGGCGCGTAAGATCCATGGCTGCTTTCTTATTGTCTGTGTAAACTGAACAAACCGGAATTCCTTTTAGATATCTATCGACCAAAACAATTGGAAACCGATCCAATACAAGACGAAGCAGCTCCGAATTATAGTGTTGACCATGAATGGGGGTCACGATTAATCCTTTGATTCCTAAACGAATAAATAAGTCGATCGCGCGTTTTTCCTCATCCCGATCCCCGCAAGTTCGCTTGATAATGAGTTGATAATTGTGCTCAGCACTCCGTTTTTCCATCGATCTAAGAAGTTGTAGGCCGAACTCGTCAGAAAAATTCGGTATAATAAACCCGATCAACCGCTTATCATCCTCAGAAACCAAGGTCGTTCTTACCTCTGAATGGTGCTTCGGTTCTTGTCCTCCAATTATACCATCGGCCACATAAGAGCCTTTTCCTTGTATTCGTTTGATAACCCCAGAATCCGCCAATTTCTCCAGAGCCTTTTTAGATGTAATACGACTGACGCCAAATTTTTCAGCCAACTCTTTTTCAGAAGAGACTCGATCTCCTTCTTTTAATCGGCCTTCTTTAATCTCTTGTACAATATAGATATATATCTGCTCGTATAAATGCAATTCCACCAAAACCACCCTGACATCATAATATTAATATACTAAGTATATTACACGAGAATTAATTCGCAAACTTAATCATCGATAATATCATCTTTCATGAGAATAACGTGGAAATAACACTGTCTTAATCAAATGGAAAAGATCTCGTTATCATGGGGACTTAACCATCTCCCTTATGGAGATGGTGATCAACGGGGTCTCCACTCGCAAAGTTACTCAGATTACCGACGAATTCTGTGGCATGGAACTATTTATTTGACATCGGCATTTCGCCTAACGCTCTTGTATTCACGAACCCTCACCGACTTAAGCGACCAACGGGAGCGGCCGTGATGCGGTTAGTCGGCGCAGTGTTGTCGCCTTAATCCTCCCTCAGTCCCAGCTCCTGGCAGCCAAGGGACGGCGTAGCAGCCCCGCAGCGTGAATGCATTGTTATGTGGATGACAGTGCCATCTTCGAATTACTATCAGGTTCTTTCAATGCTATATACAGCCTGCTCTGCTCCAAATCTCATTAGTCTGTTCTCAAGTTTCATGCCAACCCTCTCTAGCAACTTGCACGAAGAAGCATTGGCAATTTGAGTTTCAGACACTATTTTAGGTTGATCTATTTCTGTGAATGAATAATCAATCATTTTTCTAACAACTTCTGTAGCATATCCATTACCCCAATGTTGAGGAAGGAATTCATAAGATAACTCGATGTTCTTTCCGTCATGATAACGGTCTAACGAAACAAAACCAATAAATTGATCGTCCTTGATTAATCGTACACACCAAAAATAAACTCCTGGCATCTTTGATTTACTCAATACCTCTTCAAACTTATTCTTAAGTAGTAACTCATCGTCTGTTGTTCCTCCTAAGTATCTTCTTACCAGAGGATCTTTGTAAATTTGTATCACATCATCGAGATCTCCCGAAGCCAATTTTATTAGTTTACATCTTGGAGTAACTATCATAAAGTCCTCCGATTTTCATTTATATTAGGTTTTTACTGATTTCACATAACGTTCAGGCATTTCACGAACCCTCACTGGTTTAAGCTGCTGGCCGATTCCCACAGGATCAGGCCGCCGGGTCGAAGACTTTACCTGTGCTGGGTTTTCCCCTGAGCTTACTCCTATGTTTCGCCTCGGGAGACCGAGGAAGGCTGCAACGGCCCGATACGTGAATGTGGAGTTATACGACGGTCTCTCTTCATTGAACAGCTTACATAGTTGTTCTTTTTGATATTATGTAGTTCTAATGTGCTCAACATTGCTAATTCTCTCTGAATGATTCGCAAGCAATAGGTCCAATAATCCATCCGGTACTAGTTTTTCCTGTTCATTATTCTCGAATTCATTAATTGATTTCCAAACTGCTTTATATGGATTTATACCTTCTATGCCTTCGATAACTTCTCTTTTGTATAAGTCATTATCAACAAGATCGGCTTCATAAATGAAATCTACTTCATGACCTACCTGATCCAACAAGTATGTAAATAGGTTTTCGATGACAAACTTTAGCTTGGGTTCTTGTATTTCGGCATTTAATTCTTCTTTTACTTCTCGAATTATCGTCTCTTTACTATTCTCACCATACTCAACCGTTCCACCAACCGGCCGATAAAAAGTCTTGTTTACGGCTTTATCATATGTTTCTTCAACTAATATTTGATCGCCTCTTCGAATTAGACATAATGAAACGGTCCTAATGATCATTCAATAATTCCTTTCTATGTTTTTCTATGTATTTTAGAGACTGTCGTATAACGTTCCTGTATCTACGACGTCTCACCGACTTAAGGCTCCGTCAGGAGTCGGCCGTGATGCGGTTAGTCGGTGCAGATGTGTCCGCTGATTCTACTTCCCGGCCAATCGCTTCTCGCGGACCGAGGAGCCGCCAGGCTCCGATGCGTGGATATAATGTTAGACGAAGCACTTGGCTTCTTGACTTAACTGTCCAAATATAAATCTTCTACACATGTTTCCATAACAATTGACTTAGTACTTCTATTTCTAATTCTTTTAAAACCGCATTTCTTATAGTAATTTGATAATCTACTTGAACTTTTAAAAACATTAGACTTCTTTGATAGTTTTGATTTCATTGGTTTTGCAATTAGGAATACAATTCCATTCGCATTTCTGAGCATATATTTAAAAGTATGTTGTATTAATTTTAAACCTACCTCTTGCCCTCTAAATTCCGGGTGTACGTCTAATCTCTGTATGTAATATAAACTCCCGTATTCGAAAGCTTCTCCATATATATCTTCATTTACAATTCTATCTGCTCTTTCACCAATTACTGCATAATCTCCGTCTAATGCATCAAGCCAATTAAACCAAGAATCCCCCATTTCCTCTTTCCATTCATTTGGAAATTCCGTTATTTCTAATCTAGCAACAACTAATTGATCTTCATTTTCTTCCAAATAATATTTTTCTTTTAATTGATTTTCCACCTCTTGCGTCAATGTACATTCCATATCGATTTGTTCCATTGAAACTACAACAGAGATTGTATGATAAATTGGTTGATACTCTTCATTAAATTCTGAATGAGGAAACTCATAAAGTGTTCCATTAGATTCATAAACCATTTTCGGTGAAACATCTATTTTCAATACTCTTTCATCCACAGATATTTCTAAAATCATTTTGGTTTCTCCTTTTATCAAGTATTTCGTATAACGTTCTTGTATCTACGAACCCGAAAGGCTTAAAGGAGCGTATGCGACTGAGTGGCTACGCCACTTAGCCTTGCAGGGTTGCATGCTGACTCCGCTTCTTCGAAAATCCTCGGCCAGACCAAGGAGCAAACGCGACACGGCGTAGATACATTGTTATCAGAAGTTCTTGACATCGTGGATTTCACATAAAAGTTCATTGTATAAATACCCCAACTCTCACATACAACCTAAGTTCCCGGAATTTATAACGAGGTCAATTTGAGAATGTTGTAATATCAAGGCCTTGCCGTAAATTTGTTTATCAATCCATCGTTATACTTAAAATATTTATAACAATGGAACTTTCCAGTATTTACGCGGGGTTTCGAGGTTTCTCGTTACACAATTCGGGAACTCAGGATACAAAATATTGGTTTAGCAAGGTATACGCAAAATAAAAAGAGAGCCTGTTTTTATACAGCCTCCAATTTCAGTATATATCTATTTCTGATAAACTAAGAGCTTATTTGTAATTGTTTTTCAGCTTGAAGTCTAGAGAGTTCGTCATTTAATAGGAAAGATAAAGTTGCTTTTTTTCTAAAGAAGATATGTTCTACTTCATTAGAAAACCTTCTAATTAACAGTTCACTAACTCTTGTAAGCAGTACACACATCTGGTCAAAACAGTCTTCAGTTATTTCTGATTGCATTGTTTCTTCTTTTATTTTTTTATAAAATTGATGAATTTCTATGCCTGCCATAAGATTACTGTGAACATAATTGTTACTAATAGTGTACTTACTTTCTAGTAAATTAATTATTTCTATCTCTTCATCTTTTTCATTACAAGCTGATCTTGATTGCCTAAAGAGTTCGTTTACTCCTGTCCTATCTGAGTCATCAAGTAGTAAAATAGTTCTTAAAATATTTTCTATAAAAGATCTAATATTAAAATGATAATACCTCTGTTTATGTTCCTTAAGAGAATTTAAAGCGCTTAAAATATCAAATATCATACTTTTAGGATAATGAGTAGGATTATGATTATCCACAAATAACTTAATAAATATTATTTTTTTAATAACACATTTTAATTTGTTATTCCCTGAAATAGATATATCCATATTATACATTTCTATGAATAATCTAATAGATTCTTTTGTCCCTAATGGATCATATTCAAGTATATTCCTATTCATTTTGATTATTTAATCCTCTCATCCACTTCTTCATGTTCTCATTTGCATTAGTTTTCCCCTCACTATTGTTCTTTTTAATGGTAGTATCATCGGATAAATTCCCTTGAAAATATTGAATCATTTTTTTCATAACAGAATTTTTCTGATTTTCATCATAGTAATAAATTTCTTTAGAAACTCGAGCAAATATTAGAGTTCTAGAACGAATTACATATGGTAAAAAATTTATATTAAATACCTTTTTAATGTATTCATCAACTTCTTCGTTCTTGCCAAATATGTCTTTAGAATATATTAACAGACTATTTAGACCTATTAATTCGCTGGTATCTATGTGAGATTTAGTACGATTATTATCTATTTTTTTGAAAATTTCAGTATTAATATTATTCATTATCCCCCACCTCAACCCTAGCGATTAGTTCTAAACATACCAATTCAATATCTCTTCTGGACTTTTGATACTTTGATGAGATATTTTCATTATAACCGACCAGTAAATCTCGAACATACGAAGTTTTCGATTTAAATATGTATAGATCCTTAACAGATTCTTCTGTTTCAAAACTTTCTTTAATCTCTTGTGTTTTTTGAGTTAAATTTTCATCCACCATGGTATATATAATACCTAGCAATTTTATGGATAGCTCTTCTTCATCAACCAATCTCTTAATAACTGATTGCAAGGATGTAATGCCTAATGAAGAATATCTATCAATTCTGTTAGGGACTATATAATAGTCGGAAGCCATCAATGATGCATCTGTATAGAATGAAATGGTCGGAGGGCAATCAATTAATATAAAATCATATACATCTTTCAAATTATTGTCTCTTATAAATTTTCTAATTCTTTTTGTACGAGAATTATCTTTCGAATTATCATCAAATATTAAGTTAATGTTACCGCAAATTATATCTAAATTATCATCTAGCTTAACTATAACATCTTCAGCTTTGGCATATTCATTTGGTTCATAAACACTTGTTGTATTCTCGAAAAGTTTTCTGATGGTCATATTTTTTTTAAGAAAAGTATCTAAGTACTCATCAACCCTATTGTATACTCCCATCAGCGATTGAGTAGCATTAAATTGAGGATCAACATCAATCATCAGCACTTTTTTATTTAGAAAATTAGCTAAATATTCACCCGTTCCGATACATAAGGTCGTTTTTCCAACCCCACCTTTCATATTGATAAATGAAATAACCGTTCCATCTCTCTTCATGTTGCATCCCCCTAGGTACCGTTTAAATACGTGTCGTATGGATAATTAAACCACATTTCTTTATGACTTATCCATGTAAAAGATGTTAATTTTGGTATTAGAACTCTCAGTAATTGCATTATTCGAATTCATTTAACTACTATAATCAATCTCAATTTGACTTTCAAAGTAAAAGGTACTCAAGAATTTCTGATAACGTTTCCGTGTTCACGACGTCCCACCGACTTAAGCGACCAACGGGAGCGGCCGCGATGCGGTTAGTCGGTGCGGATGTGTCCCGGCAATCGCTTCCTCGACTTTTCTTCCGGGACCGAGGTGGCTTGTCCGCCGATGCGTGAACAAATTGTTATCGGATGGATATGCCTTCTTGAATAAACCCTAGATTGTCTTAATAATCTTTTTTGCTCTTATTGATAACTGATTAATGATGTAACTCGTATAATCATCCTCCACCTTATTCAAACAGAACATTAATGCCTCAATAAAATCTAAATCTATACTCGGACTACCTTCATAAAAATATCTCCATATAGTAAAAGAATCTTTGTGATAAGTTAATAAATTGTCAAAATCATTCTCATCAATCCGTGCGTCTACCTTAAGAATTTCAGATTTAAGGTTGTACGCAGTAATTGTTCGGTTCATAATATCTCTTCGAGTAGATTCATCAAGTGTCTTAAAAAGTTTATTTAGATCATGACCTTTTGGTACTTTCCCATTGAGAGACTGGCAAATACTCTTTAGAGCAAGCTCACATGAAAATGCTGCTGTAGTAATTGCAGGAACAAAATAAGCTGAAAAATAATCGCTATTATATTCACAGTCTTCTAAGTGTTTATTCATTAAACATTTGTACGATAAATAATATGCCGTTGCAGTTGCATCAACTACTCCGTTGACTATCTTCATTGATCCACTTCCTCAATGGTTTTTATAAATGCATATCTTTCCGATAACGATTCGTATATTCACGACGCCCGACGAAATCGGGTGTGTCCGGCTGAATCTCCCCACGTCTCTTCCTCATCGGTCCGGACCGAGGGCCAAATGGCCCGAAGCGTGAATATAGTGTTATCTGATGGAATCGGCTTCTTCGAAATAATCCTGAGTCTTTTCACCAGGGATTACTTACTGTAATAACTTAGAATAATGTCTCCGTTCTCTTCTGTTTCTCCAGTATCCTGAAATCCGCATTCTTTATATAGTCTATTTGCCACAATATTGTGTGGACCGTGAGATACTCTTACTTGTTTACAATCCATTCTATTTTCAAGTTTTCTGATGATTTCCCTTATAGCAAGTTTCCCATATCCTTTTCCTTGATGCCTTTCGTCAATCATAAACCTAAGGATCCAGTAGTAACCATCAGTATATACTTCATTATCAAACAGTATAAATCCTACCATAATATCTTCCACATACACACCGTAAGGCTTTGAAGTAATCTCCTTAGCTGCATGCAAAAGTGAATCCGAATTCGATGCTACCAAGTTTAATTGGTCTTCTCTAGGTCTAAGGGATATACACTCTAGTTCACTTTCTTTTGTGATAAGATTTAGAGATACGTTTATTTGATCCATATTAGGTCTCCTGTGTATTGTGTTGTTTTGGATTTCCGATTCTTTCAGATAACGTTTGGCATTCCTGACGTTCAAGCAGATTAAGTGACCAAAGGGAACGGGTCGTCAGACTTAGCTGGTTGAATGTATCGCCTGAATAACCTCCCCTGAAAATCCTTCTTAGCGATCAAGGGCGAATGCCCGCAGTAGGAATGCTGTGTTATCTGCTGTTCCTCACTTCTTCGACTAAACCATCAAAATATCTTTCATTAACCAATCATTATAATTGCCATCTCTAGAAACAAACCAAACATTTTTATAAATGCTCGGTTTGTAAATCAGTTCCTTATCTCTTAAGAGGTCACTCATACCAAAGATAGGGGAAGCATTTCTAATCACTAATGATGTTGGATATGTACTTTCATACTTCAATATCTTTGCTTCTTTTTGTTTTAGTAATCTGTTTAAAGCATTCACCAGATCATCAAATTTTTCTGTTCCATGCATCTTATTATCAGACCTGCCTAGTAGCATTTTTGCTTCTTCAGGATCATAAAATAAATGTGCTACTTCAAGTCCGAGTAATTCACCTTTCAAGCCACTTAAGACGAAATCTGGACTTTCTCGTCTTTCTACTAATTCGAACTGATCTTTGTGATTAATATTAAAAAGGTTTAAAAATATGTCTACTGCTGCATTCTCCAGAGCGAATTTCTCTTCATTATGATTTTTCATCTTATTTCCTTCTTTTTCATTATTTGAGGAATTGCAGATAACGTTTCCGCATTCCTGACGTTCAAGTGGCTTAAGTGACCATATGGAACGGGTCGTCAGATTTAGCCGGTTGAATGTGTCGCCTGAGTCCACTTCTAAGATGTTCCTCTTGGCGACCAAGGAGCCTTAGCGACGCTGCAGGAATGCATTGTTATGCGGAGTAATTCTCTACTGTGAATTTGCTGAATTAAGAGTCTCCCTTAATTTTTGCATTAGCACTTCACTTTTAGTGTTACTTTCATTGAATATAAATACTTCATTAACTTCGATATTTCTTATATACTCTTCGTAATTAATTATTGCAAGGTTCATACCTTCTTCAAAGCGCACACTCGGATATCTAATGGCATGAAATCCAGCTGCTTTAGCACAATCAGCAACAAATCTCGTAAATACATAATGAGGTTTATGCCATCCTTCGCCTTCACTAGGGGAACTCATTAATGATGACCATCTTATTAAGTTAATTATGTTTGACTCAATAGATTGCATTGTTAAGTCCAAAATTTTGATGGGTTCTTTTATTTTGACCTTTGCAATCATTACACCCTTTTTTGGCGATCGTAGTTCATGAAAGCATGTTTCTGGTTCCTCAGAAAGGTATAATACTTGTTTTCCAGCATGGTTATATCTTCCCTCACCAACTTTCTCTTTAGGAGGAGCCAGAAAGTCCATAGCTGTATAAACAGTTTCATCATTGATTATCCGCGCTCTATAGACTGTATCAGAAGAAAATTTCGGTTCAGTTATTAGAGATATTTTAGATATCTCTTGATATACCTCAAGTGCAAAAACATTTGATAAAAGTAAAAAAGGTGTCTCATAAGCTATTTTTGCAATTTCCTTTATGAGTTGCTCAAATCCATGTGGAACATCAAATGGCATATTGTAGGGATAAATAAATCCATTTAATTCATGGTTACACCGAGGACAGACCAACTCAGAAGAAAATTTGTTGAATTCTTCCTCAGATATTAAATCAGAAAATCGCATCATTGAATATAATGATGAAATTCGTACTGAATATCTTTGAAAATCAATATCGTTAATATAGACACCCGGCCAATACTTTATAAATTCGTTTACACAATTTTCACAGCATATAATATCAGCTGAGAAAATTGAATCAAACTCTTCTGAAAAAACTAAATGAAACAATTGGAGTTTTTCTTGTAGTGTTATTTCATCTTCGCTCAAATCAATCACCTTTTAGTTTTAGAATTATTTCGTATAACGTCTTATCTACGAACTTCGCGAATACTTCCATATTACGTGTATTCCCGTACTTCGTAAACACTCCCTTCAGCAGGATATCTACGAACTCCCTCTCCGTAATACCCCGATTTCAATAATCCAACCGGCTCTTAATCTATCTGGCTCCTTCATAGACACATGAGTATAACGCACTGTTGTTCTACTGCTTTGGTGCCCGAGTAACTCTTGTATATACCTCGGATCCGTACCTCCTTACAGTAAATGCTTTGTAAAGGAATGTCACAACACGTGAATGCTCACCTTTTTCGCTACATTGGACCGGTTTTTCGCATGTTAAAACACACAGAAGGCTCTGTCAAGTGCCCTTCGTGCGATTGGCCCGAGAAAATCCATTCCTCGGGTTGATACACTCATTTCTACAAAAAAAGACCCGCAGATCACATTTGTGACACCTGCAGGTCTCCGGTCTCCAGCCTTTTATTCATATCTCTTTCACTGTAGCCGTATATCTCTAAACATTTATAATTTGATATTACGAATACTGAGACAGATTCCTCGTAAAAATAGAACTTTTCGCATTCGACTTTCAAAAAAATATAATTCTTTTTATCATTTCAACTGTTCAAGAGCGTACTCCGTTGTAATCGTAATATTATCTGGCATGTCATGAATAGAAACCATTGTACTTCCTGTAAAGCATGAGGCTCTTTATTGAATTCTATTTTTGAGTTGTGTTTAACATACTTTTAAACCTCAGCTTGCTCAGTGCGTAATTATTCATTCTGTTATTGTTTCTTAATCGATACGGAAAACAGGACCTTTTGGAGAAAAAGGTAGTTCATTTCCTTTTGGCAATAAATAAGCATGTTCTCGTCGAATGGTTAGTTTGTCGCAATAACCATCGGTAATAATTAAAAGTGGTCCATTTTTCGGAAAATCCTCAGCATGAGTGATTAAATCAATAGCAGGCTGCAAAACGGTCCCCCCTCTACCTCTAACTTGCACACGATCGGCGATTGTCTCTGGGGCAACATAACCCGCATCATAAGGAGCTGCATCACAAAACACAAGTCGCGCGAAAGGCACATCTCGAGCTTGTGCATAACTAGCAATGGCACCAAGCGCCTTAGCCAGCAATTTTTTATCCATTGAACCAGACGTATCCAAAATCACACCAAACGTACGTCCATCCTCAGATGAACCGCTGTAAACCCATTGAGGTCTTGGGATATCTGGCGTTGATGATTGGCGACGGCTGACACGGGCATAGGACCGCGTTTTTTCAAGTGGAGAAAAATATGAATCAAACCATTTGGCAAGCTCAACATCCCATTTAATCGGTGGTTGACCAAGTGCTCTAATTTCTTCAACAAGCCCAGAAGGAAGTAAACCCCTAGCTTGTTCTTCGTGATACATTAAACCTTGTTGAAGAGCATTCTTGCAAAAATCATCAAGCGTTTGCCCATTTCGAACATCCCAGAGCGACGGATCACCTTTGCCAATCATATCGCCTAATCCATTGCCACGAAGCGTAGCTAGTTTTCTATATAAGCGAATATCTCCAACCATTTTGTCGTAAATCGATTCTGCAGATAAACCTTTCAACTCTGGGTCTAAAACCAGACCGATATTAGGATATTCACCAACTTGCATTTCAACCAACCAAAGGTTGATGACATAATCACAAGCGACATTCCACAAATAAGGATCGCGACCTTGGCAGCGTTCATGATGCTGTAGACCTGCGTGTAATAACTCATGCGCCATCACAAAAATACATTCTTCGTCCGTTAATCCAGCTGCTGGATTCATGTAAATTTCGCGTTCTACAACATCAATAGCCGCAACGGAAATGCTTAATCTTTGGCAGATAGCTTGGTCTTCAATAATTGAAAAACCGGAAGCAAGTGCGCCGAGCAATGGATAACGGTCCATGAACCACCGTTTTGCCCGCTGTGCAGCACTTTTAACACTCGTAGAATCTGTCAGGGAAGCGGAGTAACCTCCTGCAACACTTACAGCACTTGTGACCGCGTTAGATAACCCAATTGCAAAGTATTTTTCCCATTCGGGTTCTCCCCTCCAATAGCTACGCGCTGCTGTATCCCGAACATCCATATCCGAACTTGCTACACCTGCTGTGCCAAAATATTTCAAAACTTCCGGCACGCCCCGTGCACAAAATTGCTCATAAAGAAACTCCTCATCCTTTACGGTCATATCCGTCCGTGTTTCCATATCAGAAGGAGGTGTTCCTAGTTTTAAATCAGCAAGAAATTTGGCAATGTACAAATCACAAGCTGCATTCCATGCCACTGGATGATCTTTCGTTATTAAATGACCAAGTCCTAAATGCAACAAACAATGAGCAAGCACATAGACCCACTCCGAGGTTTCACCTCGGCGTTTAGGGTGCGTGTAAATATATCCACCTTTTGTAACAGTTGCCCAACCATTTATTGGATAAGGGGTCCCATCACGATGGACAATGCTGGTTCTTGAACATAAAGGCGAAAAAATAGGATGGTTTTCAATTATCTCTACTGCTGCTTGGAATTGTTTTAAAGCTGGATTTTCAGGTGTCGATTTTTTTGACATCATTACCCCTTATCTTTAACGGCGAGCCGTGGTAAGTCACGAACAATTTCCACCATGAGCCAGTCAGGAATATTAGAGGATTGTTCATTTTTCGCAATAACGAGCTGTGCAATTTCAAAACTAATGGCAGACAAGTCTTTAATCAATTTTTTCACCGTATGTGCAAACTGCCTATGGTTACCACTGATATCATCTTTTCGAGCAGGAAGTTCTTTAATAATTTGTGCTCGAAAAGATTGAGCTAGAAAATAGAGAACATCACGATCTTCTGCAGCAGACGGAAATGAAATTTTGCCCTCTAAAATAGCATTCAATTGATATTTACCACTTAGATTTTTGTAAAAAGCTTTAAATTGTGTTGCATGAGCAGGAGTTAAAGAACCACCCGATAAAATACCGACCACTTCTGGTGATAAATTATCGCCAAACTCGCGAAGTGCATCAGATAGCATATGCCAGGACCTTGGCGTGGAGAACGGTTCTTCCGTTTTCGGAGGGGCACTCCACAGATGGTCGGGGCGAGACTCTAAATATTCAATAACTATCGGATGAATTTCGTTTTCGTACGCCCAAGAAATCCAATCTTGAAACGATACATTAAGTTGGACATGAAACATACGATTAATGAGCGCAGAGGACATCGGTTTTACAATTGCACTATCTTGCGCACGGTTGCCGGCACCGATTACAATCGAGCCTTCTGGAAGATGATAATCACCAATTCGACGCTCATGAATAAGACTGTAAAAAGCTTTTTGGACTTCTTGCGAACAAGCATTAAGTTCGTCCAAAAATAAACAGTAAGGTTCCTTGCGAGCAATCATTTTGGGTGGACAAAATTGACTTTTGCCGTCAACGATCTGAGGTACGCCAATAATATCTTCTGGCGCAAGCTGAGAGCCTAAAAGTGAAACACATGGAAGTCCGACTTGATCTGCAAATGATTCAACTAAAGCTGATTTTCCAATCCCTGGGGCACCCCAAATAAAGACAGGGCGAATAACGGAAACGTTAAGCAATATCTGCATCAATTGTGACTGTGTAACGGGAACAGCAAGATTCAATAGATATACTCCTTTTTCTTGAAAGATAATCTTATTATAACAAAAACCACCATTACGGCGGTTTTAAGAAAGCGTAAAATATGTTGTATAAGTAACGGTGTTACTAAAGGGAATAGCGTTGCTGCTGCGTTCTTGCCTATCACGACTGTACCTACAAACCATTTCCATTTAATCGACTCTTTTAGTTTAGTGAAAGAAGGAATAAAATACTAAACAATAGAGACCTTCTTTAAGATAAGTGATTGAAAAAGAAGTGAACCATTTTTTAATGGTATAGCATTAAAATAGACCTCTTCAAAATGCTGACCTATGAGAGTCCTTAGTGAATCATCGGAGTATGACGCAAAAAAAACGTTTTGGTTCGAATGAATTATCATCGAAATCTAAATTACAAAAATCCATGACCTGAGCAGCTAGCCCTCTTTCCTTACAAAAACGAATCATCTCATTAGATAAGTCAATACACGAACAGCATCGTGTACATATCACCCCAGTTGGGAGCCTTGAAAGATTAGATTAAACACGGTCGGATGCTCCGGCATTTGTTCCAAAAATGCGCTGTCTTATTACATCATCGTTTTATTAGCATTTTGCATAGTTCAATACTAAATTCCAAGAAATAAAAAAGCCGAATGGATCGTTCTGATCCACTCAGCTCTTAGGGTTATTTTACAATAATTTGTATAACATCACGTACCGTTGTTCTACTTCCATTCATATACTCACTGCGATATTAATAAATGCCAGGAGATCTCCCAGAAATTTGTGTAATGGCCGATAGAGCACTTGGTATAGTTCCCACCAAGATCCCAGTTGTCGCTGGACAACACAGGTTTGCCGGGATTCACCTCAACACCGCTATTATTCGGAAAGTGTTGGTTTACCTGGCACCTCATTTGCAAGCAGCTCCGGACTAACGGAATGCCGTTCGAACTTAACTGCATCAGCCCTCGTATAGATCATATCGGCAGGAAGCGTTGGCGGATCTACCGTTGTTGGAGTCTCCCTGGTTAAACGAACATACTCGCTACCGTCTCCCGTAAAGTCGAACGTTCCTAGATTAACCCAACCCGATGAGCCGACCGTTGCATCGATATACGTCACCTCGGTACCCGTCTGATGTTTCACTTCCACTTTGACATGATTATCGTTTGCCGTCGTATGAACAAGCTTGTAGATGGAGACCGTATATTCCCCCTCTGGAAACTGGCCTTTCCACGTTGCTGATGATCCTTGAACTGTAGTGTAACGGGACTTAACCCCAATTTTGTATCCGGCTAAATTGCTTTGGCTCCAAGACCCTTCTGTCGTGTATAACCCCGTTGTATCTGTACTGTCGACGATAACCGTTAGGTCCTTGATCGTTATGGTCAATGGTGGCGTTGTTAAGGTCACTCCGTCAATCGTTACAGCGGCCCATACCTCAATGTGATCCGTTTCCCCATCGAGATTTAGAAGGGTCAACCGACCGCTGCTATCCACTTCAGCCAGATCCGTACGATCCACGAAATACTGCACATTGGCCTGTGTCAGATCACCGATCAAACCGTTATCCAAATAACCGGTTACACTCAGTTGTGCGTTTTGAGTCATCTGCAGCTCAATTCGATCAGATTGGATCACCGCCGACTCCAATTGCGGTATTCTGCTCGGGTCCACCCACATGATCGCATCGGCAACGACCCTGGTCTTGTTGGCCTTATTGGTAAGTTCCACGTACCCGCTATCGCCTGCTGTAAAAGGATAATCACCAAGGTGCACCCAAGTACCATTCGCCGTTGTCTCATCAACGGTAACCGTCTCGGAGCCCCCGCTATAATGAACGGTAAATGAGGCATTCGCTGCCCAGTTTTCACTCGCAGCTGTTATTTGCGGAATCTTGTAATACACACTGTAAGTGACACTTTCCGGCAGCTCAGGCCGCCATCTCATTTTGCTTGTCGCTGTGCCGGCCGTAGATTTGGCATACACATAGTTATCATAGTAATAGTTGTCAGCCGTCGTATCCCTTATCCAGACGCCTTCTGCCTCCGCCTCCGTATTATCCACAATGATAGATGAACCATCCTGCCCATCATCGGGTTGGACTGGAGTTTCCGTTACCTGATCAGGCAGATAGAGTGTCCGCTTGCGGGTCTGTTTCCCTTCCGATTCCACATAATACGTGAAGGTTTGGGATAAATCGTTCACCCGTATCGACCATTCCATCGGATATATCGTATCAGGGATGGTTGTATACGTAGCCCCGCCATCCAAGGAATAATGAATTGTCGCTGGTTTCGTCGTTTTGGCCTGCACATAAGCATCATAAACCGTTTCGTCAGGCTTGACGATCAGCATACCTTTAACTGCATCGATTGGACTGTGAATATCGAAGAAATAGCTTGCATCCGATGTATCAGCAGTTCTGACCTGGTGCAGCGGCACATCAATGTTGAGTCCTTCTACAATGATAGCAGTTATTCCCTTGCTTGAAACCGTGGCTTGAATGATTCCGCCACTCATAACCGCTTGTTCTGGTGTGCCATTATCGCGGATGATCGTTACGGTATAATCTTGTGCCGGGTTGAATCCAATGATTTGTTTATTCAATTCGATCGGAGTCTGAACTTCATCTGACGATACGTTGCTCAGCCCGATGTAGAATTTATCCCCGCTCTCACCCGTTATCCAGTTCAATTGAGGATGATTAGTCTTAATAATCCCCTTGGGCATCCAGAGCCAAACGTCGGAATTACCATAAAATTGGCCTGGTTTATTCCCATAGAGGTGATATTTGAACCATAAAAAATTCGTTTCGAATACGGAAGGAAATGTAATACTCCCGTTCGATTTCAACGATTGTTCGCTGATCAAATAATCCATCGTTTGCCCGAGCTGCCCCGGTATATGGTGATAATAGATGGATGTAGCCCCGCTTGGGCCTTCCAGAGGGAAATCCGGTTCAAGTTGGCTAACGGCGAAGCCCTTATAGTAATAACCCGGGTAACTGGAAGATCGACCAATAACCGCATTATGAGCAATATCCTGCAGCAGTTTATCACCTGTATAGAGCGACAACCTCAGCATGAATGGGGCTTCCTGGGCATTCATCCGATAATAGCCGGTTGTACTTCCCGCCTCAAACGTCAATCCGCTCGGTGAAACAAGCCAACGATCCGCTTGTACGCCTCCGGCTATATCTTCTGGGAGCTTGGTTCTAGGATACTGGTATTTACCGCTTTCTGGCCAATGGAACGATTCCGCGTAATTATACGTCTCGGGCTGCGGAATTGTAACGGTACCTTCAGGAACCGGACGAGCAACGAACATGGTGGCATACCGTTTGGCTTCCTTATATGCAGCATTCAAGTATTTGGGATCCTGAGTTTCCTCGTAAAGCTCCAAAATCTCCATCCACAGCTTGCTATAATAATAAATGAACTCATTTTTACTCACATTCACGGATGCAGGCGTATCGATATGTTGCATGATATAGCTGTCGGCTGCATCCTTGGCAGCCTGCAAATACTGCGCATCTCCCGTCATACGATACATCATCAGGGGCTGAATGACAGGACCGCGGTCTTTCTGGTCAGGATCACGCACGAGGTACTCTTCCTGTGCCAGCGCCCCAATTCCTGCCGAAGTGCCCATCATCTGATTGATAGCGGCGACGCTTGAAACATCGAATGGCAGGGTGGCCATTTTCCATAACGAAGGCACGCCGTATACTTTCTTCTGCGTCGGCGACCAACCGATACCATTTCGCGATACGCCATACTGGACGGAGGGCAATGCTCTCGTATCGTAAAGCTGGTCATCCCCGGTCAAATAATAAGCCCCCAGAAGAACCGCATTCGAGCTTGTTCGAACGCTATCCTCGTTTTCGATATCAATAAAGCCCTTGGCACGGCTCCACCACCCGCTGGGTGACGGGACATAATCAACAGAGTCGTCCCCTTGCGGGTCAATCTTAAGTAGATCGATCATATTGAACATCGCGTCAGTAAGCGACTGGTCTGAGACATTTTCCCGGTATGCCGAGTAACCGTACTCGTTGCGAAGAATATCCGCATAGGACTCATACAGATTGCTTTTTTGAGCGATTAACCCCATATGAAATTGATAGGTGTTTTCTGCGGTCATTTGCGAATAAGTCCCTAATTGAGGAGCATAGAGGATTGGCTGCACGCTGCCTTCATTGTTGACTAGGCTCATGCCAAGCCGTTGTTTCGTAACGCCTCCCGTCGGTTCAAACTCAACCGGAAGCTCTTGCGAAGGTACAAATACTCCATACGTCAATGGATTCCCCGAACTGTCATTCTTCTCAACCAGACTCATTGGAGCGCTCAGTTCCCTCAAGCTTGTTGATTCCACCGTACCTACCATTTTGGCGTGCGACCTGAATCCATTTAACACTTCATTGATGCCA
The DNA here is from genome assembly GCF_052115765.1 of Paenibacillus sp. 2KB_20. Lineage (NCBI taxonomy): Bacteria > Bacillati > Bacillota > Bacilli > Caryophanales > Paenibacillaceae > Paenibacillus > Paenibacillus sp. 2KB_20. The sequence goes on along the minus strand of NZ_JBFRHH010000009.1, from coordinate 20,438 downwards.
GAGACTACCTCTGTTGTGAAGGACTGATATCCAATCACATAATTGCCATCGCGGCGAGGCGTAAAGGCGAAGGAAACATCAGGTTTATCCCCTGCCATGGACCAGTTCACTTCAAAATCGTAATCACTTCCATTCATAGAATCGGTTAATACCGCCGTGCGGCTGTCGGGAAAAGTGATCCCGTCGAATGTAATCCAGCGTTTGTTCATCGTATCGTAGTAATTGGTTCGGCTCCCTGCATTCCCATCCAATAAAACCCATTGCTCCTCAAGTCTTTCCGACACATTATTTATTGGCATCCAGTTTCCTGTGTCCGTGTTCCTGTAGAACATGTCACGAACGATGGATTTGCCCCCATCCCATGCTGCTTCATAGAAGGTAGCCTTATAGTTATCATTTTCGATGCTGCCCTTTTCCGTGTAACTGAGATTCGCTAATGTGCGGCTCCGCAGCGGGGGCAACGGCGGTGCTTGCTGCCTGATATTTCCTTCGAACTTGACTGCATCGGCCCGAGTAATAATCGTGCCCGTCGTAGGTTGCGTTCGAGTCAGCCTGACAAATTCGGAATCATCACCACTAAATTCATACTCCCCCAAATCAACCCATCCGACCGATGGACCCGACGAAGGTCTAAGATCCATAAACTTGACATCCGTAATCCCGTTATGAACAATTTCAATCTTTACATTACTATCTGCTTTATCCGCCCAGTCAAGCTTATAGAACGATATTCTCGCCGTCCCTGCTTCCAAGCGTGGATTCCATGTGATGCTTCTACCTACGGCATCCGTATATTTTGAACTGGAATTATTGTATCCCTTCACTCCTGCGCTTGTGGTCCAATAAGGAGCGGAGAACCCGTTATTGGCGTTACCCGCATCAGGTGTCACAACATCATTGATCGTGATGCTCCCGTCATCAATGATAATCGTCTGATAAGGTAAGGTCTCCGCATAAGCGGCCCTTATTCCGATCAGGCTGAAAGGAACTACTATCGTCAACATGAAAACGATGAAGAAAAACAGCTTCCTTTTGACCATACAACTCACAGCCTCCCTTAAATTGATAACGCTTTCAAAATAATAAGGCCCTCCTTTGTTCGAAGATCGTAAAGAAGCAATTAGCCTTATCCTTCTGGCTAATCCCGCTCCGTCGTTTTTATCATAGCATGCCATATCACCGTGAAATTTCTTTCATTTCAAGAATTTCTTATAAGATTTTAAGTAAAAAAAGAAACCTACATTCGAATTGATCGCTCCATTGCAATCAGATAGAATGTAGGTCTTCCAAGTGGAAAAATCAATTATAATGGCGGCTGCACCAATAGCAGCTTTCCAATCTGAATGACCGTTTGATCATACCAAGCTGGATGCTGCCGAACATGCTCCATACTTCTTTCATTGCCGCTTGCCTCAAACACGGCCGCTTTGTCTGTCTTCTTGTGATCAACTTCGAAGCGAACCGTATGTTTCCCATTCGGTAGCTCAGGTAAGAAAACATACTGATTTCGATTATGGTCGTTATATGGTGTGAATCGATCGATAAGGAAGGGTTCCCCTCCATCCACCGACACCTTCAATCTGCCAGAATCCGGCCCCCCGATATCGAATAATCCGATGTGGGTCCCCTCAAACTCCACTGTGATCGTCTCTCCGGGATCGACTGCTCGCCATAGACCGGGAAATAACCAATCATACTCGCGCATCAAAGAGAAATCACCGGGGGTCATGTAAGACCATCCTGCCGAAAAATGAGTAAGACAATCCAATGGCAGCATGGTCGCATACTCCCAAGGATTGGCCGGGACCAAAGTATTCTGAGGCAAGTGATGTTCGATCTTTCCCACGCGATCTCGAAGTTCGCTGATTTTCTCAAACGACCGGGTGATTGTATCCGTGTAAATCTGGTGTCCTTCGGGAATCGTCGGATGGATCGAATCATGCGTAAAAATAACGGCTCCGGGAATGGACACGTCTGCCCTTGAGGTGAAAATGAGCTTTCCATCCGAAACCAATTGACTGACTGCTACGCCCAGATGAATCGAAGGAATGCCGTAATAGTCCGCGACTTCCTCTTGCATAATAGCTCCCTTCTGGTATTCTCCAGACTGAAATAGGGCCACATCTCGCTCCTTCAGCGTATATACGAACAGGATATCGGTAAACCGGCTCCGCTTGCGGATCTGTCGGACAATTCCTTCGATCCGCGCCTTGGACTCCGGAACTCCGCCATCGTTACCAACAAATTCAACAAACACGAGATCAGGTTGATGACGCAGTACATCAGTCTCCAAACGGGCGCAGCCCAGGTCCGATCCTGTCCCATCAATGCCTGCGTTCACAGAGCGGATATCCGCTCTGGGATATTGTCCTCGAAGCCAATCCGCCGTCATGACCCTGTATCCTTCAGAACGCGTATTACTGCCACCGAAATAAACGATGGTCACCGTTTCCCCATTTTCCAACTTCTGAATGACATTAGGCAGCCCTCTTCGAGGGAAAATTTCCTTCATCGCAACTTCACCTGGCCTCACTTAGCGTTTTAGGAGCAAAAAATTTTACAGCAAACACTTCATAATAAGGCGAACCATACGTTGCACAGAAATCAAACCGGATTCGGGTTACCCCTTTTGCATGCACCTGATGTTTATTCAACGAAAGATAATTCCCACGGATATTAATTTCACTCTCGGTTCCGTCTTCTAAGGTTAAGGTCACATCATAATCTTGGATAAGTGGCTCGATCGGATCGTCGAAATGCTCCAAATTCAGCTGCGAGTTGAACACAAGATGGATTTCATCCAGATTCTTGGAGCTTGCAAAACCAAATTCCAACCATTCCTGTCCTTCCGTACGTTCAGAAATCCAGCTGTTTGGCAGACCATAAGGTCTAGAGAAGCCGTTGACGACATTCTCAGGGCTATACATATTTTGGGATGGCAATAGGTCTTTGAAGCAAATGCTCTTATTGAATTTCTTCAGCCTGGACGGCTCTTCCGGTCTATAATGAAAGCTGACTGCCCCTGTTATTTTCTCTTCATTGCCGTATACGGCAAGGCTCGCCGGGCCTTCCAAAACGATGTAGACCTTGTCATCAGCCGGTTTCTCGCAGCCCAGGTCCAGCGTAATCCAGTCATCGTGACCACCTGAAATAACCAAGCGGTAGTCTTTCAGCCCGCTTGTGGGAATATAGTTTTCCTTCCGCTCCCCGCCAAACAGCTTCACTTGCAATGTTTCCGAATGCTCGGATCTATTTTTAATTTTGATTCGCACGCTTTCAGCCACGGATGTCTGAATCGGCAAGACCAAACATAACGCTTTCTCCAAGGAGATCTCTTCGGTTGGATGAAGATTATCATAGCTTCGCTGAGACGAGGCACGAACCGTTAATCCGTCAGCAAAATAAGGATCCAACTGCTCTTGAAGCCCTACAATCGTTTGCCCGTCTCGAAGCAGCTGCGCTTGAAGCTCACCCATATGGGATTTGACTATGGCTGCAGGGTCGGCCTCGTATTTTAAGCATAACGCAGCAGCCGTTCCTACCGCCTGCCCCATACAACCGCAGGTTGCCATGACCCTTGTCGATCCAAAAGCCACATGGGTAGCGCTTATATTGCGGCCAGCGAACATGAGATTAGGAATATTGCGTGAAAATAAGCTGCGAAAAGGGATATTATACAATCCCGGCACGAAATTCCACGCTGTAGCCGGCCCCTCATCGTAGATGCCTTTATTCGCATGCAGATCCATATACCAGCCTCCGACGGATACCGCATCTTCGAAATGAGGCTTTGCTGTAAGATCGTTCTGAGACAGCATGTGTTCCCCTATAAACCGCCTCGACTCCCGCTTCCCCGGAATCGGGCATACATAATCCAAGATGAGATTGTCCACATCATCAAACTCGCCGCTATTTTTGATATAATCCCAAATCCCGTACACCAATTTTCGCAGTTCCAATGCGATGTCTTCATTATTCTTGATAATATCCATATGTCCGCCGTATTCCAGCCACCACAGTCCGCCGAGCCCGTTGATTTTCCTCGGAAAAGACCGATGGTTTAAGCCTTTTCTGATACTATCGAAAAAGGCCAACTTCGTAATGTCATACGCAAAGCCTGGTCTTTTGTAAGGAACGGGATAGTCTACGTCACGGGCTTGAAACAGAATCGTATCGCCCATGGTGTAATGATCCGCCACTTCTGGAGCCAACTCCTCCTTATATTCATGCTTCGCCTCTCTTCCCCATCGGAAGTGAGCACCTGCTTGGTATCCAACAATTCCATCGCCGGAGCAATCGATGTAGGTTGGGCTTTCAAAACGAAATTTTCTTTCGGAAGCTAATTGAAGGCCCTCCACCCATTTAATTCTGCCGTTCTCCATGCCCGTTTCATGCACACATGTATTTAGGAACAGAGAAATGTTAGGCTCATCATAAACCATGTCGAGCAAGACCGTATCCGAAAGCGAAAGCATAAGCTTCTTGTTGTATAACGGATTATAATGAAAGATCTTCAGCTTGAGTTCTTCTACCAACCCGCCCTCGCGAGCATAATAGGATGGACTGTTTCCGAGATATGCCGACCCGTTGATATGAACCCTGACCTCGCTGCTCGCATTTCCCCCAAGAACCGGCCGATCATTAATAAGTGAAACCTGCAGCCCTTGGCGTGCGGCAGCAATGGCAGCGCATAATCCCGCAATACCTCCGCCTACGACGGTTACATCTGCTTTTATAAGCTCCATTTTGATAACCTCCATGATTAGATGCTTCTATCATGGTAATTGTTTTGGTCCCCTTTTTTTTACATGATTTTGCGAAAAAATCATACATTTTTAGCATCCTTATTTGGTTTCGTAGCGTGTCATTTTTATCCGGTACTGCTTAGGGGTATCACCCGTATATTCTTTAAATAGTTTGCAAAAGTAACCTTCATTGACGATGCCTACTTCCTCGCACAATTCCAATAAAGAATAATCCTGAACTTGTAAAAGTTCGAGAGCTAATTGGATTTTTTTTCGGTTGATATAGCTGATCACGCCTTCATTCATTGTTTTTTTGAATAAGCTGCTAAAATACGATGGAGCTAGATTCACTTCCTCGGCAATCACCTCGAGCGTTAAACGCTGTTTCAGGTTTTTCTCTATAAAATGCATAGCACTCATGATTTCTGCACGATGTAATAGTTGACCAGCGTGTACGTACTCGAATGTGAAGTCGCCAATATAGGCAAGCTGCTCCTGAAATGCCATAAATTCCATGGGGAATTCTGCTGCTTCCGTGGGCAGCTTGTTCCCTGATTTAAACTTCTTGGTAATGTCTCTGTACAAGTCTCTGATCATTGGTGCCATGATGGATTTGTGGATTTTATGGTCCGTAACAAATTGGTTCAGATCGGCGAGTGCATTGTCCAGCTCTTCCTTGGAAATCTTTCTTTTCAAACATATCAGAAAATCAGCCAGCTTCTGCTGAAAGTCTGATTTTTTGTCATTATGATATTGGAACCGATGCATGGGTGTTTTTACTACTTTCTCTGTATGATAATAGAAATCGTCACTCACATTTTTAGCTTCCGTGTACGCTTGTTTGATCGATTCCCAGCCTCGGTACGGACCTCCAAAAGCGACGGATACCTTTTGATTCAAATATTGATGCAAATGGGAGACGATCTGCCCTCCCAAGGATTGGCAAGCATATTCCGTTTCCATATCACTGCGGTTATTTTCCCAGGATAAAAAGCCAATAAAACGATTATCGGACAGATCCGCAGCTACGCCACTGCCACCATTCATCACCGTTTCTTCGATTATATTCGTAATCGCATATTTCAAGATGTTTTGATCAGCGGCAGAGTATTCGTTTCGGAAACTTTCATACGTATTCATTTCAACGATGAAGCAGCAATAGTTGGCTTGAAAGAAATGAAACTGCATGCGATTGGCAAAATCCGATGCCCGATGAGAAGGAATTTCGCCTCTGATCAGCTCGTTAAAAAATTGCTTGCGGACTCTATATTTATTTTCAAGCACGGATACGTTTAACGATTGAAATTCAGCTTCTTTTTTCTTAAACTCATTTAAAATTCCGGCTGCCTTATCTAAAGCTCGATCCAAATCCACTTCCTTTAGCGGAACCTTTACAATGTACTCCAATACATTGGCATGAATAGCTCGCTGGGCGTATTCAAAGGACGAATAGGCGGTCAAAAGTATGTATTGGGTATGGGGGAGCTCCACCTTTAGCTGCTCAATCATGGAGATTCCATCCATTCGCGGCATAACGATATCGGATATGACGATATCCGGCTTAAGTTTTAAAATCTCCTCGATCCCATTCAGCCCATTATTCGCTTTTCCCACTAGAACAAATCGCCTATCCCTTTGGGAGAGCTCGTTAAAAAACAATTCCAATCTTTGAATGATTAGGTCTTCATCGTCAACAATGAAGCAGGTATAGTCTCTCACCATTATGCATCTCCTATTTGCAAGTCTGCCGGGAATAAGGCGCGTACACGGGTTATTTCCTTAGGTATGCTAATGATTTGGAGCCCGAATTGCTCTCCGTAGTGAAGTCTTATTCGGCCATGAATATTATTTAACCCGATTCTTTTCCTTTTTACTTCCACATCACTCGGTTCTGAAATTAAAATATGCTTTATTTGATCAGCTGGAATTCCCTCGCCTTGATCAACGACTTCTATGATGACGATGCCGCCCTCCTTGTACGCATGAATTGTAATCGGGCCTTCGATCCCCCCTCCGTTATAACCATGGAAGATACTATTCTCTACAAGGGGCTGCAGCAGCATTCGAAAAACCGGAAAATCCATTAACCCTGCTTCGATATGTTCAATCAAGTGGAAGTTTCTGTTATACCGGATGTTCTGGATCTCGATATAGTCCGCTACATTTCGTAATTCCTGGCGTAGGGAAACCTTCTCTGAAGCGTCATCTATTCCGTATTCCAATAATGAAATGAGCGACCCAATCACAACATCTACTTTCTCTATTTGTCCGAGACGTATAACATTGCTGATCGAACCAAGCGTGTTATACAGAAAATGAGGGTTTATTTGAGACTGCAGCACTTGGATCTCCAGCTTCCGCTCAAGCTCATTATGAAGCTCCGCTCGCCGAATCAGTTCCACAATTTGCTGCAGCATCCGATCGAAGGCTCGGGAAAGATCACCAAATTCATCGTTTCGGTTAATCGTTATGGTCGTTGTGAGGAAGCCTTGCTCCACCCGCTTCATTTTTGTTTTGAGCGCATAGAGTGGATTCCTAATATACTTGGCAATAAAAAAAGAAATGAACAAACTTAAGAGAAGACCTGCAGCTAGCAGCTCGATATAATAGGTTTCCAGTCTGGACAAAGCTGCTTTCAAGCGTGATTCATCGTTGATCGAGATCATGGTCCAGTTGAATTTCTCCGTCGGTTTTTTCAGAAGGTAGACCGGAATGCCATCCTTGGTATGCAGTTGAAGACTTGTTTCTGTCGTATCCAGAATTTGTTCCGCTGACGTTTCTCCGATTGAAAACGTATGATCTTGAATATTCAGCAGTCCTTTATTCTCAGAAAATCCGGCAATAATTTGACCCGATGCGGTGATCAGAGCCAGATTCATTTGTTCCTGTTTATTAATCTTGAACAAAGTCTCTTCAATGGCATTTAGATCCAAATCTACCGCAATAGCCATAGGAAACGGAGCTCCGTTCAGATATCGAACCATTGTAACTGTCCAGCCTGAATACTTGGATTTGTAAGGATCACTAACAAAGGTAGTCCTTCTGTTCTTGTCAGCCGCATCAAACAAAGGCTCTCTTTCCGATAAGGGTTCATCGAATATTCGGGTAGGTGTACTTCCCCCTAGAATGGATAAATCGCTTTTGATCAAATAAATATTACTTACGTAATTACTGTTGAGTTCATACAGCTCTCTTAATTGCTTTTTAATCACTTCTGTATTATCAATGTTGGCTTTTACCGATGTTTCGACCGAGAACAGGATCGTCTGGAAGGAGGAAAAATTAACGGTGAAATACTGGTCTACCTTGTCAAGTATTTGGTTGGTGTAATAAAGGTCATTGGTTCGTATTTCCTTTTGGACATAGCGATAAGACAATTGACTTATCAAGATGATGCAGCTTAATACAAATGCAAATACGATGAAAAATAATTTTAAAGGCAAGCTGAATCTTCTTCGCATCGATCATCTTCCTTTTACTTCCATAGTAAACTAAGAATAGCATATGACAATAAAGAGAGGGCTACGAATAGCCACTCTCTTCGTTTAAATTTTACTTGATGATGCCGGCTTCTTTAAATTGCTTGATTGCGGAATCCTTATATTTCTGCATGTCAAACTTGGTATCCAGCGTTTGGAGGAAATTGTCCCAGCTCGAAAGAGGCTCTTTGCCCGTCATAAATTTGACCAAGCTTTCATTAATGAAACGTTGGCGGTCAGCATCCAAGGTATCGCTGGGGTCTGGGGTCAATAAATTTCCGGGCAACGTTGGCCCCACATATTGCTGATTGTTCTTGAATGCTTCCACCGTCTTCGGATTCTGGAAGCTGAAGTACTCAGCATCATCACCACGTCGAGGCATTCTATAATGATCGACCCACAGGTACTTTTCCTTCATTTCCTTCGATAATTCGGAGGTTTTATTTTTGATCTTGCCGTCCACCACATCCCAATGAACCCCTTTAATTCCGTATGCAAAGTTCGGATAGGCTTCTTCGTCCGTAAAGAGATAATTCAGCATGGACAAGATCCGAATGATTTTGTCCTTATCCGCTTTCGCGGAAATAGCCCATGAATTGCCTTGGAACGATTTTCTCTCTACAATTTGATCACCGTAAGGACCTTTCATCGGAGGAATGACGATCCATTCCGGCACCTCTCCACTGATTTCTTTCATTTTCTGCTGATAATCCGGCTCCAGCCTCCGGGCATCTCTGATCATGAAGCCAACTTTACCCTTAAATAACTTCTGGTCCAACAACTCAGGCGAATTCATCGTCACCCAGTCTGGGTCTACTACATTGGCTGCCATCATTTTATTAATGTAAGCAAGCGCCTCTTTCATTTTGGGATCGATAAATAGGAATACCGGTTCATTATCTTTCACTTCAACGGCTGAAGGAGGATTGACGCCAAACATCCACATCAAGCTATCGAAGCCGTAGGTTTGCAGATTGCCTTCTTTATTCATACCGCCGATGAATCCGTACGTATCGTTCTTGCCATTACCGTCCGGGTCTTTCTCTGTAAAGGCTTTCATAACTTCGAACAGCTCATCAGGTGTCGTTGGCACTTCCATATTCAGCTTTTTCAGCCAATCGTTGCGGATGAAGAAGCTTCGACTGATACCGTTTACATTATCATAGCCTGGAACTCCAATGGTTTTTCCTTGATAGGACATCGCCTCCCAGGAGTCGTCGCTAAAACGTTTCTGCAATTCAGGAAACTGATCCAGATACGGTGTCAAATCCGCAAGAACGCCTTGGTCATAATATTGTGCGAGATCAGCACGGCTCTTCAAGAAGATCAAATCTGGAATATCCCCACCTGCAATGAGCGTATTCAGTTTGGTTGTTGCCTGCCCAGCTTGAGGAATCATCATATCCAAGTCGATGTTCATCTCTTTTTCTAACATTTGGCGTTGAATATCTTCATCACGTGGGGGTATCGGAGCAGCAGCATTGAAAGTACCTTGGTTAAACATTGAAATTTTCATTTTGGTTTCAAATTGGCTGGGCTGACCTTGCGAATTACTCGAAGCTGTCGAGGTAACTTCTCCCTGTTCCCCACATCCTGACAATACCGTTCCTAAACCAACTATTGCCGTCAGAATAGCAAATGAAATCTTTTTACGCTGCATATTGACCTCTCCTTTTGCTTATATATTATCACGGTTTCCCCGTAATAACTTAGGTTGCAATTCCTTTTAACCTTTAACTGATCCCAAGAGCACACCTTTGGTAAAATGCTTCTGCATAAATGGATAAACCATCAAAATCGGAACCGTAGTCACGACGACAGCGGCCATTTGCACAGCGAATGTGCTAACTGCTCCGGAATTGGCAATCGAATCAGCGCTTTGTGTTGCGACGTTAAGCAGAATGTTGCGCAAGACAACTTGAAGTGGCATGAGGTTCGAATCATTGATGTAAACAATAGCATCGAAATAACTGTTCCAATGGCCGACGGCGTAAAACAAGGAAATGGTGGCAAGGACGGGCAAAGACAGGGGTAAAATGATCCGCCATAACGACTGAAGCTCACTTGCACCGTCAACCCTCGCTGATTCCTCGATTTCGCCAGGCAATTGCTCGAAAAAGCCTTTAATAATCACCAGATTAAATGCACTAATGAGATTTGGAATAATCAATACCCACGGACTGTCTAGCAATCCGAGAGAGCGGATTAGTAAATAAGTTGGAATTAACCCCCCACTGAACATCATGGTAAACACAATGAATAGTAAAAACGGACTGCGACCCGGCAAATATTTTTTGGATAACGGGTACGCCGCGATTACCGTAAAAAACACATTTAACGCAGTGCCTACAATCGTTCGAAACAATGTAATTTTATACGCCTGCCCGATACCATGAGAAATGAATACTTCTTTATAGGCTATAAAGGTAAAGGATTCTGGTATAATAACAATCCCTTTTCTTAACACTTCCGATTCTGGCGTCACTGAGACAGCAACCACGTATAGAAAGGGTAGTAAGCAAAGTAGGGATAGAAAAATAAGAATCACATAAACGACGGCTTGCCAGACTTTTTCCCCGATTGTCAAATTGATCATTTTAAAAACCACCTCACCAAATTTGCCCATCGAATTTTTTGGCGAGCTTATTCGCTGCCAACACTAAAACAAATCCGATGACAGCTTTAAACAATCCTACAGCAGTAGCCAAGCCAATCTTAAGACGCTCCAACCCTTCACGGTATACCCATGTGTCGATAATGTCGATCTTCTCCTGGTTAAAGGTGTTGGCGAACATGAATATTTGGTCAAAGCCAGCATCCAGAATATGGCTTAACTTAAGGATCAGCATCAGAATAATAACACCTCGAATGCCAGGTAAAGTGATATGCCAGAGCTGTCTCCATTTGGAAGCGCCATCCATTCGAGCCGCTTCATATAAGCTTGGATCGATTCCTGCTAATGCTGCAAGGTACAATATCGCTCCCCATCCAATATCCTTCCATACTTCAGATAAGATGATCAGCAGTCTGCCCCAGGCAGGTTCCGTTAGAAATGAGATGGGTTCAACACCAATTTCCTTCAAAATCATGTTAAAGAGACCATCCCCTGGGGCTAATAATGCCACCAAGATTCCATAAACAATGACCCATGACAGAAAATGAGGCAAATAAGTGATCGTTTGTACGATTTTCTTAAACCATTGGCTATAAACTTCATTGAGGAGTAAAGCAAGTACGATGGGAGCGGAGAAACCGAACAATAGCTTATACAGCGATATGATAATCGTATTTCCCATGATGTCCCAGAAATAAACGCCGTTCATAAAATCCGTAAAATTTTTAAGTCCCACCCACGGGCTATCCCATAGTCCCAAAGCCAGGTTATAGTTTTTAAAAGCAATCATGATTCCCGCCATAGGAATGTATTTGAATACGGCAAAGTAAACTAATGCCGGCAATAAGAGAGCATACATCACTTTATACTTTTGTATCGTTCTTATCCATGACCTCCGTTTTTTGGAGCGGGGAATGGCGTCCGCTGCCAATTTCGTTTGCATATCATCACCTCATCTTTATTTGTAGTTGTATAATAGCACCCCCCTATCGGATAAATTTCTGAAATTTCAAGAATTTCTTATAAGATATTTAGTAAGTTCCATGGTTTCAACAAATCCACTAGAACATATGTAGCGTTAGTTGTTAAATAAATCATGCAATAAAACAACAAATAAAGTAAAAAGTACGATTATCCTAAAAATAAAAACGCCGCCTTATAGGCGGCAAAACTTCAATTTACGCCATACATCTGTTCGCATCCGATCAGATGCGTCCTTAAAGTCAGCTTCGTTGGAAAAAGAAGGGCGATCATCGCTATGTCGTTCCAGGATCGAATGTAGTTTCATGATCTCCATACCTTTTTGGAAACAGAAAGTCAAACTGCTCCCAGAATATATCAGCCCGGCGCGGATGGTTGAGATGCCCGATCGTTTTGATTCGAAGTTTCCGGCATGCGGATTTGGCCTTCTTCCCTACGGACACCACTTTCATACCGGGGAAAAGATCGATGACAAGCTGCAGAATAGTTATTCCCCAATCCAAATTCTCTTTCTAAGAAGTTCGATTCTTACCTTGTCCTTCAAAGGGGTGTAGGGGAAACGCGTTCCATCACCGATGAGCAGCTTAAAGTCTCGACGGAACCCCAAATGACGGTCGCAGACCGCTCTGACTGGTGACCCTGTACAACAAACCGCACCTTATCGACCTACTATCCATCCATCACCAAATTTATAACTCAATTTAATTACCAACTTTAATTGGAAGCAACCATGGCATTTTATATTTTAGAATAGTGTAGGAATTTGACATGAAACAGCATCAATAAATCTTGGATCAAACCCATAATAAGTCCAATAGGCCCCATTCCATCGATAACCTGAAGCTTCACCGTATTCAAGCCGGGTTGGGTAAAACCAGAATCTCTCCCCGTTCAATAGCCAAACATAAGTGTATTGAAATAAGCAGTCAACTATATAAGATACAGCAGGTTTTTCTGGGATGAATGTAGGGGGAGGAGATTGTGGCACTAATGACATTTGACTTCACTCCTTATAAAAGAGATTTGTTTGTACAATTGCGTTTTTTCTTCCAAGCTCTTTCGTTTTCCCATATATAATACGTAGGCGAATAACTAAATGACAGTGCAAATGCCTAGTTCAGAGAAAACCACAACGGCTCCTTGTCCCTTTTCACCAGTTTCCTTTTCAATTTCGATCTATTTCCGGAAATAAAGAGCTCGCCGATAAACGCATGGCAAGAGTGAGCCCTACGTCAAAATCACACTCAATTCGGTCCATTTTCCATGCCGATGCTTCTTGACTTTGCAGAAGATCCACATGAAAAAGCTACACCGATTCGCCTTGGTTTTCGAATTGGGCGCAATGAATTGTTAGGATTGCTTGAACTCTATAAAAATATTGGTGTAAATCACCTTTTCTTTGCTCTTTTTGATAGTCAGCGTCCGGCTGATGAGGTGATCCAAGAGCTAGGAGAATACGTATTACCGTACTTTCCGCCGCACAAAATCGAAAAAACATCATCGGATTGGCCCAAATCCTGATAGCGATTTTCAAGTTGTGAATTTATGAATAGCATGAAAAAGCACCCGGATATATATATCCGGGCGCTTTTTATAGCCAAGTTTTTAAGTGGGAATGCATTATATAAAAGAGGCAGACTGAGATTAACACCGCTGGCTTTAATTGCGATCCGAACTTCATCCGGGCTGAGTTTATGATCTGGAACTTCAACAATCTTTAGCTTTGAAATATCCCCGTATTCTTCGATTCCAATTCCCTGCATACAATACACCCTTAGTTGCGATCATGTAAGATTGTGCCTCTTTTCATATCTTCACCTTCTTTACGCTGATTTCTGATAACGTTCTCGTAGTAGCGACGTCCATTTCCCTTAAATAGCTCCTATCTTAGGGGAATGGATGTATCTGTCTGTCTCCTCTTCTTCGAAAAAACTCCTGGCAGATCAAGGGCCAACGGCCCGCAGCGCGAATATTGTGTTATAGGATGTCAGCGTCTTCTTCGAAATACAAAATCTTTGTTTCTTAACTATCGCTTCCCGTTAACGTAACTCATTCCGTGTATCAAATTAAAGCCTCTTACATAATTGTCCAATCATTCTCTTTTTGTTCAACATATCTTGGAGATATCAAATAAAAGGAGTTGATATTTTGGTACGTATTCTCGATAAAGCTGCCGTCCAGCCGCGCCGTAGATTCAACTTAGCAAACTCATTTATTATCCGTCGTTCACCAGCAAGATCTCGCCTTGCAACAATCACTATACGGATTCCAGTAAATTCTCAACGTAATCGGGTAGATTTGGTAGCAACCGTGGGTGTTCGAGGTGTCACTGGTATTGCACAAATACTCTTTAGAATCTTCCGCGATGGAAGAGAGATTTTCAACACACAACAAGGTATCGAATCTGCTGGCTCTGAACAAAATTATGTTGTTACGTTCCAGGCGGAAGATAGAAATGTATTAGCTGGTACCCATGTTTACACAGTCACAGCAGAAAATCTTACTGCAAATACAAGAGCCGATGTTGTTGGGCCGATATCGTTTAGTGGGTTAGCCGTTAAAACGAGAACCTAATACCGTATTGGCAATAATTTTTCGCACCTGAATAGAGAGCCCTGCAAAAACCTCTATTTTGAGGGAATGGGTACTTCCAAGATGGAAAAAGAGATAGAAAAGTAAAAAGCAGCTCGTTCCTCGTCAGAGGATAGGCTGCTTTTGCTCATTTACACTTAGCATAACTGCCCTTTAGGTTAATTCATCAATTAATTTCTTGCGCTGATTTCCTATAAGGTTTCTTGTGTTCACGAACCCGAGAGGCCTAAGGCGCGTAGCGCCGGGTTGAAGACTTAGCCTCGCAGGGTTGTCTGCTGAATCCACTTTCTCGGAAATCCTCTGCAGACTAAGGCGGAACAGCCCGCAGCTTAAACACGGTGTTATATGATCTCAGCGCCTTCTTCGAGAGACTTACAAATTCCCCGTTAGTTGAACAACATGGATTAGACAAATCCTATCGTATTCAAAAAATCATCTATCTTAAGAGGGGTATCATGGTATGACTTATTTTGGTTCGAGCGCACGATCCCTAGGTAATTTGTAGCTTGTGCTCCATGAGATTCTTTTGCCATATCGACATGTGATGGTCTTCAATGATTAACTATCTACCTCTTTAACTCTAAATAATTCATATTATAATCTTCTCCTAAGAAATTCATCACTCCAGAAAATCCATTTAATTCCCACTCTCCATGTTTGTTTGGAGTAAAAATGTATTCTCTTTTCCAACCCTTTAACTTCTCATCATCACCAACATATTCTTCCTTAATGCTTAATCTAGTTTGATTAAAAAACTCATGCTCGAAGTAACTCTTATAAATGACCGCATTTGTTATAGTTATTCCTTTATGAAAGACAGTTGGGTATAATGTAGTCTGTTGTACATACATATCTGACTCGGGATCGGAATCCATATTATTGATAAATAATATAGATAGAATATCCTTAGCACGGACTCCAAACTCTTCGGTAAAAGATTTCTCTAATTCCTTATACTCCAGTTTTGACACCTTTTCTCTCAATGCTAAATCAATGATCATTTTTTCTTTCTTCTCAACCATTTCAATTGCAGTGTTTATGTCGAAATCAATTGTTTCTTCTTTTATCGGCTTTAATTGTTCTGATGATTGACAAGCCGATAAAAACAAAATAACCATAATAAGTAAAAATAAGTAGAATCCCCTCACAAATAGCTACTCTCCCCTATGTTATTGGGAACAATTAGATTTCTTTAAATATTCATGTTTCAAAATACTCATCATTATACGATCGACATATTGACCATTTTTATAGACCTCGTCTCTTAGTATGCCATCCTTCTTGAAACCAGCCTTTTCATAACTCCGAATAGCACCAGGATTATCAGCATCTACCGTCAAATACACTTTATGAAGGTTTAAACGCTCGAACGCAAAATTCAGGACAACACTTGTCACTTCTGTTGCATAACCTTGCCCCCATACCATTTTGTTCCCAATCCAAATACCAAATTCAGCATGCTTGGACCAAGGATGGATCTTAAACAATTGGGTACTGCCAATCGGGATGCCGTCTTCTTTTATTATGGTAAAATAGACAGCTGATGAATCTGTTTGCGCGTACCTCCGTGTACGTTCTCTGACCACTTCCGGTGTTAGGGGCATACCACTTCCTGATGGTAACGTTCGGTTAACTACAGGATCGGACAGCCATTCATATCGTAGTTCCCAATCTTCTTCAACAACAGGTCGTAATGTTACTCGTTGTCCGTATAGCATATTTCCCCTCCGTGTACCTAGATAGTTAATTATTTTAGCCCACAATTATGGGTATACCATTTGTATCATAATAATGAATTTCATCTAAGCAAGTATGTTATATAATGTGCCCCCATTGACGAACCCTCACCGACTTAAGCTACCAACGGGAGCGGCCGCGATGCGGTTGTCGGTGCAGGGTTGTCGCCTGGTTCCACTTCCCTGAAATGCCTCTCGGCGACCATGGGGCAGCTTTCTGGCTCGCAGCGTGAATACAGTGTTATATGATGGGAATGCCTTCTTCGAGTTTAAGACAATTGCTTTACCCAATTTGGTATGTGATGACCAAAGTATTTAGTAATCTTCTCAGCTTCTGTTAATACATACTTGATACCTTGGTCATTTAAAAACCAGTTATTCTTGCTTATTCTAAAATCATCTTGCTTTACTTGGAAAACTATATTTGACGGGAATACTGTTTGATAAGTCATTAATGCACGTCTTGAGAAAAATGATTTACAAACTATAATAGCTCGAGTGACCATAATGTTATGTTCTTTTAAGACTTGCCATGAGTTTCTTGCATTATCGAATGTGTTCTTAGCTTGATCCTCTTTAAGAATTGCCTCTTTAGGAATTCCAAGTGACAAACCGATGTCTCTTTGAAATTCCCATTCAGTGATTGTTAACTTAGGATTATTACCACCGGATGGAAGTATATATGGTGCTAATCCAGATTTATATAAATCACATGCAATCTTCATCGGCTTTGTATGACTTCCTCCGGGAACAAGGATGACATCTGCCGGTAATAGCTCTTCTTCTTTTACAAATACTAGTTGAGTAATGCAATCAAAAGGATATTGCTTCAAGGTAACACCTCCAAATATGCATTCCTTTCATATAACGTTTCGGCATTCACGAACCCTCACCGGCTTAAGCGTGCAAGCGCGGGTCGTCAGACTTAGCCGGTGCAGGGTTGTCCGCTGACTCAGCTACTTTAGGTAATGCTTCTCGCGGACCGAGGGGCGACAGCCCTGAGACGTGAATGCGGTGTTATATGATGGATAGTCCCTCTTCGACTTAACTTACAAAATCATCTCGTATGATTGAATAAATCTTAACATCTTGAAAATCGCCCTTAGCAAATATATGTCTTCTAAGCAGACCCTCATATTGCATTCCAGACTTCTCCATAACTCTCGCCGACCCTAAATTCAAGGGATGGCAGCGAGCTTCGATTCTAACCAGTCCAATATCATGGAAGCCAAAAAGAATGATTCTTCTGATAACTTCACTCATATATCCCTTGTTCCAATAATCATAGGATAATACATATCCTAGCTCTGCTTTTTGGTTTCGATTGTCCCAACTTACAAAGCTGCAACTGCCAATAAGCTTATTGGTAAGTTTATCTTCGATTCCCCAAGGGCCGACTTTTTGACTCTCGTACCGGCTATGTACAAAATCAATGAAATGATTAGTATCATCAAGCGACTGATGAACATCCCAAACTGTGTACTTTGAGACTTCTGGATTCTTACAGTAACTAAACATATCATTCTGATCTTCATAAGTTATTTTCCTTAATCGGGTTCGTTCAGTTTCTAATACCGGAAATGGTTCAAAAAGTTCCTCTAACTGCATTTCTGCACCTGCTTTCAGTTAATCGTATGCCTGGCATTCATATAACGTTCGGCATTCCTGACGTTCAAGCGGCTTAAGTGACCAAAGGGAACGGGTCGTCAGACTTAGCCGGTTGGATGTGTCGCCTGATTCCACTTCTTCGAAAATCCCCTTGGCGACCAAGGATCGACAGCGACGATGCTGAAATGCATTGTTATGTGATGTTATCGCCTTCTATAAATACTCTTTCAAAATCTATTAATACGTATCGTCAATTCTTATATATCCATTTATTTGTTCTATAGTTCTTTGAAATATTCCTGATTTATTATAATAATTCCCTTCTGCTGTTATTATGTTACCCTGCTCTATTTTTACTACCACTCCGATGTGATCGTTTAGTCCATTCCCTAAAATGTTATCAAATATTATAAGATCCCCTTGATCTGGAAGGAACGACTGATCACTTTTATGATGATAAAAACTATATATTTGTCCCCATTCTAACCAAGCTTCTACCCATGCAAAATTACGTGAAACCGGCTCTGGATATCGTACTGGTAACTTCACGCCTGCCTCAGTACAGCAATGATATACAAATGCAGCACACCAATCGAAACCAATATTCGGGTTATCTTGGAAAACATCTAAGAATTGGTTCTAAATCTGGACCGTATTTATCTTTATTTCCTATCAATGGTCTTGAAGCTAATTCTTCTGCTATTTTAGCTAGAATTTGTCTTCTACTCACCGATTATTCCTCCTTGTTTTAACATTAGCGATAATTTCACATAACATTCTTCCATTCACGACGTCTCACCGACTTAAAGGCCGGAAGCCTGGCTGCCGCTTGCCGGCAGTTAGTCTGTGCAGATGTGTCTGCTGAAATACTTCTTCGAATTGAACCTGCTTCCCTGTTTTTGCTTCAGCTTCTTGGTAGACCAAGGAACGGCGGAGCCGGCCCGCAGCGTGAATGCTGACGTCGATTCTCCTTAGATTAGCTCATATTTTAGGGGGGGCGATGTGTCTGCCTGAATCTGCTTCAATGAAATTCCTCAAGCAGACCGAGCGACGACAGTCGCGAAGTTGGAACACTTTGTTATCGGATGTCTTCGTCTTCCTGAAATACTCTACAAAACATCTTTGTACTCATTCATTATCCTCGTAACAAATTCTGTCTTTCCTTCAGTATAGGCTTTGCGATTGTTTCTAAATTTATTTGATAGTTGGATCTTCAAATCTGTGTATTCAGATACCAATAAGGGATGCCTTCTTAATATGTCTCGGAACATTAAATGTCTTTTTAGCTCGTCACTTTCTCTATTGCATACGTATAGATGATGTTCGTGCTTCACATATCCTTCACTACTGTAAGGTACATAAACGTCCTTTCTTGCAAATGCTTCTCTATTCTTAATTCCTAAATCACCTTCGTGTACATATCCCAGTTCTTCTAGCTTCTTGATTACCTCTGACAGGTACTCCATAGATTCAATTACTACATCAATATCAATGATTGGCTTGGCTGCAAGATACGGCACCGATGTACTTCCAACGTGTTCAATTCGAAATGCTAGACCATTAATTTTATTTGATAAAATTGATTCTATTATATTGAATGCTTTTGGCCATTCTTCATTGTAATCTTCAATAATTACAGGCTTTTGATTCTTCATCGAAATTCTCCTTATATTTGATTTATATTTACGAAGATTTCCTATAACGTTCCTGTGTTCACGACGCCCCACCACCTTAAGCGAGCGTGAGTGAGTGGCCGCGGTGCGGTTAGGTGGTGCGGATGTGTCCCGGCAATTACTTCTCTGACTTATCACCCGGATCGAGGCAGCTCGTCTGCCGATGCGTGAACACATTGTTATATGATTGATCGGCCTTCTTGATTTACTTCAACAATTAATGTTTTTATACGTTTTGTTAGTCGGTTTAATCTACGAATAATATCCACCTTTTAATAAATAAGTTCTTGTCTCTTTATAATGTTTGTAGATTTTACTAAATGCCCTGTTTGCTTTATGCTGATAATCTCCATCACTTAGGCATGGTTTAATTACTCTCACTACTTGGGCCATGTTTGTATCACCTGGAGTCTCGCCAGATATTAATTTTTCTAAATCTAGTTCAAATATCCCCTCAAAAATTTCCGAACAATCCCCATATACATATATTGCTTTTGTATCATTCATTTTAAGAAATTTGTATTCGATACAGAATGCCATAGAATTACCGTCTTTCTTTGATTTGATTATTTATTTGCCGATCTTTCATATAACGTTCCCGTATCCACGACCTCAGCGAATGCTGAGATGTCCGGCCCTGCCGGACCAAGGGCGTATGCCCGCCGCGTGAATATTATGTTAAGCGTTGCTTCTGTCTTCCTGAGTTAACTTCAAAGCGGTTTTCATCGCCGGGCGTGCTTCGTTTCCGAGCCTGCTTCGTCGATCTTGCCAGACCATTAGCAATTCTCAGTTTCTAGGTTTGTCTCAATCATTCCCTTACAGAAGTTGCGCTTAACGTTCTCGTATTCACGAAACGACCCAGCCTTAGATAGCTCTTATCTTAGGCCGGGTCGTGTGTTGTCTGAATTTACGACTATGAGCTTGCTTCTGACAACCAAGGGGCGAATGCCCCGCAGCTTAGATGCATTGTTAAGTGATGTTACTGCCTTCTCTGTATTTACATTCTCATA
>NZ_JBFRHH010000008.1:0-259717 GCF_052115765.1 Paenibacillus sp. 2KB_20 | reverse complement strand
CTGACAACCAAGGGGCGAATGCCCCGCAGCTTAGATGCATTGTTAAGTGATGTTACTGCCTTCTCTGTATTTACATTCTCATAAATGTTTTACAGATATATATTGTTTCTTATGTATTCTAGTTATTTATAGTATTTTAATGGTATTTCRTCATGTCTTATATGTTATAATTTTCTAGTACAATATACGGCTWTAAGGGCGGTCGGCTAATCTCCCAGAAGGGAGGTGATGCCCATGGAGGTCAAAGATGCACTTTCCTTAATGTTCATGTTCGGCATGTTCATTCTGGCATTGCTTACCTACATGAAAAAGAAATAGACCGCCCTGCCTAAGGAAACGGTCTATTCTGCGACCTGACTAGTGTGGCCGACTGCTCTTTATGCAGTTATTGTACTTTGGAGCCGTGTTAGCGCACGGCTCCTTACTTATTCTTACCTCAGTATAACTCATTTTATAACGCTTTTATAGGTTTTGTTGATTATTTTTATTTATATAAGGTCTGTAATGTTGTCTGCAGTAATTTCACTTAACGTTCCCGTATTCACGACGTCCCACCGACTTAAGGCCCCCCCAGTGTCCGGCCGTGATGCGGGTAGTCGGTGCGGATGTGTCCGCTGAATCTACTCCTCTGCCGATCACATCTCACGGACCGAGGAGCCACCAGGCTCCGATGCGTGAATATTATGTTACATGATGTCAATGCCCTCTCGAATTAGCCCACAAAATGATCTTTGATTAATTTCATTTCGATATTATTCCACGTGCGTCCTGCCTTATCTTGATATACATTCTCCATACGATTCATCTTCTTAAAACCAATATTCTCGTAACATCTTATTGCCGATACATTAAAATCAAATACGTTTAAATTTATTGCCTTTAATCTGAATTGTTCAAATCCAATCTTTACAATTTCCTTTAATGCCTTGCTTCCAATTCCTCTTCCTCGATTTTGCGTTTCACCAATTAAAAATCTTCCAATTGCAGCTTCTTCAAGTTCTTTATTAAACCTGCATAGTTGTATTGTTCCAACAAATTGCTCTGCCTCTTTGATCCTATATATAAAAACATCCGATTCAATCGTATTTATTCCTTTACTGTAATGTGCTTTCAATTGTTCTATGGTTAATGGATAGGAATAAGTTAAACCTGCCCATTGTACGATGAAATCTTCATCTTTTTGATTTATCCATTCTATGATCGTTGTAAAATCTTGTTCTGATAATGCTTCTAAATAAACCTTCATTGAATGATCCTCCAAAATAAACAGCATTGATTTCATGTAACGTCTTTTTCACGAACTTCGCAAAAATATCATCTCTTGAGGTGTTCACGAACTTCGTGAACACTCCTTCACTAAAAATGTTTACGACTCTTCCAATTGATCTAACGGACTTTTAATCCTTCTTATGTCCTTCACACTCACATGTGTGTACCTTTCGGTGGTCCGTACACTTTGATGACCGAGCAACTCTTGAATGAAGCGAATGTCAATTCCACCTTCCAATAGATGTGTAGCGAATGAATGGCGCAAAGCGTGAATACTAACCTTTTTCTGGATTCCAGAAGCAGCACGTGCTTGTTCGAACACTTTTTGAACAGTTCGTTCAGTCATATGGCGCTCTGGGTGTTGACCTGGGAACATCCACTTCTCAGGCTTTTCTTGTTGTAAATACGGTTGAACCATATCCATAGCTGTATCGGATAATAGCGTAAGACGATCCTTTCGACCTTTGCCTTGAGAAACCCGAAGTGTTTTTCGCTCGAAATCAATGTCTGGAGTTTTCAACCGGACCACTTCCCCTACCCGTAATTCTGAGGAATAGGTAAGGTATAGGATCGCACGATGTTTTAAATTATGGAGTGCTTTTAAGATCAACATCACTTCGTTCATCGATAACACATTCGGCAACTTCTTTTCTTTCTTAGGGCGAACATAAGAGACTGTTTCCTCATGCAATAATACTTTTTGAGCATAGAATTTGATCGCGCTGGGTGCTTGATTAACATAGGAATGAGAACATTTCCTATGAAGTAAGTGTAAGGAATAACTCTGAATCAATTTCTCGTGACCCATCCTCTGATTTTGCTGCTGTACAAAAGCATGAAATCGATGGACTTGACTACAATAAGCTTTTATCGTGTTTTTACTATAACCTCGAAGCTGCAGTGCATCAACGAAAGACCTTTTTATCGACTCATTCCATGAATAGATTGGAATGTGATCCTGCATATGAACTTCATTGTTAAACAAACTGCACTCTTTCATCAACACGCTATCAACATGAATCTTCGTTCCTTCAAAAAGTGTATGTAACTGTTGAATGGATTCGAGTGTATATGGAATCATCCAGACCTTTTTTTCACTGACCCATTTCCTTCCTGGAATTTCTCGAATCTTCATCACCATTTGTTCATCATACTTAAAACGAATATACAAGGAACCTTCATCATTCCGAGACACCCATATACTCACGTACCCACCCTCTCATTATAGCAGCTACCTAATTATTGGAAAGCAAAAAGAGCTCACAATCGCCGTTATCGACGTTGTAAGCTCCCGATACTTTCGGTGCTGTCCACCCTTAATGATCTAACCGCATTCAATTCAATAATATTACGTTTAGGGGTTTAAAATTCTTGTAGCCATTAAATAGATTTAACCATAATCAAGGTAGCAATGGCTACTTCATTTCTCACCTTACTTCAAGCACGAAGATGCAGTGCAAGCGAAATCTTGGTGCTGCCTTTGCGTGTAACATGATGACTAGGAGCGTAGCGAATCGGTCTTGATGCTTCATGCCGTCTTCGAGCAACTCACATCTTAAGATATATGACCATCTGCGTTTGGCGTCGATTCTTACATGAAGAATAGAGTAGTCGTGGATCTTACTACATCTCCTACCCAGATTCAGTACATGATGGTATTTTGTATAATAGAGAGATACATATTGTGGAACTGCGAAGGAGTGGAGCTATCGTCATGAAACCGGAGTTAGATCCGAGAGAAATCAGAACTCTGCAAAAAATAAAAACCGCTCTCCTTCACATGATGGCTTCCCGAATCGATCCCATATCCATTACGGATCTATGTGCCGAGGCACAAGTGACACGGCCTACCTTTTACAAGCATTTTAGTAGTGTAGCCGAGTTAATGGAGGTCATGTCCAAGGAGATGATGGAAGATTTGGAACGCTGCATCGTGATCGAGAAAAAAATATCCCTTCAAGAGGTTGATTATGTGGAACTGCCCTCCAATATGGTAGCTTTATTCAACCATGTGCTGGAGAATCGGCAGTTTTACGAAGCCTTCATTTTAATCCAACCGGACACGCCATTTACGCGTTATTTCAAAGCTACGCTATACTATTTTGTAAATGTCGGGCTTGAAGCATCTATCGAGACAGGCGCCCAGATCAGCGTTCCGTCCGACGTGGTGATCAACTTTATGACGGGCGCGTTTCACGAGACCATCTTGTGGTGGATGTTGAATGGATATCCCTACACTCCACAGGAAATGACGGCTATGGCATTACGTTTGTCCATTAACGGACCCTATCAATTTTAGAATATAAAAAAGAGTAGCGTCTCTCAGTTGAGAATAGGTACGTTACTCTTTTTGCTAACTTCGTAAATCAGAAGGAATATTTGTCCATTTCATCGAAATACAATGTACTAACACGAAATCGATAGAAAGAGATGTGTATGAGATGAATGGAATTCTGGGTGTATCCGGACTATCGTTCTTGCTGGTAACGCTGTTCACCCCCCTGCTTATCTGGGGATTGCGTACGTTAAAGCTTACGCAGCCAATCCGGACCGAGCTGCCTCCCGATCATCAGGCCAAACGCGGGACGCCGTTAATGGCAGGTCTTATATTGCTGATTGGCGTTGCGATGTCACTGCAATTTCAACCCGCGCCACTTACCGTTTTCTTATGCTCGACCTTTCTTTTGTTCAGTTTGATCGGATTTATGGATGACTTCAAAAAAGCTGCATGGCAGGACCCGTCCGGCATTTCCGGTCGCATGAAGCTTGTTTTTCAATTCCTGTTTACCGGCACATTACTGTATGTGCTGTTCCATTTCTTTTCACTGACAAGTGATATCCGACTCTTCAACGGGTTCCAACTCCATCTGCCGGTTAGCGTGTACGTCATCATCATGCTGCTATTCATTGTGGGTTCGGCGAATGCCATTAACTTTACCGACGGTTTGGACGGACTGTTGATCAATGTGGCCATACCCACCTACTTTTTCTTCTTCTTGATCTCCGACAAACCGGAGGTTCAGATGTTCTCGCTGGTCATGATCGGCTGTCTGCTCGGCTTGCTGCTCTACAACATTTATCCGGCCCGGGCTTTTATGGGCGATACGGGATCCCTTGCCATTGGCGGTTCCCTCTCATTCTTAGCGGTGATCGAGAAGGTCGAAATTCTGATTCCGTTGCTGTTCATGATCTATTTGGCCGAGCAACTCTCGGTTATCCTGCAGGTATGGTACTATAAACGGACCAAGCTGCGTCTGTTCCGAATGACCCCGATCCATTTCCACTTCAGTCTCAAGTACGGCTGGAGCGAGAACAAAATCGTGATGATCTTCGGTTTTGTCTCCTGGTTTATGGCTCTTCTCTGTTGGGTACTTGCAAAGTATGTGATGTGAAACACCGAAATAGACAAGCAAAAAAAGCCTCCTGGTAGGATTGAAGCGTGCTTCACTCTACTGGCTGGCTTTTTTCATGTATAAGGATCAGTCCCGATGGGAAGAAGCGATCTCTTCCAGCTCTTTTCTCAAACTCTGGAGCGTTAACGCACGCTCTTTGTCATGCTGGACATCATAAAGCAGCTGCTCCATGAACTCCCAGACATCCTCCAATTTGCGTCTGCCTTGATAAAACTGCAACGCCTCAGCGTTTATTTCATAATCACTGTGCGTTTCTTTATAAACCTTCATAAATAGTTCAAAATAGGGCTCATCCACAAAAGACATCATATCCGCCTCAACCGGTGCCAACTTCAGTCCTTCCCAATCGATCAGCTTCAGTTGCTGCCTCGTAGACATCAGATTCCATCCATGTACGTCGGTATGGCATAATGCCATTGCCAGATCCCGATTCTTCAGCGCTTCGGACAACTCTTCAACTTTAAGCATGATTTCCTTCAATCTATCGATATAATGAAGCAGCACTTCCCCGAGGTCATACGGCAACTCCCCGTCCAGCGTGCTCTTTAGCTGCCCAAGAAACGGCACCGTGTAGTTTTCCATCATGGCACTTGTCACAAGTGGAACCTCTTCCCCATAGCGATGGAGCTCTGCGATCATCTCCGCTAGCTGCCGTACCTGATCCTCTGTCAGTTCTTGATCGGCAATCGTGTCCCCAACGATATATTCATACAGCAGATAGATCCCTTCGTCATCCTCGCATTGATAACTGCCGTCCGTCGTGAGAATGGGGGCTGGAATCTTGCCCTTCAAACGGCTATGCTCTTCAAGCCACAGCAATATCGGCACGTAATCATCAATGAGCGCCGTCCACTTGGGAGTGGATGCCCGGCTTTTCTCATAAGCCTTCAGGAAATAATGCTCGTTATGGCTCCTGACTCTAAATGCGAGTGCAGCCCAGCCACCCTGCTGTGGTACAACGTCAGTATTCTCCAAGCCATAGTGATCCTTCAACATGTTTCGTAAACGGTCCATGGGTCCTCCTATCAACCTTCTTATAAATCTTGGTGCTCCCTTTCACTTTATCATAACGATAGTGAAGATATGATATAAAGTCCATCATTCACGACAAGATGCTGTTCTTCAGGGGCTAGTCCCTGAATTGACACCACTGTCGGAAACATGCCGGGCTTAATGTGTACAGGGAACCAAGGCCGATGTTTATCAATGACGATCAACAACCCGTTCTCATCACCCATCGCTGCAAATTGTTTGCCATCACCTCTCCATAGCGATAAACCGAAGACTTCATGCAGTCGACGGGTTTCTTCACGGACATCAACCACCGGAAGACCGATTTCGCTAATCGCTATAATATGCTTCGCATGGAAAGAATCTACTTGCTCGTGAACCGTCGCATGATGAGCAATGAATTCAATCAAATTGCCGTCAGGATCATAAAAATAACAAGCCGATGCCGGCCAATCCTTAAATTCAAATGGTTGATTGCCATCTTGAGTAATCAGCTCGATCCCGTTATTCTCCAACCACTTCATGGCTTCGGATAATTGGTTAACGGCGATGGAGAAGGCAATATGATAAAAGGCGCGGGAGTCATGATCCTGAACAAATTCGATGGTTGATCGACCGGCTTGGAGCTCCAATCGTTCATCCGCGTCCTTCTTGACTTCAAATTCCAAAAGATCTACATAGAATTTCTTGATCATAGCCAGCTGTTTCGTCCGTACTTCAACTTTCAATATATTCATATGGACCACCCCTTCTTCATTACTGTCTTGCTTGTAGTCTGCGGTTAACTTGACCTCATTGTAGTTTTTAAACAATAATAGATCAATACTATATTTTCTATATAAACAATAGTTTATAACTATATGATACGGAGTGAATCGAATGGAGATCAGACAGCTGCACTATTTTTTGATGCTGTGCAAGGAACTTCATTTTTCCGAAGCGGCGCATAAACTGGGTATTTCCCAGCCCACCTTAAGTCAACAAATACGGGTATTGGAGGATGAAGTCGGGGTTCCGTTATTTGATCGCATGGGTAAAAAAACCGTTCAGACGGAAGCTGGAGCGATCCTGGAACACTATGCCCGACAGATGATTCAGCAAATGGAAAATGCAAAGAGAGCAATTGCGGACTTGACCCATTTAAACACAGGCCATTTACGGGTAGCCGTGCTTCCCTCCGATTTGGATTATCGGCTGACTTCATTGCTTGTTGAGTTTCACAAGGAGTTGCCGAATACCCAAGTGCAGATCATCCCTTCCATTGATATCGTGAACCAAGTGCTAAACAATGAGGTCGATATCGGGGTGGGTCTTGCCATTAAGCCTGACAGCCGGTTAAACCGCCTACCTTTTTACACAGAAACCTATAGTCTCTATGTTCATGAACAGCATCGTTTAGCCAGCCGTGAGCTAATAGAGCCTCAAGAACTTCAACGTATTCCATTTGTGATGTATCCGAATGGGTTTTATGGACGCGAACTGATCAACGCATGGTGCAAAGAGCAAGCGATTGAACTCAAGATCCTGATCGAGACCGGTTCGGTAACCTCTCTATTTCAGCTTGTGAGAGAAGGAATCGGTGCGACCATTCAACCAAGTCAACTGATCGACAGCTTTCATTCCCTCGGTTTAAAGGCAGTTGCCATCGAACACCCTCCTTCCAGGGATTTGGAGATGTACTATCGCAATGACAAATATTTAAGTACAGCAGCTCGTACGTTTATGAAACGGATGGAGAATTCCTTCTAGAATGATTCCAGGCTTATGACAGCATCCAAGAAACATTGAGCCTCTTTTTACCACATATAAAAAAACAAGGGTGCATTTTCAGCATCCTTGTTCTTGCTTGCTTCATCTTTTTTTTATTCTAATGGCCTGCCTTCTTTATAATAAAGATTCCGCTTAAGAATCACGAAGAAAATATGTACGTTCCGGTACCCGTGTTCCGACAAGATGTCGTGAATGCGGGCTGCGACAGCATCATGAATCTCCTGAGTTCTCTGGAACATGAGGATTTCCACGGATAACGGCGTATTGGTTATGATCTGATAAGGAAGCAGTTCAATCTTTACAATTTCCTGCGGTATTTGAACAATACCGGCGAATTCGGCAACGACCTGTGGTGTGATTTCTTCAAGAAAAACTTCGGTAAATCCTTTAAAGCGTAAATATGGCACTCGTATCCCTTCATTTCGTCAAATTATTGTCTTATAGATGTCCCCAAGTGACTTTTATCTCTCTTCTACTATACAATATTGTTATTGTGAAAGGAATCACTATGATTCAGATGCACATATTCGCAGGTGAATTTCAATTATAGTTATCCTTTCAATTGCCCTTTACGGAGCATTTCCGTTAGACTTGATAACATCCGATTCATCATACGAGAAATTCATTATGGAGGTGAAGGTCATCATGGGCCGAAATCTATGGGATGCCGAATGGGAAGTAACCGAGCCGTTAGTCCGATTATTACTTAACCGTCAATTTCCCCAATTGTCCACCCTCAAGGTCCAGGAGATTGGCAACGGATGGGACAACACCGTTTATCGCGTGGGCGATGAGTATGTGTTTCGCTTCCCCCGAAGAGATATTGCCATAAATTTACTAAATACCGAAGCAAAAATCCTGCCCAAGCTTGCAAACTACATAACAGTACCTTATGCGAAACCCCTTTTCTTCGGAAAAGAAAGCGAAGACTATCCTGCACCTTTTCTGGGGTATACCTATCTTCCCGGGAAATTTCCGATTGGAATATCAGATGAAGCGCGGATGCAGTCGGCGGCAACGCTCGCCCGCTTCCTGAAGAACCTGCATGCATTTCCCGTAGAAATAGCACAGCAAGCGGGTGTATTGTCTGACCAGCGTAATCTGACCGATCTGGCCGGCCGGAAAGACAAAATGCTGATTCTCCTCTCCAATCTTACCCACTATATTACGCAGGCGGAGTTGAACGAGATTGCAGACTATTTGCAGGGCATCCACCTGGATCGGGCCAGGCATCGACATATTCTAATCCACGGGGATCTCCATTTTAAAAACATATTGGTCGATGATGCCGGCAAGCTTTCGGGCATTATTGATTGGGGTGACATAAACATTGGCCATCCTGCCTGTGACCTGAGTATCGTTTACAGCTTCCTGCCACCGGCCTCCAGAGCGACTTTCTATGATATCTATGGCGAAGTGGACGAAGAAACTAAGATTCTGGCACGAATGATCGCCGTATATATCCCCATGTTAATATTCATCCAAGCCATCGACGAAAAAGATGAAGCCATTGCATTGGAAGCCAAATCGATTATTCAGCGTGCCATCGCCACGTAATAGTTCGATGGTTATGGTGTAATCATAATTCATGCAAAAAGAAGCTTGAAACCTTCAAGCTTCTTTTTCTTAGTCTCGTGATTTGCCTGACGCTTTTGTAACGTTATATTTTTAACATTCCCATTAATGGCATAATGGTTTTTATCACATTCATGCCCAGTGTAATGTGAGGCACGATCTGTCCCAAGAAGCCCAATCCGCCAACAGCCGCGACTCCTTCTCCTCGCTCAGCCCCTTCGACTGCCGGAGCGCTTGGAGGACCTCCAAACAAGTTGCTTAAAAATCCGGAGATTTGCGCTTTATCCCCGCTCCGAGCAATCGAAGCCGGCATATTTTTGTTAGCACGAAGTCCTGACAGCGTTACTTCCCGGCCTTGGATCTGATTCAGTTCTCCGATATAGTAGCTGCCGTCCTTCAGAACGACCACGACCGGTTGGCCTACCCAATGCTGCGGAGGGCTCGATTTGGAAGCAGATCTGGATTTCCTTGCGCGTTTCGATGACATATTAGGATCCCTCGCTTCCCTATTTATCATGTAGACATCATATGCCGAGCCGTCTTTCATTCTTGTGCCTTTATAGGATGATTGATACAAATGCGTCAATAACCTAGATTTACCAGCCCAGTCACCATATGAAAATAAGCAGAAATTATTTCCGTCGAATGTGGCTTTTTGCCTCCCTCCGGTGTCTAATTAACTGTAAGGTCAAGAGGAGGTTCTTATCCATGTCAAGAGCTCATGACAATCTCCCTGTTTATCCGGATAACCAGGGAACCAAGCGTACATTTGAAGAGATGTATGATGAATACCGCCTGAGGATTCGCCATTATCTCGCACTGAAAGTGAATCCAATGGCTGCAGATGACTTAACACAACTAGTGTTCTTAAGGGCCATGGAGAACCTCGATAAGTTTAACGAGAATTCCAGTCTGTTCACCTGGATCTTCAAGATCGCCCAGAACACGGTTAAAAATGAATATCGAAGTATATCACGTAAACATGAGATGCCTTATGACTTTACAAGTTATGAATCACAGTCCATCTCCCTTGATTTTGCCAGATATGTAGATATTCGAATCGATATTAGCGCGGCACTTAAGCAGCTGAGTGAGCTTGATCAGCAGATTATATCCTTGCGATTCTTCGTGGATTGTACGCTTTTGGAAATATCCAGGATCGTGGGCATGCGCGAGAGTGCGGTGAAAAATCGATTGTACCGTTCCTTAGAGAAGCTAAAGAAAGAATTAAAAGAATGGGGTGACATCACGATTATGTCAATTCTTGATTTGATATCCTTTGAAAGCAAAAGTGAAGCAAGTCATCGTCAGAGCCAAGTGCATCAGGACCTGTTTCAAGAACTAAAGAACAATGTAGAACAGATTGCAGCGAAATATAATCATCAGCCATCACGCAAAATCGTAATTGAGATCTATCCCGATCTGCCAACATTCCATCAAGCCGTTGGAGAATCGGATGCACCTGACTGGTTCATGGGCACGTTCGATAACAACACGTTAAAAATCGTCTCACCCTTAAACCCGGGTCCCGAGCATACGTATCAATCGATCCTCCGGTCCACTCTGCACTTGTATACCATGTGGTTGATCAGCGACATCAACCCCCTTGCCCCCAAATGGATCCGGCAGGGCATTGGCGGGTACGAAGCGCAGCAAATGTCCGAAGATTTCATACGAAGTACGACTTCGGCAGCCATCAGCAATCATGCAATTCCAAGCTTCAAGGATCTCAATGATGATTCCTGGGATTTTGGCAAAACGGGATTTCAGTTCTCCTATCTGATCGTTGAGTTCATCATTAAAAAATATGGGCTAGGTCCATTAAATCAAATCATCCGCAACCCGGATGGTTATCACGACATTTTCCATCTTTCCGAAGAAAAGCTTCATGAACAGTGGGCGAAAGCCCTCCAAGATCAGCTCGTTTAGGTCAAAAGAAACCCGGTCCAGGACCGGGTTTTCCACTATCTCCATACGTTTGCCATTCTCGTTATCCATACCGGCCCAGCACGACATGGGAAATCACCTTTGTCTGCGGGTTATCCAGGTACATATTAGATCTTCCATGCCACATCTGTCTAAGGGGGGGATTAGCAGCCTCACGGCGGCCAACCGTCAAAACATACTTATTCTTTTGTTCCACCACTCCATGGCGGGCTTCGGAAACGTCACCGACCGCATGATACCATGGCTCCCAGCTCTCTAAACCACGATCTTTTCCTACTACTCCCAATCACGTGTCACTTCAGGGACCGTATCCGGACAGCGGATGTCTTAAAACCGGGCATTTTACAGAACGGATCGAGTTCCGGCCGGGTCGCGTGATTGCTTACTTATTCGTTCCCAGTTAAAGGCTTATCCGTTCTTCCTCTTCTCTCATCAGTAGGAAGAGTTGTTCCCGCTAAGGTGAGTTTAAGCACGAGAAACATGCCGTACCCAAGCACACCACCGGCCGTATTCAGGATTAAATCATCCACATCAAAACTTCCCATTGAAAAAAAGAGCTGGGAGCATTCCAGTCCCAGGCTCAACCCCAGGGATGTCGTGAAGGAGCCAATGAATCCGAGGAACTTGTTCCTAAGCATAAGACCGACGAATAGGCCATTGGGCATGAATATGGCGATATTGCCAAAGAGATTGACCACGTCATGCGTACTCGAAAGGTGCTTGATATTCATACGAATGGATTCAAAGGGCGTGAAATTGGCGAATTGCAATCGATTTTGTACATAATCCGGGATCTCGGTGGCTCGATGCAGCTGCTGCCACAGAACTGATATATCTACAGAACCGAACTTGAATAAAATCACCTTGAGTAAGACATAGAGATACAGCGCATATAGTAATACAAGCATCCATTTATACGATAATTTCATTCCTCATCATCCTTGTTTAGCAGTACCGTCACAATGATTCCGTCGATATTGTTTCCAGATATCTCATACTCGCTTCCCGCCGGTATCTCAATCTCCATGTCTTTGGACGTCACGGGTACATACTTTATTTCGTATTCCTTCCCCTCTACGGTTGTTGTATAGCTGGATTGTTCCTTCAGGTAATCCAAATATTCCTCCAATGTAAGATTCAGTTCCTTCATGATCATGCTGTGCGGCTGCCCAACATAACGAAAATGCCACGGTTCATACTGAATGCCTGTAATCTCAGTCTTGTCCTCAGGATATCGCAGAATGAATCCGTGCGCCCATGCATGCTCCTTCAGCCACTTCCCTTCGGGCGATCGATCAATCGACTGCTGCGTCGATCCGATATCCATCGAGAGCCCGAGATTATGTTCGCTGTAGCCTGGAGGCAAGGCGTAATCGGAACCTTTTTCACGATAAAGCTGTTCTTGCTCGCCCTCATCCCGATACCCGCTGCTGATCATGAAGCGATTGACTCCGTCTTCTCCGGCGGCTTCAACCATATCACCGAATTTCTCTGCCACACTGCGCGATAACCGGATTGTGTTGTCCAGAACCACATAACCATGCATTAAGTC
Organism: Paenibacillus sp. 2KB_20; assembly: GCF_052115765.1. Lineage (NCBI taxonomy): Bacteria > Bacillati > Bacillota > Bacilli > Caryophanales > Paenibacillaceae > Paenibacillus > Paenibacillus sp. 2KB_20. The sequence continues at coordinate 247,180 of NZ_JBFRHH010000008.1, read as the reverse complement.
TTTATTCTCAAACAATGTTACGATATCCTTCGGCACCGCTCCCTGATCAAGCAGATAATCCTTGTTGACCAGGACCAAATTTCCACGTGTCACTTGTTCATCTGTTACACGGATCGTTTGCGCAGCTGATGGAGGATTCGATTGCGTGTCGGAACCCGCTTTTGATTCCTGTCCATCTCTACTCTCTACTCTATCATTCACGTTAGGCGTCTCCGTCATTATCGACTCACATCCGACCAACAGAAATATAACGAGCATGATCAAACCCTTTTTCAACTTCAACAACTCCCTCTAGCTTGGTTTATCCAGATTAATAAATAGAGTTTAAGGAAAAGTAGGGAAAAGTTAAAGTTTTTCTTAAGAGATGCAAGTTGCCTTTATCCCTTTTTCCTTTGACAAGGTTGAAGCCTATGGCTTAACTTGGTATTTAGATTAAAAAGAATAAAGAAGGTGCCATTATTCTTGCTCAAATTATTTCGTTATTTACGTCCCCACTGGGCTGCGGCCCTGCTTGCGCCGCTGCTCATGCTGCTGGAGGTCGCCATGGATTTGCTTCAGCCCATTCTCATGGCCAGCATTATTGATCAAGGTGTCATGCAGAACGATACTTCACACATTCTCCATACAGGTCTTATCATGCTGGGTGCGGCTGCCATCGGGCTGCTTGGAGGTCTCGGATGTACGATCTATTCTTCCGTTGCCTCGCAGCGTTTCGGTGCCGACCTGCGCCGGGATTTGTTCCGCAAGGTTCAAACTCTCTCGTTCCGAAATCTGGACGACATCTCGACCGGTTCGCTTATCACCCGGCTGACGGGCGACATCGTTCAGCTTCAGACCATGGTCCAGATGCTGCTGCGCATCTTCGTTCGGTCTCCGTTTCTCGCGATTGGAAGCATTATTATGGCGGTGATCATTAGCCCCAAGCTTGCCATCATTCTGGCCATTGCCGTTCCATTGTTGTTCGTTGTGATGTTCTTCCTGATTCGCGCCACCCTCCCCTTATTCGCCACCGTTCAGAAGAAACTCGATAAGGTGAATACGGTCCTGAAGGAGAATTTTGCTGGCATCCGGGTATCCAAAGCATTCGTGCGAGCCGGGTATGAGAAGGATCGATTCCATCAAGCGAATACCGACTTCACGCAAGTTTCGGTTAAAACACAACGGATCGTTGCGCTCAATATGCCCATCCTCACCATGTTACTGAACATCAGTATCGTGGTTGTCCTATGGCTTGGCGGGAAGAACGCGATCGATGGCTCTTTCGAGGTGGGAAGCCTGGTAGCCTTTATCAACTATGTGACGCAGGTGCTATTCTCCGTATCCTCCGTCGCGATGATGCTGGTCCGAATCTCTACAGCTAAGGTTTCCGCTGATCGTATCCAAGAAGTCATGCATACGGAATCCGAGATTGTAAACATTGCTCAGCCGACGATGAATGTATGCAAGCAGGGAGAAATCGTATTTGACCAGGTGACTTTTTCCTATAAACCGGAAATACAGAAGCCCGTTTTACATAATATCAGTTTCAAGGTTCAGCCAGGGCAGACCGTCGCAATTATGGGAGTAACCGGTTCGGGAAAAGCCTCGCTGGTATCCCTGCTCCCCCGTCTGTATGATGTAACATCCGGGCGGATATTCATCGATGGGACCGATGTGCGACAGATCGATTTATCGGCGTTACGCGAACGCATTGGCATCGTCCTTCAAGAATCCATCCTCTTCACAGGCACGATCCGGGACAATATCCGCTACGGGAAAGCGGATGCTTCCGATGAAGAAGTGATGGCAGCAGCTAAGGCGGCACAGGCGCATGAATTCATTTCGTCCATGCCGGAAGGGTACGATACCGTGCTTGGACAAAGAGGCGTGAACCTCTCCGGCGGCCAGAAGCAGCGGATCTCCATTGCACGGGCATTATTGCTTCGCCCCGCCATTCTTATTCTTGACGACAGCACAAGCGCCATCGATATGGGGACGGAGTCCAGGCTTCAGAAAGAGTTAGCCCAGCTGATGAACGGTCGTACCTGCCTCATGATTGCCCAGCGGATCTCTTCCGTGATCGATGCCGATCTTATACTGCTGCTGGATGATGGAAAATTGGTAGCGGAGGGTACGCACAGCGAGCTGCTTGCTTCCTGTGAGTTATACCAGGATATTTATCAATCGCAATTCGGCAAGGAGGTGTCTTCCCATGGTTAAAGCGGATCAGGAAACCAAGCAAGGCCATGCGGACGCTCCGGACTTTAGCATGCGCGGCGGCAGCCCCATGCGTGGAATGACGATGGCCAAGGCGAAGCCCAAAAATACGATGGCAACGCTTCGCCGGATCTGGGGTTACATTCGTCCATTTAAGGGCGGTATGATCGCTGTTTTCTTATTCACGCTCATCGCGACGATTCTGTCCCTGGTGGCTCCTTTCCTGCTGGGAAATGCGGTGGATCATTACATCATTCCAGGAGATTTCGAGGGACTCATGGGGTTGTGTGCGGTGCTTCTTGCCGTTTACGCGGGTACCGCGCTCACGGCATGGCTGCAACAGCATGTCATGGTTAAGGTCTCCCAGCTGTCTATTCAGGCCATGCGGAGGGATATTTTTGCAAGACTTCAAATTCTTCCGCTGCGATTCTTCGACAGCAAGACGCACGGCGAATTGATGAGCCGCACGACCAACGATATCGAGAACGTCTCCGGGACATTGAATCAGAGCGTAACCCAGCTAATCTCAAGCGTGCTGTCCCTGGTTGGATCGCTTGCCATCATGCTGTACCTCAACGTATGGCTGACGCTGCTCAGTATGGTGACCATTCCGCTTGTCATGCTGTTTACGAAGACGGTAGCAAGCCGGACAAGGAAGCATTTCTCCAAGCAGCAGAGCACGTTGGGGGAGCTTAATGGCTTTATCGAGGAAACCGTTTCGGGTCAGAAGGTTGTACAGGTATATCGCCGGGAGCGGCATGCCGCTGCGCAGTTCGATGTCATGAACAAGAAGCTGACCGATGCCAGCATTCAAGCTCAGATCTATTCGGGTACCGTCGGTCCGGTTATGAACGTGCTGAATAACGTCAGCTTTGCTTTAATTGCGGCGGTTGGCGGGTATATGGCATTCAAGGATTATACTACCGTGGGTGTTGTCGTTGCATTTCTAAACTACTCGAAGCAGTTTCAACGGCCGCTGAACGATCTAGCGAATCAATTCAACCTGGTGCAATCTGCTGTGGCGGGTGCTGAACGGGTCTTTGAGATTATCGATACCGAGTCCGAGTACCAAGACAATCAAGACGAGAATGCAGCGGATGACATGTATGGGGAGGTACAATTTGACCGTGTCTGCTTCAGTTATAAGGAGGGCGTCCCGATCCTGAAGGATGTATCACTCACCGCTCGGCCGGGCGAGACTATTGCACTCGTCGGTCCGACAGGTGCCGGCAAAACCACCATCATCAATCTGCTCACCCGTTTCTATGAAATCGATTCTGGCGTCATCACCATTGATGGGGTCGACATCCGACAGCTTGATAAGGACAATCTTCGGAGCAAGCTGGGAATCGTACTGCAGGATGCCTATGTATTCTCGGCATCGATTCGGGAGAACATCCGCTACGGCCGGCTTGATGCCTCGGACGAAGAGATCGAAACTGCCGCCAAGCTTGCCAATGCGCATGACTTCATCATGAAGCTGCCCGAAGGCTATGATACGCAGCTTCTCTCGGGCGGAGGCAACCTGAGCCAGGGCCAGCGGCAGCTCTTGACGATCGCGCGTGCGGTGCTTGCCGATCCGGTCATACTGATTTTGGACGAGGCTACCAGCAGCATCGATACGCGGACGGAGATGCATATTCAGACCGCCATGCGCACCCTGATGCAGGGCCGAACGAGCTTTGTCATCGCTCATCGTCTAAGCACGATCCGCGAGGCTGACCAGATTCTCGTCATGAATCAAGGCGGTATCGCGGAGCGTGGCACACACGAAGAACTGCTGGCCAAACACGGCTTTTATTACGAGTTATACAACAGCCAGTTTAAGTTAACCAGTTAAAGCGGCCTTGCTTACAGGCTGCTGACAACAAACAAGAGAGCCGGTTCATGGAATCGGCTCTCTTGTTTTCTGCTATAAGGATAAATGATCTGCTTACAAAGCGCAGTCTACCACACAACTTCCTTCCCCTTATAACTACAGAGCAATATCTGAATCAGTATCAGTCTAAGACGAACACGGATTATTCTTCCCATTTGACACGACCGGACCCGAACGCCTTCATTTCGATCAAGCCAGCTCAATTCGCAAATCGAGCAGACACTAGCGCCTTCATTTCCATCAAAATCGCTGAATTCGCCAATCAAGCAGACATTAGGCCCCTTCATTTCGATCAAACTAGCTCGATTCGCGAATCGAACAGACACTAGCGCCTTCATTTCCATCAAAATCGCTGAATTCGCCAATCGAGCGGACTCCAGGTCCGTTATTTCGTTCAGAATTGCTAATTTCGCGAATCGAACGGACACCAGATCCGTTATTTCAGTTAACATAGGGCGATAATCACACTTTTACGGCGAATAACGTATCTCATGTCCGCTAAACTAGTTAAACTCATCTTTTTTAACTAGATAACGGATGCTCAGTCCGTTAGAAATACAAATATAATATAATAAAATGCAATTCGACGCAAAACAAATACAATACAATGCCATACTACGCAATACAAATACAAATACAATGCAATGCAATGCAAATGCCATACAATGCAATATAAATGCCTTTCAAATGCCTTTCAAACGCAATACAAACGCTCTTCAAACGCTCTTCAAACGCTCTTCAAACGCACGCACTTCCATTGCAATACAAAGCAACCATCTCGCACGATTTCATCATTCCAACTCAACTCGACTGGCATTACTCACGATCCGTTTTACAGCCCCGATAATCCATTCCATCTCCACATATTGGTTGTGCGGCGCATTGTATTCGACGCCCCAGTAACTCTTGTATCCGCCTGCGATCAGGCTCCGTACCTTCTCCTCCGCATCGGGATGGACTGCTGTTTTTGCATCAAAATGAGTATGTACCGTCCATGGGGCAACCATCTCATCACCTTCAGCCTCATCTGCCTTCCATCTGCCAAGATGAAGCAGAAAACCAAAAGCCGGATGTTGGACTTCCTCGGCAAGCCGTTTCATTTCTCGCGGAAGCAGCGATGCGCCCATATGATTTTCCGGACCAATGGTATAACCGCCATCCGCTGCACGATCCGCATATTCCCGATAACGTTTAACGGTATACTCGAACTGTTCATTAGTCATCGGCTCCGATTCCTTATAACTGCCGCCGGTGTCGATTCGCACGGTTTCGGCGCCCAGGATTTCAGCGGCATCCAGATGAACCAGCGCGTTCTCGTACAGCTTCTGCCGGATATCCGGGTCTGGATCCCATAGGTGCGCTCCATCCACAGCAAAGTTAACCACCCTCATCTCTTTCTCATCCAGTGCCTCTCTGATTTTCCGGATGTAACTCTTATCAGCAAGCTTATATACGCTATCGCTCCGATCGATGAAAAAACCGTTCCACAAATCAACCGCATCCATTCGGTACCGGTACTTCACCGTCTCCAAATAACCGAACACATCCATTTTTCCATCCAGAAACGTATTATAAAAAGAATAGCCGCCAATCGAAATATTCACCCGAATGCCCCCTTAGAGAATAGATCAAAGCACGATCTTCCGTTTATCACACTACCAAACACCCTGCGCACATATCTTACTCTATGGTGTATTTAAGATGATGATATTCCCCGCCGGAGAGAAAACCTTTCTTCCTATACAGTTGCTCCGCTTGATTCCCCGTCGTTACAAAGAGGCGCAGCACAGGGTAATCAGGCTCCAAGACGGTTAATGCCCTATCCAGCATCGCGCTCGCCAACCCCAGCCCTCGATGTTGGGGTAATACTGCGATGCTATAAACGAGTGGCAGGCCCTCCCATAAAGAGATCAAACATACACCGACGATTTCTTCCGTTGTTCGGTCATATACTACTGAAGAGGCTTCCAACAGCTTGGGGTCCACTATGTCAAAATATCGGGCCGCATCATCCGCATAAACCTGGACTTCCCGCTCATCCGGGCCATTTGCATACGCTTCCCTAAACACCTCTACAATCTTAGACATATCTTCTATTGTGGGCCTTCTATCCATATAATGGAGATCCATCGATGTTTCCAGCTGTTCGGTAGGCCGCATCATGCATTGCCTGGATTCAACCTGAACGAAACCATTTTCACGAAAAGCGATCTCCTGCTCAACCAGAACATTATGAGCATGCAGAGACTCTGTCAAGTTCCAGGATTTTAAGGTATAGCTCTTCACGTAATCAATCATCTTTGTGGTAATAGAATATGGGGGGATACCAAACACAAGTCCGATGGAATGGTCAGACAAATAAACTCCCGCCACTTTATCTTCACCTAAGACAACCCAGTAACCGTCGTCCGAATCCGCTAGAACCTTGGTTAAATCACCCCAGCTCGGTCTAAACCAATTATTCTTATAATAGGTAGCAAAATATTTCGAGAACATCTTGGGATCCGCCTTTATTAATCTGTATTCCATAAGTCCCCCTCCTCATACCCTTTTGAATTAGGCCCATTATATAGGTTGGAAGAGGAGTGGGCAAAGGGATTTATCTTCTATAATAAAAAAATCACACATACCGTTTCGGCTAGGATAGAATCAGGCTAACCCCCAGAAACCCCGCTGTTCCCCACATAATCAACGCCGATATTCGGTTCAACGTGGACAACCATTTCCCTGATGGATCCATCCTTCCCGCTGTCCTGCCCGCTATTCCAAGACCCAAGAACCACAACCACGAAACTGCGATACATACAACGGCAAAGACCACTTTGTCGATCCCTGTATATTGGAGCGAGCTTGTGCCAATGACCCCGATCGTGTCCAGAACAGCATGCGGATTTAACAAGGATACAGACATGGCAAATACAATTTGCTTTTTCGGCGTAAACGAACGAGTCTCTTCTTGCGCTTGACCCGAAGGTTTACTCTTCCAGGTTACCCTTCCCATATAGACCAGGAAACAGATCCCCAATGAAAACAGCACGGTTCGGATCCATTCATATTCCAGAACAACAACGGATACCCCCAGAACCGCTAATGAGATCAGCAGCGTATCACATAGCGATGCGGTAATCATGACGGGCAGTGCCTTGATGAAGCGGGGTTGTACCGCTCCCTGATTAAATACAAACACGTTCTGCACGCCCAAAGGAAGAATAAGACCTAAAGCTAGAATGAATCCATGAACGATGACGCCTATCATATGAAACCAAACCTCCAGCGAATATTTCCACCATTGTAAAGGAGGGTATCGGCTGCGTCTCCAACCAATTGGTTGGCACTTGACCCAACCAATGAGTTATACTGAGGCATATTCCTACATGAAAGCGGGTTTACCTATACCTATGGCTGAAGAATGGAAATTGAATAAGCACTCCAATGTGCCGCTTCATCAGCAAATTTATGATGTTATCAAGAGCAGAATCATGAACGGGGAATGGCCGGTCGGAACCCAAATTCCCACGCAGCGAGATCTGGCTGCCAAATTTCAAGTGAACCGCAGCACCATTGTATATGCACTCGGGGAGCTTGCCGCAGACGGTTTAATCGAATCCCGCGTGGGACAAGGGACCGTAATTATTAACAATACATGGAGTTTACTTGCTGCCACACCTCTGCCTGATTGGAATCAATACGTGAAATCCGGCTCCTATCAGCCCAACATCCATATGATCCAGCAAATCAATCGTGCGGAAGCCGATGCTAGCATGATCCGTCTCGGAACAGGCGAGCTCTCTCCTGATCTCCTTCCGACTAACCAAATGCGGGAGACGTTTAGCGGCAGGATATCCAGCCGCTTCACCTTGGGCTACTCGGAACCGAAAGGGAGCCTATACTTAAGGGAAATCATCAGCGATCATCTGAAAAAGAAAGGGATTATGGCCTCCCCTGCTTCCATACTCATCGTCTCCGGCGGGCTGCAAGGCTTACAGCTTATCTCGCTTGGACTGCTGCATCACGGTTCCTCCATTTTGGTAGAGAATCCCTCTTACCTGAACTCGATCCATGTGTTTCAATCCGCCGGCATGCATTTGCACGGCATCCCTATGGATGAGAACGGGATCCGAACGGAAGCCATCGGGAGACTTAAGCGCCAACACAGGGCTGCTCTGCTGTATACCATCCCTGCCTTTCATAACCCTACCGGAACGCTAATGTCTTCCGACAGGCGGGCAGAACTGCTCCAGATTTGTGCTCAAGAAAGGCTGCCCTTAATCGAGGATGACGTGTATGGGGATTTATGGTTAGACACCCCCTCCCCCCTCCCTCTGAAAGCTTCGGATAAACAAGGCCTAGTGCTCTATTTGGGCAGCATGTCCAAGACCCTGGGTCCCGGGCTGCGCATCGGATGGATCGTCGGGCCTGAGCCGGTCATCGATCGGCTGTCCGATATCAAAATGCAAACCGATTACGGCTCCAGCTCCCTTTCCCAGCATGCCGTCGCCGAATGGCTCTCCAGTGGGTTATATGAGAATCATCTCGCTCAGATCCGTGCAGAGCTGATGAGACGCCGAGACTTTACCCTGTCGTTACTGGAGCAATATTTTCACGATATTGCACTCTGGAATACACCCCAAGGGGGATTCTATATTTGGCTTTGCATCAAGAACCCCCTCTCCATTCGCCCTTTATTTGAACAAGCGCTGAGGGAGAGCATTTTGCTTAATCCCGGAAATATATATGATCGTAACGACCAGCAGCATCTGCGCCTATCTTATGCTTACGCCTCGTACGATCAGCTGGAGAGCGGGCTTATCCGGCTTGCGGAGCTTATCCGCCTCCATGCGGTATCATAAGAAAAAGGGCCCTCCCCCGGACTTTGATCCACAGGGAAGGCCCATTCCTATTGTCAGTGTGCCACTTCTGCTATCTTATTTCGGAGGTTCGGCGATTTTCCGATTTCTACAAAACGACATTCTTCTTGCCGACGATCCTCTTTTACACATGACGACGTTCCATAACTGAAGCCGAAACCATAACGAAAGATGAGCACCATGATAATCTGCAAGACGCCAATCAACGAGCTGTACAGCAGGTGACCCATATACATCTCTGTTTTTCGGACAGGAGACAGAATGAGCCGGTTCCAAACGCCGGATGCTTTATCTTTCGTAATCGTATTCACCTTGAACCCAACGGTAAACATCACTAGGAATAACGAAAATCCAAACAGCAGCTGAAGTCCCATATCATGACAAACGAGTTCTCCCCCATCCTGCGACTCGGATTGGAGACGCAAGGGCGGTTTCTCCATATAAACATGTACGTGCTCGCGGAAGCCGATACACGGCTTTTCCCGCCAGAATGGAAAAAACCAGCAGAATGTACGGGGGAGATGTACTCGTACTGGTTGGCCATAAGGAGATCATGGAGAATAAAGACGCAACGAGCAGTGTGACAAATAGCATTGCGGGCTTGGCGCGGTATAACGGCGATAGAAAAAAGGCCGTGAAGAAAATGGCGCTGCTCCCCAATCTCCAAGGCAATTGGTCAGGATTTCCATGTTGGATCACAGGGAGGAAGGCAAAAATCCAGCTCAAACCAAGAAATATAAACCATATCCAGAACGACCGCACATCGTCCCCTCTCTTTCCACTCAAGCAAACTCAAGGCTCCCAGTATAAAATAACGTTCCAAATTTTAGTTATATCATATCACAAGCCTCTTCGGTACTTTTGGGGAAATAAGTAAACTGGAAATAAAAAAATCGCATCGATTTTATTGTGAAAAAATATACATACACGCTTAAACCCTTATCAATACTGGGATTTATTCGGCAAGCCCAGAAGGGAAATACAGCGAAAAACAGGCCCGGAATTGTGACGAAACTGGTAACTCTCGTGAATGTTTGAACAAAGTATGAACTGCCCCAGAACCGCGCCACTACAATGATTTCGCTCACAACCCTCCCCTTTTGTAACAAATTGAACACATAAAATTACATACATTGACACGAATGTGGGTTTATATGTTAATTATACAAATTTATGTGTTTTGCAAAGCCGACCGGAACTTTCTACTATAGATGTGTTAGTAACATTGAATCGAACGAACGTTTCAAGGAAAGGGGTACATCATGAACAAAAGAGGGCCGTTATTTGCATTGTTTTTATGCTTTACCTTGCTCTTATCGGGCTGCAGCTCGATCACGGTATTAAATCCGAAAGGACCGGCTGCGAGAACCCTATCCGATACAATCATATTCTCCATTCTCATGATGGTCGGAATACTAGCGGTTGTTTACGCGCTCTATATCTACATGCTCACAAAATATCGAGCCAAGAAATCCAACGAAGGTTACGAACCGCCTCATGAAGAGGGCAACAAATGGCTGGAAATTCTGTGGACTGCCATTCCGATTCTGATCGTTGCCGTGCTCTCTGTGGTAACCGTCAAAACGACGGTCGCCGTCGAGAACGTTCCTGAAGGATACGAAAACCAAAAGCCTTTGGTCATTTACGCTTCCTCTTCGAACTGGAAATGGCACTTCAGCTATCCGGAAGAAGGAATTGAGACCGTCAATTACGTCAACATTCCAACCAACCGTCCGATCGAATTCCGTCTCTACTCTTTCGGTCCGATCACAAGCTTCTGGATCCCTCAGCTTCACGGGCAGAAGTATGCGATGAGCGACATGATCACCAAGCTGAACATGGTTGCCGACGTACCAGGTTCGATGATGGGCCGTAACGCAAACTTCAACGGCGAAGGTTTTGCCCATATGGAGTTCGAAGCCCTTGCCATGACCTCTGCCGAGTACGATGAGTGGGTTCAGGATGTAAAGGATACCGCTCCTGAACTGAAGGAAGATGAGTTCAAGAAGCTTCTGGATACCGCGCATGTCGGACGAATGACCTTCTCCAACACGCATTTGGAATTCAGCCCGCCGCCATCCGAAGACCATCACCATGGCGGTGATGCCAACGGCAATGAGGAGCATCAGGACCATAAAGACGTCGATCCGAATGAACAACTGCCGGACTCCCCGGCTGAAGAAAGTCCAAATCATCAACATGAAGGACATTAAATCGGTGAGGAAAACGTTCTTCACCCGATCTACTTCATACATCCAGAAAGGAGCTAGGCCTTTATGAAATGGGACGAATTTTTCGTTACCGGTGATCCGTTAATTTACGGTGCCATGGTGAGTATTGTTCTCGTCTCGCTTGCAATCCTCTTCGGTTTAACCTTTTACAAGAAGTGGGGTTATCTCTGGCGGGAATGGCTCACAACCGTGGATCACAAAAGAATTGGGGTCATGTACATCATCTGTGCATTGATCATGCTGTTCCGCGGAGGCGTGGACGCGATCATGATGCGTGCGCAAACCGCTGCGCCGGACATGAAGTTTCTGAACGGTCAGCATTATAATGAAGTATTCACGACTCACGGGGTCATCATGATCCTCTTTATGGCGATGCCGTTTATCTTCGGTCTGATGAACGTCATCATTCCGCTTCAGATCGGTGCCCGTGACGTAGCTTTCCCTAAACTGAACGCAATCAGCTTCTGGCTGTTCTTTGCCGGCGCGATGCTGTTCAACATTTCCTTCGTTATCGGAGGCTCGCCGGATGCCGGCTGGTCCGCCTATTTCCCGCTGGCCAGTATCGAGTTCAGTCCGACCGTCGGCAATAACTACTACTCGCTGGCGCTTCAGATTTCAGGGATTGGTACCTTGCTGACAGGTCTGAACTTTATCGTGACGATTCTGAAGATGCGTGCTCCGGGCATGACCCTGATGCGCATGCCGATGTTTACGTGGTCTGTGTTGATCACTTGCGTCATTATTATCTTTGCTTTCCCTGTACTTACGATTGCGCTCTTGCTTATGATGTTCGACCGCGTCTTTGGTTCGCAATTCTTCACGATGGCCAACGGCGGCATGGATATGCTATGGGCCAACCTGTTCTGGGTATGGGGACACCCTGAGGTATACATTGTCATTCTGCCAGCTTTCGGTATTTTCAGTGAGATCATCTCGACTTTCTCCAGAAAAAACTTGTACGGTTACAGCTCCATGGTATTGAGTATGGTAATTATCTCCGGGTTGTCCTTCCTGGTATGGGCCCACCATTTCTATACGATGGGTCAAGGGGCTATGGTTAACGGCTTCTTCTCCATCACGACGATGGCGATTGCCGTACCGACCGGAATCAAAATATTCAACTGGCTCTTCACGCTTCGAAAGGGTCGAATCAGTTTTACGACGCCGATGCTCTACTCGCTTGCCTTTATTCCGATCTTCACGATCGGTGGCGTTACCGGCGTAATGCTGGCGATGGCCAGTGCCGACTATCAGTATCACAATACGATGTTCCTGGTTGCCCACTTCCACTATGTGCTTATTCCAGGCGCCGTATTCGCCGTCATTGCCGGTTTCCATTACTGGTTCCCTAAAGTGTTCGGCTTCCGTATGAACGAAAAGCTTGGCAAAATCGCATTCTGGTTTATTGCCATCTCATTTAACGTTACGTTCTTCCCGATGTTCTTCCTGGGACTTATGGGGATGACCCGTCGTACGTACACCTATTCGGCTGAAACCGGCTTTGGCCCGCTGAATATGCTGTCGATGGTCGGCGCAATTGGCCTGGCGATCGGATTCATCATTCTGGTATACAACATCTACTGGAGTACACGTTACGAGCCGCGCGACAAAACAGGAGATCCATGGGATGCACGTGCACTGGAATGGTCTACGCCAAGTCCGGTTCCTGTATACAACTTTGCGGTAACGCCGAAAGTCAAAGGCCGCGACGCCCACTGGTTCTCGAAGAAAAACAACGAGCCGCTTTCGGATGAGAAAATCACGAAGATTCACATGCCAAGCAACACCGGAAAACCATTTATACTGGGTATCGCCTTCTTCTTCCTTGGCTTCTTCCTGGTATTCAGCTGGTGGATTCCATCCATCGTTGCCGGTATTGCGGTATTGATTATTTTGGCAACCATGTCCTTTGACCGTGATCACGGATATTACATCCCGGTTGAAGAGATTGTTCAAACCGAACAGAAACTGCGGGGTGATACGGTATGAAAATAGATGCCACTCAGCCGCTGGAATATGGAACAGAGGAAAACCGTAATCGTATATTTGGCTTCTGGCTGTTCCTTGGAGCTGAAATTGCACTCTTTGCAACCTTGTTTACCGTCTACTTCGTTCTCGTGAACCGCTTTGCCAGTGGTCCTAGCGGAGCAGAAATCTTTGAAATTACGCCTGTATTACTTGAAACGTTCCTGCTCTTAACGAGTAGCTTCACCATTGGTTTGGCTGTTCATGCGATGCGTCTGGGACTGAAAAAGCAGATGATGATCTTTATGGTCATCACCCTGCTGCTCGGTGCAGGATTCCTTGGGATCGAGATCTTCGAATTCTTCACCTATGTGCATGAAGGAGTAACGCTCTCAACCAGCGCCTTCTCCTCCAGCTTGTTCACATTGCTTGGCACCCACGGAGCTCACGTTACCTTCGGTCTCCTGTGGGGAACTGGCATTCTGCTTCAAATTAAAAAGCATGGACTGGATCATTCCACAGCCAACAAGTCCTTCATCTTCTCGCTCTACTGGCACTTCCTGGACGTTGTGTGGATCTTCATCTTCAGCTTTGTATACTTGAAAGGACTGATGTGACATGTTAAAACAGCTATTTCCAATTAAGCATGTAGCGGGTTATATATCGTCTCTCGTCCTTTCAGCAGTTGCACTCGTCGTTCTGCTGGATATGCCGGCAGCTTCGAAATTGGCCGTTCTGCTGGTTACCGCTATCCTGCAGGCAACCGTTCAGCTCATGCTGTTCATGCACGTCGGGGAAAGTGATGACAAAAAATCCGTTTACATCAACATTGCCTACGCTCTGTTCGTTGGCCTTGTCACGATCTTCGGAACGCTGTTCATCTTCGTATGGGGCTGGTATGCTTAATCCCTGCGAATATCTTTGAATTTAAAATATGGCGATGAACGTTCGCATGCTGAACCTATCATCCAATATCAAAGAGGGTATCCCAAAAGATCCTAGATCTAGCGGGATGCCCTCTTTCTTTTATACGACGCTTCGTGTACGAATCGTTCCTACCATCGCTGTTGTCCCCAAATTTCTTGGAACGGTTCTAAGCAAGGAAGAAATTCGGGGACAAAGGTGACCGCTCTCGCTTATCCGGAATTAATTCGTCCTCTCCGCTACGTTGTGCGGAAACATACTTTAGACGAACGAAAAGAAACCGTTTCTTGGTAAAATGGATGTGCTACCACCATTTACAAAAGGAACGGTTTCTTTACATTCAATACACGATAGATCAACTTTACCAGCCACTGGACTTGGAGGACGACATTAGTCACGCCCTGCATCCATGTCTAGAATTTCATCAATCTCACTCTGGAGCTTCGTAGTCAGGGTCTGTTCGTCTCCAATAATCCAGGCGTGATTATAAGGAGATTCCTTAGGGGACGTGCCGCTCTGACGCCGTATCGAGTCTACATACTTCGTAATGGAGCGTGGCACCCCGTCGCGGTCCGTAAACAATAAAGGTGCATGCTTACCCATATGGGACAATGGAGCGGCTGCAATGGACAATACGGGCGAATCTGGGGTTGAGAACGAGAGGCTGTAACCCGGCGATTGAACGCCCCAACCAAAGCCTGTAACGGGATCATTGAACTGAGCAAAATGTAAGGCATTCTCGAACGGGTCATCCCCGGATATCCGCGTCACCTTCCCATATTGCCGCAGCTCGTCCTCGACTGCCCGGGATACCACCTTTTCGGGACCGATGATATAGATATTCGCTTTCCCTTTCCGCTTATGAAGCGCCTGTGCCGTCACTTCAGGCACATTCTTCTCGCGAACATACAGCATCGTTTCCGGCATATGGGCAATCCAGCTTACCGCAGGAAGCGTATAATCCGGACGATCCATCGATCCGACAATAACCGAGGTGGGTACAGATCCGGATACCTTAGCAGCGTATTCATCAATAGCGGCTGCTGCTTCTGCTGGCTCCCCGGCAGCAATGTGATCGGTCTTATATTCAAGCCCATGTAGCTCCTTCATCACCCTATCCGAAATCGGGCCGACAGTAATAATCTCAATGCCCTTGTTATGCTCCGCTCCCCTTGGCTTCAGCCGTCTCAGCTCTTCCAGCGTCTCCTTGGGAATCCCATCTTCTTCCACAAACAGTAGAGGCCCTTCGCTAAGCTGGGTCAGATCGACGCTAACAGCCGCAATGGACCATTGAGCCAAATCCACCAGAATCACCGCCTGCGGACGGCTATGCTCATTCGTGGACTGCCACAGCGTCTTGGAGGTAAGTACAGCCGCACTTACTGGATCGGATGTATTCAATCGAATGGTGTTCTTCGTAGCGGACCAAGGTACAGGAACATCCTTCAGCAGCTCCTTGCTGTGAACAGCCGAGGGAATGGAGGGCTCGGAATGACTTTGAGTCTGACTCCATGCGAGGATGCCTGCCGTTAACAGGGCAAGAGCCCAGCCGGCGATCATTTTTTTCACCGTATATTCCTCCTGTCTCACAGTAAAGCGTCTTTAGGATAGATCTCCTCCACCCTTGATGCTGTTAATTCTACAGATCTTCCATTAACTTCTCCTCATCCATATCCGGCGGCAGTCCCGGCCGGTCATTGGAACGGTTTCTCCTCCATTGCTCCTTCAGCATCTTCACAAACACGTCATCCCTGGAGAGCCAGGCGCCATACTGCCGCTTCATGTGCCGCTCCGCCTCCTCGAACGATCTGAACCGGAATGGGAGGGGTTCCCCGTTCCACTCGACAATCCATTCCCCGGCGTGGGCATAAACAAACAACAGATCCTCACTCCAGCTTTCGTATAGAACACCGGACTCCGTCCCCTTCATGTTGAATTGATTCCGTGAAGCGTCGAACCGAATCGGTTCCAGCTCAAACGAGTCAGCAGCAAATAATTGATACACTTCCTCGTTAATCGTGCACCCCGCTGCTTTGGGATGACCGCCTCCCCCGTATCGCATCGCCACTTCGGACACATCCACGTGATCATGAATCGTACGAAGGCTCATTTTCCTTCCCCCCATGTTCAAGATAGAAATGTAATCCAGGTGAGGATATGTCGTTCCCAGCTCGCTGGCAAGCTCAGAATGATAGGATTCGGCATATACAATGCCTACGCAGTGCTCCCCCACGAAGGTCTGAATGAGTTCCCGCTGCTTACGGCGGATGTAACGATCGATTTTATTCTCTTCCATGTCCAATATTTTCTCTTCAAACTCATCAAAGAAGAAGCCCCCCTGCTCCCGCAGACGCTGCGTCATCTTGCTCTCAAATTCGTCAAGGGACAACATATAGAACAAATCATTCAGACGTTTAGCCTCAATCTTCTGATTCTCTTCCCATTCCCATGTATCATAGAGGCGGACCAGCTCTACGAATTCGTCCAGTGCCTCGCTTCTGCCCAGATGTCCATGCTCAATTAAATATTCATAGAATAGTGAGGTTGCCGATGCTGGGCGGCCGTCCCGATGCGTGACATCCACTTGCCCCCAGCTATATTCATTCAAGTGAAGAGCCGTTTTGTGGTGATCAATAAGTTGCACCTGCCCTCCCTCTTCGACAAACACGTTCAGTTCCTTCTCCATATCCGGAGCGACGGACAAATCCGTAATAAACAACACATCATACGGACTCTCCTGCACGGAAGTCCGGTTCAGATACCTTGCGACTTGCTGATTCAAACCGTGAATGGAGTTGTAACGGACATCAATTCCTTCGGCGAAAGCGCATTTGGCGATAATGCCGCATCCGACACCATCCAGATCATTATGGCTGTATAGATGATACATTGGTGACTTCCTCCAAACAGTAGGTGGAATGATTAGCTGATCCTGTCTTTCATCCCTTTACGGTTCCCTAAAATCTGTCGTTTTAACCCCTGTTGGCCTCACCCGACGATACAGTTGTCCATTGGAACAGCGTTCAAGTAAAGTGCGATCGCAAACCCATGGCGTGATTCATAAAGCTGTGGGGAGAAAATAAAAAAGTCATTCTTCTGCAGAAACATTGTTTGCTGCAGAAGAATGACTTTTTTTAATCGCCATGTGGCGTTTCAATAGAAAACAGGAAAATGAGTCCGAGATTTTGGACAGTCTTCATCCAACATCATACCAAACTGTGAATTATAAGTCTATTTTTTGGGGGCAGGATGTGTCAAGATATTTTTCGTTGAATGAACAAATCGGAGGAAAAGGAGACCACAACAATGTATATAAAAAACGGAGAAATTACCATTCATTATGAAACTTTCGGCTATCATCAAGGAGGGCCAACCCTGGTATTAGTCTTTGGGTTTTCGATGTCCATTCAAGATTGGGTCGATTTCGGTTACGTGGATAAGTTAGAAAAGCACTTCAAATTGGTTGCCATTGAACCACGTGGACATGGACGGAGCTCATGTCCAATTGATCCTTCTGCGTATCAATTGGATTTCTTGGTGTCGGATGTAAGAACAGTGATAGAACATCTGAATCTACCGAAAGCCGTCATTTGGGGTTATTCGCTGGGGGCGAAAATCGCGTTGGCTTTATCCGAATCCTTTTCCGATAAGATTAGCGGCCTGGTGCTAGGAGGATGTGAGCTGCACTCATTTGTAGACTTATCCAATGACATTGTTACAGATACCCTTATGCTTGGTGGTATTGCTTGGCGAGATCTTTGGCAGCAATTATTTGAAGTACCCAAAAATATGGCAGAGCGACTTACCCAAGTCAATACCAATGCGCTGCTCTCGCTACGAAAAGTCGAAAAAGATTGGCCTTCCTTGGCAGGCATTCCCCAAAAAATAACATCACCTGTTTTGTTATACGCAGGAGAACTTTGCTTTAGCCGGGATGATATGAGAACGATGTCCCGATTATTCGTGAATAGTGAGTTGATGGAAATGAAAGGTGCGAACCATTTCGAGTTAATGCCAGCTGTCGATTGGATTGGTGACGCTGTTATCACCCATTTTGCAAAAGCATAGGACAACGTTAATTTGGTTAATAACTTGATGGGACGAAAAGCCGGCTTAAAGCCCTACAGCACAAGCTGATTCGCTGCTGCTAGGTGAAGCAGATTGATAAATCGGGGGAACCGTACCAAAAGATTAGGATGTAATTTACTGCGATTCAATGAGCCTACAACTTATCTGGACATCTGTCATTAACTCGAAATTATGGAACAAAAAAAGAAGCGGCTGCTGAGCCGCTTCTTGGATAATAAAAATATTATGCCTGTTGAACAGGTCTCGGTCCTTTGGATGCCATAACCTCATACATGCCGTGGCTGGAGCTAATCACATGCTCAGGCTGCGGCTTGCCGCGTTTATCACGATGTCCTTGAATATGTGCGGGACTGGTTTCCCAGCGTTTCCAAGCTTCCTTGGATTCCCAGCGAATCATGACGATGACTTCTTCCGTTTCGTCGGTACGCTTTGCATTCTTAACAAGGACATTCAGATCGATGAAACCTTCAATTTCTTCAATGGGTCCCGGCTTGCTAAAACGCTCAACAACCAAATTGGATGTGCCTGCTTTAACAATAATCGTTTTCGTCTCGATCAACATATTGAACGAACACTCCCTTAGCGAAAATAACCGTAAAATGAACGATATTCTTCCATTCTAAATGATAACGATTATCATTGTCAAATTCTATCCTTTCACTCGATAAACAAAAAAAATCTGACCAGCATAAACCTGCTGATCAGATGATCATCAATTCAGAGAAACGTGCTGCATGGAATTGCAAGCCGTGCAGTCCTCCTGCAAATAAAACAGCGAAGTAAAGCCAGCCTTCTTCAGCTTGCGCGCAGCCAGGATTCCGTCCGAACGCTTGGGCGTTACAATGACCACGGAGTCATCGAGTCTGAGCTCCTGCTCCCACACATACGGCAATCTTCCGAGAGAGATGTTAATCGTCTCTTTCTGCGGACAGGCCATATATTCGGTTACATCGCGTACATCGAGCACTTTCAGATTCGGACATTCCTTCTGAGCCTGCCGAAGTTCGCTGCACTTCATGAACCGCAGGCCAGTTATAGGTACATACCTCCGGTAATATATACTGAATATAAATATAATCAGAGCGGCAGATGCAATCAGCACGCAGCATTCCCCCATCATTGTCATGTGCATCAGCTTGATGCTTGGTGGAAAGAGCACGGGACATTCAACCCCCAGACCCTACCCCTACGGGTATATAGTATGTGCTTCATGTTTAAATGTCAATACATCATGACAAAGCGCATTCTTCAATTTCAAAGCCCAGGTCTTCAATCAATCCCCAGTCTGCGGTATGCGCCTGGCCTTCTGTCGTTAAATAATCGCCGATAAAAATCGAGTTGGCTGCGTATAATCCCAGCGGCTGCAAGGAACGCAGATTGACTTCGCGCCCCCCTGCAATTCGAATCTCCTTCGTGGGGTTAACAAACCGCATCATGGCAAGAATCTTCAAACACATCGTCGGGGTCAATTCCTTGCGCCCTTCAAGAGGAGTGCCCTCAATCGCATTCAAAAAATTGCAAGGAATCGAATCCGCTCCAAGCGATTTCAGAGCAAACGCAATCTCCACCCGTTCTTCCAGGCTCTCGCCCATTCCGAAGATAGCTCCGGAACAAGGGGACATTCCGGAAGAGCTTGCCTGCTTCACGGTATCTAACCGATCATCGTATGTATGCGTGGTCGTAATCTGTTCATAGTTATCTTTGGAAGTATTCAAATTATGGTTATATCGATGCACGCCGGCATCGGCGAGCTTACGCGCGTGGTCCTCATTCAGGAAGCCCAGACAACAGCACACCTTCAGCTGAGTAGTCTGTGTAATCTCCTTCACCGCTGCGACTACATGATCAATCTCTCGATTGGTAGGACGGCGACCGGAAGCCACGATGCAGTAGGTGCCCGCCTTTCGGCGAATCGACTCACGCGCGCCTTCGAGAATTTTGTCTTTGGTAAGCCATGCATATTTATCGATAGGCGCTTCCGAAACGATGGACTGGGAACAGTATCCGCAATCTTCAGGACACAAACCGGATTTAGCGTTTACAATCATGTTCAGCTTGACCTTATTCCCGTAGTACTCGCGGCGGATGCGATATGCAGCCTGCATAACCGTCAGCAGTTCCTGATCCTCGCTGTTTAGAATTGCCAAAGCCTCAGTCGGCGTAATTTCATACCCTTGCACAACGTGTTCAGCCAGCGTCGCCCAATCATAATGGATTTGAGTCGTCATATCTTCATTCTCCCTCTCCGTTTTAAATGTTAACCTATTCAAATAAAAATTAGGTTAACAATAAGAGTAATAATAGCATAGATGACGAAACAGAGGCAATCCTCCATCGCAGCTTTTGCAAGAAAAAAAGGACTGCTTCATCCATGCCTGCGTCAGGCTTGATGAAACAATCCTCTTCCTCGTTAACTACTGTTGGCTTTATGGCGCTCGTTTGGGCAGCATTTTCACATATTCATCGGACAGCTTCATCAACTGCAGAATATAGTCATAATCGCTGCGATACGGCGTGATGTCTGTTACGGGCTCCAGCGTCTTCAAGGAAACCGCCGTGCCGTCCTCAAATCCGTCACCAGGAACGAACAGAATGTCATTATTAAAGAAAGAGCCTGTCGGTAGATAATATCGCATCCCGATTACATTGCGATCCACATTCAGCAGGTCATGCCCAAACGCGTTAAAACCTTCGTCGTCCAGCGATACGCCTAAAAGGTTAGCGACGGTTGGCAGAATATCGACCTGACCCCCCACCTGCTCGATGACCTTTCCTTCCTTCATGCCGGGTACATGAATGACAAGCGGGATGTTAAATCGGCTGACCCGCTCATGGTAAGGAATTCCTAACGTTGACGAGATCATATTGGCGTCGGCTTCTGCCGGATTGATGCCGAAGTGATCCCCGTACACAACCAGAACGGTATCCTCCCACAACCCGTTCTGCTTCAGACGGTCAACCAGTGTTCCGAGTGCATAATCCGAATAATTCACCGACTTCAGGTAATTCCCCAGATGGGTCCCTTCCAGCTCAGCCGGCAGGGTGATCTTCGCGAATTCATCCTTCACATGGTATGGAGAATGGTTGGATACCGTGATGTAATGGGCATAGGTAGGCTTGTTCTGCTGTTGATTCTCCAGCAGCTTGTCCACGCCGACACGGAACAGCTCTTCATCGGAAGGTCCAAATTCATTGAAGTTATCATTCGTGAAATACGGCTTGTCGTAATAATGCTGAAAATCAAGTGCCGGGTACAGTTTGCTTCGATCCCAGAACTTCACATCATTCACGTGGAATGTCGTAGTAATATACCCGTGCTTGTTCAAGAGCCGCGGCAGACCCGGCAGCTCTTTATTTCCGAACCCGGTGGACATCGCCACCGTTCCGGTCGGATAAATCGATGTATTGACCGCAAACTCAGCATCCGAAGTGTTGCCCTGCCCGATCTGTTGGAAGATATGCGGGAAGTACAGACCGCCAGCCGCAAGCTGGTTCATCACCGGTGTCAGCTCCTGGCCATTCAGGGATTGACCCACCGGAAAGTTCTGCAGCGATTCCATCTGAACGATAATCAGATTTTTGCCTTTGGCAGCGCCGAAGTAGTCCGGCTTGTTCTTTGCTTCCTTAACGTAAGGATAGGTCGCCAGCAGCTGCTGGGACCGCAGAATGGTGTCCTGCAGACTCCCTTCGGCTAAGGCACGATTCTCCTGCGAATTTCGGATCACGGCCGATACCTGATAATTCATAAAGCCCATCTGCTCCGCGCGCACGATTTCATTCTCGATTCCCCATTCTTTCCGGATGATAAGTCCGGACAGAACACTCGTAATGACCAGTACTACCGTCATGGAGATGCGCCACTTCATTCCAGGTCTGCGCGAATAGGATGCGGAATAACTGGAACGGACTCCACCAAAATGCAATCCTCTTCGCGAGCGCGAACGAATTTTTCGAACCGCCCATATGACCAATAGGACTAGCAGGTCCAGGAAGAAGAGAAAGTGCTCCGGCTCTAGCAAAGCCGTAATGCTGGCTCTTACCTGGTTTACTTGACCAATACCCGCAAGCGCGGTATACGTCGGTATAGACCCAAAATGAACGTTATAAACCGCGGACGCAAACATGATAAAAGATAATACGACATCTAGGATCACATAGACCATCTTTTTCCCTCTTACCGGCAGGATCAGCTCCAGTAAGCTAATCAGGACCAACAGGGACAGCGCGTCGGTAAGCACCTTACCCCATACGACCCCATTAAACAGAAACACTCTTAGAAGGATCAACTTCAATAAGAGCGTCAAAAAAACGAGTATGCTTAATTTCAACCTTTGTTCAAGGTAGCGTTCCATTTTCCATTCCCTCTTTTGTGTAAATATAATGTTAAATTTCAGCTTCCATTATAACAGGAATGTAAACGTCAATCTAATCTGCCCATTCCTTCGCCCCCCCTGGTCAATTGTCCAATGCATGATCCTTACGTATCACGTAGGATAAAGCATCCCAATCAAAAGGCTGGAGGGTTTAAGACATGAAGATGGTTGTAACCGGCGGAGCAGGCTTTATCGGCTCCCACCTGGTGAACGGACTCGTTAATCAAGGCTATGAAGTCCATGTGATCGATAACCTGACAACCGGAGATCCAGGTCGCCTGCACAGCGAGGCAATTTTACATGTAGCCGATGTAAACAGTCAGCAGACAACTGCATATATCTCCGTGCTGAAGCCGGACGTCGTATTCCACTTGGCCGCACAGGCCGACGTGCAGCGATCGATCAAGGAGCCTCGACTTGATGCGGATGCGAATGTTATGGGCACCATCAATATACTTGAAGCATGTCGTAAAGCTGGGGTCCGTAAGATTGTGTTTGCTTCGACGTCAGGCGTATATGGGGACCTGGAGAAATCTCAGCTGACGGAGGATGATCCGGTTAATCCGATCTCCTTCTATGCACTTTCCAAAGTAGTAGGTGAGCAATATATCCGTTTATACCACCGCTTCTTCGGCCTGCAGTACACCATTCTTCGTTATGGGAATGTCTACGGACCGGGTCAGACTGCGAAGGGGGAAGGCGGTGTTGTGGCGGTATTTGGTGACCGCCTGCGTCAAGGCGCTCCGTTTCATATATACGGCGATGGCAAACAAACCCGGGATTTTATTTATGTTAAGGATGTGGTTGAAGCGAACCTCGCCTCCATCCAACACGGGGATGAGAGCGTTCTTCATGTTAGCACCGGCACTGGCCATACCGTCAATTCACTCGTCGATCACATCAGCAGGCTGCATCCTAACCGCATTGATGTCAACTATCTGCCTGCGAAGAACGGCGATATTCTGCATAGCTGCCTGAATAATGAGAGAACCCGGGCATTGCTGCAGTGGAGCCCGTTATTTAGCCTGGAAGAAGGAGTGGAAGAAACCTACAGACACTGGCTTGGCACATCCTAGTTTCCCAAATGAACGGTAGCAAATGAACATAGAAACAGCCATATTCCTCGTCATTCCAAGGAATATGGCTGTTTTTAATCGTTCCGGTTAGGGATACGAAAAACATCCCAAACATAGCGCTTCGTTTTGTCAGAAAAACAAGCGGAGTCCCACCAAAGTCAGGATCCCGACGATGACGGTGGCAAACAGGCTTTTCGTGAGAAAAGCGGTGAGGAATGCGGGCACGGCCGCAATCAATTCGAGTGTATGCCCACCTGGATCTACACGTCCATCCGATAGGAGCAGCTCCTGGGCTAGCAGCGCTCCCATGACGGCAATCGGCACATGATTGAGCCACCGGATCATCATCTCCGGAATGCGGAGCTTGCTCAGGATCATAAGCGGCAAAACCCTTGGAATGAGGGTTACGACAGCGCAACCGATAATCAGTATGGCGATATGCCATCTTATTTCCATTGTTCGATCACCATCCCTGCAGTAGCCGCAACCATAATTGCGACAATCACCGCCGCGCTTCCAGGCAGAATCGTACTGACTGCTACTACCGAAACGGCGGCAATCATAACCACCATGAAGTCAAGTTTATACTTCTTCCGGCTGATCCATTGCAAAGCCAGCAAACCGATAAACATCCCGGGCAATGCAAAATCCAGGCCAAACTTCTCCGGATCCGGAATCCACTCCCCAACTAGCCCCCCCGCTACGTTGGCTGCACACCAGAACAGATACGCCGTGATATTCAGGCCGACCATCCATTGATAGCCGAGTCTCTTCTGCTCGGTGGCCTTGGCTGCCGCAACACCAAATGTCTCGTCGGTTAACAGGGAGCCGATAAAGAAGCTTTTTCCTGAGGAAAGCCCTTTAAAATACGGGGCAATCGCGGCGCTTAACAGTAGATGCCTGGCATTAACAAAAAATATCGTAACAATGATCGATAGGATCGGGCTAGCAGCCGCTATCATCCCTGCAGCAATAAATTGCCCGGAGCCCGCATAGAGCAGCAGCGAAATGAGCGTAATTTCGAGCAGGCTGAAACCTGCGGTGCGCTCGACAACACCTGCCGCAAAACCGATGCTCAGGTAGCCCAGGAGGGTTGGAATACAATCTTTAAAGCCTTGAAGGTAGGTGTTTCCCTGGCTTCCTTGGTTTCCCTCTATACCTGCGGGAAGCCGTTCTGACTTGGTGCTCATCTGTGTTCGATTCCTCTCTTACTCTACAATTCTATTTTTAATTACTATGAATTCTTCCTGCTGCCTTGTCAACGCTGTTCCACCGTTTTTCCATCAAAAAAAGCGTCCCGGGAATGCTCCTCATTCGCCAAGAACGCTTCTTCATTCGGTTTATTTAGCTGCTTAAGGCTTCAGGATGACTTTGATACAGCCATCCTTTCGTTCATTGAAGATATCGTATCCGTGGGCAGCCTTCTCCATCGGGAGCCGATGTGTGATGATATCCGAAGGATCTATAGTCCCCTCTTTCAACATTTGATATAGGTGCGGCATGTAATGAATGACGGGTGCCAGCCCCATTTTTAATGTAATATTGCGTTCGAACAGCTCTCCAAGCGGAAATGCATTATAAACAAGCCCATACACGCCGGTTAGCTGGATCGTCCCGTATTTACGAACCATACTCACAGCCATGCGGAATGCACCCAATGAGCCTCCCTGGAGCCTCAGCATGCTGCCTAGCATTTCAGAAGGGGTCCGTTTGGCGTCCAGACCTACACAATCAATGACAACATCTGCACCGCCCTTGGTGATCTCTCGGATATAATGCTCGATTTCGGGGATTTTCTCAAAATTGTAGGTTTCCACAAGATTGGTCCGTTTCGCATGCGCCAGCCTGTAATCCACATGATCAATCGCAATCACCCGCTTCGCGCCTTTTAGCCAGGCAAACTTCTGCGTCAGCAATCCAATCGGACCGCAGCCCAGAAC
This sequence comes from Paenibacillus sp. 2KB_20, assembly GCF_052115765.1. Classification (NCBI taxonomy): domain Bacteria; kingdom Bacillati; phylum Bacillota; class Bacilli; order Caryophanales; family Paenibacillaceae; genus Paenibacillus; species Paenibacillus sp. 2KB_20. Next base: position 221,639 of record NZ_JBFRHH010000008.1, on the reverse strand, counting down.
AATCACGACATCGCCCGGTTTAACCCCTCCGTTCTCCACGCTCCAGATGGCTGTGGGCAGCGCATCGGAGAGCATGAGCAGCTTCTCATCTTCCATCTCGGCGTCCTCAGGAATAACAAAGGGCATGGAATTTCCATAAGGGACGCGCAACAGCTCTGCTTGGGCACCTTGAAAACCGCCGAACGCGTCACTATATCCAAAAAAACCGCCAGTATTCTTGGCTTCATTCGCATAATCGCATTGGCTCTCCATGTGATTCTGGCAGAAGAGGCATTTTCCGCAAGATATGATAAAAGGAATAATTACACGGTCACCCACTTTGACCCTGCTTACTTCCGGACCTGCATCCACAACGATTCCCAAAGGCTCATGGCCGATAATGTAATCATCGGTCAGCTGTTGTAATCCACCGTTATATAAATGCAAATCCGATCCGCAGATGGCCGTGGTGGTGACCCGGATCAGGATATCCTCGCTGTGCTGAAGAACGGCGTCCTTCATCTCCTTCACTTGGATCCGATGTCTGCCTTGATAAGTGACTGCTTTCACGCACGAACCCCCTTTTCAAGTCAATATCCATTTTTGTAATGATTTGACTTTTTTAGGATCAGTGTACGCAAATTCAATCATAACTACTCTGCCAGGGCAAAAATAAAGCGAAGTTCACCCCAGCGCTTCGGGTTGAATGTCTACCGGCTGCTTTTTTGATTTCCCGACTTTCAAGAATAATACCAGCCCTAACAGCACAAGCGCTCCCCCTGCCGCCTGCAGGGAATTCATCGACTCATTCAATAGGAGAAAAGCCAGTACACTCGCTCCAACCGGCTCTCCGAGAACGCTCATTGATACGGTTGAGGCTGTGGCATACTTCATCAACCAGTTAAATAACAAATGGCCGAATACCGTTGGCACGACAGCCAGTAAGGCAAATATCCCCCACTCTCGTCCGGAATACCCCGTCATCGGAATGTTCATGCCCACGTTATACACCGCCAGTACGGACGCTGCTACCGCAAAGACAAGCCAGCTGTATAGGAATGACGGCAGACGGCGCAGCAGCAATTGGCCCAGCAGCATATGGACAGCAACCGCAGCCGTCCCCAGCAAAGACATGATATCACCTGTCAAATGACCCTTGCTCCCACTAAGCCCACTGCTTCCAATGAGAAGAAAGACACCGAGGAAGGCGATGGCCATGCCTCCGATTGCCGCCAGCGATGTTTTCTCCTTAAACCAGAAGTAAGCACCCATCATCACGAATACCGGCTGAAGAGCAAGGATAATCGTGGAGCTGGCTACGCTCGTCCACTTCAAGGAGCCCATCCATAACAAAAAATGCAGCGCCAGCATCGCTCCGGATAGAAGGAGCAGCAGCAGATCTGTTCGCTTCAGCGATTTGATATCCGGCACATATTTTCCCGCGAAGGGCAACATGATCAGGAACGTGATCACTAGTCTGTACATCGCTTGAATGGATACGGGGCTGCTGGACCATTTTACAAAAATCGAGGAAAAAGAAATAGCTATGATGCCGATAAATAGAGGAATAAATACGGGAATCGGTGCTCGGTTCGAATTCATGATGGTTAAATGATTCACCTTTCGTGTTATATTAGAGAATGATTTTAAAATTATAACATTCGGAAAAGGATAATTGGCATGAAAAAGAAAGACCTTCGCAACCAAATGACCCCTCCCAAATTTCTGGCGATCGGCTTTGCCTCGATTACACTGATCGGGACATTCCTGCTTAAACTTCCCATCGCTACGGCGGACGGGAGTTCTACCTCGATTGTAGATGCTCTCTTCACAGCGGTTTCCGCCATCAGTGTAACGGGTTTAACCGTTGTGGATACAGGGACTCATTGGTCCATGTTTGGACAAATTGTTATGCTCATGCTCGTTCAGCTTGGCGGATTGGGCTTTATGACCTCAGCCACCTGGATTGCATTGATGTTCAATCGCAGAATCTCGCTTCGCGAGCGCATGATCCTTCAGGCAGCGATGGGACAATACCAAATTCAAGGGATTGTGGATCTCATCCGCAGAGTGCTCATATACGCTCTGATCATTGAGGGTGCAGGCGCCTTGCTGCTGACGCTCAGGTTCTCTGCCATTATGCCGCTTGCAGATGCGACATACTTCGGCATATTCCAGAGCATTTCCATATTCAACAATGCAGGCTTTGACCTCTTTGGCCAAATTCACGGCCCCTTCTCGGGGTTTGCAACCTATGTAGCGGATCCATTTGTCAATATTATCTTAATGCTCTTAATTTTTCTTGGAGGAATCGGCTTCATTGTCATCTTTGATCTTATCGAGTATCCGAAGTGCAAGAAACTGTCTCTTCACTCCAAGGTTGTATTAACCGTGACATCACTGTTAATCGTAATTGGGGCTGTCATGATCTTTATTCTGGAGCACGGCAATCCCAAAACATTAGGGCCGCTCTCGTACCCGGTAAAAATCATGGCCTCTCTATTCCAATCGATCACTCCGCGTTCCGGCGGCATCAGCACCTTGGACATCTCGAGTCTGGAGCAATCCTCCCAGTTCTTCATGATCCTCCTGATGTTCATCGGCGCAGCTCCCGGATCAACAGGAGGCGGAATTAAGGTAACCACTTTCGCCGTGCTCATCGGTGCTGTCGTTACGATGATCCAGGGAAAACGTGATGTTGTTCTCTATCGCAATCGAATCTCCCAAGCCTTGGTTTACCGTTCCATTACGCTGACGATTCTATCGTTGCTGTTATTAGTGGGAGCTTCCATGTTTCTGTCCGTTACGGAATCTGGCGAATTCTTAAGAATTCTGTTCGAAGCCGTATCCGCGTTCGGTACAGCCGGGTTATCCATGGGACTTACAACCGAGCTATCCGGAGTTGGCAAGGTCACCGTTGCCCTGCTCATGTTCCTTGGCCGGTTAGGTCCGCTAACCCTTGCTTACGCGCTTAGCCGTAAGAATAATAAAGAACTGTATCGCCATCCGGAAGGCCGAATTACGATAGGGTAAGTTGTTCATATCCGCTGAAAATTTATAGATTCTATAATCTTAAACAAACCGTACCCTTCCCTTCCATGGGAGGTGTACGGTTTGTTTTCATTGGAATCCATTTCTGATTCGTCTTTTATTCGCCGAACTCGCTGGCATCGATGGCTGCATCCAGCAAATCATCAAACAACTCGTTGTCGGCTTCAATCCGCTCGTCAATCTGAAGAAACTGCTCCTCAATTCCCGGCTCGCCGGCAAAGTTCAGGCTGTAGTCCCAGTCCCGGCCATTCTTGCTCAGGAATGTGATCTCGTAGGCTGATGCATGTCCATCTATAGAAAATACGGTATATCCTACGAACTGATCGCTATCATCCCGCTTCATATCCGCACGCTCGATTCGGACTTCTGACACGTTTCCACGCTCCTTCATTACGTTGTAAAGCACTCACAAGACTCAGTATATCACTTTTCTTGGCAGCTGATTATTGTTTTTCTTATACGGCTTGATCTAGTATAATATGGGTTGGTAAATTAAATTGCATTGGAGGGTACCAAATGTCCGTTTTCAATACATACTTGGACAAATATGCCGAGTTGGCTGTAAAGGTTGGAGTTAACATACAGGAAGGACAAACTTTAGTGGTTCATGCTCCTGTTGATTCCGCCGAGTTCACTCGCTTGATTGCCAAAAAGGCATACGAAGCGGGTGCCCGCCTGGTTAAGATCCTGTGGACCGACGAAATGATAACAAGACTTCAATTCGAAAAGGCTGCGGATGATGTCTTTACCGAAGCCCCAAAATGGTATGCCGGTGAAATGACGGAATTGGTGGAGAACGGCGCAGCCATTCTGCATGTGCTTGCCGAAAATCCCGATTTGCTCAGCGGCATTGATTCCGAGCGTATCGGAAACTTCTACAAAGCGCGCGGCGAGGCATTGAAGCAATACCGTGCCTATCAGCAGTCCGACAAGTTTAGCTGGTGTCTGATCGCAGTTCCTTCGGCATCTTGGGCTGCCAAGGTATTCCCGGATGCACCGGAGTCCGAGCAGGTTGGCAAATTGTGGGATGCCATTTTCCACACTGTGCGCGTGGACCAGGATAACCCGGTGGAAGCCTGGAACAAGCACCTCAAAGTGCTTGAAGCGAAATCCTCCGTGCTGAACGCTAAGAAATACAAGAAACTCCACTATATCGCACCGGGAACCGATCTTACCATCGAGCTGCCGGAAGGGCATATTTGGGCACAAGGCGACAGCATTAACGAGCGAGGACATTCCTTTGTGGCTAACATGCCAACAGAAGAAGTATTTACCGCTCCTCTCAAAACAGGCGTCAACGGAACTGTGCACAGTACGAAGCCATTGAGTTATGCCGGTAACATCGTGAACAATTTCTCCCTTACTTTTGAAAAAGGTAAAGTGGTCAGCTTCACGGCAGAGCAAGGTTATGAGACCCTTGAGCGTCTCCTGAGCATGGATGAAGGTGCCCGTTATCTTGGAGAAGTGGCGCTTGTGCCGCATCAATCCCCGATCTCGGAGTCAAACATCCTGTATTACAATACGTTGTTTGACGAGAACGCTTCTAACCACCTTGCCCTCGGAAGTGCATATGCTTTCTGCTTAGAAGGCGGAAAAGATATGAATCAGGAGCAATTGATTCAGAACGGTCTCAATACGAGCGTAACTCATGTTGATTTCATGATCGGCTCCGGCGATATGGATATTTACGGAGTGACGGCAGATGGCAAGGAAGAACCGGTATTCCTGAAAGGAAACTGGGCATTTTAAGAAACGATACAGAATAAGCAGCTATTTCTTATGAAGTAGCTGCTTTCTTTGAACTTATCCGGCCTTTAATTGACCTGAGGTTGATTTACAAACCGAAAAATTGTGGGATAATTAAGAAAGCGCATGAAATTACTTATAGTTAGCATAAAAGAAATGGAGGGTCTGTCATGTCCAGCTTTGAACAAAAATTGGAACGCTATGCGGAGCTTGCAGTCAAGGTGGGTGCCAATGTGCAGCCGGGACAAACGCTGGTTGTTAACGCAATGATCGATGCCGCGCCGCTAGTACGTCTTATCGTGAAAAAAGCTTATGAAACGGGCGCCAAGCAAGTTAAGGTGAATTACAGTGATGAGGTTGTGAACCGGATACGGTATGATCTGGCACCAGACGAAGCTTTTCTGGAGCCGCCGACATATTATGCGGAGGAAGTGACCGAGCTTGCCGAGCAAGGAGCTGCTTTCTTGACGATTCTCTCTTCGAACCCGGACCTGCTTAAAGGCGTGGATCCGGAGCGCATTTCTAATTACCAGCGTACATATGGCGCAGCCATGGCGAAATACCGGCAGTATCAGCAAGCCGATAAAATGAGCTGGACTGGCATTGCCTACGCTTCCCCTGATTGGGCTGCCAAGGTCTTCCCTGACGTTCCAGCCGACCAGCAGGTGGACAAAATGTGGGACGCGATTTTCCACGCCGTTCGCGCGGATCTCGAAGATCCCATTGGTGCATGGGAGGAGCATATCACGACCCTCCAGCACAAATCGGATGAGCTCAATGCCAAGAAGTATCATAAGCTCCGCTTCACTTCACCGGGTACGGATCTTACGATCGAGCTTCCGGAGGGGCATATTTGGGCCCAGGCGGGCAGCCACAACGAGAAAGGTGAGCGGTTCGTTGCCAACATTCCGACGGAGGAAGTATTCACCGCTCCGCTCAAAACCGGCGTGAACGGCACGGTACGCAGCACGAAGCCTTTGAGCTACGGCGGCAACATCATCGACAATTTCTCGATTACGTTCGAGAAGGGTCGCATCGTCAATTTCTCCGCGGAACAAGGCGAGGATACCTTGACCCGCCTGATCTCCATGGATGAAGGCTCGCATTATCTTGGCGAGGTTGCGCTTGTACCTTATCGCTCCCCGATCTCGGAAAGCGGCATCTTATATTACAACACGCTGTTTGACGAAAATGCCTCCTGTCACCTGGCCATCGGCAGCGCGTATGCCTTTAACCTTGAAGGCGGCAAGACCATGACGTCCGAACAGCTTCAAGCAAGCGGTCTGAACACCAGCATTACCCACGTCGACTTCATGATGGGCTCCAAAGAGCTTAATATTACCGGAATCACTCATGATGGTACGGAGGAGCCTGTATTCATCGACGGGAATTGGGCTTAAACCGCTACAATTCCGCTATATGCACGACAAGAACATCGTAATGAGATCGGAACTATACTACAGAGCAGCCCTTTAAACAGAGGCTGCTCTGTTTTTTTATCATAATGGACTTTCTACGCCCTTCCTGATACAACTTCAACCCCATTTCGATTAATACCGATAGGTTGCCGAGCATATGATGAAGAGATGGACGCATGTCTATGACTTGCCATTTTAACTCATAAGCTAAAGCGCTTCAAACACATGACTTCATAAGGATAGACCCATTTTCCGGAAACAGTCTTCAAAGCTGGCTGTTATTAGAATTAATAGGGCTTTTTTACCCGAGATGTTGTAAAATGATGAGAGAAATAGGATGGTTACACCAGAGAGGGGATTATCGCGTGTCCAACCGATTACAGCTCCTCCTTGCAGCAGATTTCGCTGATCTGAGCGAACCTATTCAGGAAGAAATCTATTATGAATTTTATGACCTCGTTTATGGACAGATACTGTATGTCGTACGGGATCATGCTGCTGTTGAGGATATCATTCAGGAGTCCTTTATAAAAGTGATGACAAGTAAGCCGAATTTTGAAACGGAAAGCAAGATGCGGGGATGGCTCCGAGTCGTCGCCAAAAACTCAACCATGAATTATTTAAGAAAAAATAAAAAATACCGTAACCAAGTGGATGTTGAGAGTGTTTTTATTAATGAAGAGGACGTGGCAGTTTCTTCCACAAACGTGGAACATCAGGTGGAGTCGAATATGCTGGAGGAATCCATCGAGCATTACCTCGACCAATTGAAGCCTGAATACAAGCTATTGATTGAGTACCGTTGGAAACATAGTCTGACGTACAGGGAAATCGCGGAGCTGCTGAATACTCGTGAAGAGATCGTGAAGCAGCGCTTGTTTCGTGCCAGAGAATCCGTAAAAAAAATGCTGTATAGAGAGTGGGGTGAATTGGATGAGCAACGAAAAATACGATGATTGGTTTGACGAGGCCTTTGACGAAGCCTTTGATCGTGCAGCATCACGTTCCTCACTCCCTACTGACAACGAGTCCAAACGACAATCTTGGCAGCAGGTCAAGCAACAAATCAATCAGGCTAACAAAAAGAAACAGCGTCGACACAGATTTCAGTTAGCCGGAGTCATCGCCGCATCGATGGCCTTTGGTGCGTTGATATTCTCTCCATCCTCTGTAACTCAAGCGGTAACACCGGTTTATCAGGAGATCAAGGATTGGGGAAATGGTGTGGTTACTCAAATATTCGGCATGCGAGAGCCTGTTGATGAGGGCAAGGCATTAACCGCTCCCCCACCGGAACAAGGAATAGAGCCAGAAGAGCATGTACCGCCAGCTGAATTAGTGGACACCGAATATGTTCCTTTCACAGATACCGATGAATCTCTGACAGAGTCACAAAAACGTGCCGTATTTAAAATACCAAAAATCAATTATCTTCCGGAAGATTACAAATTCCATGAGGCTACCGCATTAACAAAGGATGACAATGCAGATTTTGACGAGCTTCATCTTCAATATAAAAATTCGGACGATAAGTTTTTCTATATTGATCTCATCGGGATGCAACTTGGCAAAATGATTAATCTCAATGGAGATATCAAGAAGACGATTGTTCTTGAATCCGGAGCGAAAGCCTATTTAACCGAGAATAACCTGCGCTTCTTATACGATAATGATCAAGTGGTTGTATCCATTAGCGGCTTCTTCACGGAAGAAGAATTCATTAAAATCGCAAACAGCATACAATGATTTTTAGATGATCTAAAAAAAGAACTGGTTGCCCCCAAAGTATATGGTTTCTTTGAAAAACAGCCTGGATTTTCACTCATGCACCGTAAAAAGGTCGAAGACAGGCTCAAATTGAGGGCTGGTCTTCGACCTTTTTATTTTATGATTGTCCACATGAGCAGATGATAAGCCATCGATGGGTGAGACGATTCTTCACGGAGCGTCTTTCAACGAAGAAAAGAAAATGTCCCGCAAGATCTATGATCTTTTGGGACATTCCTTCATAAATCCGTATTCGAATTATAGCTCCACTAAAACCGAATTCGTGTGATAAGTCCCTTCTTCATATGTACCGCTCTCATTGACCCAGTGAATCGTCTTAGCTCGATAATAATAACCCGCCTGCACATTGAAAGTTTTGCTCCCGCTCAGCGAGGCCTTATTCGTTCCGTTGTCGTATGAAGCTCCCGCATCAACCCAAGCAGAGCCCGTCCAGCGTTGAAGAACATAATTGATTCCCAGAGAATCAACAGCTTGAGAAGCACTGGTAGTACCGCTTATGCCTACTTGAGTACTGCTTACTTTCCCAATTGAAGAAAAATAATTCATCAAATATTTATTGGCTAAAATATTGATAGATGAGTTCAGATTCATTTCCACCGGAGGCGGAGTTGTTAAAGCACCGGGTGCAATGTCTGCAGCGGAATCCGCGTATGCCCCTCCCGCTAGAGATAAACTTAATAGAACACTGACTGCAAGCGCTGAAGCTATACGTTTAGGACTGCGTACTTTTGACATCATATCACCTTTCTTTCAATATATTAGGAACATCCATATTTTAACACATGGTTTCGACATAAAAGTATCTAATTTTTCACAGTTTGATATAATTATTGAAACCTCTTTGCAAATAAAAAGAAGTAGCGGCATAATATGTCGCTACTTCTTCTAATATCCAGTTTACGCACCTGCTTCTTCCTGAATCAGCTGCTGCTGCCTGATCAGACGAATCCGCGAGATCCGTTTATTCTCGGTCTCCTCAATCACAAAGCGATAATCCTCATACATGACAGATTGACCTTTGTGTGGGAGCAGCACCTCAAGACGTGAGGACAGCCATCCACCGATAGTATCATAGTCTTCTGTATCCACGTTCAGACCAAATTGGTCATTAATTTCATCGATCAGCATCAATCCATCAATGGAGTATTCATCCTCCCCCACCTTTTCAATGCCCGGGCGCTCTTCGTCAAACTCATCTTGAATTTCACCGACGATTTCTTCCATAATGTCCTCCAGGGTTACGAGTCCTGAAGTCCCGCCGTATTCATCAATAAGAATGGCAATTTGCGTCTTGCTCCGCTGCATTCTTCGCAGCAGATCACTGATCTTGATCGACTCAGGAACAGCAATGATCGGGCGAATCAAGGAAAGCTGGTCATGAACGAATCCGCGCATCAGATCTTTAATGTGAATAAAGCCAATGATATGATCCTTGTCTTCGTCACAGATTGGATAACGGGTTCGCATCCCCTCGCTTGCGATCTTCAGATTTTCTTCCAATGAGAGATTGTTGTATAAGCAGATCATTTCTGTTCTGGGGATCATAATCTCCCTTGCCGTCGTATCGGCAAATTCAAAAATGTTGTCTACCAATACCATATCCGTGCTATCCATCAGGCCGCTCTCACTGCTCTCTTTCATCATATCCCGCAGTTCTTCCTCGGTATGAACATTCCGCTCAACCACCGGTTGCATCCGGAATAGGCGGAGAACGTTATTGGAGAGCCCATTGGCAAACCAGATAAACGGGAACATGATAGTGTAAAATACCCGCAGTGGACCTGCTGATAACAGCGTAATTTGTTCCGCTTTACGAACAGCCACCGTCTTAGGCGCCAATGCACCAAATACAATGTGCATGAGTGCAATCAAGATGAAGGCTAATACCAAGGACATGGCATGAACAGCTGTATTGTTCCAGCCAATGCCATTAAACCAAGGCGTAATCATGGCGGATATCGTTCTTTCGCCGATCCATCCGAGTCCAATGGACACGATGGTAATACCTAACTGGCATGCGGATATATATCCGTCCAGGTTCTTCAGTATGTTCTGCGCAAATTTTGCACGTCTATGTCCTTCTTCGACCAGAGCGTCAATGCGGCTGCTTTTCACTTTAACGAAAGCTAATTCAGCCGATACAAAAAATCCATTTAACAGGACGAGAATCAATACCAAGGTTAAACTTATCAAACTCGGTAAGGGGTCACTCAATCGATCTCCTACCCGCCATACAGCATGCTATGACGAATAGGAACACCTCCTTCGGTTATTAAAAATGTGTGGTGCCATCAAGCATAACAACGTGTTCGGACTACGCATCAACTTCCCAATGGTCTCATCTCCTTATCTTATTCCGACTTCATCAAGCTATATAAGTAATTATATAGTACTACGATACACAGTCAAACGTTGTCTTATGACATTAATCAGCGTTGTTATAAGCTTTAATTTGATTCTCAGCCGTTAGCACTCGTTTTTCGATGAATTGATATATTCTATGAATAAACATTCAAAATGTTAATAGAATTCGATGTATTTACGCACCTTTGTGGAAAAAAACGCACGAAATTGAATATTTTCCATCTAAAACATAATGAAATAACCCCCGTCTACGCCTAAGTAAACGAAGGTTATTATGCATATGCTGGCTGCTAGAAGTTATCTTCCAGTCGGAGGCGGGTTGCCGATAACACCCGGATATTGATAATGAAGCGGCTCGTCGAACACGACATAATCCAGGTTTACCATCAGCAGGATGATACGGCGTCCTGTCGACCGTTCGCTGATAATGATATGATCGCGTCCAGCGGCTTCGACCACGCCTGTGAACACCTTGGCATTCCATTGCGAATTGTTTTCATATGTCATGTAGAAAGTTCCCTGTTTGCCCAGGTTCAGTCGAAGAATATTCTCAACGTAAGATTGTTCGAATTGCGGGGCCGGAACAACGGTGCCTCCTGGAGTCATTGGGCTTCCGCTAGGCACCTGCGGTGGAACGTTCGCCATATAACCAGCCGTCCCGCGGCTCGGCACTCCCGGATAACGGACTCCATTCATGAAGTTCACAGGCGGCACACCTTGATTGTACATAAGTAATTTCCTCCTTTAATTTATAACTCCCGCCTAAGCGGTTGTATAACATGAATCAAAAAACAGTCGGGCAATCGGCATATGTCGGGGTGAAGAAGCAGTGTGCTTTGAATCGGCCTGTGTTCTGCTGATTGTACCAGGTAGCTGGGCAATCCCCTGCCGGGCGGAAAAACCAAAGAGCATTGCTCGCCGGCCATATCCGTTCCCCATTGATCACTCTTCGGGCAAGCTGACGATCCCGATCCCTAGCCCGTTGATAAAAATAGCCCTTTTGTGTTGCTTCAAACCCTCCAGGGCTCTGGAACACCATATCATTCATATTGCGGATGTTTCGGAAATCCAGGCAGTTGCCCAGTATACGATTCACGCCGACATTTCCGACCATGAGCATGCCTTGCTCGCCTTCACCTTCTGCCTCTGCGCGGATCAATCTTGCCAGAAGATCCACATCACTCGAATTCGTTTTGATGACTGCCACAGAGTTCCCCTCACTTCCTTAAGATCACTTTGTATTTGTATGTGCATTCGCCCATAAATGTGACTATGTGAGGAGAAAAAAAAGTTCCTTGCCGTAATTCACCACGGTAAGGAACTTTAGCTCTCTGCTTATTCATTACTACACTGCGTGATAGGAATAAATATATCTGAATACATACTCTCCTGAGCCCACTTGAATCATAACTCCTGCCTCCCCATCACGCACAGAATGAATCCCGCTCGCTTGGTCTAGAGCTATCGCCTTTCCTTCGATAACGCTTGAGGCATCAAAAGCGCCTGGCAGACGGATTTCCGCCGTTGTATTTGGCGGGATGGATACCTCCAGTTGAAACGCTCCACCACTTTCCATTCTCCAACTTGACCGGACGGTTCCGTACAGCGTATCGATTTTGCCTTCAGCCCACGTCAATCCTTCGCCCGGCACAGGCGCAATCACAATATGTTTATAACCCGGCGCTTCCTCTACGGTCTGGATACCTGCAACCGTACGATACAGCCACTCGCCAATGGCTCCGTATGCATAATGATTAAACGAATTCATGTCACGGCTCCAGAAGCTGCCGTCTTCCTTAATACCGTCCCAATGCTCCCATATCGTGGTAGCGCCTTTCGTAACCGGATACAGCCAAGATGGATAGTCCCGTTGCAGCAGCAGCTTATATGCCGCGTCATGCATGCCATGCTGGCTTAATACATGGTTCATATAGGGTGTGCCCACAAAGCCTGTCGTTAGATGAAATCTACTCTCCTCTAGCAGCGAATAGAGACGTTTCGCTGCCCGTTTTTCTGCCTCTTCATCCAGCAACCCAAACATAAGGGCAAGCACATGCGCGGTCTGAGTCGAAGCCGCTAGCCTTCCGGACGGGGTCACGAATTCATTACGAAATGCAGCAACAACCTTTTCTTTAAGCTCAGTATACAGGGCAGCATCTTTTTCTTGTCCCAATACGACGGCTGTTTTCTTAAGCAGCTCTACCGAATAACAATAGAACGCCGACGCTATTAAATCCCGTTCCGTAGCACCCACGTAGTCGCCTGATTTTGCATCCAGCCCCAGCCAATCGCCAAAATGAAAGCCGGTATTCCACAAATACTCATTCTCTCCTTGAGCCTGAATGTAGGAGACCCAGCTCTTCATGCTCCTATATTGACGCTCCAATATCCGTCGATCGCCATAATTGACATATACCGTCCACGGGCATATGACTGCCGCATCTCCCCATGCGGCCGAAGCATATGCTTCATCGCCAAGCACATGCGGGACAACGAATGGAACGGCTCCGTCATCGCGCTGTTCTGCAGCCAGATCCGATAACCATTTTGTGAAGAAAGGTGCCACATTGGCAAGATAGGCCGCCGTACCAATAAACATCTGTGCATCACCGGTCCAGCCAAGCCGCTCATCACGCTGCGGGCAATCCGTGGGCACATCCAGGAAATTCCCCTTGAGTCCCCACCGAATGTTGCTCTGCAATTGATTCACCATGGGTTCCGAGCATTGGAATGTTCCGGTCTCTTCAAAATCCGAATGAAGCACAACCGCTTCGAAAGCCCCCGGGTCCAGCTGCTCCTCCGTGAAACCGTCTAAACGGACATATCGGAAGCCTTGGAATGTAAAATGAGGCTCATAAGTTTCTTTCCCGCCGCCTTTTAACGTGTACTGAATCGTTTGTTTAGCGGTTCTGAGGTTCTCCGTATAAAAGTTACCATCGGAATCCAGTATCTCCGCATGCTGCAGCGTCACCATGGTGCCCTTCGCACCGGACACGCTAAATCGGACCCAGCCCACCAAATTCTGTCCGAAGTCGATGACGGTTTCACCTTTTGGCGTGATCCGACATTCAATGGGCCGCACCGTTTGAACGGCTCTCACGGGCTCGTTAATCTGAGGCTTCAGCTTCTCGTAACCGTGATCGATCAACTCGACACCATACCAATCATTTGCCTTATAATCTCCTGAACTGAACCCTTCCAGCTCCAACCGGGCATCATAGGTTTCACCATGGTAGAGTTCCGACATCTGGATCGGGCCTTTGGCCGACTGCCAGCTTGAATCGGTTGCAATTACTTCTTCGCTCCCGTCTGCATACGTAATATGCAGCTCCAGCAGAAGCGCTAAACACTCTCCATAGATCGCTCTCCGATCCTCCCACCCCAATTGTCCTTTGTACCAGCCATTTCCGAGCCAAGCGCCGATCGCGTTTTGGCCTGAATGCAGCATCTCCGTCACATCATAGGTCTGTGTCTGAATCGTATGATCGTAACTCGTCCAGCCGGGCGTGAAATAACCATCTCCCACCCGCTGTCCGTTCAGCTCCAGTTCATAAAGCCCTAAGGCCGAGGCGTATATTCTTGCCTTCGCAATGGGCGACCTTAAGCTGAAGCTCTTGCGGAGCAGCGGTAGATGAGCAGAGTCAGCAGGCAGCAAAGACCTAGGTGCCGAAATCCATTTCCCTGCCCATTTCTCCCCTTGCAGTTTCCCCGTCTCCCAATAGGCTGCATCCGACCATTCCGATACTTCCCCGGCTTGATTCCATGCGCGGACTCGATAAGTATAGCGCTTACAAGACGATACACTCCATTCGCTTAATTCCACATGAACCGATTGCGTTGAAGCCACTTTCCCTGAGGTCCAAAGGGGCTTGGCAAAGGTATCATCATTCGAAACCTCAATCTCATAGGCCGTTTGGCTGACTGCTCTTTCGTCCGAGACCAACTTCCAACAAAAACGCGGGTGCTTCTCGTCGATTCCTATCGGATTATGCTGATACTCACATCGTAGATCCGTTACGCTGAACATAGAACATTCCTCCGTTCACCTTCATTAAGGAGCCCAACAATCAAGTTTTATAGGCCATAAATCGGGATATGCGCTTCCCTAACCGTGCCTATTTCAACTATTATTATAAGTGAAGCTGAACGTGGAATTATGGGGATAACGGACAATTCAATGTGTCATAACGGACATCTATCCTACGATTAACGATAAGGAGCATGTAAGATGAAACGACCGATGGAAACCTATCACGGAGATACCTTTTTCCAGGACGACACCTTGATGTATGTGAATCGCAACGTGGAGAATTTTACAGGCTCTTACCATAACCATGATTTTCTGGAGATTGCTTATATTGCGGAGGGTGAAGGCTTTCATCACCTGGAGAACTCGGTACAGCGCGTACGCAAAGGTCAAATGTTCTATATACCACTCGGAATGCCTCACGTATTTAGACCCACCGCTGCGAACGGGAAACCGCTCATTGTGAACAATTGCATATTCTCCGTACAGCTGCTGCCCAAACTGATTGCTTTTGCATCAGGTTCGGAAACGGCAGCCTTTTTGAAACGTATGGAAGATGGATCCCTTGGGTACCACGCGATTATGGACCGTCATGATCGCTTTGAGAGGCTCTTTGGCTCCCTTTATGAGCAAAATGCCATGCCAGGCAGCGGTTCTGCCATTTATCTGCACACGCTGCTGCTACAGCTGATCATAGAGTTCAACCGGGCCATTGAACATTCACAACCCATGACATCAGAGCCTCAACACCACTCCTTTCATGATGTTCTTCAATACGTGGAGGGGCAGTACATGCAAGAGCTCACTTTGACGCAGCTTGCACAGATCAGCGGATTCAGCGAACGCCACCTGCAGCGGTTATTCCGCCGGTATACAGGCCAGAGCTGGCATCACTATCTGCAGACCGTACGCATTCGAATGAGCCGCGAGCTGCTGCGCACCACCCCCGACAAAATCAGTACAATTGCCGAGAAGGTCGGTTATAAGGACATGCATTCTTTCCATTCGGTGTTTAAGAGAAATACAGGGCTCACGCCTGGTCAATACCGGAGCGATGTTCAGCATCCTGAGTAAAGCGATCAGATATTCCAGCAAATAAAGAAAGCATGATGATCCTGATGTAAGCTAGGGTCAACATGCTTAAGATGGATAAAATCCATAATTTCACAGTCGTGCATCATTTTACTCCAGCTCTTTCTCCAGAAACACTTCATCCTCCCGCTTATAACCCGATTTCTCATAAACTCCAATGGCCGCATGATTATCATGACCCGTAAGCACCTTTACGGTCTTAACCCCACGCGCAATCAATTGTTCTTCCAGGAAAGCGATCAGCAAGCCCGCCAGCCCCTGCCTTCTCGCCCGCTCCTGAATATACATTTCCGTAATCTCACCGATCAGCTCCCGGTAACAGAAGGATTGAAAAGACTGGGCACTTTCAACAATAAAAAAGATCCCGCTGCATAAACAGCAAGGACCTTGTTAACTTCCAAAATATTAAACAGCGGTAACCGAGAACATCAGGCCGCAATAGATCAACACAACTGCGCCTAAGCCGCTTAACAGTCCGACGGCAGCTGCCCGGTTTCTGCGAAATACGTTCACGACATTCCACAGAAGAGCAAGGCCGAGACACAGACTAAGAATTCCTATCCAGCTCCACGTAAATGCCAGTTCACCAATCGTAAACCCGGGATGGAACCAAACAAAGGTTGCAGCAGGACCATAGGAGGCCAATGTATCGATTACCTCATGCGGAGCCGGCTGCTGGTTCATATATCCGGTGACGATATAGATCAACCAGATCAGAATTCCTTCACTTCGTGCCCATGCCGCTGGACGATAACCGGAATCCCGGCGCAGCTTGCGCTTTACGAGATAACCATTAACAAAGGCAAACACCAATAGCGGCAGAATAAGAATATGCTTAACCAGCAGAGCTTGCCCATAGGACAGCGTCCAGCTGTTTATGGGCTCCGGCGTCACCGCCGTCATCAGGAACAGACCCGATCCGATCACAACGATGACGCAGGTGACCGCTAATGGATGAAACCATCTGAGAAACGCGCTCCAGCGCTCCTGATCCGCGCTGAACCATCCTGTAAGCAGCAACGTCCCCGTCCATATCGCCATCGCGGTGAAATGGCCGAAGAAGGCAAGCTGCCCAACGCCATCGAACAGGGATGCCGCATGGTTAAACGAGGACATGGCCACCGCAATGCCCAGCAAGGCAATAGGCATAAGCCAGCGTAATACAGAACCGGGTTTCCGGCGGACGATCATGGTCAGAATCGCCAATAGGATCGAGAGAACCAGAATCCAGGCGTAACGCTCGCCCTCACTGAACTTGAACATGATGCTGTTAAAGGACTTCCAGAACCCGATATCATCCTTGAAAAACATGATGATTTGCAGCAGCGGCATAAATCCGAATACGATGATGGCTGCTGCTGCCACTGGACCAAGCCAGGCCGGAACTGAAATTTCCGGCTTATATGCTTTCGGTACGAGGGACAATACCGTGATGCCTGCCAGCATGGCGTAGGCTAGATATAGAAACGGCTCACCTAACCAATAGTAAGACATTTATTTTTTCTTCCGTGATGCTCTAATTCCAAAGTATCCTGCAACAACCGCTACAATCACGATGACGACGATCCACACGGTTGACCCACTGCCTGCCGATTGTTCGGTATCGGTAGCAGAAGTGTTGTCTGCCTGCTGATTCTGGTCAGCCGTCTGATCCGTGTTGTCCGCAGCGGTGTTATCTGCTGGTGCTGTTTCATCCTGTGTATTTCCTGTATCCGCAGGCGTTTCTTCAGTACCTGCTGGTGTCTCCGGGGTAACTTCCGCTTCCGGGGCATCTACCTCGAAGGCGTATGTTCCATCCACGGGATGTCCATCGCCACCCACGATTTTCCATTCGACCGTATAGGAGCCGGATGGAAGCGGTGCAGCCAGTGTGCCCAGCATGGTATTCTGGTTGATCTTGACCTCCGCTACTTCAACCGATTCGCCTTGCGCATTTTTAATCTTGAGCGTGCTCAAGTTTTCATCGATATTTTCATTAAATGACAGGCTTACTTCCTGCACGCTTTCCGTCAGCTTGGCATCTGCCGCGGGCGTACTGGTTTCCAGCTTGGAATGGGCCCACGTTGCAGTCGGGAACACCAGTATTAGCAGCAGACCCAAGGTCAGCAAGACTGAAGCTTTCACATGTTTCAACACACATATCTCCTCCAAACCATTTATCTCAAATTTGAATCTTCCTCATCATAACAAAGACATTCTGACAATGCTAATGAGTATATTGTGAACAATGATCCTCTGATATTTTACACAAAAAAGGGAGTGCCGCATAGCGCACGGCATCCCCAATATGTTTCACAGATTCAATTATACTAACCTCTCTCATACCAATAGCCAGGTATCCCTTTGGTCAGTCGCAGCAAGGCTTCGAGGTAATAGTAATCGCCCCAGATCATATAATCATCAGGCCCCGCACCGCCTCTGACGTAATAGGAACCATGCTTAATCAAGCCTTCCTCACTCGCCTCACCAATGGTAGAATATCGGTTTACGAGAGATATCATCGACTTCTCAACAGCTTCTGTCAATAGCCCTTTATTGTCATCTTCTCCGTCCAGGTGCTCCAATATCTCCAGCATGCCGCACGCCGCAATGGCGGAAGCGGAGCTATCGCGAGGTGTTCCCTCTTCAATCGGAACGTCAAAATCCCAATACGCAACATGATCCTCCGGCAGGTATTCGATAAAGAAACGGGCAGCACGTAAAGCCGTATCCAAATATTTCGGATCACGGGTATAGCGGTATGAGAGCGCAAATCCGTAGATGGCCCATGCCTGGCCGCGCGTCCATGTTGAGCCGTCATGATATCCTTGATGCGTTCCTCCTCGGATGGGCGTTCCATCTGTCGGATTGAAGTAAAAGGTATGATACGACGAATCATCCCCCCGCATTAAGTAGCGTCGACTCTTATCCGCGTGTGCCACGGCCACGCGCTTGTATCGCTCATCCCCGGTCTGATCATAGGCCCAGTAGAGAAGCGGTATGTTCATCATGCAATCGATGATAATGCGACCGCCGTTCTTCTCGTCGCCCTTCCGGCCCCAGGCCTGAATATACTGTCCCTCTTCCCGCCAGCGCAGCATCAGATGATCCGCAGCTTTCAAAGCGAGCTGTTTGCCATCTTCATGTTCATCCACAATCCACGCTGCCAAGGCAGAGGGCAGATACAGAAATCCGATGTCGTGATGATCCAGATGTCGCTCCTCCTCAAGACGCAGCTTGTAATCCTGCAATTGGGCTATTGCTGTTTCCTTAAACAGCGGGTCCTTCGTATATTCATAGCACAGCCAGATCATTCCGGTATAGAATCCTTCAATCCAGTCATTGCTTTCTCCCCACTCGTAACGCTTCTCTTCCGTAATATGAGGAAACTTCATCGGGAATTGTTCAATATTCCTCTTTGTTTTTTCTACCGCATCCATAATGGCTTGCTCCCACATGAGTCAACTACCTCCTTATTCTTTGATGGCTCCGATCATGACGCCTTTCACAAAATATTTCTGCAAAAATGGATATAGAAACAAAATCGGCAGCGTAGCCACCATAATCGTTGCATACTTAATCGTCTCGCCAACCGGCATCCGGTCTCCCCCGCCTACCGAGGTCATCATGCTGCTGGTATCGTTCTGGATCAGAATCTCGCGCAGGATCAGCTGCAGCGGAAACAGGTCCCGATCCCTTAAATAGATGAGGGCATCAAACCATTTATTCCAGTGCCATACCCCGTAAAAGAGAACCATGACCGCAATGACCGGCAGCGATAGCGGGATGATGATCCGAAACAAAATGGTCCAGTCGCTGGCTCCGTCGATCCGTGCGGATTCCTCGAGCGCATCCGGTACGCCTTGAAATGCCGTTCGCATAATAATCAAGTTCCATGTTGTCATCGCGCTTGGAATAATCAAAGCCCAGTACGTATCAATCAGACCCATATTTTTCACGAGCAGGTATTTCGGGATAAGGCCACCGTCGAAAAACATCGTCATTACGATCAGCATCATGATGGTGCTCTTCCACATCACGTTTTTCCTGGATAAGCCATAAGCCCCGAGAGCCGTCATCAGAATGTTCAAGGTCGTGCCGACCACCACATAAAATATCGTGTTCATGTAACTACGGATGATATTGGGGTTCTCAAATACCATTCGATAAGAATCCAGCGAGAAGCCCTTGGGCCACAGCAGGATACCCCGGTGCTGAACAAATTCGGCCGGTGTACTGATCGAAGCAAACAATACATATAGGAAAGGGTATAACGTGACGATCGATAGCAAGCACAAGAGAATGACATTCGCAGAATCAAACAGGACTTCACTGATAGATTTTGAAGTTCGCATGAGATGCCCCCTTTCTACCACAGCTTCGTGTCGGTAAACCGCTTGCTGAGATAATTGGCTCCAATGAGCAGCATAAAGTTAATTAGGGAATTAAACATGCCGACAGCAGCACTATAGCTGTAACTCGCTTCCAGTATCCCCTTGCGGTAGACATAGGTACCGATAACATCCGCCGTCTCATAGATAACCGGATTGTACATGATCAGGATCTTCTCATCCTGCAGAGCCATAAAGGAACCAATCCGCAAGATGAGCAGTATGATGACCGTTGGCAAAATGCCGGGCAGCGTAATTTGAAGCATCTGCTTCCAGCGGCCGGCACCGTCCACTTTAGCCGCTTCATAAAGGGATGGATCGATATTGGAAATGGCCGCGAGGTAAATGATAGATCCCCATCCAATCCCTTGCCAGATGGCAGATGAGGTATATATGGTGCGGAACCATTCCGGCAGCCGCATGAACGAAATCGGTTTTCCGCCGAAGTAGGTGATGATGTGATTGATCAGCCCGTCTACCGACAAAAAATCCACCAGCATCCCGACAACCACGACAACGGATATGAAATGGGGAATATACGTAATGGATTGGACCGTCCGCTTAAATATGCGATGCCGAACCTCGTTCAGCATTAACGCCAGCACAATCGAGGCGGGAAAAACAAATATGAGATCGTACGCTCCCAGGATGATGGTATTGGAAACCACCCGCTCAAAGAAAAATCCGTTAAAGAAATCGCTGAAGTGTTGAAATCCAACCCACGGGCTGTTCCATATGCCGAGCCCTGCCGAGAAGTTTTTGAACGCAATTTGCAGTCCATATAAAGGTCCGTAGTGAAACACGGCATAAAACGCTACCACTGGCAGCAGCATCAGGTAGATTGTGGAATTTCGGCGAAAGTCCTTCGCAACTCTTGTGCTGAAGTTCTCTGGCTTGCTCTGTAACGTAACGTGGTTTGTCTCTTCCTTAAGCTGCACCCTATGCCCTCCTCTGACAAAAAAATCATTCACAGTTAGAGGGAGAATCCTGAGTCTTCTCCCTCTTCATGCAACTACAATTTAACGGCTGTTGAACCGGTCCAGCGCAGCTTGCTGAATCTGGAGCGCTTCCTCAATGCCCATACCTTGAACCGTTTGGACAAATTGATCAAACCCGCTAATCGGCTCCACGCCCATAATGAATTTGTTGACCATCTCTTCGTAGTAGGTATTAATATCGTTCATGATCGAGGCATAACGCGTGCTTTCCTCAGCCGTTGGTGAAATAATCGGCATCAAACGGTCATTCTCCGCCTTCATCCATGTCTCAATGGCAGCTTTTTGCTGGGGAAGCGCGGAATACTGCTCGATGTAACGGCGATCCTGGACAAAAGGTCCCGAATAACTGGCCAGATTGTATTTCGACAACGCTTGTGTGATCGATAGGCCATCCGGATTTTTCATCACTTCATCTGTGTAAGTCGGGTATCCATCCTTCATATCGTAGCTGACTCCCTCGACCCCAAAATTAAACAGCATATGCCCTTCTTCACCGTATTTATAGTCAAGCCATTTCACCGTTTCCGCTGGAAACTTGTTCGCTTTTGTAATGGCCGCGCCAAATCCGTTGAATGGCGAATCCTTCTGTCCAAGGATTGGAGTGTCTCCCTTTTTCAATACAACATTCGGAGCACCTACCAGATCTACGTTCGGATTGCTTTTTAGCATGAGCTCAGAATAACGGCCGAGGCTGCTGCCCATGTAACCGGAGAAGGCACCCACTTGATTGTTGGTCACTTTGGCGTCTTTTAGCGTAGAGTCCGTTGCCGCGTAATCCTGATCAATGAGACCTTCGGCGTACCATTTGCTCATCGTCTCCAAATATGATTTGAATTCCGGTTGGATCGGACCATACTTCACATTCCCGTCCACCTGATAAAAACCAGTCGTAATCCCCCACGCACCGACAAACGCATGATTGATTGCCGTCATATCCATATCAAGCAGGAGCGGGATTTCATCCGCCTGCCCGTTTCCATTGGGATCCTTGGTTTTGAATGCCTTTAATACTTCATACCATTCATCTATCGTCTCCGGCACGGATAACTTTAGCTGATCAAGCCAATCCTGGCGGATAATGAGGCCGTTAAAGGTCAGCAAATACTCGTCCCCGCGGATAAACGGAAATACGTAAATGTTGCCTCCGTCTGTCGTAATCAGCTTTTTGTATTCTGGATGCTCGTTCAACAATTTCGATACATTTGGAGCATGCTCTTCAATCAGCTCATTCAGGCGAATAATCGAACCGTCCGAAATTGCTTTATCCGGTCCTCCTGATACGTTAGCCCATCCGTACTCCACAACATCCGGCAAATTGCCTGACGAGACCATGATATTGAAGGCGTCTGCCTCCTGACCGGCCGGTGGATGCTGGAACTTCACTTTGGTGCCCGTCGTTTTCTCCAATTCCTGATATGCGGCAATTCCGTTCATATCCTGCATTGTTGCTGAAGCGTTTCCATTTAGCGATACCCAATAGGTAAGCTGCCCAGGATATCCCGTTTCACCGCTAGCAGCCACGCCTGTTCCTTCCTTACCTTTTTCGCCGGCAGGCTTCTCGGCCCCCGAGCCTTTTCCGCTGCATCCGGCAATCATAGCCACAATCAGCATAAAAATCGCAAGTCTCGCAACACGTTTCCGGTTTGTTTTCAAATCACGACGCCTCCCTTTTTTCCTAAAGAATGATCATCCGAGATAAGACTAGGCTTAGAAGATTCCAACCAGCCCTGCCCCAAATATTAATGCTGAAACGCTTACATCGTATACCGTACAGTTTCAACATGCATAAACAGGGATTAAGAATTGAGATGATCATTTCTTAAGGTCGATGATAGGGAATGCAGGGTATCCTTGTATTTTCCCGGGGTGATCCCTTCGTATTTCTTAAATACCCGGATAAAACCGACGTCACTGGTATAACCGACGGACCGGGCAATGTGCGAAATCGTATTTTTAGCATCCCGCATCATTTCCTTGGAGCGTTCGATCCGAATCTTGGCCAGATAATCCGTGAGATTGGTGCCGCTGTTTTTCTTGAAGAAAGCCGACAGATACGGCGGTGTAATATCAAATTGCTCGGCAATGGAAGCCAAACTGATCATGGAATCGTCGTGATGATCCTCAATGTAGCTCTTGATCTTCTCAAGCAGCAGCGAAGAGGAATCGCCCCTTTGATCTTTTACGTAGAGACAAACCATGCCGAACATCCATTTCACCTCCCGGTAGAGCTCCTCGACCGTACTCCCCTCCGTAATTTCCTCAAGCGATTTGCCTGACTCGCCGAATATATCCTCGTACTTCAAATTCAAAGCATTCAGCAGCTTAAACATGGTGCTGAGCAAGTTAGCGAACATGAGTCTGCCGAGCTCAGGCGAGATGGATTGTCCGTTGAAGTTATTGTGGTACAGACACTGGATGATATCCTGCGCCTTATCCGTATCCCCGCTTTTCATAGCGTTAATGAGCTGGATTTCCGTCTCAATGGGAAAATCATAATACACCCCCGTTTTCTGTTTCATTTCTTCGTACAATAAAATCGGTTTATACGCAGTAAAAATGGAATATTCCAAAGCCTTCAAGCTTTCGGTGTAGCCGCTCGCCAAGCATCCAAGACCTGTACGGATATCGCTGATCCCGATCGTTATTTCGGATTTAAAGCGCTGTTCAAGCACCTGCTTCACTTGCTCTGCCCATTCGTACAGCTGGCCTGCCTTGTCATGCAGCGGCTCTGGGATGTTTAGAATAATCGCAACCAGGTTCTTCTCCAGCTCCACGGAATATGCGGTAAAGGGATGAATTTCTTCCGCCACCTTCCCGGTGACAAAACGGATCAGGGCCCATTCTCTTTCCCGCTCATTATGTATGAACCCACTGGCATCCCTCAACTCGATCAAGGCAACGGCAAAACTGGAATACGGGAACGAGATCCCCATGAAGTCCAGAGCATGATCGGACATATCCGCCGTATCCACGTTTCCCTTCAATAATCGCTGCAAAAAGTTGGACCGAATCACAGGGGTTTGCCTGGACAATTGCTCCTTCATCTCTGTCTGCTTACCGAAGGAATCAGCCATCGTCGATTTGATAAAATCATATTCGTTACGTACCTTCCCCTCCTTAGCCGGATGGGATTGCCGGATGAAGCGGATGATGTCGCGCAAAGGGAAATACGCGCGGTAGGTCATGAAAGCACAGGCCGCAATCCCAGCGACAAGACAGATAGCCATAACACCAACGGCCATTCGTTTGACCATATTGACCTTTTCCATAAACACTTTTTCCGGTACGGCCGATACGTACTCCCACCCGCTCCTCGCAGATCTTGTCGATACTGTCAACACACGCGGATGATCCGCGGTTTTACCTATATTGCGAACCTCTGATTCACCGGCACTAAGAATCACTTGGCCGCTGGCATCCTTGATGTAAATGGTTCCGTGGTTTGTTTTCACAATCTCATCAAGCAATCCTGCGATCTGCCTCTCCTCAATCAGCATAACAAGCGCGCCTTTGGGATTGGCCTTCTCTCCAAATGGAAGCGTTTGCATATATGTGAGCATGCGTTTCTGATTTAATCCTTTACCGACTTCGGTCACGGGCAAATACCGGTTAAAGTGGATGCCGTGCAGAATATCTTTTTGATACTGTTGATAGGTTAATTTTTCATATCCGTAAATATCGGAGAACAAGACACTGGACGTTGTCTTTAAGGTGGGGCTGAGAACCGTATCGCTCTCCCGTAGATATACATAAAAATCGGTGATAAAACTGCTGCTGTTGCGGTATCGCTGCATCTCCTGCATGAAAGTGTAGTAATTGTAGTTCTCGGTTCCATTTTGAGGGGATTTGGCCTTTAGCAGCCCATCCAGTCGCGGATGTGAAGTGATGTTCCGGGAAATCAGATGCATTTCATCCAATCGGCTGTCCACCACCTGCTTCGCCTGCTCAATCAGCGCCATGTTGGAGTTGTTGGCATTTTCGATCATAATCCGCTCGATTTGCGTATACAGTCCCCAGAACACGATGACCGGGATCAGCAGTATCACAAGATAGGACATGAGCAGCGTAACGAACACGGACACTCGATTGGAACGCTCATTTTTTGTGCTGGTTGTCGTCAATTTCCCCATGCCCTCATTCCTTCCCATTCATTAGATGTGGCTTTTTCGTACTTACATTAATTACATCATACTGTTTTTATTTATCATGAACAGGTTTTCTTCAAAAATGTTAATGCATCACGAATTTGTATCATATGGTAGACTCTGGCCCTATGACCATCAAGAAAAAGAGCGCCTTCCATGGGAAGACGCTCTTCATATTCAGATAACTAAGGCTCATATATCATTTTGCGGGTCATGCCGCCATCAACAACGAGATGGGCCCCCGTCACGAAATCATTGTCCGGATCGGTAAAATAGAAGCAGGCTTTGGCGATATCAGCTGGGGTCCCTACCCGCCCGGCTGGGTGCTGTTTATGGTCAACTGAACGGAGCTCATCGTAGTTTCCAGTTTCAATCCAGCCAGGACTTATACAATTCACCCGAATCCCATCGGGTCCCAGGCTGACGGCCATGGCATGGCTCAACGCGACAATGGCTCCTTTGGAAGCTGCATAAGCCTCCGAATTCGGCTCGGACATAATCGAACGCGTGGATGACATGTTGACAACAGCCCCGCCACTTCCAGCCTTTTTCATATGTATCGCCGCTTCACGCGTAGCCAAAAAACAGCTTCGGGCATTCGTGTTGATCACATCGTCCCAGTCTTCAACCGTAAGCTCATATGGCGATTTCCAACGGGAAACCCCGGCATTATTAATCAAAATATCGAGGGTGCCGGCATATTGGACGGCTTGGTTCATCAGGCTTTTAATATCTTCTTCCTTCCTCACATCGCAAGGGACGAAGATAGCGTTCAATCCTTGTTCTTTTAAGGCGTTTGCCGCCAGGTTGCCCTGTTCTTCATGAACATCGCTTAATATCACTCGAGCTCCGCTTAGAGCGTAAGCCTCTGCCACTCCGCGGCCAATCCCATTGGCAGAGCCCGTGATTACAACCGTTTTATCCTGAAATTTCATATGCTGTCCCTCCTTCTCCTTCATATATACCACAAGAGAAGGTGCATATAAAAATCAAATCCGTCTCTTATTTCGGATGATCATAACCTCGAACCACGCTAAGATGCGCTCTGGGGTGCCTAACGAAACCGTAATACCGGGTTCCCTGAAAACGCAGCAGTCCCTCGTCTCCTTCTGCGCACATGCCGAATTCCTCGCCATTTACAACAAACTCCATGCGGTCTCCGCTCTCTACTTCAAATGTCAGATAATAGGTGGTACGAGTACGGCTCGACATCGTATCATCTGTCTGCTGCGTGTGTTTCACTTCCGTTCGCTTGCTCACAATCTTGGAATCGACCGATAGCAAAGGCTGTCGGTTATTCTGACTCCATTGCAAGATTCCCTTACCGGCCGACAGCAAAATGATCCCGATGACGACGATGAAAAACACGGGCATAACGCTGCCGAAAAAATCGAACATCCATACTGACCCCGATCCCATACGGCTCCCCCCTCCACCTTGTCTTGAAATATGTATATGCTTTAATTCGGACAATTTAACTCATCCTTATGGAAAGTTTGATTGAAATTTTAAAGAACTTGTCCCTTTCTGGGAGCACCAAAAAAAGCTGATGTCTGCATTTTGCCAGTCATCAGCTTCTTCCCGGGACTAGAACGTCCTGTTTCATTCATTCTTTTTATTGTCTTCATTGTCTTCATGTCCATTCAATCGTAAGCCAATCTCATCCATTTCATCGTTTCTTCTTGTCCTGTCATTTCATGCTCCTGCGGTGTCATTTCCTGCTCATTCCAGCAGGCCAGACACTGCTCCTCGGTGTCGCATAAGCAAGCATCATCACAATGGTAGCAAAGGCGGAGGAAATTTATCGTCATTTGATCGGTATGCATGAGGATCGTCCCCTTCTAAACAATTTGGAGTATCTGATTACACCTTTATAGTAGCATACGTGGAGGTTATTATTTGTGATTTATTTCACAATATATACCGAAAAAAAGCTTTATCCGAACTGATGGTCACATTCGATAAAGCTTTTTCAATCTGCTTTTTTATCGGCATATTCAGATCATATATTCTCGTCGAAAACTATAGACCCTGCCAGGTTGCCCCGCCGTCACTGCTCTTCATCAGACGCGATCGATTCTTGTCCGATGTTTCAATCAGCATCCAACCGACATCAGAAGAGGTAAACTGCAGTTTTACCACGTTCGGATATTTGGCAAGATTATCGTTCAGCAGCTTACTCCTTGGAAATGGATTCCAGGTCTTGCCCATATCATTCGTATGATAAACAATACCGTTCACCATTCTCCACCCATCATGAAGCCGCCGGAAAACAGGCTGAATAGACCCCTGACCGGTATCACCCGAAATGGGGAATGACACCAGATTCCATGATTTCCCCGTGTCGGCAGTAAAGTAACCCAAATAGCTCGCCTGATCCTCCTTCACGCAGGTAATCGGTATATAAACCTCACTTCCACTACTGCCTCTGCCCAGAAACTTGGGGGCACCTGCAAAGACCGAACCACACTGATCCAGCAGTTTGCTCTTGAATATCTGTCCGGAGGACTTCCACTTCTGACCTCCATCACGGGTAATATACAATTTGGAGGATTGCATTTCACGGATGGTCGCAAATCCGACAAGCGAATCCGTGAAGGTTAAGCCAATAATGGACCCTGTTCGTGGGATCACGCTGCCGGGAACGCGAGATGTAGGATACTCTGTATTCTGCATGACCTCTTCCCATAATCCGCCATTATTGCTGGTTCGAAACAGCGACTTCTCCTCAGAGCCCCGGGAAAGGTTGCCTTTTGCCATAATCCATCCCTGTTGAGATGATACGAAGGACATGGCCGTGACGATACCTGTCTCCGGCAGCGAAGAAAGCTTCCAGGAGTCTCCTCCATCCGTCGTATTGAGCAGGATCGTTTCAGCTGATCTCTGCTTGTTGCGTATAATCCAACCATGTTTCTTATCCGTGAACACGATGTCTTTCCCATACTCCAGTTTATCAACGAACTGTACATTCGAGGATGGAGAGATATCAACCCACGTTTCGCCATAATCCTGCGTTTGGTAAAGGCGCAGCTCCGTGTTCGTTATCCCCCAAGCAATCCCTGTTGACTCATTTATGAGTTGGAAATCCGTCAACCGTGTATGTATCTGATATTTACTTTTTTCCTCGGGCGCTTTCATCGCCGTATCCGGCGTTACTAGTGTAATGGTCTGACCTTCTTCTTCTTCAACCGATTCAGGAGGGTCTTCTACTGTAGAAGTTTGCTGTTGTTTTATCGGTTCTGAGGTACAGGCTGCTAACATCAATGCCATCATCATTAGCATACTGAGCCAGAATATAAAACGACTTGATTTCAAGAATTCTTCCTCCTCTTATTTCGATGTCATGCTGCAAGTCTGCTTTTTCGACATTATAACATATTCCATCCAACGGATATGTAAAGAAGTGACTTGCAATATTTACAATACTGTAGCTTTTTTGATAGTGTCAGCCTCCTATGCATAAGGATGTTTTTATTATGGAAAACTCATGAGGTGTGAAATTTTAGCAAGGCAGTTGAATTTAAGGGGGTGACAATTCATGGCTAAACCCGATAATCGCGAAGACAATGTTGAACATTTGCAACAAGCCGTCCAGAACACGATTGAGAACTACCGTGAAGCCGAAGATTATCTCGAGGAGTTCGGGGATGAGATTCCAGCAAGCGAGAAAGAACAGATCCAAGATCGTAATGCTCGTCGCGAAAAGAGTATTTCCGGCTTCCGAGAAGAGATCAAAGACGAAGCCGCCCATCAGCAAGGAGAATAATCCGTAGATCACATAGAAACAGGAGGAGCGCCATGGCGCTCCTCCCGTTTTTGTACATATCTCCTACCAATCGGGGAACCGTCAGAGTCATCGTGAACGAAGGTAACATATTTTTTCGTTCAGTACCGGTTCACGAAATTCTATTTGACGATAACTCCCTTATAATCCTTTAAATACTCTGGTGCATCCGTAATAAAGTGTCTGATCGCCTTCACCCTGGATTCCAAATCCATAGTATCGTTCGGACCCACCTGTACAACCGATGCAGATGCAGTGGCTATAATATCGACGCATCCCACATGAATCTTTTTATAATCTTGTATAATATTTAGTTCTACGTCTGAGTACGGCGGCCATGTGGGTATCGGCCTGGAGAATATCGGGTAATCCTCATATTGTCCCTCGTCTTCAAAGAACACCGGCACCTACCGCTGAACCGCCAATGCACGCGTATCGGCATCGATATGTCCCGATTCACCGCATACAAATACGGAGCTATTGGAAATATTGATGATATACATGTTATCAACGTGTGAATGACGCTTCATGATGCGGCACCCGGAGATAACGGAACAAGCGGGGTCGTTTGCAGTGATTCGGAAGGCGTATCATACATGGAGGAGCAATTCATGACATGGGTATCTCCAATCAACAGTACCGATGAACTTGAGATTGCTGTAATGCGGATCGAACCAACCTGAAGCTCTTTATTGACGACTGTCATTTTCATTTGAATTCCACTTCCCTCGTTGCAAATTAAGAAGGTGCTGCTCAACTGCCGTAACGATCTCACTCTTCACTTGTTTGATGATCGATTGCTCAACATCTTGCGGGTTCATAGATTCCTTATTCGTTTGATATTGCCTCAGATAAACTGTTATACGGTCTCCGAGTTGTTTACGAATATCCTCGATAATAACCCCAGCATATTCATCACCAACTACAAGCTTGGATTCGGGAAGCATGCGCTCGATCTGCTTAGGTACGATATCTTCTAGATAACGTGATACATTCTGATATATGTTCGAGTGTAGTTCGCCGCCTGTATTTCCCGTCTGACTATACAGTCCTTCAATTGGCGCAGGTAATGGGACCAAGGGGTTATTGCTATTATTCTGAGGCTCGAATTCCGGAGCAGGGCCTGTAAACCCACCTGTGTTATATATATTGGATAATGCCCGGATCTCTCCGGCGGTTCCAATCTGCAGGACCGAAGAATTAGTCACCGCTCCCACCCGAAACTGCTGTATATTAATACATTGATGTACTGTTAGATTCACAGTGGATCACAACCTTAATTAAGCATTAGGTGAATCAATCAAGTCCGGATCGAATGTATTCGTGCTGCTGGCCTGGTTGTTTGTAATATTCGTACCAATACTATCGCCAGTGGTGAACGAGTTGGCGCCGGAATAAGCTTTTGAGGTACTGTTTAAATCAATGACGCCTGTATTTCCAACCAAGACCGTAGAACTGGGGCCCACGTTTACAATCTTCATATTGCCGATAATCGAAACCACAATTCCACCTCTTCATTCAAAATCATACGCTTGGATTTATTCTATGTAGTTGGAAGCCCAGATGTCACTCTAACATTCTTTCGCCCATATAATGAATTTACAGAACGAGGGAGGGATATAGAGTGAACTCAAGATCCAAACGGCCTGACTGGTTGTCAAAGGACTCTTTTTTCAAGAACAATTCGTTTCCATTCAAAGATCTTAATGATCTCAATGAGGATTTCCAGCTGGATCCAACCGTAATTGAGGATTATGTAAAGGATACGATAAAACAAGCAACCGCCGGAAATGAAATACTGCCTAACCCTAATACACTTCGATATGAAACTTTTGATACCCATAACTTTCTGGTTGTAAAATGTTATATCCCCAAACGTGTCCATCCGGAAAACTTATGGATTAAGCTAAATCGGACACAAATTAAAATCCATGGTTTGCCAAAAGATCAAAGCCAGACCATCGTCTTACCCGTCCCCATTCTTCCTGCACAAAGCATTGCGACCTATAAACAGCATACTCTTCAAATTAAGATGCCAAAAATGTCTACAGGCCGATTTCGTGATATCAATATTCGTTTCTTATGAACTCCTATACCTTGCGACGTTTGTCGCAATCCAAAACGGTTCCTACTGCAATTACTCCGGTTCAGCCTGCGTACAACGAATGTTGTATGCAGGTCAATGGATGATGCAACCATACGCATAACTTATACATTTTAACGGAATGAAGAGTATTTCCCTTAATATGTATATCCCCCTCCCCACCTTTTCACTTTTGTGAAGGGACTATACAGGAGCTTGGGGTGTTTTAGATCGAAGTTAGCTAGATAAATTGAATTTATTCGCTTATTATGAATTTTTCATATGATGTATTATTCACTTATTAAGGCCGTTTTCCCACATTAAAATAAGCTGATTTCATGATGAAATCAGCTTATTCAAAAATCTATATGAAGGTCGTTGCCGGGTTTATTAAGCCTCGGATACTACCGTATAACGCTCATTGATATGCTTCGGCTGTTCAAGTTCATCCAATACCGCAATCGCGTAATCCGCGTAGCTGACATAGCTTTGACCGCTCGAATTGACAATGACATGGTCCTTGCCTTCCTGATAACTGCCAGTGCGTTGACCTTTCGGATTAAAGAAGGCTGCCGGACTAAGAAACGTCCATTTCACATCAGAAGTTTGCTCCAGGTCTTTCAAATTCTCACCGGCGTGGAATGCTGTCGGATAATATTCCTTAGGAAAATCAGGAGTTTCCATGAGTCGCAAGGTTTTGGCTTCATCAACAAACAAGCTTCCGGCACCGCCCATCACAAACAGTCTGGTATTCGTGCCTTTCAGAGCTTCTTTCAATACTCGGCCTACTTCCACATATTGAGTTTCCTGCCCAGGCGCCGCCGCAAAAGCATTCACGACAACATCGAAGCCTTGAAGATCGGCATTAGTCAAATCCAGCACGTTCTTCTCCAAAATGTTAATACTGGAATCGGAGACCTTGGATGCATTACGTACAATTGCCGTTACTTCATGACCGCGTGCTTGTGCTTCCTTGAGAATCAGACTTCCCGCTTTCCCTGTTGCACCGATAATACCAATCTTCATGATGAATCTCTCCTTTATCAATTGTATATACAAATGAGGGGTGAAAAAGAGGCTTTATATTCCCTTTTTCAATATTTCACTGGATTCATGGAGAAGTTTAGTTAATTGTTCGCTATGTTCCTTCCCCAAGAGGGAAACATACTGTCCATACAGCTGTTCAAAATATTGGTTCAGCTCCTGATATAACAACTTCCCTTCATCCGTTAAAAAAATATGCGTTTCTTTCCATTCGGATTGGCGCAGTACCAACTGCTTCTCCTCCAGCTTATCAATGAACCGGGTGCTTGTGGATGGAGCAATCGATAACTTATCGCTTAGCTCTTTTTGCGTTATGCCGGGATATTGATGGATTACCACCAGAACATAGGAATATGTTGGCGATAAGCCGGCTTTGGCAAAAACTTCCTCCGCCATCTTGGTCATCGAACGAGCAAACCGATTCGATGTAAAAAACAAGCATGAGCTTAGTATGGAATCATCGATGTTCATAACCAGTCACCTCTCATTTGTATATACAAATTAACACGAAGCTAATATTTTGTCAATAACTTTTCTTTGGTTAGTATGATGATTGATTTTATCCTTTTCGTCGTAACTAGGTACGGGTGAAACCGTATATAGTTTGCCTGAGAGATAGGGAGCGCTTTTCTTCATTGTTATGAATTTTTCATATGTTGAAATAATCACCTTATTTTTATAATTAAAAAACCTATATCGCACAAGATGTGGATCAAGGCGTCTACTCTGGTGAGGGCTCGAGTCTCATCTCCAATATGACAAGTATGAAGCATATCATCCACGGGGCCCAACATAACGGCATCGATAGCAGTGTCTTAAACGCAGCAAAAGCGATTGCCCAAAGAGCAATCCATGCCGGTCAAGGAGAAGATAGCTTCTCACGCTTAGTCAAATATAATCGCCCCACTGCTTAAAATGCTGATTTGACTCTTGCTTCAGATTAAAATACTAAACGGAATATAAACAACGAATAGGCAAGTCAAACAGGTGA
Source organism: Paenibacillus sp. 2KB_20 (assembly GCF_052115765.1). Lineage (NCBI taxonomy): Bacteria > Bacillati > Bacillota > Bacilli > Caryophanales > Paenibacillaceae > Paenibacillus > Paenibacillus sp. 2KB_20. Next base: position 188,759 of record NZ_JBFRHH010000008.1, on the reverse strand, counting down.
CGAAAGCGTCCCCTCTTGACTTGCCTATTCGTTGAATTCGCTGTCTCCTTAACCCTTGACGGCTCCTTCGGTCAAACCTTTCTGAATATACTTTGAGATAAACAGGTACACAATCAGCACCGGAATAACGGTCAACGATACTGCCGTAGCCATCAGGCCAAAGTCTGTTCCGTATTGGGAACTGATCTCATTAAGCAATGCAACGATCGGACGGACATTCTCTTTGTTTACAAAGATCAACGCTGAGAACAAGTCATTGTACGACCACATAAATACAAAAATACTTGTCGATGCAAATACAGGCTGCGAGATCGGAACGAATATCTTAACAAACATTTGCCATCGGTTGCATCCGTCCATAAAAGAAGCTTCTTCAAGCTCTTTCGGTATCGTTGCCATATAACCGGCAATAACCAAGGTCGCAAACGTCAGATTGCCTGCGGTTTGCGGGAAGATCAGGCCCCAGTACGTATTGACCAGGCTGGTTTTGATAAGAAGCTCATATACCGGAACTACGGTAGCAAACGCCGGGATCAAAAGTGTCGCATACAGAATGGAATAAATCGTGCGCTTGCCTTTAAAGCTGAATCTGGACAGCACATAAGCGGCTAGTCCTCCGAGCAATAACACCAACAATACGGTACTGAAGGACATCACCAAGCTATTGATATAACTTCTTCCGATATTGATGCGGTCAAATGCGTTCTGATAGTTAACAAACACCGGTTCCCATGCGATACCAAAGGAATTATTCATCACATCGCGAGAAACCTTGAACGAGTTATTCACGATCCAGAATAACGGATAGATGGTTGTTAAGGACCACGCTGTCAAAATCACGTACATCAACGTGGTGCCTAAACTAAACCGACTTTTCCTAACGCGCTGAGTTTTGTGTTCAACGACGATGGTTGGCTCCATAACAGTACACCCCTATAATGCTTAGTATGTAATCTCGTCTCTTTTCATCAAACGGTTGGCAATCAATGCAAGTAGTACGCCAAAGATCACCATGTATATAGCAACCGCCGATCCGTAACCAAAGTTCTGATCCACCATGGCCTTTTTGTACATATACGTTCCCAGTACTTCCGTTCCATTCTGGCCGCTTGTAATGACCCAGATGAACTCGAACACCTTCAACGTTCCCGTAATGGCAAGGGTGATAACAACCTTAATGTCACTCATGATGAGCGGAATTGTAAGCATCGTTGTTTTCTTGAACCCGGTGATTCCTTCCAATTTTGCAGCCTCATAATAATCCGCGGGTATTTTGGACATGGCGGTCAAGAACAGGACGAAATAAAAGCCCACATAATGCCATACCGTTGGAATCGATACTGCCTTAAGCGCGTTCTTCGCGTCCAGCCACAAAATCTTCTCAATGTTGAAATTCGCCAGCAAATTGTTCAGCAAACCGAAGTTGTAATTGTAGAACAATACAAATAATAAGGAAATGGCCGTACCGGATATGACAACCGGGAAGAAAAAGACAGTTCGATAAAACCCTTTGAGCTTGGAAATGTTATCTACCAGGACGGCCAACACAAGTGCGATCCCAACCTGAAACACGATAACATAGAGCATGATTTCCAGCGTGTGCAATGTTGCAGCGCCAAGCAGTTTATCCGTAACGAGTCTCTCATAGTTAGCCCATCCCACAAACTTTTTATCGAAAAAGCCGCTTGTGCGATAAAAGCTAAGATACAAACTCTTGAAGAACGGATAATATAGAAAGATTGTCATGATGGCTGCTGCGGGTAATAAAAACATCACAATGTACTTGCGATCACCCTTCATATTAATCACCCTTGATGTTTATTTTTCTTCATCGTCCTTGCCGAAATGACTACGCCGCCCAAATGAAAGCAGAGGGGCGGCGTATCGTCACTTTTAATTCTACCGTTTCTGATGAAAACTATTTTTTGTTGGCATCCTCGGTTTTCTTCGCTTCTTCGATAGCTTGAGTAGGAGTCTTCTTACCTTCCACTACAGGCTGCACGTTAGCACGAAGATTACCGAACGTTTCTTGCGAAACTTTACTGTCAACCGGTGCAACGATGGTAGCTGCTTTAGCTGCCATAGCGAAACCGTCAAGAGCTACTTGCGGCAATCCAGTCACTTCTACGTCAGCAGCTGGTGTACCACCGTTAGCTGAAGCGATTTTTTGAATAGATGCCGGGGAAGTCAGGTGTTTCAGCAAAGCGATTGCCGCTTCTTTTTTGGCTGCATCATCATAAGTGGCTTTGGAGAGGTAGAAACCGGAACCGAAACCGCCTACGATATCATTACCGCTACCAGCGCCACCAGGAACCGTAGGGAATGGCAGAACTGTAGAGTTGTCACGAGTATCATCGCTCCAACCGCCAACTGCCCAAGATCCTTCGATGGTCATAGCAGCCAGGCCTTCACTATAGTAGTTGCCGGACATGCTCAGGTCGATCGTTGCTGCATCTTTAGGGAATGCGCCCAGGTCATACAATTCTTTCATAGCCGCATACGCTTTTTCCCAGTTTGGATCGATGCCATCAAGCAGACCTTTGCTTTGGCTTTCAGGACCTGCTGCGGACAAAATCGTATGTTCGATCAGGTAGTGGGATTGGTCAAATGGTACGGACAAAGGAATAATGCCTTTGTCAGATAATGTTTTCACAGCTGTGGTCAATTTCGCCCAGTCTGTTGGAAGCTCCAGACCATTTTCTTCGAAGATTTTTTTGTTAACGAACAAGCCTTCATAGAAACCGGTCAATGGTGCAGCGTAAATGTTACCGTCTTTTTGCTTGGCAAGCTCAAGCGCGTCAGGAATGAAGCCGTTCTTCCATTCAGCGTCAGCGTCGAGAACCTCGTTCAGCGGCACAACTTTACCGGCATTGACGAATCCTTCTGCGTCAGCCCCGATGAAGTAGAACAGCAAGTCAGGCTCGTTGCCGCTGTTCATGTCGGTGTTAACTTTCGTTCTGAAACCGTCATCATTTGCGGACATGGTATCGTTGTCTATCTTCACGTTCGGATGCTCCTTCGTGAATTCATCCAACGCTGCCTGGAAGGCTTCGCGAGCTGCGTCAGTTCCTCCGAAAGTCGAGAACACGCGGAGTGAAACCGGAGCGGCTTCATCCTTCTTCTCATCTGCCGGCGGAGTCGTTTCCGTCTTCGGAGTATCTCCTTCAGCAGCAGGAGTGTTGGTGCCACTGCTGTTACCGCATGCTGCTAGGAACATGGAGAGCAACAACATGACACTCATGAGTAACATGGAAGTCCTTTTCATTTCTAATCCCCCTAAGTATTTTTTCAGAACCTTATGTAAATACTTGCTGTCTACCAGAATTTTATTCCAAGCCCTACTGGTTTCAAAGGGGGACATTCATCTTTTACAGGGGGAAATTTTTCCATGTCAACTTTTTTCGCTTCATACCTCCCTTTTTAAACTAGGAAAATGTGCTAGGTATAGAGGAAGCCAGATGAAAATAATGCAGTGGTTAGATCAGGAAATGGATGGGCATTTCTCTATTATGAATTTTTCATATGTTGAAATAACATCATCATTTACAGTCATGGTTTGCAATCTTTTAAGCAGGAAAAAAGAGCCTGTCGAGATCTCACGACAGGCTCTTTTTTATACACCTATACCTTGCCCACCCAATCCGCACTGGCAACCACTCGCCAGCGATTGCGGATCGACTCGTAAAAATCCTCCGGCAGCTGCCCTTAACCTGACCCAATAAGGATAAGCATAGTCCTGTTCGCTTAGCGTCTGATGCTTCCAGGCTACATTAGCTACCGGACGTTTGGGAATAATCCCTATTCCCTGCTGCATAGCTAGCGGAATCGTGAGATCGATTGCCTCCTGGTCAGCAATGTTCAGCGAAGCTTCAAAGCTCTCGAACACGCCAGTCAGCAGGGTGTAAAGCGTATCGGTCGAATCGCCGCTGTCGACGTGGTCCACCTGCAGTCGCTTCAAGCTGCGGTCAATGCTCTGAGCAAGCATTACAGGATCCCAATTCGGATAGTCCAGACCGGAAGCATGGCCGGATTTGGTAAACAGGTAATAATCATCTCTTCGACCTGACAAAGCCTTGACAATCAATTCCTCGCTGTCCCCATAACCTTCTGCGGTATCAATCATGTTAAGACCTGCATCAATGCACTGTGCAGGAGCCGGTCCACCATCTTTTGAGCCGACTTGCCGATCTCGGCGCCGCCGAATCCCAGCACGCTAACCTGCATGTCCGTTCGTCCAAATGCTCGACGTTCCATCTTCCTTTACTCTCCTCCCAGTTAAAATCCATATATGCTAAGTCCGCCATCCACCAGCAGCGTTTGCCCGGTCATGTAATTAGCAGCCTCGGACGCCAGGAAAACGACAGGTCCCACCACTTCTTCCAGACTTCCCACGCGCTTAAGCGGTGTCCGGTCCAATATGGCCTGCATATAATCCTCATCACTAAGCAGCTTCTCGGTCAGCGGAGTCCGGAAATACCAAGGTCCGACCGAGTTGACCTGAATTCCATACTGCGCCCACTCCATCGCAAGCACCTTGGTCATATGGATGAGAGCCGCCTTCGTGGCTCCATAGACAACGCCCGTGCGAAGGGCCGTGTGTCCGCCTACGGAGGAGATGTTAATGATTCTGCCATTTCCCTGATCTTTCATAAATCGGGCAGCCGCTTGAGAAGCTACAAAAGCCGACTTCAGGTTGGTCTGCATAATTAAGTCCCATTCGGAATCCGTCACTTCCAGCGCAGGCGTACGAATATTCATGCCGGCATTATTGACCAGTATATCGATTCGTCCTGCCTGATCCACAAATTCTCGAATCGCTCCCTCCATTTCTTCCCTTATGGTCAGATCACCCGGCAGCACAAAGGCCTGACCTTGGTTCAAGCCATAGATCAGATTTGCGGTCTCCTCCAAATCGCTTCTGGTTCGGGACATCAAGCCGACATCACATCCGGCCTCTGCCAATCCTATGGCAATGGCGCGTCCGATTCCACGTCCCGCCCCTGTAACAAAAGCTTTTTTCCCTTCCAGATGAAAACTCGGTAAATACATTCAAATTCCTCCTAAGCATCGACCTGTATCAAATTCTATCATCAAAAATGAAACGCTCCTTCGATCCATGTAAAAATACTAGGAATTAAAATATTGCGAAGGATTATGACGAACCGGATCAATATATTCCTCATATCGACCGCCCGTATAAGATTCAATGACTTTTCGCCAAAACGCCTGCGCCGGTATATTGCTGCTCACTTGCGTCACCTTCCAGCGTCCCTGGAACTGATCGAACAGACAGGTCGCCGCCCAAGTCCCCAATCCCGTTCGCCGATATTTTTGCATAACAAAAAATTCCGTCATGTAATAGTCCGCTTCTGCGGCGTCATCCATCCGCTCGATCAAAGCAAACCCGGCTGGCCGTTGATCAAACGTAATCAGATAAGGGTATTTCCGTTCCCGCTTTTTCCAGAACTCATCCAGATCCGGATAGGGTAAAAACAACCCTTGATCATTTACCGAAATATCCAGATACTTGGTAAAATCATATAGGTACAATTGCATTAAGTTTACGATAACGGCTTGTTTCCGCTTCGGAACCAGCTCAATTCCCATGCGTTCCGCTCGTTCTGAAATCATGCTGCCGCCTCCCTGGCATATCATCTATCATTTTAACGCGTCATATCTTCATCATAGTATCCGCTCATAGTGAAACACAAGCGCAATAACGGATCAGTGAGCACCGTGATCTGACACCTGCAAGCACGGTAGACTTTCCATATGTTACACTAGTAATTAATGACACAGGTCATCGCTATAAAGACAATTATTCGAGGTGGAACATGAATATACAAAAAGATATCGACCGTGCAAGACTCGATGAGAAATCGCCGGACATGCCTTGGTTCGTACAGCAATTTATCGACTACAAGCTCCCGGATCTCTCCCCCTCCACCCTGCTCGAATATGTAAGGGATTATGAAACGTTTTTTAACTGGCTCCGGTCGGAGGGGCTGTCCCAAGCAACCTCTAACCGAGAGGTGACGCTGCTCGAGCTGGAGACGCTGCGCATGGACAGCATCACCAGTTATCGATTATATCTGACTACGCGCCGGGAAGGGACCAACTCCAGAATCACGGTTTCCCGCAAGCTCTCATCGCTGCGCTCCCTGTTTCATTATTTAAGCCAGATTGCTGAGGACGAGGACTTTTACCCGCTTCTCAAGCGTAACATCATGGCTAAAGTGGAAATTAAGCGAATTCATAAACCCAAAGATACGGCTGCCAAGTTAAAAGGAAAAATACTGGAAGAAGAAGAGCTTCAGGATTTCATTACTTACATTCACGAAGGTTATGGACTGGATGTGGAGCAGAACAAACAGGCGCTCTACGCGCATGAGCAAAATAAAGTCAGAGACGCATGTATCGCCAGCCTCATATTAAATTCCGGCCTTCGTGTATCCGAAGTGGTCAATTTGAATCTGGCAGACATCGACCTGAACAATAAAATGCTCCATGTCTATCGTAAAGGTAATAACGACGAAACCTTTAAAACCCCGGTCTACTTCCGTGCGCAAGCCAAAGACGATCTTGAATACTACCTGCAGCTTCGGCAGGCCCGTTACAAGGTGCCGAAAAAAGAAAAGGCTCTGTTCGTTGCACTGCGTAACGGCCAGAATGAAGGGCAGCGCATGACCAAGCGGGCGATTCAGGCGATGATCATCAAATACGCCAAGCGTTTTGGCAAGCCAGCCCTAACCGTGCATAAGCTGCGGCATTCGTTTGCAACCGACTATTATCTGCAAAATGATATTTACAAAACCAAAGAACAACTGGGTCACGCATCCACCGAGACAACCGAAGTGTACGCCCACTTAACGGACAAAACGATGTCCGAGGCGATTGAACGCCGCTCCGATGATTAACCACAACTTCTTTATAATGACAGCAGCACCGACGTAATCCGCTCTGTGTCATTCCAAGTAAATAGGGGAACCGCTAGCCGCTGCTGTATCTCATGCAGGGCTGACGGTTCCTTCAGCATTTCAGGACGCACCACAATACCCCTGATCTCTTCAACTTGATCCACTAGCCCAATATCCTCCGTTCCTCGCAGCAGTACGAGCTTCGGATAAGGCTGCATCTTATAGCCCTCAACAAGCACTAGCTCAAAATCGCTGTACAAATGGACTAACGACGCAAGTTCCAGCTCCGTTTCCATCAGCATCGCCGTACGCCCTGGCGAAGCGATAGCGATCCCCTCGGCTCCCGCCTCACGGAATTTGTACGTATCTGTCCCTTCGTGGTCCATTTCGAATCCGTGCCCGTCATGCTTGATGATGGCTGTCCGAATGCCATGCCGTTTCAACAGTGGAATCAAGGCGGTTATCAACGTGGTTTTGCCGCTGTTCTTATAACCGCATACCTGGAAAACCTTCATGTCCAGGTTCCTGGCAGAACGAGGACCTGTACGGCTTGGCCTTTAACTGCACCTCGAAGCTCTGGCGGGATCACGATTAAACAGTCACTGTCTTTGATCGTGATCATGACACTCGATTCATCAAGGGATGCAGGTGTGGCTACAAGCTTGCCGTTTGACACCTTAAGGCTCCCCCGGACGAAACGGGTAAAGTTGTTCACTTTCGAGTAATCCGAACCCAATTCTGCCGTCCATTCGGTTAAGAACAACTGCTCCATGCCAAGCATCTTGCGGATCGCAGGTCTGACAAACAACAGAAATCCCACATAACATGCGCCCGGATTACCCGATAGCGCGAAGAGCAGTTTACCATCCTTAACAGCCGCGGTTGTAACACTTCCGGGACGCATCGTGACTTTATTAAACAGCATGTCCAGACCGCCGGATGTCACCAGCTCCCCCATAATATCGTAGTCGCCTACTGAAACGCCGCCTGTCGTAACCACGATATCATACACCAGCAGCGCTTCCTCCACCTTCTGGCGGGCAAGCTCGATATCATCCGGGATCGCCTCCATAATCACTGGCACACCACCGGCTTCCCGAATTTGCGATGCGAGCATATAGGTATTGCTGTTTCGGATTTTACCGGGTTCAAGCGGCTCGGTGATGTCCAGTAGTTCGGTGCCCGTCGAGAAAATTCCTACCACTGGCTGACGATACACTTCAACCTGATGTATGCCGAAGGTAGCCAGAACTGAAATTTCTCCAGGCCCGATGAGAGTTCCTCGGCGGAGGATCAAATCACCTTCCTGAAGCTCGAATCCGAGGGGAGTGATATTCTTCCCCTTCTCGATGGACCTCTTGAAGCCTACATGGGTTAAGCCATCCTCCATTCGAAGCTCCGTCGCTTCAAGCATAACGACAGCGTCCGCCCCTTCCGGGACTTGGGCGCCTGTCATGATGCGGGAAGCCTTGCCTTGCTGGATCGGGATTGAAGACACATATCCGCACGGGATCTGGTCAACAACCTCGAGCCACACCTTTCCCCCTAGATCGCATGCTGCCAAATCCGCTGAGCGAACAGCATAACCGTCCATGCCCGAACGTGCAAAAGCCGGAAACGGATGAGGGGCGATGACATCGGAAGCAAGCACACGTCCATCACTATCCTGCAGCCGAATGAACTCCTCCTGACCAAGCCCTGCATATGAAGCGGCAAGCGCTTGCGCGTCCGCTACCTGTAAAGCGCGCCGATCAAATTTATGATTTTGTTTCTTAGGCGATATCGAATGATTATCCTTCACAACGCATTCCTCACTTTCTGACTCAAAGAAACCTGACATTCTTACTGTACTACATTCTGAGCAATCTTCAAACCGAGCCTTCGGCTCATATGAAACCCTTCTGCTCGTACAAAAAAGCGCATGGTCACCAGACCATGCGCTTATAGACTCCTTGCTTTACCTTCGTCCCCTTCGCGAGATCTTGCCAGATCCGATTCGGGTCTTCGGCTTCTTGTACGATTTCTTAGGCGAATCGAACAGTCCCCCGCCGCTTTCGCCGCGCTTAATCGTGCCGCGGTCTCCGCTTGTATCCGGATTTCGTCGGAACAGGCCCCCACCGGTACCGGCAGAATCCTGACCGCGCCGAGTAATCTTCCCGCTCCGGTCCACCGTCAACGGCGGAGCGATCTTCTTATCCTTGCTTGTCGGCTTCTTATAGTTACCTTGTGACGGTTTATACACATCTTTACTTGTATACCCCCGGTAACCTCCGCCACCCATCGAATCAAATAAATTTCCGATCAGAACTGCCGTTAAGTAACCTTGCAGAAAACTTGAATCATAATTGCGCTGAACATACTCCCTGGAATCGATCTCGATCAGCGTATCGGTTGGCTTCTGGGGGTCCTGCTGCAAATGGTAATACTCATCCCCATACACCAGAAACATCCGCTCGGTATCTGCAGGAGACGATTGATCCGGCGTGTTTGCCGCCGTGAGCTCGTTTGCAACATCGGGAACGCTTTTATCAGCTGCCCGGTATACATAGGACGTTGCATTTCCGTCTCGATTGACGGATTCCAGCGGATAGGTATCCTTGATATTCGGCGCTCCGCATCCACTCAATAATGATACGAATAAACTCAGCACCAATATGATTTTTATTGATATAAAAGAGCGTTCCTTCATGCCACCACTCCTAAGTCGCCCGGATAACTCGAACGTCCCCCGGTATCACTTTCTCGCCTTCATACAACATAAACCGCCCGTTCTGCCATTCAATTCGCAGCAGCTTGTAATCATCCGATTGGTATTGCCATACATGCTGCTCCCCGCTTTGCGTAAACGCAGTACGACCCGTAATCGATACATGTCCCCCGTATTCCTCTTCCAAATGAAAGACATGATCGTCCAAATCGATGATGGACGGTACCTCATCCGGAGAGTCCAGCCGTCCATCGATCGGAGCGTATAACGCATACTGAACCGTCTCGCGTTCCTCAATATGCAGATAAGCAATGGTGCTGCCATCCTGAAGCGTCAAGACGACCGCATTACGACCGCGATTGTGCACACGACCCGTGACTTCATAAGTGACTAGAGACACTTCACAAATATCGCCGGGAGCCAGCTGCAGCATGCTTTTCTCTACCTTGGGCGGCTCTGGCTTACTAAATAAATTGCTGATTCTTTTCCACATACTCATCTTTCCTGTCCCCTATCTCCATTATGCGTTCTATAGGCAAGCGGTAATAATTAACGCTCCAACCACATGCAGCGAACCTGCAAATAAACCGTATCCCGTCTTTCCCTCGCGGGTTCCTTTGTCAAGGTTCAGCTTGCCGAAGTTACGCAGCATGAGCTCTGTCAACGATTCGAGAATCAGCAATATGATAAACGAAATGATTGATACCACTATCGCCTCAAGTAGATGATATGACGTACCAATCGACACAGATAAAATATACCCTTGTGCGAACAGTTTCAATATCAGTCTTGTGGTTACCGCCATGTTACCCGCTTTCACTTCTTCAAGATCGTTATATTTCGTGAACAGGGAATCCACAAACATCAAAACAAACAACAGCAGCCCACCGACAGCTGTCCATAGCAATACACGCAAGATCATATCAAAATCCATCTCTAAGCCTCCACATTCAACATACAAAAAACTCCCTTAAGCCCGGGCTGCCTCAATTGAAGACAGACATCTAATAAAAGGATCTTCCCTTATATCTACGATCAAACAAAAGCGAAGGAGAAGCTCAGCTGCATTCAGCTCTGCTGTTTCTCCCTCGCCCCCTGAACAATATAACTGTTAGACCGCTAAAATCCGTTATTACTTGTTCTCGTATTGTTTCATCAAGGCTGCAAGCTCATCCTCAACGACTTTGTCCTTGCCAAGGTTCTCAAACTCTTCATCAAGGGATTTCTCACGTGACGACATTTCATTGCTTGCTTCCGCACGAGCTTCCATAGCCAGCATCTTCTCTTCCATTCGTTTCAATCCGGCCGATGCTGTATCAGTCCCAAACCCGTTCATCGCTTTGTTGATCTCGGTTTGCGCTTTAGCGGCATTATAACGAGCGACCAAAGTTTCACGTTTGTTCTTCATCGCTGTAAGCTGCTTGCGCATTTCTTCCAGCTTGCCGCGCAGATTGTCGGCTGCCAGTTTGTTCTGATCGTAGCTGGCTTTGTACTCATCACGCTTGGCCTCGGCGGCCTTCTTCTCTTCCAGCGCGCGGCGGGCAAGATCAACGTTTTGAGCCTGTGCTGCGGTATGCGCTTGCTGCGTGCGTTTTTCCACAAGCGCAGCTTGCTCTTCATAAAGTGCTTTAAAGCGTTTCTCAATGGCAATTTGTGAAGCTACCGCTTTCTCAGCATCCTCAAGATCTTCCGTCATATCTCGAATGTACTGATCCGTCATTTTAATCGGGTCTTCCGCCTTGTCGATAATGGCGTTAATATTGGACATGGTCAAATCGCGCAATCTTTTAAATATGGACATCGTTCTCTTCCTCTCGCTTTCACTTTAAAATACTGGTATATGATTAATATTTACGTTGCATGTTCCCAAACGTTTCAAAATTTTTTTAGAAGTTGTTCAAAACTCACAATTTGGGAACACGCACTTTTTAATATGCTCGTTCATATTGCTTGGGGACTTTCTGTCCTCCATCAAGCGCCTTGGCTGCATGAACAGCCCAGTAGGGATCGCGGAGCATGCCCCGGCCAATCGCCACCAGATCCGCTTTGCCTGACAAAATCACCTCTTGCGCGGCATGGTAATCATCCAGCAATCCTACCGCAATAACAGGCACCTTTAACAGCTGTTTGAACTCTGCTGCCAGATCCACCTGATAACCGGGCTTCGCTTCCGGACCTCCATTGGCGCCGACCTGGCCTTCTCCCCCCGAGGAGATATGAAAAATATCGACGCCGGCATCGCGGTAACGTTTGCAAATCTCCGCACAGTACTGCACATCATAGCCGCCGTCCACATATTCTTTTGCAGATACTCTCATTATGATCGGCATGCCTTCGGGCAGGACTTCCTTAACGGCTTGAACAACCCGCTCACCGAACAGTGGAAGGTCTTGACCATATTCATCACTGCGCTGGTTCGTTAGCGGCGAGTGGAACTGATGAATGAGGTAACCATGGGCGCCATGAATCTCAACGGTATCGAACCCGGCCTCAACAGCTCGACGCGCGCCTTCCTTGAAGGCTTGAATGAGCTCTTCCACTTCCGCCCCGGAAAGCATCTTGGGCATTTTGTAATGGGAACTGAACGGAATCGCAGAAGGGGCTACTGACGGTTCGGCATCCTGCGCTTTTCTTCCGGCATGCCCAAGCTGGATACCAATCTTGGTTCCATAAGAATGCACACTCTCCACAATACGGCGATAGGCTGGGATCTGATTATCGTCCCATATCCCCGTGTCCTGATTCGTTATGCGTCCATCAGGATGGACACCTGTCATTTCTACAATAATGAAGCCAGTGCCTCCAACAGCACGGCTGACGTAATGAACAAAATGCCAATCATTCGGAATCCCGTCCTCAGCTTGAACGGAATATTGACACATCGGTGGCATAACAATGCGGTTCTTGAGGGTCAAATTCTTGAAATTGTAAGGTGTAAACAAGTCTGCCAAGCGATTATCTCCTTCCATATCCAAATGATCAAAATGTAATAACCAATCTGTTACCGGTTATTATACACCTTTCTGAGGGAAAACTAAAAAACATCGCATTCCCATATTGAGGATAATCGCACGATCAACTGGGCATACCATATTAAAAAGCGAAAGGGGTCGATCGTGATGTTCAATCGATACCGTGCAGGAAGCTGCCTGTTGTGTATCCTGTTATTCTTTTTCATGGTGCCGGACATCTCGGCACACGCGTCTGATGTACATAGTTTGTCACTTCAACCCCAGGACACTTCCGTCATGTCGGAATCCGGCCAAATCTTGGATCATGCCAAGCGCAATAAGACCCAAAATTCAGACGATGCGCCGTCTTTAAGTCAATTACTGAGAAAATATCCGGATACCTTTCGCGCCAGCGGACCCCGGATCAAACAGATCGCTCTGACCTTTGATGATGTCCCGGATCCCCGATTTACCGGAAAAGTACTGGACGTCCTCAAAAAGTTTCAGGTAAAAGCCACGTTCTTTGCCGTGGGGGAACGGGCCAAAAAACATCCCGATCTCGCGAAACGAATCCATGATGAAGGTCACGCCATTGGTAATCACTCCTATAATCACGCCCAGCTGAACAAGCTGAGCCTGGAGAAATTCAAAGGCCAAATCGGACGTACCAACACGATCTTGAAATCCCTAACCGGAGTGGACCCTCGGCTAATCCGCCCGCCTTATGGTGATATCAATGAAGAGCAGCTTCAGTGGGCACGCAAAAACGGATACAAAGTCGTGAATTGGAATGTCGACTCCCTCGATTGGAAAGGGCTGAGTAAGGAAGAGGTGAAAAGCAACATTTTATCAACGGTCGGGCCAGGCTCGATCGTACTCCAACATGCCGGAGGTGGCGTGGGATCCAACCTAACCGGAACGATCGAAGCGCTCCCGGACATTATTACCGAGCTGCGGAGTAAGGGATATAGCTTCGTCACACTCCCGGAGATGTTAGGCGTGTCAGAGTCGAGATAGATCTGAATAACAAAAAAAGACGGCTAACTGGAGTTTGGATCCAGTCTAGCCGTCTTCTGTATTAGAATGATTATTTCATGAGGATGAATTAACTTATTCGATAATGAACAATTTGATATCCTGAATGCCGAATTGATTCACGGATGATTTTGAACCTGGGATGAAAATATCAATCCTATTCCCTTTAATAGCTCCACCAATATCACGAGCTTCTGCCACAAATGCCTTTTTCGGCAGTCCTGGATGCTCATGTCCTGTTACAAGCACCTTGGTACCGAGCGGAATGATCTTGGGATCGACTGCGATGGTGCCGAGCTCAAGGGAATTTCCGAAGTAATCAACCGCGCCCCAACCACCGTTCTCGCTTGCTGCAGAAGAATAGGCAGTAGCCTTGACCGACAATGTTTTGCTATAATTAAACGTCTTGCCCCATGCTTCCACCACGTTCTTCTCAGGGGAAACGCTCAAACTGGGCGTAAATCCGGTGGTTCCTGGAGCGATCGGTGCAGCAGATGCCGTCGAGTTCATCGATACCGTCCCTGGAATGGTGATTTTTAGTCCCTGGTATATATTCGTTGCCTTAATCGTAGGGTTAGCCTTTATCAGCTTGTCCATATTAACGCCGTACTGTTTAGATAAGAAGTAGAAGGTATCGCCGTTCTTCGCGACATGCACGGAGCTTGCATGGGCTTGCAGGCCGCCTCCGGCGAAAGTCAGGCCAAGTACAACGGCTGTAACGGTAAGCCATTTTGCTGTTTTTCCAGCGATCTTATTATTTTTGTTAAGTCCATAATTTCTAGTCCATGATTTCATTTGTTGTAACATCTAAAGATGCCTCCTTTTATGTAGCCTGGTAATTCGGATGTAATATGTCAACGAACATCAATATATCACAATTTTGTAACCTATACTGCAAGCAATTGTTACCAATAAACAAACAAAAACAGCGCCAATTCCTGAAACGATCAGGTATGGCGCTGTTTTTGTTTGTTACAATGTAGAAATAAAAGTTACAAAACCTTACTTAAAAACTCTTGCGTACGAGGATGAGTCGGATTGCCAAACAACTGGTCCGGCGTGCCTTCCTCTACGATTTTACCGCCATCCATGAACAGGATCCGATCTCCCACTTCCCGGGCGAAGCCCATCTCATGGGTGACGATAACCATCGTCATACCGCCTTCGGCAAGTTTCTTCATTACTTCCAATACCTCACCTACCATCTCAGGGTCCAGTGCGGAGGTTGGCTCATCAAACAGCATGACATGCGGCTGCATCGCGAGTGCGCGTGCAATGGCAATTCTCTGCTTCTGTCCACCGGACAGCTGGGAAGGATAAGACTCCTTCTTGTCCTGCAGGCCAACCGATTTCAGCAGCTCGTCTGCAGTAGCCTCGGCTTCCTTTGCTGAGACACCCTTCACCTGAATTGGAGCAAGCGTAATATTATCGATGACCTTCTTGTGAGGAAACAGATTAAACTGCTGAAATACCATGCCCATTTTCTCACGGGTTGAATTGATATTGTGATTCTTGGCGGTGATCAGCTCACCCTCGAACGAAATTTCGCCGCTGGTCGGCACTTCAAGCAAATTGAGACATCGTAAAAAGGTACTTTTACCGGAGCCGCTCGGCCCGATGACAACCACTACTTCTCCTTTTGCAATCTCAATGTCAATGCCCTTCAAGATTTCCAGCTTGCCAAACGATTTATGAAGATCCTTAACGGTTATCACTTGCACTCAACTTCCTTTCCCAGACACCCAGAAGCTTCGAAAGAACGAATGTCAGTATAAAGTAGATCAGGGCAGCCACAAGCAGCGGATTCAATGCCGCAAACGTCATGCCGCGCAAAATCTGGGCTTGATACATAATGTCCACCACACCGATGAAGGAGACGATGGAGGATTCCTTGATGATGACAACAAACTCATTACCGATCGCAGGCAAAACGCCTTTTAACGCTTGCGGCAAAATAATGTGGCGCATCGCTTTGCCCTTGGTCATTCCGAGGGAGCGTGCAGCCTCCAATTGACCGCGGTCCACGCCTTGAATGCCAGCACGGAATATTTCAGCTAGATAGGCAGCGCTGTTGATAGAAAGCGTCAAAATACCCGACTGGATCGGTGAGAATTTAATATCAAACGCCGCCAAGCTGTAATGGATAATAAACAACTGGACCAGCATCGGCGTACCACGGATGATCTCGATATAAGCGGAAGCCAAAAACTTAAGGATTTTGACACCCGACATCCGCATTAAAGCGATAATCAATCCGAGAATGAAGCCGAAAAATACACCAAGAGCCGAAATAAGCAACGTAAACTGGATTCCCTTGGCGTAATAATCGCGATATTTCCAAAAGAACTCAAATGTGTTCAGATTCTCTGCTTTACGGCCTGCAGCCAGGTCGCTGGCCTCGTCGACAAACTTCTGGATCTGGTCATTCTCCTTCAAACGCTCAAGTGTAGCATTAATGCTCTTCAGCAGCTCTTCGTTCCCTTTACGAACCCCGATGGCATAGGCGTCATTCTCAGCCGTCGGTTTAGCGTCCGTGATCACCATCGTCGCTTCATTCATATTCGTCTTCGCGATTGGATACTCAGCGAGAACAACATCCACTCGCTCGGATTCCAGCTGCAGCAGCAAGTCCGGGATTTTATCCAGTGATACCACATTGGCTTTCGGAATTGTTTTTGCAATGGACTCCTGAATGGAGCTTTTCTGAACCCCGATGCGTGCTCCCTCCAGGCTCTCAAGCGTGTTAAACTTTAGTGCATCTTCCTTACGAACGACAACCGATTGTTCCGCAGCATAATAAGGCTCGGAGAAATCGATGCTCTTTCGGCGCTCTTCTGTCGGATTCATGCCCGATATGACAAAATCCACGCGTCCGCTCGTCAGCTCCGGCAAGAGAGCATCAAAGGAGGTGTCCTTAATAATGAGCTCGGCGCCAAGATCCTTGGCGATTTCCTTCGCAATATCGATATCAAATCCGACGATGGTATCCACGCCATCTATGGTTTTATGGAACTCATAAGGTGCATAATCGGCACTCGTGCCGAGAATCACCGTTTTCTTCTCACCCTCCGCATGAACGATACTGCCAAAAGACAGCACGACCACCATGAACAGGGTCATCCACGCTGTAAATTTACGTTTCATATGTCTCGTTTCTCCCCTAACTGTTACAAATAAATTCAACCACAGAAAAAATGCAACTGAGTCATTATAAAACAGGATGCATGAATATGCAATGAAAATTCATGGGTTCTCATGAACAGCACCCTTATATTAAACCCTACATATGGCGTCTACTCCACTATTTTAATACAACGGTCAATTCATCATATCCTTAGGATTATGTTACTCATGATTCTTTTAATCATTTAAACAAATAAATTAGAGGGGTGAATCGATTGAGAGTCCATATTGTGGAAATCACTTCGCTATGTTAACCATTACGGGCCGTTCAATTTTTCCTACATATAAATGTAAATACAGGACTTTAGCATCATCCGGAAAGTGATACGAGGATCTATGGTAAGCAATCTTTCGACGATGCATAATCTCTCCGTCCCCTTCCCATCTTATAATTGCGCATAACATGCAGTACTTGATAAATAGGAAGGCTAGCCGGGCGGTCTCTTTCACTCCATGATTCATGCAAGCCAGCAGTTGGTTATTAATTAGCTATAGCTTCACTCATATAGGAGGTGTAACCATGCTGTTAGAAGCACTGTATCATGTTCCAAGAGATAAATGGGCTTATGCATATGATACGAAAACCATTCATCTTCGGATTCGAACCAAGAAAAACGACATTGATTCTGTTGTTGCCATGACCGGCGACAAATACGATTGGGACCGTACGTACTTCGAGATCACCATGGAAAAGGCCGCCTCGGATGACATGTTTGACTACTGGGAATGCGGAGTTAGGCCGAAATACAAAAGACTGTCCTACGGCTTTCGAATTCATGCCGGAGATGAAACGGTTTATATGGTGGACAACGGAATCGGATGGGACTACCCTTATCCGCCTGCAGGTTACTTTGAATTTCCGTACATACATGAAGTCGATGTATTCAAAGTACCGGAATGGGCCAAGGAAGCCGTGTTTTATCAAATTATGACGGAGCGCTTTGCTAACGGAAACGCAGCCACCAATCCAGAAAAAACCGAGACCTGGGGCGGCAAGCCGGAGGTGGATAATTTCTTCGGCGGTGACCTGCAGGGCGTACTGGATCATCTCGATGATCTCGTTGACCTGGGTATCAACGCCATTTATTTTACTCCTCTCTTCCTCTCCCCCTCCAATCATAAATATGACACGGTTGATTATAAACAGGTGGATCCGCACTTTGGCGATAATGAGTTGTTGAAAAAAGTAGTAGATACTTGTCACGCAAAAGGCATCCGAGTGGTTCTCGATGCGGTATTCAATCACTGCAGCGAGGAGTTCCCGCCCTTTCAGGACGTGCTGAAGCACGGCGAGAAATCCAAGTATTCGAAATGGTTTCATGTGAACCAGTTTCCCTGCGAGGTCAAGGATGGCATTCCCAGCTACGATACGTTCGGTTTTTTCGGAAATATGCCGAAATTCAATACCGCCAATCCCGAAGTGAAGGCGTATTTGCTGGGTGTAGCCGAATACTGGATCAAGGAGATCAATCTCGACGGCTGGCGCCTGGACGTTGCCAATGAAATTGATCATCACTTCTGGCGGGATTTCAGACAGGTCGTCAAGAAGGCCAACCCTGAGGCTTATATCGTGGGCGAGGTCTGGTCGGACTCCTTAATCTGGCTGCAAGGTGACCAGTTTGATTCCGTAATGAATTATCCTTTTGCCGATAAGGTGCTGGAGTTCTTCAACGGCAACATGGACGGGCTCACGTTCGCCAACCGTATCGGCTCGATCCTGATGCGATATCCGCAGCAGACCAACGAAGTGGTCTTTAATCTGCTATGCAGCCACGATACGCCGAGGCTGCTTACCCGTGTGGGAGAAGATATCCGGCGCATGAAACTCACGGTTGTATTTCTGTTTACATTCATGGGTACGCCGTGCATCTTTTATGGCGACGAAATCGGATTGACGGGTGACGGAGATCCCGATTGCCGCAAATGCATGGAATGGGATCCAAAGAAACGAAACCAAGAGCTGTATACGTTTTATCAAGGGATGATCGCGCTTCGGAAAAAGCATAAGGCGCTGAGACAGGGACGCTTCCGCTTCCTGCAAGCGAATCTCCATGATCCTTGCATTGTGTACGAGCGTGCGGACGAAACCATGCATTTTATCGTCTGGATGAACAACAGCAACTCGGCACGCACCATATCGCATCCTATCGTCACGACCGATTGGGTTGATGCCGAGACAAAAGAGCCCGTAAAACCAGTAAACGGGACAATGCATATCGATTTAGAGCCTTATGCATATCGAATTTTATGCCGGCGATTGAAACATTAGTAAACTCATCTTATGTGATCAGACCAACTGGCGCCATACATCTATACCAAACTTTAACGAGCACAGGGGTGCAAGGACAGCGCATAATTTGGCTATCCTTACACCCCTGTGTCTTGTTATGGTTCAAGCCTGAGATTGGGTGATTTGATGGTATATCTCCTGATATTCCTTGGCCGAAACGTTCCAGCTATAATCCCCGCCCAATGCGTTCTTAGTCACTTTACGCCAGTGCTCAGGCATGCGGTAAAGCGAGGTCGCGCGCCGGATCGTGTTCATCATATCATGGGCATTGTAATCCTTGAAAGAGAATCCATTCCCTTCTCCCGTATACTCGTTATATGCATGAACCGTATCATTCAGTCCGCCTGTTTCGCGGACAATCGGCACACTGCCGTAACGCATGGCGATGAGTTGGCTGATACCGCACGGTTCAAATTTGGAAGGCATCAGGAACAGATCGCTGCCAGCGTAGAAGCGCCGCGATAACGGTTCATTGAACCGAATCTGGGCCGACATTTTATTGGGATACCGATTCGCCGCTTCCTTGAACCAATGTTCATAAGACGGATCACCCGTTCCCAGAACGACAAATTGAATCTCATCATAGTAGAGCAGCTCATCCAGAATCCGGATGAGCAGATCGAGCCCCTTCGAATCGACCAGCCGCGTCACCATCGACATCAACGGAATATGCGGTGCTACCGGAAGGTTCAACTCTTCTTGCAAGGCAATTTTGTTCTGCGTTTTCTTACTCAGACCGCTCCGGTACTTCATCGCGATGTGCGGATCGGTCGCCGGGTTGTAGCTCTTAGTATCTATACCATTCACAATGCCGCTCAATCTCGAACCTTGGGCTGACAAAAGCCCGTCGAGTCCGTATCCGTAATAACCGGTCTGGATCTCCGAAGCATAAGTCGGGCTAACCGTCGTTACATGATCTGCATACACGATTCCCGCTTTCATGAAATTCACGTTTCCGTAATATTCTACGCCCTCCGCTGTAAAATGACGGCTGTGGATTCCGAGCAGATCGACCAGCACCTCGTACGGATATACGCCTTGATACAACAAATTGTGGATTGTAAATACGGTTCGAATTCCCGCATAGTAAGGATCATGTCGGTAGACATCTTCAAGGAGCAGCGGAATCATCGCCGTATGCCAATCGTGGCAGTGAAGCACGTCCGGCTGAAAACCGATTACCGGCAAGATCTCGAGAACGGCGCGATTGAAGAACGAAAAGCGTTCGCCATCGTCCATGTAGCCGTAAATACCTTCGCGGCCAAAATAATATTCATTGTCTACAAAATAAATCGTGACTCCGTCCTCAACCAGGGACTCGATGCCGCAATACTGCTCGCGCCAGCCTACCCGTACCCGGGTTTCCCCGACTTGCGCCATGCGCTCCCGGTAGTCGTCAGGAATGCCGCGATATTTAGGCAGAACCACCCGAATATCCTCGCCCATGCCGCGAAGGGATTTCGGCAAAGCAGCGATCACATCCGCCAATCCGCCTGTCTTGATGTATGGTCCACATTCTGAAGCTGCAAATAACAATTTCAATCCTGCTTCCCCCTTTGGATTCGTTTGGTTTTCCGTGCCGTCTTCTCTTTTACTACTGATGCCTTCAGTGAAACGTCCTCTTGTGCCTGCAACTTTCTGGAACGCGGCTTTTTCTTTAACACCACCATGCCTAGTGGAGGCAGCTTAATCTCCAGGCTGTGGGTTTGACCATGCCAGGCCTTCTTCTCTGCTTTTAAGTCTTCGTTGTTAACCAGTCCGGAGCCGCCATAATCGGTATGATCGGAATTCAATATTTCCACGTACTGTCCCGCTCTCGGTAAGCCGATCCGATATTGGTCATATGCCCAGGGCTGAAAATTAATGACGATGATTAGTGTATCGCTAGGTTTTGTGCCCATTCTCATGTACGATAAGACACTCTGCTCATGATCATCAGCGCTAAGCCACTCAAAGCCTTCCCACCTGTGATCCTGCTCCCATAGCGCCTTCTCCTCCACATACATGCGGTTTAACGCTGCCGTATAAGCCAACTGCTTCCGGTGGCTTTCGTAATCAAGCAGCAGCCAATCCAGCTGCTCCTGATCCTTCCATTCAATGAATTGGCCGAACTCTCCCCCCATAAACAGCAGCTTCTTGCCAGGCTGGGTGATCTGATATCCAAGCAAAATGCGGAGTCCTGCAAACTTTTGTTCATAGCTCCCCGGCATTTTATTAAGCAGTGATTTCTTCCCGTGGACAACTTCATCATGTGACAGCGGTAATGTAAAATTTTCTGAATAGGCATAACAAATGGGAAATGTTAGTAAATTATGATGGGTAGGCCGCTGATCGAATTCTTGCTCCACATAGGACAGCGTGTCATTCATCCAGCCCATGTTCCACTTGTAATTGAACCCAAGGCCCCCTTCGTGCACAGGTGCGGTAACTCCTGCCCATGCGCTGGATTCCTCGGCCATCATCAAGGCATTCGGGTAATATCGAAACACAGCTTTATTCAATTCCTGCAGAAAGGATATCGCTTCGAGATTTTCCAAGCCACCATGTTCATTAGGTTTATACTGACCTTCGCGCTTCTCAAAATCGAGCCGGATCATGCTTGTCACAGCGTCCACACGAAGACCATCAATATGATACATATCCATCCAAAATAAGGCATTGGAGATGAGGAATGAAATCACCTCAGGCTTGGCATAATCGAAAGACAGTGTTCCCCAGCCCGGTTTCTCTGCTTTTTGCGAATCTGCGTACTCATAAAGAGGCGCCCCGTCAAACAGTCGAAGCCCGTGGGCATCCTTGGCAAAATGTGCGGGCACCCAGTCGAGCAGCACGCCGATACCAGCTTGATGCAGCTGATCAACAAGGTACATGAAATCATGGGGACTTCCGTATCTGCTGGTCAGCGCAAAGAATCCGGTTCCCTGATACCCCCATGAAAGGTCGTACGGATGCTCAGCCAAGGGCATGAATTCCACGTGGGTATAACTCATCTCCAGCAAGTAGGGGATCAGCTGGTCCGCCAGTTCGCGATATGTATAGAACGAACCGTCCTCTTTTTGCCGCCAGGTTCCAACGTGCATCTCATATATGTTCATCGGCTTGGTGTAGGGGGATCTGTTCTTTCTTCTCCATGTTCCGTCGTTCCAATGATATCCAGAAAGATCGGTCACAATCGATGCGGTTGCAGGTCGAACTTCGGCGTGAAACGCGTACGGATCCGCCTTCAAGAACGTTTCACCATACGGTCCGGTGATATGATATTTGTAAAAAGTTCCAGTCTTCATCCCAGGGAAAAACCGACTCCAAATTCCCGAATCGGGTATCCTATATAACGTGTCCTGGGAACCGTCCCAGCCGTTCCAGTCTCCGGCAAGACCCACCTGCCTTGCATTCGGAGCCCAAACCGTAAAACGCACGCCTTCAACTCCATCTTCCGTAGCACGGTGTGCACCCATGGATTGGTAACTGTGAAACCAGGTTCCTTCATGAAATAAATACAATTGTTCCGGAGTCATATTTCCTTCCCTAACTGCTTGGTTCAATCATCGTCACCCGCTTTTTCTTTATAAATCCAAATATTATTAGTGCTATTACCCCATTCTAACCATGTTGAAAATAAAAAATGTCCCTGAAAAATAATTTTGTAATTTTCATTTCACTTTTTCAATATAATCGTTTCAAACCCCGGGAATGTCGTTTATGTAATGTACAACGTGAAAATACATTGGGAGGGAAACGTGATGAAGAGAAAAGACTGCATTGCTATGCTTCTGGCCGGTGGAGAGGGTAAACGATTAGCTCCCCTTACGTCCAAGCTGGCAAAACCCGCCGTTCCATTTGGCGGACATTATCGTATAATCGATTTTCCTCTCAGCAATTGTGTGAACTCCGGAATCGATACGGTTGGAGTCCTAACGCAATATGAGGCAGAATCATTACACGAACATATCGGTGAAGGTGAACCCTGGGGACTAACACATACAGGACGTGAAGGCATCGCTCTGCTTCCATCCAACAGCACACACCAAGATGGATACTTGGGTACAGCAGACGCCATTTATAAAAACATTCCATACATCGATGATCAAAATCCCGAACATGTCCTTATTCTATCGGGGGACCATATTTATCAAATGGATTACCGCGAAATGCTTGAAGCCCACATACAGCAGGAGGCACCTGCCACGATCTCCGTGATGGAAGTGCCTTGGGAAGACGCCAGCCGGTTTGGCGTCATGTGCGTTGACGACAATCTCAATATCATTGAATTTGCCGAAAAACCGGCAGAACCGCAAAGCAACCTTGCCTCGATGGGCATATATTTGTTCCGTTGGGACTATCTGAAGCGGCACCTCATTGAGGATGCGGCTGATCCCAACTCCAGCCATGACTTCGGGAAGGATGTCATCCCTAAGATGCTGTCCGGAGAAGAGTCGCTGCTTGCATATCGCTTCCAGGGCTACTGGCGCGATGTGGGTACTGTAGAAAGCCTCTGGGAAGCCCATATGGATGTGCTTAGCCAAAACGAGCTTGTTCTGGAAAGATCCGATTGGCCCATGTATACCCGTGCATGGAAGACCAAACTTTCGGCAGCGCGGAACCGGAATACGGAACACACCGACTGCTTGATTCATGACCAATGCACCTTCGAAGGAAAAGCCAAGAGCTCCGTTATATTCTGCGGTGCGGAGATCGGCAAATACTCCATCGTTAAAGACAGTGTGGTCATGCCGAATGTCAAAATCGGCAAGGGCGCTCATATCGAGCATGCCATTATCGGTGAGGGAGCAATCATCAAGGATGGAGCGATTGTAAAAGGAACTCCCGGCAACGTAGTGGTTGTTGGACCTTATGAGACCGTACTTCCGAAGCCAACCATTCGTACCCAGCCGTCCCGACTGCTTCAGGATGTATACGAAAAAGGACGCTTGCGGGCTAATGTCTCTTCATCCTAAACGAGTTCTTCAACAACATATTAGCTCTGAGATTAATTTCTTATACAAAAAAGCGATCCGTCACGGATCGCTTTTTCTCATGTATCGTGCCCTGCTGACTGTGTTTCAAGCGCATGCGACTTAGGTTTTATAAAACTGTAAAATTATGAAATAAATCTCTTCTCATATAAATTCACGACACGACCACCCATATCCTGCTCAGCCACGAACTGAAATCCTTGGCGCTGATAAAATTGATTCAGCGTTGGCAGATGAGTTACGCAATCCAGTCTGAAACCCTGCTTACCCATGGATAACAAATACGATTCCGCAAAGGAAATCATCTTGGTTCCAAGCTCCAGTCCCCGATAGGAGGCACGTACGGTCAGCCGATGCAGATAACCATATGCCGGATCATCCCGCTCTCCCCAATAAGCTGGATCTCCATACTGTAACGTGAACATGCCGACGGCGACATCTTTATGCCAGAGGATAAACACCTCACGCTCCGCCAGGTACTGCTCCATCAAATCGAAGGAGAAGATAGAAGGACTCCACTGCTTGCGCCCTTGCTGTTCCATCACCTCTGCCGCTTCCTTGAGAAGCGACAGCATCACTCCTGCCTGTTCTGCCTCAGCCACTTTTAATTCAAACAGACCTTGCTCAGTAGAAAACGTTGCTGCTGTGTGTCCCAATTCCGCACTCCCCCTTACACATCAGCCCCACAAAGTGGAGCCTACACCTCGATGCTTAATCCGAATACTTTGCGGGGACCCCAAAACACTGCCCCACAACATATAATTGCGAATACAGTACGCTTCGCTGAAAACTTAACAATTCTGTACTCTTGAGAAAAGCTTTGCCGGTAACCCGGCAAAGCTTATACGGTCGGTCCGGTTACGTCATCCTCACCGTTCTCTAATCCGCCGGCCATCGGTATTTTCCCTTCAGGCAGCGGCAGCTTGACGATAACGGATGTTCCGTGCCCGAGTTCGCTTTCCATCTCCATCGTGCCCCCATGGAGCTCAATGAGCTGCTGCGTAATCGCAAGGCCCAGTCCCGTTCCCCCATTAAGCGGATTAACCTGGAAGAATCGATCCTTTACCCGCCGCAGATGTTCGTCCGATATGCCAATACCGTGATCTTCCACGGTTACGATCACAAACTTGTCTTCCATAGCGAAGGACAGGTTGATCACGCCGTTCTCATGCGAGAATTTAATCGCATTATCCACAATGTTCAGAAACACCTGCTTCAAGCGGTTGGCATCCCCATAAATAATCGGCTTTTCATCGGTCTCCAGTTTGATTTGGACGCCCTTCTTCTCGGCCTTGGTCCACAGATTGAGCATAATCTCTTGCAGAAGCTCCCGTAAATTCACGATACCCTTCACAAGCTTCATCTCATTCTGCTGGAGCTTGGAGAAGTCGAGCAACTCTTCAACAAGACCGATCAAACGATCGGTTTCCTTAGAAATAATCTGCATCCCGATCTTCGTTTCTTCCGGATCATAGCCACCGGAGTCGAGCGTTTCACTCCAGCCCTTAATGCTTGTGAGCGGAGTCCGCAGCTCATGCGAAATGGATGAAACAAAATCATCCTTTACCTGATTGCTTCGTACAATCTCCTGCGCCATGTAGTTCAGGGTTGACGACAGCTCACCAAGCTCGTATTTATAATCGCCTTTGATTCTCACGTTAAACCTGCCCTTGGCCATCTGCGCAGATACCGTGGTAATGTTGTTGAGCGGCTTTACGATGGAGTTGGCCAGCCCGATGCTGAAGGCAAGCACGAGCGCTAGCACGGCCCCACCGATGCTGACGGCAAACAGCGTGATTTTCATCAGCTTGTCGTTAATGAACTCAAGCGAAGTCACATAGCGAAGAATGTACGTTTTCTCAAATCCGTTCGAAACGGTTTGAGATACAGCCATTACGATCTGCCCCGTACCTTGCTGCTTACCAATCCAACGGCCCGTATTGCCTGCAAGCGCTTGGGTGACATCACTGGTCTTGATGGTCTGCTCTATTTCGAAACCGGTGGATGTGGAGAGAACTTGACCACCCGGATTCAAAATTTGAAGCTCCGTTGTATACAATTCAAAATGGCGAACCATCTCGCTCAACTGGTTAGCGTTCTCCGTCGAGGTTAATCGGAAGGGCTGATAAAAGGCGTTGGCGGTATTAATGTGATTCAAAATATGATTGTATACCGTATCGTAATAATACGATCGTAAAGCGATTAGAAATATAACCTCAATCAGCAGCAAGGCGATGAACACTACCAGGAAGTAGTGCAGCACGATTTGCCGCCGAATGCCTTTTTTGATGATCATTGTCCCTGACCCTTCCATTTATAGCCGTGTCCCCATACCGTCTGGAGGTATTCCGGCTCGGAAGGATTGCCTTCGATTTTTTGGCGTAGTCTCCGAATGTTCACGTCCACGATTTTGGGGTCACCCATATATTCTTTGCCCCATACATGATCGAGCAGCACATCACGACTAAGCGGCGTGTTTTCTTTCTCCAGGAAAAACTGCACCAGCGAAAATTCTGTTGGCGTCAGCTCCACCGGCTGCCCGTTCTTCTTAAACTGCTTGGAGATCAGATCCAGCGTAAAGGGACCTGATTGAAACGATACCTTGGCGGTTCCCGCACGCTGGACATTCACCCTCCGCAGTAAAGATTGCAGCCTGGCGATTAACTCCGTCGGACTGAACGGTTTGCTTACGTGGTCATCGGCACCAACGGAGAGGGCATACACTTTATCCTGCTCCTGAACTTTTGCCGTCAGGAAAATAATACCGATCCGCTCGTTCGTTTCCCGAATTCTGCGGCAAACTTCAAATCCGTCAATCCCTGGTACCATGACATCAAGCAAGGCGATATCGATATCTGGCGTCGTTTGCAGCAAACGAAGGGCTTCGTTGCCATCCCCAGTCTCCAGGACGTCAAAGCCGTTTCGTTTCAGATTAATTACGATAAAACTGCGGATAGATTCTTCATCTTCTAATATGAGCACTTTACTCAAGGTCTAGTTCCCCTTTCTTTCGATAGGAGCCACATTATTGCTGTTTGGCTTTTTATCTTTTTTACTCAATTTCAGATCGCCATGACTGCGATAAGCAATTACGCGGTTTTTCTCCTTCACCAGAATCTCCCAATCGGATTCAGCTTTTCCCCACTGGGCCTTTGAAAAGAATTTAATCTCGGCAACGGACTCTCCCGTGTCGGTCGTCACAAAATTCAAATAAGCATTTTTGTTGGATTCCGGCGTGATGGTAATCTTATTATACATGTCTGGCGGAAAGTCCAGATAGAATCGATTGTTCATATCGTAGTACCTTTGGAGCACGAATTGAAGCCCTTCTTTTTCGTTGTTCTCCCGTACCACTCCGTCCCACTGGAAGTACGTGGTGAAGAACGGGATCTCTTCCAGAATAAGCCGATCCTCCCAGCCGCTCGGTCTCGTAAGAACACCAAACTCTAAAATACCGTCATCATTCACATCTTCGCTCTCTACAGGCAGTTCCTTGTAGGTAAGCAATTCATCCTGAAGGACGTCAATAAACTGGTTATCCTCCATAATGATGAGTTTGGAATAAGAAGAGTTGGATACAACCGAAGCGTCCAAGATGATACCTTCTTTGTCCTTGGCCACTTTACCTGCGACAACATTGTAATAACTTTCGATATTCGGTCCCAGATCCAGCTTGTTCAGCTCGACAAAGGCGTCCTCGTATTTATCGTATTGATAGGTGCTGATATACGAGAGCTCTTTCTGTTGAAGATAGACAACCGTAATATCGTTGATCTTATCCCCGTTCATATCTCCGATATTAAAGTGTGTGTATGGCAAAGCCGGTATTTTTTCGAGCGAATTCCCGGAGAATGAATACACGGCCAGCAGGTTCTGAAGATTCTCTTCTCCGCGTGAGAAGCCGGCTACGATGTCGACCTTGCCGTCATTCGTAAAATCAACGAAATCAAACGACTCCAATACCGTCCCTTCTCCGTCGAAATCAAGATTCTTCACCCATGTGTCGCCTTGCTGCTGCATGATCATGCCATGGATTTTCACTTCATCGTCCGGCGTCTGATAGAAGACGACAGCTTCCAAAATTCCGTCATTGTCCAGGTCCTGAATACGGATGGAACTGCTATCCACGTCACTTCGCGGCCGGATAATGGCGGCATTATCCAGCTTATTCTTCAGAAGCGCAGATTGGATGGCGCCATTCAGCGTCGCTTTATCCGTCGGCAAATCCGGTTTCTTCATTAAAGAGACCGGGTCCTGAATAAAGGTGCAGCCGCTTATGATCCATAGTAACAAGCCTGCCAAGAGGGCTTGCATCACTCTATATTTCAATAAGTATCAACTCATTTCTATACATTCACCTGGCGTCTTTGGTGATCGATAATTACAGTCTTGACTTCTCGCCATGGGTTAAACGTCTTCCCGTCACATCCACAGCCAGCTCTCCGCCGGATAGTCCCATGATCCGGGTGCAATACTTCTCAGCCAGCTCCAAGGATATAACGGTAAATACGGTTAAACGTTCTTCCTCGCACAAGGTTTTAAGTGTCTTCAATACGTGCTCAGCCGAGGCCGGATCGAGTCCCGTGACCGGCTCGTCCGCCAAAATCACCTTGGCACCATGAACAAGTGCACGGGCAATAGCAATCCGCTGCTTCTCGCCGCCGCTTAACTCGCCGGCTTTTCGTTTGGCCTTGTCCAACAACCCAAGGTGCTCGATCGTGTCCATAGCTCCCATATAATCATCAGACCGGACCATCCCGGTTACCATCCGCCACAGCGGTGTTTGGCTGGATTGTCCGATCAATACATTCTTAAGTGCCGTTCGATTAACATTCAAGGACGGGTTCTGCTCAAGATAAGCCCATTCCCGGCGAATTCTCCGTTTTCCCGCAGGATTCATCATATCTTCGCCATCAATCGTTAATTTGCCGCCGTCCCATTTTTGCTGCATGGATAGACAGCTCATTAACAAGCTTTTCCCGCTTCCGCTAGCACCGATCAGACCGATCATTTCCCCGTGCTCCATCTGAAAAGTGATATCCTTTAACACCGGTGTGCGTTCAGGACCCATCGTTTTCTTCAGCCGATCCACTTTAATCATGTTATCGTCTCTCCCGTCAAGTGCATATTCCTACTCTCTAGTTTAGAAGAAAGCGAAAGCAATTGCCATGAGAACGCATGTTCCTATTCTTGTGTTGATGTGGTTTTGACTTTAAACCATAATCCCGTACAGGCAAACAGAATATACAATCCACCAAGCAGTACGAAGATCCCTCCGTTCCACCCCGTTTCCATGATGGCGCCCCCGGCATTCGGACCTGCTATGCTGCCCGCATTAAAATGGAAGGAAGCCACGACGTTGGCCGCCGGCAGCAGCACTCTGGGAAGGATATCCGCCGCATAAGCCAAACCTAGGGAGAAGAAAGAACCAACCAGGCCACCAGCCAGCGTTAATAATACTAAGGTTGCCCAGAAATTCGTTCCTGCTGCAGGAATGAGCAAGAAACAGCATCCGCCCACAATACCGGCGATCGTCAGCACCCGTTTGCGTCCGAATTTATCACTCCACATGCCGAGGGGAAGCTGCAGCACCAGACCGCCGATGCCGACAAAAGGAAGCAACGCCGAAATTTCGCCCAATGTAAATCCGCTTCTTAACCCGTAGACCGGGAAGTTGCTGTTAATTCCTGCTTCCATATAGCCGTAGAGAAACGCGGGAATCAACGCAAACCAGGCCAGGCGGTAGCTTTTGAGATAGCGTCCAGCTGGCTGCTGATCCCCATTCTCGCTTTTTTCCGGCTTCAAGTTCGGAAGTTTGAAGAGCACGACCAACAGAATGAACAAGAACAGCACGGCCAGAATTATAAATGGTACCGCCTCGCCATACTTCAGCAGCGGAATGCCCAGCGGCCCTATGCTGAATCCTAAGCCGTAGGACATGCCATAAAAGGATATGCTTCGCCCCCGGTTCTTAACCGTTGACATCATCAGCACCCATAGCTGGGCGGCATAATGAAGTGCGCTATCGCCTATACCGACGAGCACGCGCAGTACAAACCAGACGGCCACGCTTGGAATCAACGGAAAAGCAACCAGCGACAGCATCACGAGCACCAGTCCCGAAATGATCAGTTTTTTGAAACCGACCCAGCCGAGAAGTCTTTCCGCAACAAGTGTCATGGCAAATGAGCCTACATATAAGGCAGCCGCGTTCAATCCGTTCATGGAGGATGAAATGCCCATCCGTTCCAAAAATATAGCCAGCACCGGCAATAACAGTCCCTGGCTTAAACCAGCCGCAACGACGACGGCAATTAAAATGAAATAATGAGTTCTCCCCTGACGGGGGGTTACAGCTTCTGTCACTGAAATATAGTCCTCCTCTAATGTGAAAAAACGATGAATTTAAACAGTCAGATGAACATTATAGTGGACAAGCCCAATCCATACAAGCCATAATAATAACAATGCCATCAATTGGGAGGGTATCCGTTAATGAAATATAAAGTTAGCATCGATGTATCTATGGTCTACGAGCTGCTGGGCAGCTTCATGATATATGCAACAAGGAAATGGACCGATAACCTGGATATCGGAAAACAGCTGATAACAGAGATGGACGAGCGTTTACCTCAGCCTGTTCGCGTCCAGTTCAGCCGAGCCCGATCATGGCCGCTCGCGGATTATGATGTGTTATACGCCTTAATCATGCTTCGGGGAGAACACCTTGAAATCCCGGATTTTCTGAATTGGATTGAAACTTCCGCCGTTGAAGAGCTGCATGACCTGCTTCAGCCTCACTTGCCCTCCCTCTCGCGGGATGAAACATCTAGAATTCGAGAAAACTACACACCGCTGATGAAGCTGTGGCATGAGCACTACTTCTCGGAAGTGGAGCCTGACCTATATCAGCTCCTGGAAGACGATGCCGAAGAGAAACGAATGCTCCTTCCGAAAATGGATGACGAAAATTTGATCGAATATGCCTCAAGCGGGGTTATATTGGACGATGTGCCTCAAGAAAACGTCGTTTTGTTCCCGGGCACGCATTTCCGGCCGATCAATACCTATTGCTTCTATGAGAACGTACTCCTGCTCCAGTATCCTATCGATATCCCGGAAGAAGAGGAAGATGAGCCGCCCGTCGTTCTCCTCCGCATGACCGAGGCTCTCGCCGACCCGAAACGCCTGCGTCTCCTGCGTTATATTGCAGATGAGCCGAAGGCCGTGTCCGAAATGGCGTCCGAGCTGGGTCAGCCCTATGAGGAATTGATGCACCACTTGATGATATTGAGAGCAGCAGGCTTGCTGCGCTCCCATCTGAAGTCCGAGAATAATGAAAGATTCAGTCTGCGGCCGGATGGGGCTGCCGAGCTTCAAATGTTTCTGGAAACTTACATTCGACTTTCATAGCAAGAAGGAGTATACCATGAGTAAAACATCGCAACATATTATCTTCGACATGGATGACACATTAATACATTGCAACAAATACTTCAATCTGATCCTCGGCGATTACTTCGAGTGTATGACCGAATGGTTTCAACATGTTGGCTTGACTACTGAAGAAGTCCGGGCCAAGCAGATGGAAATCGACGTAGCCGGCGTAGATAAGCTGGGATTTGCAAGTGCGAACTTCCCGCAATCCCTAATTGATACGTACCATTATTTCGGCCGCATTCATGGAAGAGAAAGCTCGCGCAAGGAAGAAGAGCTTCTCTACGAGTTAGGGCTCAGTGTATATGAGCAGGAAATCGAAGCCTACCCCGGCATGGTCGAGACGCTCGAGAAGCTTCAGGAAGATGGACACTGCCTCCACCTCTACACAGGAGGCGAGACTAAAATTCAGAAGCGGAAAATCAAACAGATGAAGCTCGCCGATTACTTCAATGACCGAATCTACATTCGCCAGCATAAAAATATTACGGCATTGGAAGAAATCCTCACGTTGGGGACATTCTCCCGCTCCGATACATGGATGATCGGCAACTCGCTTCGCACGGATGTCGTTCCGGCGCTGACGGCCGGCATCAACAGCATCTATATCAAGCAGCAGCGCGAATGGCAATATAATCTGGTCGAGTTGAAGCAAGAGCCGCATAATGTGTTGTATACCGTTTCGGCGCTGACCGAAGTGCCCGAGGTCATAGAAGATCACTTAGATTAATCAAAACAGACCGAGCCGATCAAGGAGGGTATCCCTGGTTGGCTCGGTTTTTTTATTTAACGGTGTCGCCTCACGATTTCACGGCTTCATTCGAGTCCTCTGCCTGAACGGCAAGCTTTCCGTTCCCTTCAGCAGCTAGGACAATCCTGCCTTTATACGTGCTGCCGTCCTCGTTTTTAAAGGATAATAGCTGGGTCTTTCCTTGAAGCAGCAAGGATTTCAGCATCGCATGCGAAACTTGTTTACCGGCAAATTCCTTCCAGATGACATAGTTGCAGCCGGTTTTGAAATTTGCGCAGCCATAGCCTTTGCGTCCTTCAATAATATGCCCTTCACATCCGGGTCTAGGGCATCGGCCTAATGAAGAGCGTACGGACGGTGCTTCACTTGAAGTGGAGGCATCCGACTTCGGAGTGCGCTTAGCCGTACGTTCTTCCTTGTCGCGTGGGGCTGCGGCAACTTTCCCCGTGCTTCGCTTCCCTCTGCCTTTGGACTTGTCCTCGTCCCCGCCGAATAATGACGAAGGGGCCTGACGCTGCGAGGATACCTTATTGATGATCGAAATGGTAAACTTCTGCACGTTTTGCATGAACACGTCAGCCGAAGCCTCGCCCTTGGATATTTGGTGAAGACGCCGTTCCCATTGGCCAGTCATCTCAGGCGAAGCGAGTAATTCTACGCCAGCATGCCGGATCAACTCCACCGCCGTCCTTCCCTTTTGGGTAACGGTGATTCTTTTGCCCTGCATCGTAATATATCCGACCTTCTTCAAGCGTTCAATGGTCGCTGCCCGGGTTGCCGGCGTTCCCAGACCGCTGTCTTTCATCGCATCCCGAAGCGCTTCATCCTCAATGGATTTTCCGGCACTCTCCATCGCCTTCAGCAAGGTACCTTCCGTATAACTCTTTGGCGGCTGGGTTGCCTTTTCTTTCACTTCGGATTTTTTGCAGTGTACCGGCTCATCGGGAGACAGATCGAAGGAACGGTCGTTCCATTCCTGAGTTTCTTCTTCCTCGTCCTCTTTCCCCTTCTTGGAAGACTTGGCTTTCTTCTGCTCTTTGTCCTGGGCAATCAGCACTTTCCAGCCTAGCGACAGCAATTCCTTGATTCCCGTCTTAAACGTTTCGCCCTCGACCTCGGTGAGCACCGTATGCTGCTTATACATCGCCGGCGGGTAGAAATGGGACAGAAACCGGAGGATGACCAGATCGTAAATATGCTGCTCTTCCTTGCTGAGTGTGCCCGGACGCTTTAACGTCGGCAAGATGGCATGGTGATCCTCAACCCGCTGCGGATTGCAAACCGCTTTATTATTTATGTGCACCCGGCTAGGATCCGCTCCTTCAGCCATCGATGCATAGGAGGTCGATTTCAACATATGAAGTGCCTTGTGCATGCCCTCGATGTTCTGTTCATTCACATAATTGGAGTTGGTACGCGGATATGAAATCACCTTGTGACGCTCATACAACGCTTGCGCAAGATCTAGCGTTTTTTTGGCAGAATATCCGTATTTGGCATTGGCTTCACGCTGAAGCAGGGTCAAATCATACAATTTGAACGGATATTCTTTCGTTTCTTTGACTTCATATTTAGTGATGACCCCATTCTTCCCATTGACCTTGGATGCGATCGTCTCTGCTTTCTCTTGCGAGGTCAGCCGCTCTCCCTGCCATGTTCCGGTATACTCCAACTGCTCTTGTTTGAACACGGCCTTCACGTCATAAAACGTTTGCGATTCGAAGGCTTCGATTTCCTTCTGCCGGTCATAGATCAGAGCCAGAACCGGCGTCTGGACCCGCCCAACCGACAGTAATGTCTGATGACGGGTCGTAAAGGCACGCGAGGCATTCATACCGATCAACCAATCAGCTTCACTGCGTGCGCGCGCAGCTTGCGTTAAATTCTCGAATTCAACCCCATCCTTCAGTTCCGCGAAGCCACGGGCAATGCTTTCCGCCGTTAAATCCGAAATCCATAGTCTTTTTACAGGCTGTTTCAATTTTAATTGCTGTTGGATAAGAGCGAAAATATATTGTCCTTCTCGTCCCGCATCACATGCATTTACGATATGGCTGCAGCGTTTGGCGACCTCTCCAATGACCTTCAGCTGATCTTTGGTTTTCGGATTCGGGATGATTTTGAATTGCTCCGGAATGATAGGCAGGTCCCGTAAATTCCAGCGTTTGTATTTCGGATCATATGCATCCGGCTCCGCTAGCCCAACCAGATGTCCGATAGCCCAAGTTATGATATATTGCTCACCTTCAAGATATGTACGGTTATTCTTGGCCCTCGGCTCGATGACCGCAGCGATGTTCCGTCCCATATCCGGCTTTTCGGCAATGACCAACGTTTTCAAATGACATTCTCCTCCCCGATGAGTCACCATGGCGCGGTGGCTAACTCCAAAAAGGACTTCGCTCTCGCGAAGTCCTTTTAACTACTATTAGTATGATAGCATATTTAGGAGAAGGATTAAACCAGTACGGTCGCACCCATCAAATATTTGTCTACCTCGCGTGCCACCTCGCGTCCTTCGTTGATGGCCCATACCACGAGGCTTTGACCGCGACGCATATCTCCGGCGGCAAATACTTTATCCACATTGGTCGTATATTTGCCATACGGTGCTTTCACATTGGAACGGCGATCCGTTTCAAGCCCAAGCTGCTCGACCAGCGTATGCTCCGGCCCGTCAAAACCGATGGCGATGAACGCCATTTGAGCAGGAAATGCCTTTTCTGTGCCCGGAATCGGTTGATACACTTTACGACCGGTTTCATCTACAATACGCTCGATTTGAACGGTATGAAGTTCTTTCAGATTGCCCTCTTCATCTCCGACAAATTTCGTAGTCATAATGGAGAATTCGCGTGGATCGTTGCCAAACAGCGCTTTGGCTTCCTCGTGTGCGTAATCAAGCGTATACACGTTCGGAAACTGTGGCCAAGGGTTCGCAATCGGATCACGCTGCAGCGGAGCCTGCTTATGCGTACCGAACTGAGTGACGCTGGTGCAGCCGTGACGAAGCGCTGTCGCGACGCAGTCGGAGCCGGTATCGCCGCCGCCAATGACGATAACGTCCTTGTCTTTTGCCGACAAGTAATTGCCGTCTTCAAGACCGGAATCCAGCAGGCTCTTGATGGTTCCGTTCAGATAATCCATCGCGTAATGAATGCCCTTGAGATCACTGCCCTCAATGTTGAATTCGCGCGGCTTTGTTGCACCGCCGCACAGTACGACGGCATCGTAGTCTTCCATCAGCTGCTTAGCGGGAATATCCTTGCCGATCTCCGTGTTGACAACGAATTCAACGCCTTCAGCCGCGAGCAGATCGACACGGCGCTGAACAATCCCCTTGTCCAGCTTCATGGATGGGATTCCGTATGTCAACAGGCCGCCGATGCGGTCGGCACGTTCAAAGACGGTTACGGAATGTCCTGCTTTGTTCAGTTGAGCAGCAGCAGCCAGCCCTGCCGGACCAGAACCGACAACGGCTACGCGACGTCCCGTGCGCTTTGCCGGCGGCTCGGGAACGACCCACCCTTCCTCAAAGCCCTTATCGATGATCGCTTGCTCGATGGATTTAATCGTGACCGGCTCCCCGATCAAACCGACGGTGCAGGAACCCTCACAAGGGGCAGGACATACGCGTCCGGTAAACTCAGGGAAGTTGTTTGTTTTATGGAGACGCTCTAAAGCTTCTCTCCATAATCCCCGATAAACAAGATTATTCCATTCCGGAATCAGATTGTGAATCGGGCAACCCGAAGTGCCGCCGAGCAGATCGATCCCTGTATGGCAGTATGGCGTACCGCAGTCCATGCAGCGTGCTCCCTGGGTCTGGAGCTCTTCTTCTTCTAAATGTTTATGAAACTCTTCCCAGTCTTTAACTCGTTCTGCCGGGCTCCGATCTGCCGGAAGCTGGCGCTGATATTCCATAAATCCTGTTGGTGTAGACATACTGCTTTACCCCCATCCGTTCTATCCATGCTGGTTACCATGTACAATTTATCATATCATAAATCATCCGACATCGATCTTCAGATGACCCAAGAAACAGGTTTCAGCCTGATTTATTTTTTCTATTTATGCTAAAAAAATTTTTATCAGAGCATGAATCCCCACGATTAGCGGCTATTTAAGCTGCGATTTGAATAAACATTAAAAATATAGTAGCATTTCGCTTTTCTCCTGTTAAATGGACTATATGCATGATCATTTGTACTATCCTACTATCAAAGTGTTGTCAACATGAATGGATTGAAGGATGTCTATCCCGTTTAAGCTCACCAACAAGCTCTTTATTTTCGTTCAAATGTAACAAACCGGTAGGCATATGGATTTTTCTCGTCTGTTATGCCGGGAACTTCTTCAATAATCCTCCATTCATCCCAGTTCACTTCAGGGAAGAACGTATCCCCTTCAAAAGTCTCATCAATAAATGTGCAGTACAGACGATCCGCTTTCGGCAGCATCAATTCATAGATCTGCGATCCGCCGATCACCATCAGTTCTCCGTTCTCCGCGTAGGGAAGGGCTTCATCGATATCATGGATCACGATGCCTTGATCCTCTGTCAGCGTGAAGCTTTTGTCTCTCGTAAGCACGATGTTCTTTCGGTGAGGCAGCGGTTTACTGCCAAAGGAATCCCAGGTCTTGCGCCCCATCAGAATCGTTTTGTGCAGGGTCGTCTCCTTAAAAAAGGCCATATCCCGCGGCAAACGCCACGGCATCGTACCATTCAGCCCGATCACCTGATCCTTGCCCATTGCCCATATCATGGATATCATGACTCCAGTCTCTCCTTCCTATATATGTGATGTCACTTCATACCCGCTTGAACTCTATTTATACAGCTACGGTTGCTTTAATGGTTGGATGATACTGGTAACCCTCAAATTCAAAATCTTCGAATGTATAATCAAAGATGCTCTCCGGCTTGCGCTTGATGACCAGCTTCGGCAGCTCATAAGGCTCACGTTCAAGCTGCGTTCTGACCTGTTCCATATGATTGGAATAGATATGGACATCGCCTCCGGACCAGATGAATTCACCCGGCTCTAGGCCGCACTGCTGGGCAACCATATGGGTGAGCAGCGCATAACTCGCAATGTTGAACGGCAGCCCAAGGAAGCTGTCCACAGAACGCATGGTAAGCATACAGGAGAGTTTCCCGCCCGCCACGTAGAATTGGAATACAAAATGGCATGGAGGCAGCTTCATGTTATCGATCTCTGCCACGTTCCAGGCACTGACGATATGCCGCCGGGAGTCGGGATTGTTTTTAATCGAATCGATGACATTGGCAATCTGGTCGATATAGCGTCCATCCGGCGTTTCCCATGCTCGCCACTGCGAGCCATAAACCGGTCCCAAATTGCCGTCCTCATCCGCCCATTCGTCCCATATCCGCACGCCGTTTTCTTTCAGATACCGGATGTTCGTTTCCCCGCTTAAGAACCACAGAAGCTCATGGATCACCGATTTCAGGTGAATCCGCTTGGTTGTCATCAGAGGGAAACCTTTGGAAAGGTCAAAACGCAGCTGTCTTCCAAATACGGATAACGTTCCCGTCCCCGTACGGTCCCCTTTCTCTACTCCATGATCAAGAATGTCTTGCAGCAGCTCCAAGTATTGTTTCATGTATAGTCACCTCACTAGAATCTCATATCAACAGTCTACCATGTTCGATATCCACACACAAAAACAGGAGGCAGAAACCGCCTGCGCGTTCTCTGCCTCCTGGCCGAATATATAATGACTCGAAAAACGTCGTTTGGATTAACGGGCAATGATGTGGATCGGATGACCCATAACCAATTCCGCAGCTTCCATTACGATTTCGCCAAGCGTCGGATGCGCATGGATCGTCAAGGCTACATCTTCAAGCGTAGCACCCATTTCAATCGCAAGACCGAGCTCTGCAATCAGGTTGGAAGCTTCCAGACCTACGATTTGCGCTCCAAGAATAAGTCCTGTTCCTTCTTCTGCCACGATCTTCACGAAGCCTTCAGGATGGTTCAAGGATACGGAACGTCCGTTACCAGCGTAAGGGAATTTGCCAGCTTTCACTTTATGGCCTTTTTCCTTCGCTTGAGCTTCGGTGTAACCTACGCTGGAGCATTCTGGATCTGTAAACACAACCGCTGGAATACACTTGTAATCCACAACGGAAGGCATTCCGGAAATGGCCTCAGCAGCCACTTTACCTTCATAGGAAGCTTTGTGTGCAAGCGCCAGACCAGACACGATATCCCCGATTGCAAAGATATGAGGAATGCTTGTGCGTCCTTGATGGTCAACTTTCACGAACCCGCGCTCATCCATATCGAGGCCGATCAGGTCCAGACCGAGCTCTCCGTCCGTGTTCGGACGACGGCCAACTGTAACCAGCAGGTAATCTGCTGTTACTTCTTTGGTTTCGCCATTCACGGAGTATTTCACGGTAACTTCTTTATCGTTTTGCTCAGCACTTTCAGCTTTAGCACCTGTGATAATTTCGATACCGGTTTTCTTCATGTTTTTCGTAACGAGGCTTGTCATGTCTTTGTCAAAGCCAGCCAGAACGCTGTCCAGACCTTCGATGATCGTTACTTTCGAACCGAATTTGGAGTACATTTGACCAAGCTCGGCACCGATGTAGCCGCCACCGATTACGATCATGCTCTTCGGTACTTCAGGCAGGTTCAATGCTTCGGTAGAAGACAAGATGCGTCCGCCAAACGGGAATGGCTTCAGTTCGATTGGACGGGAACCTGTAGCAATGATGCAGTTCTTGAAGCGGTAACGCGGAGATTCATGATCATTGAATACACGCGCTTCGTTTTCGTTGATGAACATGCACTCGCCGTTGAAAACTTCCACTTTGTTGCCTTTCAGCAAACCGGCTACGCCGCCAGTCATTTTTTTGACAACGCCGTTTTTGAATTCCTGTGTTTTCGCGAAATCAACCGTTACGTTCTCCACGGAAATACCGAATGCATCGGCATGCTTAGCAGATTCGAACTGATGAGCTGCAGCGATCAAAGCCTTGGAAGGAATACAACCACGGTTCAAGCAAACACCGCCGAGTTCCGATTTATCAACGATCAGAACCTTTTGACCCAGTTGGGCGGCACGAATCGCCGCCACATAACCACCAGGACCAGCACCAATGACTAGAGTATCAATATCTAAAGAAGCATCTCCAACTACCATTAGTTACACCTCCATAACAAGCAGCTCAGGGTTAGCGAGCAGTTGTTTAATATAGTTCATAAAGTTTTGAGCCGTTGCGCCGTCGATGATACGGTGGTCAAAGCTCAAGGACAATGCCATAACAGGTGCTGCTACAATCTCGCCGTTCTTCACAACCGCTTTTTCGCTAATGCGGCCAGTACCGAGAATAGCAACCTCTGGGAAGTTAATGATTGGTGTAAAGAACATACCGCCTGCGGATCCGATGTTTGTGATGGAAATCGTGCTGCCCTTCATTTCGTTAGGAGACAGTTTACCTTCACGGCCGCGAGCAGCCAGGTCACGGATGCTGTCAGCGATCATCCAGATGCTCTTACGATCCGCATCTTTGATAACCGGTACGATCAGACCGTTGTCTGTATCTGTAGCGATACCGATGTTGTAGTATTTTTTGTACACGATTTCGTTCGCTTCTTCGTCGATCATCGCATTCAAAGCAGGGAATTGACGGCTAGCCGCAACGAGTGCTTTAACGATGAATGGCAGATACGTAACTTTCGTGCCTTTCTTCTCCGCGATCGGTTTCATGCGAGTACGGAACGCTACCAGCTCGGTTACGTCAACTTCGTCCATGATCGTAACGTGAGGAGCTGTGTAAGCCGATTTAACCATGGCGTTCGAGATCGCTTTACGAATACCTTTGAATGGTACGCGCTCTTCTTCTGCACGAGTATCCACCGCTGCGGATGCTGCTGCAGGAGCTGCTTTCGTTTCGGAAGCCGCTTCTTGCGCTGGAGCTGCTGCTTGGCCTCCACCGTTTTTGAAGGCTTCAACATCTTCGCGAGTCACTTTACCGTTGTTGCCGGAGCCTTGCACTTGTGCAATGTCTACGCCTTGCTCACGAGCGAATTTACGCACGCTAGGTGTAGCCAGAACTTCACGGTTAGGTGCTGCTGGCGCTGCTGCTTCACCGTTTCCGCCTTGTTTAGCGTCAGCCGGAGCATTTTGAGCTGGTGAAGAAGTTGTATCTGCACTGCCTTTCGCTGCGTCAGCTTCTTGCGCCGACTGCTCTTCAGCAGGAGCTTCTTGCTCAGGAATGTCGCCTTCAGCATCGATGATAGCCACCACTTCACCGACACGGCACACTTGACCATCCTTGGCAAACACTTCTTGAACCGTACCGTTCACGGGACAAGGAACTTCTACGACTGCCTTGTCGTTCTGTACTTCCATGATGATGTCGTCGTCCGTTACTTTGTCGCCTGGCTTGATATGCATTTTGATGATTTCACCTTCATGCAGACCTTCACCCAGCTCTGGAAAACGATATTCAAATTTTGCCAACTGAAAAACCTCCCTAGATATTGCTGCTATTAGAAATTCAATACTTTATTGACGGCATCCACGATACGTGCTGGAGTAGGCAACCAAGTGTCCTCGATTTGCGCGAATGGATACACCGTGTCCGGCGGAGTCACGCGAAGCACTGGAGCTTCCAAGTGCAGAATCGCTTTCTCGTTGATTTGAGCGATAACTTCTGCAGCTACGCCTGCCGATTTTTGTGCTTCTTGAACCACGATGGCACGGTTGGTTTTCTTAACCGAAGCAAGCACAGTATCAATGTCGATTGGAGAAATGGTGCGCAAGTCGATGATTTCCGCTTTGATTCCGTTCTTCTCAAGTTCGTCCGCCGCTTTCGTTGCGGTATGAACCATCAGGCCGTAAGCGATGATCGTAACGTCTGTTCCTTCGCGAACCACGTTAGCTTTACCAAGCTCAATGGTGTAGTCGCCTTCAGGAACTTCAGCGCGGAACGCATGATACAGGTTCAAGTGCTCCATGAAGAACACAGGGTCATTATCGCGAATCGCTGCGATCATGAGTCCTTTTGCATCATAAGGATTGGAAGGTACTACAACTTTAATACCCGGGGTTTGTGTAATCAAACCTTCGAGCGCATCCGTATGCAGCTCAGCTGCTTTAACCCCGCCGCCGAATGGCGTACGGAATACGATTGGGGAATTGTAACGTCCACCGGAACGGTAACGCATACGCGCTGCTTGAACGACGATTTGATCAAGCGCCTCAAAGATAAATCCAACGAATTGAATTTCAGCGATCGGACGGAAGCCTTGAATACCGAGACCTACTGCCAAACCGCCGATAGCGGACTCAGCCAGCGGCGTATCGAATACGCGCTCTTCCCCGAATTCTTTTTGAAGGCCTTCCGTTACCCGGAAAACACCGCCGACATTACCTACGTCTTCACCGAAGATGACAACGTTAGGGTCACGGCTCAATTCAACGCGCATGGCGTCGCGAATCGCTTCTTTCATGTTCATTTGTGCCATTGCTTCATTTCCTCCTTAAGAAATACAGTTCACTAAAATTCCAGTGTTATGCCTTGCGGCTATATATCGATGTCAAAACGTAATTTAAAACAGACCTGATGCATACAGCCATGACAAACCGGATGATTATCCAGGATCAACCTTCGACAATCATCGGCCCGTCATTTTTATTGAAAATCGGCTTTCTGCTCTTCCAGATGCTTCGGTGTTTGTTCGAACATGCTGTCGATCAAACCAGGTACCGTCATTTTTTCCGTTTGTTCTGCTTTTTTAATTTGCTCGTTGACTTTCGCTTTCGCTTCTTCTCTCACGCGAGCTGTATCTTCCTCTGTCCAGAGGCCTTTTGCTTCCAGGTACTTCGCAAGACGTGCGATCGGATCCTTCTCGTTCCACTCGCCCTCTTCTTCCTTCGTACGATATTTCGTAGCGTCGTCAGACAGGGAATGTGGACGGAAACGGTATGTCACAGCTTCGATAAGCGTTGCGCCTTCGCCATTGCGGCCGCGTTCTGCAGCATCACGAACGGCCTTGATCACAGCGAGAACATCCATGCCGTCAACTTTAACACCCTTGATACCAGCTGCTACAGCTTTATGTGCGATAGACAATGCTGCAGTCTGCTTGGAGAATGGAGTCGTGATTGCATAGCCGTTGTTTTGCACGAAGAAGATAACTGGCAATTTGTACACGCCTGCATAGTTCAAGCCTTCGTAGAAGTCGCCTTCGGAAGAACCACCGTCACCGGTATACGTAATAGCAACTTGTTTTTGCTTCTTCAATTTGTAACCCATAGCGATACCCATAGCATGCAAGATTTGCGCGCCAATGATGATCTGAGGCATCAATACGTTAACACCCTCCGGAATTTGTCCGCCATGCTGATGTCCGCGGGAGTAGAGGAATGCTTGATAAAGTGGAAGTCCATGCCATACGATTTGCGGCATATCACGGTAGCCCGGGCAGACAAAATCGTCTTTCTCAAGCGCGAATTCGCTACCTACCATTGTTGCTTCTTGACCGGATACAGGAGCATAGAAACCGAGACGTCCTTGACGGCCGAGATTTACGGCGCGGTCGTCCCAAGTACGGGTAAATACCATACGGTACATAATTTCTTTCAGTTGATCATCTGACAATTCAGGCAAAAGATCTTTGTTTACGATTTTGCCATCCGGGGAAAGTACAGATAGAGTATCGACTTCCTCGGTATATACTTCATAAGGAACCTTGGTCATTTTTTTCACCTCAATAAATATTTGAATATCAAGTTCCGCTGTTATAGAATTATTATACACCTGTTTCACTCCATTCGTCAAAGAAATACGAGATAAAATTTCATATTTCTTAACGTTTGTATGTATAACAGATAATATATAATACTATAACAGTATGACAAACATCATAGAACAGCAGCCAACTTAGACATGTCAGGGTAATTTTAACTTATTGTTTACCGCATTTCAAAAACTAACCCGAAAAAGGTGACGAATGATGACGAATGAACGTTTATTGAAGCGAACCATTGTAAAAGAAGTGATTGAAAGCAAGTTTCTGCAGGAGAATCGAACGCTGCGCATTTACCTTCCTCCCGGATACAATGAAATTCTCAGCTATCCTGTCGTTTACTGTCAGGATGGAGAGGAATTTTTCAATTTTGGTCGCATCGCGACTTGGGCCAACCAGCTCATACTCGAAGAAGGCGTGGAGCCGTTTATCATTGTAGGCGTGGAAGTGAACACCAAAGTTCGCACCGAGGAGTATGCGCCATTCGGCAACCGTTTCGATGCTTACCTATCCTGCTTCGCCGAAGAGATTATTCCCTTCGTTGAACAAAAATATCCTGTGCGCAAAGAGCCTGCCGAAAGAGTACTCGCCGGCGACTCCCTTGGCGGAAGCGTCTCCGTGCAT
Source organism: Paenibacillus sp. 2KB_20 (assembly GCF_052115765.1). Lineage (NCBI taxonomy): Bacteria > Bacillati > Bacillota > Bacilli > Caryophanales > Paenibacillaceae > Paenibacillus > Paenibacillus sp. 2KB_20. Next base: position 145,095 of record NZ_JBFRHH010000008.1, on the reverse strand, counting down.
CTGGCCTTGCGTTACCCGCATCTCTTTACCCGAATCATCAGCTTGTCCGGCGCCTTCTATGAGAAGTCTCAGAACATGATTAGGGAAGAACAGGATTTATCCTGGCTCGACATCTATATGATTGTAGGCTTGCAAGAAGACAACTACGCAACCGATACAGGTGTCTATAACTTCGTTGAACTGAATCGTTCAACAAAGGCATTGCTGGAAGAACGGGGTGCCACCCTATCCTATCTTGAAAAAGACGGCCGTCACCTTTGGGGATTCTGGCAAAAAGAGCTCCCTGCTGCTCTTATGTACTTCCTTGATTAATCGATAGATTGGCAAAATCCATTGGCTATATAAATGACCTGTTACAGCAAAATTCATTGCCTGTCCCACCCGGGACTTCACGTGTTACGCTTTAAAGCAGTTAGCAAAAAAGAATACCTTTGAAGCAATAGTTAGCACAAGTTATGCCACTCCTGTTGCTTCACTTCAAAAAAAGATGAACAACCGCGCATTTTTTATGGAATGTGCATTGTTCATCTTTTATGTTCGGCAGCCCGTTCTTCTTGGTATCGCTTTCAATGATTTTCGTCAAAAAAGCGGTGGACTCACCGCTTGTTCGAATCGATTATAGCTTTTCTTTCATGATTTTGTCCAGTAAGATGTCACACCCCGCATCAATAAGCCGGTACACCTCATCAAAATTTCCAGTGAAATACGGATCCGGCACCTCGCGCAGCTTTTCATCGGGCAGCAAATCCATAAACTTCAGAATAGCAGCCTGTTCGCCGCCCGCTAACTTGCGCATATTTGCCACATTCGAATCATCCATGCCGATGACGTAATCGAACTTGACGAGGTCCTCGCTTACCACTTTGCGAGCAACCATTCCTTCGTAGCTGATTTGCCAGCTGTCCAGCAGCTTTCGGGTTCCTTCATGGGGAACGTTCCCGATATGCCAATCTCCTGTGCCGGCAGAATCCACGCTGATCTTTCCCTGCAGCCCACGCTGTACAATTTTATGTCGCAGCACCGCTTCCGCCATTGGCGAGCGGCAGATATTGCCCAAACATACAAACAAGACGGATACCATGGTCCTCTCTCCTTCACGCTATAATAAATCGTCATTTTACGAGAAATCTAACTTTATGAGTATTGTTGCCTGCCTTCCATTAACCCGAACTGACTTTCTTTCCATTGGCTGCCGCAGGATGACCCTCGTGCAGCGACCTTCTGGGCAATCTCCATTTATAAAGCACGGACAGCATCCGGAATACGATCACCACAACAAACAAAGCCAGCAGTTCCCATGTCTTGGTGGCGACACCAAGGCCGATGGCGACTCCTGCTATCATGGCCCAGACCGCATAGATCTCATCACGCAGCACAAGCGGTTTCCGCCCTGCCAATAAATCGCGGACCATTCCCCCGCCGCTTCCGGTAAGCACAGCAGCCACAATCACCGCGCTCATGGGGTGATTCATTTGTGTAGCATATAAAGCCCCTTGAATCGCAAAGGCAGATAATCCGATCGCATCGAACAGTGCCTCCGTTTTCTTCCAGTGCTGAATCAAACCGAGCGGCAGCACAAACGCTACAAATACCGAAATCATTGCGAGCATGATTAAATCCCCCTGGCTCCACAGGGTGGTAACCGGCACGCCGATCAAGACGTTTCTTATAATACCCCCGCCGAAGGCTGTGACTAAACCCAGAACCACAACCCCCAGAATATCGTATTCCTCTTCCATAGCTACAAAAGCTCCGGACATGGCAAACGCAATGGTGCCAATGATACTGAATACGTCAAACAGATGCATGTCCAAAATTCAGTTCCCCCGCTCCCCCGTCAATTTACATACTACATTGTAGCCGTGCCTATTAAAATTGTGCAAGCATGAAAACTGCTCTATACTAGAATACAATGACAATTCTCTCGAAAAAGGAGGAATTTATATAATGAGCCATACTCGCGTCCTGATCTTTACAGGTGGGGAGTTGTCACCACGTTTCCTGGATGAGGTTCAAAACGGGGACTTCATTATAGGGGCTGATCGCGGAGCCCTCTACCTGATTGAACATGGGATCAAGCCGCACCTGTCCGTTGGAGATTTTGACTCCATTCCGCCCGGCCAAATGGATCGAGTACGATCTATGAGCGGTAAGGTAATCGACTGTGATCCGATCGATAAAAATTTGACCGACACCGAGCTTGCCTTCGAAATGGCACTGGAGCATTCCCCCGAATCCATCCTGATTCTAGGAGCTACGGGAACGCGCCTGGATCACACGCTGGCTAATATCCATATGCTAATTCGTGGACTCCAACATCATATTCCGTGTTCTATATTAGATGAGAACAATTTTATTACCCTGACGGGCTCCAGCTGCATAGTTGAGAACAAAGGGTTTACATATGTCTCCCTACTGCCGCTGACTACGGAAGTTACCGGGATCAATCTCGAAGGATTTGAGTACCCGCTTCACGATGCCACATTGCGATTGGGGCAGTCTCTCGGAGTTAGCAATAAGCTGGCCGAGGACAAAGGGACGGTCCGGATCGAAGGCGGCCTGCTCCTTATTATTCAGAGTAAAGACCACTAATCATTACTATTTTGTCATCTTTGATACAGCAATGTTAACAATCGAAATTATTGTCAAAAACCCTTGTATATCAAGGGTTTTTTCTCGTTTTCAAGTCATCGTTTGCATCTAATTCTTAATATTTTGTAACTTTTAATGATATTTTAATAATTCGCTTTCATTTCATGTGGCCCAAGGGTTTGCGCCGATTATCCAAAATATAGTCGGTTTCAAATCTGATATACTCGGTTCATCGCAAAAACAAAAACTGCTTGGAGGTAATCACAACATGAATCGACAACATTGGATTAAGAAGGCCGTAGTAATCAGCTTGAGCGCAACTTTGGGTGTAGGAGCAGTTCTTACTGTTGCACCACCGGCTCCTGTAGAAGCAGCATCGGTAAGCACAGGAACTCAAGTCGTTAACTTTGGTAAACAATATATGGGAACACCTTATAAATTCGGAGCATCCACGTCCACGACAAGAGTGTTTGATTGCTCTTCCTTTATGAAGCATATCTTTAAAAAATACGGCGTAAATCTGCCACGCACATCCGCTGCCCAATCCAAAGTCGGTCAGGCTGTATCAAAATCGAACCTGAGAGCCGGCGATTTGATATTCTTCTCGAGCGGAAGCCGCGCAAATGGTAGAAACGTAACACACGTAGCCGTTTATATGGGCAACAACAAAATTCTGCACACTTACGGCAATCCTGGCGTAACAATCTCCAGCCTGTCAGGCAACTGGAGCAAGACTTACCTGAAAGCCCGCCGCGTGCTGTAGTTCAATACCACTTGTTACTAACGAATGAAATCAAAGACCGTCTTCCACTCACGGAAGGCGGTCTTTTTTGCTTGCAGCATTGATTTCTTCCTGCGATACCAGTTTATATCCGGTTCCCCGAATCGTACGCAGCAGCTTTTGTTTGCGCCCTCTATCGATTTTCTCTCTTAGATGAAGAATATAGACATCCACCACGTTGGTACCCGTATGAAAATCGTAATCCCACACCTGTTTTAAAATATCCTCACGGGTGCATACTTGTCCCTGCCTTCTAGCCAAAAACAGCAGCAGATCATATTCGCGATGAGTCAGCTCGATGGCTTCTTCTTCCCGGGATACATTCCGGCTCAGAGGATCGATCACCAGATCTCCGATTCGGATGACTTCCTCCTGCTCCATGCGACCTGTCTGAAAAAGTTTCAGCAAATTGGAAATCCGCGCCAACAGCTCCCTTGTATCTCTGTCATCAGGGATATAGTCATGGGCACCTGCCTCCAATGCCTGAATGGCTTCATCAGAACCGTCATTTCCGATGACGATGATCGGGATCTGTTCCTTTTTGCCCGTCAGCCGTTCCACGAGATTAAAATGGTTCATACCCGGCAGTCTGCTGTCGATGAGCAGCAAGTCTGCGCCTGAGCGCTGTAAAATGGCGACCACTTCCGAATAACTCATGGCATGCCTAACCTCATAGCCCGCTTGTTTTAAAATCTCCATAACGGTCTGTGCCCGATCTTGATTGTCTGCCGCGATCAGAATTACTTTCTCCACGGGTTCCCCCCCGCTTTCAACACTTAATAATGTAAGTATGGCTGATTCATCCTGCTTTCACTCCAAAAGATGCTGGGATCACATACGATTTCCGTAGAAATACATCTTATCTCTGCAGCGGCGCTATTTTTATAATGGGATGTAGGATTAGGAAAGGGGGATATCTTTACCGATTAGCTCATGTTTAATGGGAAAGTATGTGAACACTTTGGAGGAGGAAAATAACATGCGCAACAAACTCGTGGTATGGCCACTTGTCATGGCTATGCTGATATCTATCGTATGCACGGCCGCAGGGCCGCCCGCACCGGTTTCAGCCGCAGGCGAAACAAACCTCTCGCTCGGCAAAGCCGTAACAGCAAGTGGTCAATCCCAAACCTACGAGCCGGCTAACGTTAACGATGGAAATCAAGGTTCGTACTGGGAAAGCACCAATCATGCCTTTCCGCAGTGGATTCAAGTCGATCTCGGTGATGACACGAGCATCAACCGGATCGTCCTTAAACTACCTGCCACTTGGGAATCACGGACACAAACGTTAATGGTACAAGGCAGCTCGAACGGTTCAACATTCTCAAATATCGTGGATTCGGCCGATTATGAATTCAACCCGTCTACAGCAGGAAACTCGGTGACTATTCGTTTTGACGAAGCGAGCACGCGATTTGTTCGCCTGACCGTAACGAGTAACACGACTTGGCCGGCAGCGCAGCTGTCTGAGTTTGAAATTTATGGACCATCGGTCTCCCCGCCAACACCTCCTACGGGTAACAATATCGCGAGCGGCAAACCGATTACCGCCTCCTCAAGCACCTTCACATATGCAGCAACCCAAGCTAACGACAATGACATCCAAACCTACTGGGAAGGCGGAAGCAACCCAAGCTCCTTGACGCTCGACTTGGGAACCGATCACGATATCACCTCCATCGTGCTGAAGCTGAATCCGTCTCCAGCGTGGAGTACGCGCACCCAAACCATACAAGTGCTCGGGCATGACCAGAGCTCAACAAATTTTAGTGATTTGGTATCGGCTCAGTCTTATACATTCAATCCCGCGTCCGGCAGCTTCGTAATAATTCCGATAGCGGCGACCGTGAAACGTCTACAATTGAACATAACGTCCAATTCCGGTGCACCGGCAGGGCAGATTGCCGAATTCGAAGTTTACGGCACACCCGCACAGAATCCGGACCTGACCATTACGGATATGTCCTGGACTCCAGTTTCCCCGAATGAAAACGATAACATTACACTGCGTGCTACAGTTAAAAACATTGGGGACTTGGAAGCTGGGGCTACGACGGTCAATTTTTACTTAAATGACACGAAAGCAGGCTCCTCCCCGGTAGGTCCGCTTGCGGCAGGAGCATCCTCCACGGTAACGCTTCATGCCGGAATCAAGACGGCTGGATCCTATTCCGTCAGTGCCAAGGTCGATGAGGATAATGAAATCATGGAACAGAATAATGAAAACAACAGCTATTCGCATCCAGCCCCTCTGGTTATTGGTGCGCTCGAAAGTTCTGATTTGATAGGAACGGTACAATGGACGCCCGCCACTCCTGTCGCAGGGAATGCAGTAGCCTTTACCGTTAATCTTAAGAACCAGGGCAACAAAGCCACGGCAAGCGGATCCCACGCGATTTCCGTCGCTCTGAAAAATCCGGCCGGTTCAACGATTCAAACCTTCACCGGTGGTTATGATGGCGCGCTTGCTGCAGGTTCCTCCGCCGCTGTCCATATTCCGGGCACATGGACAGCGGCAAATGGCAGCTACACGTTAACAACATCCATAGCACCGGATGCAAACGAACTACCCGTTAAACGGGAGAACAACGTCAGCCAGGCCAATCTCACGGTATATTCCTCCCGCGGCGCCAGCATGCCATATACCCGTTACGATACGGATGATGCATTACGCGGTGGCGGGGCTCTGCTAAAGTCGGCATCGACTTTCGATCAAGCGCTCACAGCATCAGAAGCATCCGGCCAACGTTATGTAGCGCTACCTTCCAACGGGTCCAATCTGGAATGGACGGTTCGGCCAGGTGAAGGCGGCGCTGGCGTAACCATGCGCTATACGATGCCGGACTCACCTGATGGCATGGGATTGACTGGCTCACTCGACGTTTATGTGAATGGCACGAAGAAAAAGACCATTCCATTGACTTCCTACTACAGCTGGCAATATTTCTCCAGCGATCATCCTGCAGATGCGCCTGGTGGAGGACGCCCTCTCTTCCGGTTCGATGAAGTACACTGGAAGATGGATACGCCGCTTCAGCCAGGAGACAAAATTCGTATTCAGAAATCCAATGCCGATAACCTGGAATATGGCGTTGATTTTATCGAAATCGAGCCGGTCCCTGCGGCAATCGCCCGTCCGGCAAATTCGGTATCCGTAACGGATTTCGGTGCAACCCCGAACGACGGCCAAGATGACCTATCAGCGTTTGAAGCTGCTGTACAGGCTGCCGCTTCAACCGGCAAGACCTTATACATTCCCGAAGGGACATTCCATCTGGGCAACATGTGGAAGATCGGTTCGGTTGGGAATATGATTGATGACATCAAGATTATGGGCGCAGGCATCTGGCATACAAATATTCAATTTACCAATTCAAATGCCGCTTCTGGCGGGATCTCGCTTCGGATCACGGGCCAGCTTGATTTCAGCCATATCTACCTCAACTCAAATCTGCGGTCACGTTATAATCAAAATGCAATCTACAAGGGATTTATGGATAACTTCGGCACCAACTCCAAAATTCACAATGTGTGGGTCGAGCACTTTGAGTGTGGATTCTGGGTAGGCGATTATGCGCATACCCCAGCCATTATCGCGGAGGGGCTGATCATTGAAAACACCCGAATCCGCAATAATCTCGCGGACGGGGTCAATTTTGCCCAAGGAACCAGCCATTCAACTGTCCGCAATAGCAGCATTCGAAATAACGGAGACGATGGTCTCGCCGTATGGACGAGTAACGTGAATGGCGCACCTGCGGGCGTTAACAACACCTTCTCCTATAACACCATCGAAAATAATTGGCGCGCAGCAGCCATCGCATTCTTTGGGGGAAGCGGACATAAGGCTACTCACAACCTGATAGTTGACACCGTAGGCGGTTCCGGTATTCGAATGAATACCGTGTTCCCGGGATACCATTTCCAGAACAATACCGGCATTCTGTTCTCCGATACAACGATCATTGGGAGTGGAACCAGTAAAGACCTGTATGATGGGGAGCGCGGCGCAATTGATCTGGAAGCATCGAATGATGCAATCCGCAATGTCACGTTTACCAACATCGATATCCTGAACACCCAGCGCAGTGCCGTTCAGCTTGGTTATGGCGGCGGTTTTCAGAACATCGTATTTAACAACATCCATATTGACGGTACGGGGCTAGACGGGATCACATCCTCAAGATTCTCGAATCCTCATCCAGGTGCGGCGATTTACACCTATACGGGCAATGGTTCGGCAACATTTAACAATCTGACAACAGAAAATATCGCTCATCCTGATCTGTATTTCATTCAGAACGGCTTTAATTTAATTTTGAATTAAGGATTGGGGATCAACATGAAAAGGAGTGGGCCTGTGAGGCCCACTCCTTTTGTGCGTTTACGATTATTGATGAAACGCTTCTGCTCTTGTCCTTGTAATTACCCACCAACGTATTGATTGTACAGCGACCTGGCCTTGGCGATATCCGATGTGCCATGCACCAGGGTTCTGCCGTCCCGGAATATAACCAAACGATGTGGATTCACCTGATAGATGATCATATACGGCGTTACGGTTGCTTTTCCATGATGGAGCCTGTTCAATCGATCGGCCATTTCATCCAGCTGAAGCTGCAGCGGTCTGGCTGGCCTAATCTGTACCGTATCCCTGCCGCACAACACCTCGCTTTTATCCGCGTGTTCAGCCGTCAAGTAAAGATATTTCGGATGTTCCCCGCATGTGGGGCAGTCCGATTTTTTCGCTCGGTCCACGCCAAACTCCACCCGTTCATTACGCCATAAATCGAACGACAGCATCTTTTTTCTAAGAGCATGTCGGTGTCCTGACAAAAGCTTCATCGCTTCCATCGTTTGATGGGCAACGACCATCTGTACCGCTTGCGGAAGAATTCCGTTAATGTCGCAGGTGTCACCACCCAAGGGAATCGTTCCAAGCAGACAGTTCAAGCATGGCGTCTCTCCCGGCAAGAATGTGTAACTCATGCCTGAACTTCCCACGCAGCCTCCGTAAATCCACGGGATTCCATGCTTAAAACCGATGTCGTTCAGGATCAGCCGGGTCCCGAAATTATCGGTAGCATCCATCATCAAATCAACGCCTTGACAGAGTACCGACAGTTCCTGGGCACGTACATCCATAACGATACCATCTACGATACCATCCGAATTAATTTCGGATAACCGTTTAGCCGCTGCTACGGCCTTCGGTAATCGATCGATCGCATCCTGTTCGGTAAACAGCTGCTGACGCTGCAGATTGCTCCATTCCACATAATCCCGATCCACGATCGTTACATGCCCGACACCTGTGCGAACCAAAGTTTCAGCTATAGCGCTTCCCAGCGCCCCAGCACCAAGAACGAGCACGTGACTGTCCCGGAGGCGGAGCTGGCCCTCTTTTCCAAATGGCGTAAAGCGCTCTTGCCTAGAATACCGATCCTCTCGTTCCCTTTTCATTGTTACATCACGGTCAGGGGACCCCGAGGCTGCCACGAAGAGAGACTGTGTACGATTGACTTCCTCCTTGTTATCGCTTAAATCAGACATGAATTTTCCTCCGATCAATATCTGCAAATCTTCTAACAAAAGATGACGTTCACGAAGTTTTTTGACGACGACCCATGATTGAAAATACCCATCCCACGAAGAGGATGGGCTGTTTAACTATTGCAACCTAGTATTTAGCGCCTTCTCCATTATACTGCGATGACGCAGAATCCAGGCCGCACTTCGCGCCCTCCAGGCAATCCCCCATAGAAGGCCTTCCGTTTCCGGCGTGACCTGTAACTCGATCGCTTCCTCTGCCGTTTCCCTTACGACCACTTCAACGATCATCTCAAAGAGGGCGGCCCTACTAGTTGGATCGAGGCCATATGCGTCAACCAATAAGCGGAGCTGCCTTGCACGAACCTCTGCATTTGGCAAACCAACCCTTTCAGCTACATCATCATCATGCAGCTGCGGAAATAGCCAACATACGCGGGCTAGTTCAAGAAACGGATGTACAGGGCCAGCGTATTCCCAGTCAATTAATGCAATCGGCCTCCCATCACGGGTAACCATATTCCAAGGGGCAATATCACCGTGGCTGTATACAACCCTGGTGTCACCCAGTTTACGCAGGAACCATGGTTTCCAGACAAGCTCGGGTTGGGGTTTAAATGTAGCAGCAGCGTCATGAAGCTGCCGTAATAATTGTCCTACTTCGATGATACCTTCGTCGCTCCATGGCCCGGGATGAACAAATTCGCCTTCGATATAACTTAACATCTCTTGGCCTTTCTCATTACATCCTGAACCTATAATATCCGGAATCGATGTAAACCCTGATTGCCTCAAATGCCTCAACAAAGAGTGTACAGCCGGAGTCCAAGCTCCGGCTGGGCGGTACACAATCTGGCCCCGCCGTATAACCGACTTCTCGGGAGAGAGCATGACGTCTTCTCCCTGATTTAAGTTATTTTCCCAATTCATTTTAGTACGACTCCCTTTCAGAAGGGAATTACACGGGTTCATGGGGCTATGGATGCGAATCCCCTTCATATAATGATGCCCCGATGGATAAGTCCATGTCTTCCATCAACATCTCCTCCGTTCATTTCAGGTTGTTTCTAGCATATCATAAATGCACTTATACCATAAAACATAAAGTATAAAGCATAAGGCATAAGGGATATACCATACGATATACGAACGATATACGATATAACATAAAACATAAAACATAAAACATAAAACCGTAACCGTACGCCCCATTTTGCGGATATACATAAGGAGGACAGGCAGCAATCTGCCCATCCTCCTTATGGAATACTAATAAATTTATGATAATCAAAGTTTCATTTGTCCTTGCAGAGAGCTGGATTCTGATCCTGATATGAATCAGGAATTCTGGTTGGACCAGTCTTCGACGTTCCAGATCTTGGTCACCCAATCCTCATAAAACTCAGGTTCGTGGGAAACCAGCAGGATTGTGCCTTTATATTCTTTCAAAGCACGTCTTAGTTCTTCCTTAGCCACAACATCAAGGTGGTTCGTCGGTTCGTCAAACAGAATCCAATTGCTTTCGCGCATCAGAAGTTTACACAGACGGACCTTGGCTTGCTCTCCGCCGCTAAGTGCCTTCAATGGACGGGTAATATGCTCGTTTTTGAGCCCGCAGCGAGCAAGCGCTGCACGAACCTCGTGCTGGTTCAAGTGTGAGAATTCGTTCCACACATCATCAATCGGCGTAATATTCCCTGGACGCACTTCCTGCTCAAAATAAGCAGGCACCAGGAAATCCCCTTGATACGTCTTCCCGGAGAGCGCCGGGATTTTGCCTAATATGGTCTTCAGCAGCGTTGATTTACCTACGCCATTACAGCCAACAATGGCAATTTTCTCTCCTCGCTCGATCAGGATATTCATTTTGGGGAGCAATGGTCGATCATATCCGATCTCAAAATCGATCCCCTCGAATACCGTTTTTCCACTAGCACGGGATTCCTTGAAGTTAAACACAGGTTTAGCTGCTTCCTCGGGGCGGTCAATCCGCTCCATACGATCCAGCTGCTTCTCCCGGCTTTTCGCTCGGCCAGAGGTGGAGTAACGGGCCTTGTTCCGCTGAATGAAGTCTTCCTGCTTCTTGATGAATTCCTGCTGCTTCTCGTAAGCATCAATATGCTGGTTCTTATTGATATCGGCCATTTCCAGGAACTTCTCGTAGTTCGCTGTATAGCGAGTCAATTTTGCAAATTCCAAATGATAGATCACATCCACCACCTGGTTCATAAATTCCGTATCATGGGATATCAAGATGAAAGCATATGGGTATTGCTTCAAATATTGAGTGAGCCAATCAATATGCTCAACATCCAGATAGTTGGTGGGCTCGTCCAACAACAGTACATTGGGCTTCTCCAGAAGAAGCTTTGCAAGCAATACTTTAGTACGCTGTCCCCCACTTAATGTTGCTACATCGCGATCCAAGCCAATGACGGATAACCCAAGACCATTCGCCATCTCTTCAACCTTTACGTCCAACATGTAGAAATCCCCGATATCCAGCTGCTCCTGAATTTCACCCATCTGTTCGAGTAGCAGCTCCAACTCCTCGGGAGAAGCATCACTCATCTTATTGGTGATCTCCATCATTTCTTTTTCCAGCTCCAGCAGAGGCAGGAAGGCATCCTTCAACACATCACGAACCGTTTTGCCAGGTGTCAGTTTGGTGTGCTGATCCAGGTATCCGTACCGGATCTTCGGTGTCCACACCACCTTGCCGCTGTCTTTTAACAGCTGCCCGGTCAAAATATTCATTAGTGTTGATTTGCCTACGCCGTTTGCTCCAACCAAACCAACATGTTCGCCTGCCAACAAACGAAAGGATACATTCTTAAATAGAGTACGTTCCCCGAAATTATGTGATACGTTCTCTACAGTCAATAAACTCATGGCTATAGTAACTCCTGTCTGTATAAAATGAACTTATTTCATGTTAATTTAGCGAAATATACACAGTCAAGAGTTTATTGTATCACATCCTGGAGTCCGGCAGAAACCATAACTTTCAGAGATTATAGAACACCGGGATTAGAACAGTTTTTCTCCTGATAACCGGCTGCCGCTGCCTCCTTGGCACTCGGAAACACTTCTTCCACGCGATAGTTGTATTGGCAGACATCGCGATAATAATATTTGAGTCCCCTGCTATCCACACCTCCGAAATAAACCGGAGCTTTAACGAGTCTGCCGCCTGCAAGGGCATAGTTATTATAATACTGATCGCCCAGGGGAATACCTTGAATAAATGCCATCATACCGATATCATCAATCGTATTCACCCACTCTTCCTGGGATATCAACGGAAGCGCGAACGTATAGGATACTCCGTTTCGGAGCGCCACTTGGTTGTGCCGCTGTATGTAATAAGCCAGATGATCTTGAACGGTATTCACAATCGTGATCCGCCTAACTTGTTCAAACCTATCTTTATCTTCCAGCAAAGCTACACCCGTCCTGCCAGTCAGATCCTCCCGAAAGCCAGAGTGCCAGATGGAGGAGCCTCCACCTGATTCATACACCTGAACGAAGGAATCCAATGTAAACCGGATGCTGTTGCCCCTGCCATCATTCCAGGCATAAGGGATTTTGGGTGTCCATCTGTGCTCCATGAGCTCCTCCCCATACGCGTTGGTGAAAGTTTGCGAAACATACATATAATACCCGTCATAATCCAGCACAACGATAGCAGGAATATACCACCACAGGGCAGTCTGCGCAGCCGGATCATCCGCGATCCCCATATTGATGTACAGCGTCTGAGAAAAGGACTCCAGCGCTCGCTCTTTGTCCGCACGCATGAACTTTAAAGAATCATATGCCGACTCTTTGTCCTGGGTCTCATTATCGTTCAGCATCATCCCACCGTCTTGGACGGCTGTGCGCAGAGCTGCCGAGTATTTCATCTCTACGTACCGGACATCCTCCAGACTCTCTGCACGCATGCCCAGAATAATAAACATGGGGAAAAACACGGCGGTGAATACGATGGCAAGATCAGTAATCTTCATTCAGAACCAAGCCTCCGTATGGGAATGCGATTGCTGCTTTTCCACCTGAATTTGATCCGGTCAGCGCATCGAACATGATCAGTCCGGGTGTTCGATTCAGAGAACTGACACTTACCTGGAAGTGATCTCCGGCCGTTAAGCGATATCGGCGTCTATCATCGTGTTTATCAACATTCGACTCCGGGAACAAATATCTCATAACATCTTCCTGATAGTAAGCATCATATACGACGGAATAACGATTCAGGAATGTACCCGGATCTGAAGGATCCCCATATTCCGGGTGGTACTTCTTGCGGTGGTGCTCCATCTCCACATTGTAAATGTTCCCGGTGGCTGCCAGCTCTTGCAGGAAGTCATTGTACATGATCGGAGTAATATACCCCTTCGTACGAACACTGTCCACGAATTTGGTGACGGATTGATAAACAACAAGTCGTGACAGATCATCCTGTCTTCTGGCCATCTCACCTGCGGGAACCAAGTACAGCAGAAGAAGTGCCAGAAAGGCAGCAAACCATTTCGAAACCGAGTTTGACATTGCTGTTACCTCACTTTAACAAACTGGATGCTTTCCACATCTCCATTGATTCTCCGAACGTACTCCGTAGCATAACGGGCGTTCATATCAATGATCGAGAGATCCAGCTCCTCCGGATTACTTCCTGATCGGAACAGTGCTCCATCTACATACATATTGAAGCCGCCTGCTTGAACCTCTCGCAGCGTGAATAATACTTCGCTCCCCTTATAAATGAGCTTCCTGTTCTCGTTCGTCATCTCTACGGTGATCACACCCGCATGCTGCTCCTGAGTCATTCTCCCTGCGGCTGATATACCGCCATCAACCATCGTCTGAATATGGAATGCATACAGGGCTGCGCCAAGAAATAATGCCACCCCTGCTGCCATTTCCAGCGCGCTTATCGTTTGTTCACGCAAGGCAAGTCACCTTTCCATTCATAACTATTGATCAAACTTGATGCCTCTGATCACGTTGGAATCATCCTTAACGATGGTGGCCTTAAATTTCCCGCTTGGATTGACGTACTCCGGGCTTTTCTCATCCATAACGTGTTCGATATTTCCCTGTCTTGAATCCGGATTGGGAATCGAACCGTCCTTCTCCAACACATTGCCGTACCATTGCCCTGCTTTATTTTTGCCTGTTGCTATGAAAACGCCAAATTGATCCTTATCCTTGTATTTGCGCAGTGCGTTTGTCACCTGAGAACCGCTGATGGTTGTTCCGTCATATACGGTAAATGCTGCCTGGGACAGCTCTGTTTGAATATCTGAAAAGTTGTTCTGAGCAGTTTTGGTTGCCTCCTGCGCCGAGATAAACAAAATAACAACAATGGTAATCAAAGCAATGGTCAGAAATATACCTGCTGCAACCTTTAAAGCGGATGATGCATTATTCATTGAAATCTCCCTCATTCTTTTATTTATTTTTTAAATCTACTGATCTAATTCCAGTTGACCCATCCTCGTGTCGTTATAATCGTTGAATTTGCTCATAGTACGTTTCCATCTGGGAGAAACTCATGCCGATTAGCGGAATGACAAGATACATAAAGATCAGCGCATACATCGGAGTAAAACCGATCATTCGCCCCCATGCGGCCTTCGTGTCGATCATCGCTTCATATTCCTGCTTGCGCTGCTCGAAACTGAATATCATTTCTCCATCGAGATCATCAAAAACATCCTTGATCGGTACTTTATCCACCGCAAGCAGCAGCTTGTCCACGAGCCGCTGAAATTCAGGAAACCAGACGTCTTCCTTCAACACCAGCAAAGCCAACTGTGCGCCATGTTCGTAATGAAGCAAGCTTTTTTGAATGGGACTCTTAAAAATAACGGCAAACCGATTAAGCCATTCTAATATGCCCTCAACCGAGATTCGCTCCATTCCACGCAATATAGAGATGACCGTCTGAAATTGATAAATTTCATGCCGCATTTCCATATTGCGAACTTTCCGGTGAAAATGCAGCAGCCATAATGGCGCCGCATATGCAGCCACACCTGCCAGAAAGGATAGGAGCAACTCCCACCATTTCAAATACTCGCTATCATAGCGCTGCAGTTTAGTCATAATTCGATCGGTTGTGATTTCAACTTGTTCTTTGGTCAATCCCATAGGGTCTGTCTCACTGACCATCTGTTTGATCTGATCATCAGTTACATCCGGCGACATATGCAATTGTTCCATTAGCAGCCGATCACGCTCAACCGTTTCTTCTGCCTGCCGGCGCTCGATCTCATTCATCTGGCCGAACAGGGAATGGTTCAGGGAAACGGGGACATACAGCAGATGATGTTTTGCCTGCACATGCAGGCCTGCTGCCAGCGATAACGACAGGAAGAAAGCCAGGAGGAAAAACGTCACCCTTCTGATATAGAGCCATTCGAACTTGATTCTCGCGTTGCTTTCCTTTAGTAACCGTATCTGCCTGTCATATTTCACCGTACCGGGTGTCGGAGCCATCACCTTCACAAGCCAGCGCATAACAGGAATTCGGTACATCCTTTCTTCCAAGGTCATTTTCTGAACCTCAGCGCGGTAATCCGTTTCTCGATTTTGCTGGAGCTTCTGAAGCAAGATATAAGAAATGAGAATAATGACATAAATGGATATCTTGGTCATAAACCCAAGCTTGCTCATATAAAACATATCCATCGATGGAAAACTGCTTCTGGCCCAGCGTTCAATCGGTTTGGTGAAAAAGACCGGCGCCAACGCAATCACATTCAAGCCCTTCATTAAATAATCCAGCTTGTCTCTGCGCAATATTTCCAATTGGATCTCCTTGGTCAATCCGCTTAGTCCATGCAGATAAATTGAGCCTTGTTTTCTCGCATGATCGCCAAACTCCATGACCAGATGTGAAATACCCGCAAATGCTTTAAGATATCGGTTCGGAGCTACCTCATAATACCTCTCCAACTCGTCATCAGGATCGTGGGATACCAAAGCATTGTAGATCCGATGGGCATGCATAGAGATTTCATGTCCAGAAGTCTCCGCCCCCTCGTACAAAGCTTCCTCTACCATTCCATGCTGCTGATAGTGATGACGGACGGAGGAGAACAATTCAACCGATTGGATAAGTATTTTTCGTTCCAGTCGGTTAATGAACATCTCAATGAGCATATTGTTAATAACCGTTGCTACGAGAATAACAATGATAATAAACCCTAAGTCCGGATGACTCCATATAAGAAGCATGGCGGTTAACCCGATCGTGCCGGTTATCGCCAAGGCTAGCCTCACTGTTTCAAACCGGAGTGATATTTCGTCGTAAGGATGCATGATCGCGATCCGCTGTCTGATCCGTTTAAGATAGGTTTTGATTAGCGGGAGCTTCATCCCATACATATAGGCCAATTGAAACCATTGCCGGTACATCCCCCGCAAGGATCTCACCTCGCCCGCATCCACCTTGACGGGAGTTACCTCACGATCCCCTCGTCTCCTGTTCATCCACGACATGATACCGAATGTGATGGAAAACAGTGCCAGAGATATGATTAAAATCAGTATTAACACATCTTTAGAGGTCACTTTTGTTCCCCCCAACCCGAAGCCAGAAACACTCTGAATTCTTCGGCATCTTCCGGATGCATCTGCTCGGACATTTCACGAACACTGCTTTCGGATAACTTGGCGGCAGCGATATAGGCACCGTCCCGGTATTCAATTACATTACGGGATACGAAATAACTTACTTCGTTCAATCTCCGCATATGTTCTGCACTTAGCTGAAAATACTCCTCCATGCTGCTCTTCCAGCGTTTTTCCGAAGTTCCCTCGAATGGTGGCAGGGATCCCTTCTCAACCGGGATGCACTCTGTAATACGCTCTATGTAACGGTTACCGTCAGCGTCTCTTCTAAGATGAATATCAAAGTTGATCACGCTGACCACCTGCTGCTCAGCAATATGCTCTTGCCTGAAAACGCCGCTCTTGAGCAAGGAGTTGCGCAAGGATTGTACAAGGTCTTTGAATGTCTTGGCATGATGGGTAAACACGGTAAACAAACTTGCCACTTGAGACATCTGTATCATCCATGACGCAACCTCGTCACTGGCAACCTCACCAAGAATATTAACGGTACCGTCCGTTTTCTTCTGCAGATCCAGACCTGCCTGCCCACTAATATGCTCGGTTTCCCTGAAGCTGAGAATATTCCTGCGGCTGTAGATTTTCCTTAAATGCAGCTCAAAGGCCATCTCCTGAACCCGAAGAGTATAAGACGCATAAATATGACCCACCATCGCCATGAGCAGCGTTGTTTTTCCGGATCCCTGAGCACCGGTGATTGCCGTAATCCGGCTGCCTTTCATTAAATACCTCAACAAACCGATCACCAATTCTGAGCCGTTTCCCGTAATTAACTGATCCAGCGAAGCCTTGGGCAGATCAAACTTGCGGACAAAGAACGCCCAGGACTCGGCAAATGGGGGCCGGACCACAACGACCCTGGAGCCATCCTTCATTTCATTCACTTTATAACCGCTGGCTTCCGAAAGCTGCCCAGGATGATTGTATTTGTATATGTTTTGACATACCCTCTTAAGTTCCAGCATCGAACCAAATGATAAAAAAGCTAGATGCAGCGACACCCCTCGATAAAAAATCCACACACTCTCACAGCCTGTTGCAGGAGATTCGATATGCGAAAAACTTAGCCCCAAAAACTCATCCTCGGAGTGAAAAATATCCTGCCCGCTGTCACGATTAACAGGAATGCCACTAACGCCGCCACTGATCCCGTCAATCCGTTGATCCCTGATTTCATCCACAACGGAAAAGCCTTTGTACTGCTGATATATGCGCTGAACGACGATGTCCAGCTTCTCCGGAAACAAGAGCGGACGCTGCTCTGACTCATAGATATATGCGATGTCTTCCGCGGTAACCGCATAGACGCTGCCCTCTCCATAACCTGGAATCACGCGCGGCTCTGCAAGATCATACGTTTCAAGAAGTACGGATAGAGCATCCTCTCCGTGCCTCTGCTTATACAGGTATAATATGATCTCGAATTGATCCTGGGCCGTTAACTCGGTCAGGTTTTCGAACGGAATGGCTGCATGAATGTTGGACTCGTTCAAACCTAGGTCTCTTACCAGGAGCTGCTTTAAAAAATCCTTTACATACGCCTTATCCAGCACATCTCCGGAAACGCAGCCCTTGAGGGCACTTCTCAATTCGCTTCGCTTGTTCAGCCTGCGGCGATACTCCTCTTCGTGCAACCCTAAATCAGACAACTGGCTGTGCGTCAGCTGATGGAGGCTTTCTTTAACAAACGCAGTCATAGCTTCAATAGAATAGGGGTCCGATCCCCGCGAAATCGTAGCCGCCGGTTTTCGGGTATCCAAATAACGCAGATATACAAACAGCAATACAAACAAAATCATGACGATGATCCATATCGTATTCAAGGAATTACCCAAGAGCATGCAGGCCTCCCAGTTTCGAACCGCCAGCAGGAAGACCAAGCTGTTCAGCCACGGCATCCGCCAGATTACGAACCGCATTATACAGTGAGCTCATGCGTTTCAGGTCAGCGCCTCCCCGGCTTCGCTGCATGTAGGGCATAACTGAGCGCATATTCCATGCATCCGTCATCCCGGAACAATACGGAACACCGAGTACCGTCGTCTTGATGCCAAAGCGGCGCTTGATATTTTGCAGTGTACAATGGCTATCCCGGTCATATTTGCCGACGATATAGAAGCATGCCTTGTCACTCACTTCTGGAGGCAACCTCTCCTGTTCAATCGCACTCTCCAGGATATGCAAATTCTGATTCAAACCAACTACGATTAAGTCTGCCGCTTGAAGTATCGCCCGATCTGCCGCACCAGGAACTCCATTTCCTGCATCGGCTACCGTGATGTCGTAACTTCGCTTGGAGGACTCCATAACTCTGGTCATAAGTTCTGCCTGTTTCCTGTCCTCCGCATTTCCTGTTGCATGTATAGCATCGGCAGACATGGGTTTCGGTCCACATAAAAGATCGAGCCGATCAGACAGGAGCGGCAAGGTATAATTGCGTACATTCTCTGGGCTCAGTCGCCCGCTTGCACGAAGCCGTTCCAAGGCATCCATTCCGGTATCTTGAAATGCCGTCATATAATCTAATGCTTCCTGTTTATAGGTAAAGGCTTGCTCCACTCGTTCCCCTGCATGTCCACCATGGGCGAGGAGCACTTTAACCTGATATTCAAGCGCCAATACAATAGGTAAGCTCGAAGCCAACATCGTACTGCCACTGCCGCTCTTCAAGGGACTCCATACAGCAATCAGACTCATGCATGCCTCCTTCCTGCTTGCCGAAGTGCCCGGCGAATATGCCGCTGCTCCATTTCCGTTAAAAGGCGGAGAAGTTCGGTAAGCGATCGTTTATACTGTCTGGACAATGGCTTGATGCCCAATCTTCCTGCATGTTCATTTTTTATTTTCAAGGCGAAAAACAATTCATCCCAAGGCATTTTCACGGGAGGACCCAGCCACTGAATCCGGCTGTCTTCCAGATAGCCTTCAATGTAGGTTTCATCCATCAAATCTTCAATGACCTGAACATATACCCGGTGGAACGGCGGTAGCGGAGCATCTGTTCTTGAAGCTCTCAGTTCATCAAGCAAAGCCGTACTCTTACGCAGTCCTGTTACCTCAAACCCGCTAACCCAAACATGGGCATCTGCTGTATCCCACTGCATCTTGTCCAGGAATTCCGTCTTCTCCACGTCCATGACGATATAGTCATATTTCCTCTCGTCTGTTTCCTCCAGATAGTCCATCAGCGACGTATAGTTCTCAAATCCGGTTGCCACGTCGAATCCGGCAAACTCCATAACCGGCAGCTGTGGATGTATCACGCCTATGCAATGTTTGTACTTCGCATCAATCGCACCATCCACGAGCAGTACTCTATTGTCTCCATTGGCTAATATTTTGCACATATAGAGGAGCATGTCGCTCTTATCACAGATGCCTGTAAATATCCACGTCTTCAATTTGATTACACTCCTTCACTTACCATCTGTTCTTCGGGGTTCGCCTTGTCTTACTAAGGACTTGAGAATATCAACTCCGCTTCTGGTGATTCCTTATCACTGCTATTCTGGGATTCTGGCGAGCCGGATGATCCCAAAATTTGCTCCGCTTCTGAATCCCGCTCTTCACGGATCGGAGTCTCTGTATTGGACTCATCGTCAGAACGGATGTCAGCGGTATTCCATTCCGTATCCGTTGAAGATTTCGCTTGCGAGCTTATGTTGGACGCAGGACTCCAGGAGTCCGGACTCCTTGCACCGCTGGCAAAGATCGAGTTATGATGCATGTCAGATACCTGAGCCTGCTGATTCGGTTGAAGCTTCTTTAAATCCTCTTCCAGCGTGTTTCGCAGCGTAACCTCGAAAAACTTCTCAGCTTTCTTTACAATATTCGGGTTGCTTGTAATCAGCTTCGTTACTTCAGCGTTCGGAGGATAGTTAGGAATCGCTCTATCTTGCAGCTCCGGCTCTACATAGGTGAGTGCATAAAGCGTTGCATCATGCAGATAAGCATCCACCAAAGCGCTGGAAAGCAATAAAATCTCCTGTTCGCTTAACGTCGTCCAGAACGTTGGATTTTGAAGCTTGTCGATCTTCTTCTTGGATAAAATGATGTAATCCTGTCCGGTAGGAAATTGAACCCTTACATCGATCACATCCCCTTGGCGTAAATTGCTTGGCAGATATACGGACTTCATCTCCCGATGACGGAGATCAGACGGTGTCGGCTCTTCTTCAAAGAGCATCGAGCGGGTAATCGGTGTTCCCTGCAGCAGCTCGATCTTAGCCCCCTTCCCTGCGATCTCTTCCTTGACCGAGAACAGATTGCCGGAAGAACCGTCATCAGGCAAACGCACTTCCTTAATATCCTTCGCATCTATGAAATGACCAGGCGGAATATCTTTTAACGGAACCCATGCAACCTTCATTGAATTGAGCTGCTGCAGCTGCGTCTCTTCAAGCTCCGTGATTCGCTGCTCGTATTTAGTACGCTCTACACCCTGCTGCTCTTTATAACCGTGCACATAATACATCATTGCGCCAGCACATACGGCACCCGTTACGGCTGCGCCGGCAAGTCCAGCAAATATCAGTTTGCGGCTGCGCCTCCTGATAATCGGCATTGCTTCATCTCCTTCAGTTCAAATGCGGTTAATTCTTTAGAAACCTGAATCTTCGCTTCCTTTCTGCCGGCGGCAAGTAGTCCTGAAATAACTGTGCAAATGCCTCCCTGCTGCTGTCCGGTACTTCAAACGGATCCAATTGCAGGGGTAAAGAATAAACTTTATTCGTTCCTAGCGTTCTTCTCATCTCTTGAATTGTTTCTTCTCCTGCAAGAGGCAGTGCATAGATCCTTGCCGCCTGTGGGTGTCTTAACAGCATCCGGGCCAGCGTCACCACATCATGCTGTCGCCACTCCGCTCCTGATCCGATAACGATAGGCAGATCGGCCCGAAGAAACTCCTCAAGCCGTTCGCTGTCCCGGTATGCTCCCAAATCCAACACAACTGCATCGTAGCTGCCTCCGAGCAGCGAAATAACTTCCGTTCTGGCCGTTTGCCGCCAGAAATGAATCCCGTTGATTTCGAATTTTCGGATAGATCCAAGCTTCCCGCCCTCGGCAATTTCCTGAATCCGGGTAAAGGCGGTGGATTTTGCACTCATTTCCACGATCGCTACCTTCCCGTACCTTGATGCCAAGTAATGACCAAATGCGATACAGCTATGCGTTGTTCCTACACCGGACGATGTCCCCAATACGGCCGTCACAAGCGTCCCGGCTAGCGTGTTGGACTGAACACCCGCAATATTCGCAGTAATCGACTGCTGCCTGTTTAGTGCTGAACGAACCTCTACTGTGGATTGATATCGGTGCTCCGGAGCATACTGTAGCAGCTTTCGGATAACGGGCACAAGCTCTCTTGGTAAATCGCCACGAATATGTCGCTCCACACCCGTTATCCATTCACTGAATTTGCCTCCGGTTGAGAGATAAAGCAGAAGCGCACCAAGTCCATACAGGTCCGATCTCGCATCGCTTTGCCTTCCTCCGTATTGCTCCGGCGCTGCAAATCCAACCGTGCCTAGCTTGACCGTATCCTCGCCACTCTCCTGTTTATAACTTCTCGCGATTCCAAAATCGATGAGTCTAACCTCCAGCTGATCGGTCAGCATAATGTTCGATGGCTTTAAATCTCGGAATATAACCTGAGGTTCGTGATTATGGAGATACTCCAGAACATCCAGCAATTGCTCGATCAGTTCCATAATGAAGTCCGGATTCACATTTCCCCGATATCCTCGGAAGTACTTCTCCAAAGTCATGCCCTGAATATAATCCATAACTAAATAGGTGTAGCCGGTATCCTGAACATGAAAAAAATCGACAATACGGGGCAGCCGCGGGTGACTGAGTTTAATCAGAAGCTGTGCCTCATCCTGAACGGCGCGCTGCATACCGGGTTCAGACAAGCTCTCTTTCACTGCCCATTTCTTCCCGGGCAGCTTCTGATCCTCGGCTAGATATACACAGCTCATGCCCCCTTCACCAATCACGCGGTCAATCACGTAACGCTCGCCCAACACTTCCCCATGTACCAATCTGCAAGGCTGATTCATGTCAACGCCCTCTCCTCTGACTTACAAACACAACAAAAAAAGGAAAGCACTCCGCCTCATCACTGAATTGTGATGAATAGCGGGATGCTTTCCCTAATGTTGTCGTTGGTTAATTTTGGAATCATTATAGAACAAGTTACATTCACTTGTAAAGACTTTTTTAATACTTAATCATATATAGCGTAATCTCGTCCCGATTATGGAACAGCTGCCTCGCTCCCTGAATCTGCATTCTGGACTCTTCAAACACCGACATGATTTCTTTTACCAGCGCCATCGGTTTCTTAGTCAGCAGCTTCACCGTAATGACAGCAGTACCGCCCGTTTGAAGGCTGTGCAGCAGCCCGGTCACCATTCTGGCCATTTGTTTAGGACTCCAGCTCATATCACACACCAACAAGTCAAACTCAGAATCTCTAAACGATACGTCCGCTGCATTCTTGTGAATCACGCGGAGGTTTTTATGACCATCGAGTGATGGATGCATTTTCGCCGGATCAACTGCCGTAACTTGCAGGCCGCGCTCCAATAGAAAGGATGTCCATCCGCCAGGCGCTGCTCCGATATCAACTGCCTTGCGGAAGGAATCAAACGGAATCCCGAACTGTTTCTCCGCCTCAAGGAGCTTGAATTTGGCTCTTGAGATTTGTCCCTCTTCCCGTTGAAAGCGGACGGCGCCTCCGTTCCAATCCGACAGGTTGTCCTCCGGCCGCGACACGCCAACATACCAGACGCTGTCAGCAGCGAATAGTGAAATAATCCACTCCGGTGCCTGAACCGTGTATTCAATTTCTAGCGCAGCCAAGCGATGCTGTAATTCATCTCGAAGCGCCGCCGGGTTTTCCTTCCACGAGCTGTTCTCCGTCTTTCGGATCTGGATGGATACACGGCTGCTGCCGATCTCCTCCTGCTTCATGACATGCTCAACGACCGCATGCAATGCTTCGGCAGCGGTATCGGCCGCTACCTCCAGATGTACCGGAAACAAATGCCGCAGAAAAATTGGCGGGGAAGACGTAATTAGCCGCTTCGCCTCCTCTTCGGAACTGCCGAGTGTCGCCAAAAACACCTCGCCCGGCATCATCATCGTGCTCTTTAAACTGCCAAACATCCGGCGCAGCTCTTCTTGGGCGTAGGGAGCAAAACCATGGTTTGCTGTGCATACCCACTTGCTGTGAAAATCCCGGTGATTTTGATTCTGTTCCTCATGCTCTTGCATCATATTTAATTCATCCAAACGGATTAACCTCCAGAAATAACTTTGATCCAGGGACGTCCGCCATCCCATTCCAGCTGAGCGTCGATATCATAAGTTTGTTTGATAAGTACATGGTTTAATACTTCTTCTTTTGTTCCCGCACCCGTTAAGCGGCCGTCTTTCATGAGCGCCACATGAGTAAATAAAGGGACAATCTCCTCGATATGATGCGTGACGTACACAACCGTAATTTCGTGCTGCCTCAGGTTGTGAATCTCCTGCAGCATCTTCTCCCGTTCATACAAATCCAGGCCGGCACAAGGCTCATCCATAATCAGAATCTTCGGATCGGCCATGAGGGAGCGTGCCAACATCACCTTTTTCCGTTCACCTTGGGACAATGTCCCGAGAGGCTGCTCCGCCAGATGGCCGAAATTCATTTCGTTCAGCAGGGAATAGGCTTGATTCCTGGCCTCTTCCGGAATGTCCTGGTAGAAGCGCAGAAAGGCATACGCCCCTGTTGCCACAACCTCCCAGACTGGGTCGCTCAGGGTCAATTTCTCTAATAATGACTGGCTAATATAGCCAATGGACTTCCGGACCTCCCGAACGTCGCATTGTCCGTAAACATGACCCAGGACCTCAACACGCCCACGGGAAGGAAACATATATCCTGTCATCATTTCCAGCAGCGTCGTTTTGCCTGATCCGTTCCTGCCCAAAATAGCCCAGTTCTGTCCCGGCTTCATCTCGATACTAACATCATCCAGAATATGACGGCTCCCTCTGACGAGCGACACATGCTGTAACGAAATCACGGCCTCACACTCCTAACAAAACTTACGATATCCTGCACGGAACCCATCCGGTACAGCACCTCCGGCGCGGCGAGGGGACTCGACTGAATAGCCAGCAATGCAGGAACGCTGCGAATTTGATACCGTTCCACAATGCCCGGTAGAAAGTTAACATCGGCTTCGAGCAGCTGTACATCCGGCACCACATGTTCCACAATGTCGATCATCTTACGCGCAGCGGCACATGTGCCGCATAATGGCGTATGTAAAAATACGATGACAGGCTCCGCATTCGCATCTCGTTTCGTCAGGCGCTCGTGCCATTCAAGCCTCTCTGTCAATTCACGCTGTGTAACCTCAATCATCTTGAACCCTGGGCGACTTCCCGCAGAACGGATTCCGGCATCGGCCCATTGTGAACCTGGACGCTTTCCGGCATGTGCTCATAGAGCAGCTCATACATTTTTCTTCTGCCCGACGGGCTTGAGGTATGCAAGTATATTTCCCTGGCCTGCAGGTTTTCGGCGATCATGGCTGCAACCACGTCGCCGCCGTTCATCTGGGCGTGCCCCAATTCAAAATCAAGCGACAGAACATCCACTTCGCATTCACGGAGCATCAACAAGCACTCTTCCCCGTTTCGAGCCAGCGCAAATCCTTTCGGATTGGGGCGCCAGTCGTCTAAATACAGATGAATCATTTTACTCTCTCCCTTAATCAGGACCAGGACAGCACCTTAGCGATGTCTTCCCGATGTGTGCCGTCAGCCCCTTTTTCACTTTCCAGAACAAATGCCTTGCCCGCAAGTTCCGGTGCCAGAACCAAACGCTTCAAGGCTTCTGTACCTATCATACCTTGTCCGATGCGGGCGTGGCGATCTTTTCTTGAACCGGCCCCATATTTCGAATCGTTCAGATGAACGGCAACGGTGGATTCCCAATAGGCTAGCTCCTTGCCTCTGGCAAGGAGCTCATCCGTATTCGAAATGTCCCAGCCTCCGGCAGCAAACAAGTGGCAGGTATCCAGGCAAAAGCCTATTTTTTCCGGATCATCAGCAAGCTGTCTAACCTTTACACTCTCTTCAAGCGTCATCCCCATGGACCCATGGTCTCCCGCCTGATTCTCGATCAGCAGCTTGGCCCTTCCCGTCCAGGAAGCCAACACATCATTCAAACAGCGAATAATATTCTGATACCCTTCAAGGATATCCTGGCTCTTGAGATGCCCAAAATGAACCACAATACCCAGCGATCCGCAAGCCTCGGCAATCATGAGATCATTCTTAAGGGAATCTACGGTCAACTGGTAAAACTCTTCTCCCCGCGTTAAGCCAACCGCCATATTCGTCGGATATGGTGTGTGCGCGATCGAAACGAGTCCTTGTTCCTGACAAAACTTTGAGCATGCGGCGGCATTGCGGGCATCCGGCGTCTTCAAATGAAGACTGCGCGGATTTTTCGGGAAATACTGATAGGCGAGTGAACCGATGCCGGCTGCGTGCTGAGCTGCTGCGAGAAATCCGCCTCGTGTGCTGACATGACTTCCAATCCGGACTTTAGACTTCATGCTGACAATTTGGACAAAAGAACACTTTGCGCGAGGTATGCTCCGCCTTCACGATCGGCGTGCCACAGCGAACACAGGGCTCTCCTTCGCGATCGTAAACTTTACACTCGTCGTTATAAGCTCCCGTCAGAGTATCCCCTTCCTGAAACGGCATTTCCATATATCCGCCGCCATCCGTCGCCTCGTGCATCACTTTAACGGCACTCTCGTATAACTGCTCTAAAGACTGCTCCGATAAATCCTGAATTTTGGACAGCGGGTGAATGTGAGCATCAAAGGCAATCTCATCCGCATAACAGTTGCCAATTCCGGCGACAACCTGCTGATTAACCAGCGTTGTTTTTAAAGCGCCCCGCCGTTTTCCAATCCGTTCAACGAAGCGCGCTTTGGTCATTCGCCGATCCAGAAGTTCAGGACCAAGCTCTTTAAGCGCATTTTCCGTTTCTCTGGCTGTTAAGAAATGCAAGTAACCCAGACGCAAACCGATAAAATACAGCACCTGTTCACCAAATGTGATCTCGACCTGGGTCGACCTTGAGGGACGCTCCTCATCCCTATGCCCTAAATACAAAATGCCGCCCAGCATGAGGTGAAGCAGCAATCTGCCTCCGTTATGCAGATGGAATATGAGGTGTTTGCCTCTGCGCTCCACAAAAATGACCTTGCTTCCCTTTAACTCGGAAGTAAACTCGTCAACCGTCACATTCAGTGATTTTTCACGGTTCACGACAACATTCGTGATCGGCACATTCAAAATGCTCTGCGATAACAATCTTCGGTAATTTTCCATTTCCGGCAGTTCCGGCATCATTCATCTTCCCTTTCGTCAATCACAAAAGTTAATGTACACTTTCGCTCATTATGAGCACAGCAGGTTTATCACTTCGCTCAAATCTCGGCAAATAAAGTCCGGTGTGACACCCGTGGCTTCCATATGTGTCTCCATATTCAGATCGGTCGTGATTCCGGTCATAACGAGCACCGTCTTACAGCCGGCATGCGCGCCGGCCGCGATATCCGTACGTATATTATCTCCAATTACATAAGTGTCCTCCGGAGCCAAACCGAGACGATCCGAAGCAAATTCCATTAAAATCGAGGACGGCTTTCCGATGACCGTCGGTTTCACTCCGGAAGCGGCTTCGATCGCAGCACCCAGCGAACCTGCACCTGGCATCAAGCCGGTATCTGATGGAAGCTGCAAATCCGGATTGGTCAATATCGACACGGCTCCCTCCTGAATCCAGCGAACGGCACGGGTTAACTTCTCGTAATCGAACGAACGGTCGATTCCTTGAATCACGTATTTAGGGGACTGCTCCACGATATTTAGACCCGCAGACAAGAGGGCTTCACGGAGCCCCACTTCTCCCAGCATCGCCACTTTGGCACCCGGTGACTTCTCCGCGATATATTTTGCTGCAGCCAAGGAAGAGGTGCAGACTTCCTCCGGCAAGGCAGGTATCCCCAACTCCATCAGATGCGCCGCAACCTGCTCGGGTGTTCGTGATGAATTATTCGTTACATACAGAAACGGAATCTGCAATTCCTTCAGCCGTTCGATGAGAAGGTCTGCCCCCTCAATTCGATAACGGCCATGATAAAGCGTTCCATCCAGGTCAATCAGTAATCCTTTTGGTTTTGGTTTTTCCATGAATTGATAGCACCTTCTTTATTTCTTTCCTTCACGCCATAAATGATTCATCGGCTAAAGTATGAGCTTTCTCGGCATCGCTGTGATCGTCATTCATCGTCATATATCGGTATAATATGTATAACCTCGGTTCATACACTACCCTGAAGCATACTTACGTAGAAACTCCAGTTAGTATTATTGTAAAGAAGGCTACTTCCGGTTGCAAGGCTCATGGCTAGTACTTCAGCCCGGTAGCTAATCAGTCGAAAGAAATCGAAGAGTGTCCAAGCATTAGTGATTATCAACCGGTTTGTCATTTCCTGCGCTTTCCCGGAAAATAATTCACTCCATCACTCGATATTTCCCTGTAAATAGCAGCAGCTCTATTGGCTTATGATTTGCGCTGGATTGGGTATAATCCGAAATCCTCTGCCAAGCGTGTATTCTCAAAAATCTCCTGCGCTTCCTTGAGCAGCGGCTGCAAATGCTCCATATCCTTATACCGGGAGCTAAAATGGGTCAGGAACAGCGTTCTTACTCCAGCCCGTTTCGCTGCTCCCGCCGCCTGTTTAGCCGTACTGTGATAGTATTCGTGCGCGAGCTCCGACAGATCCTCCATGAAAGTGGCTTCATGGACCAAAAGATCGGCGTCTTTGGCCAGAGTCTCCACTCCAGGGCATGGCCTTGTATCCCCGAGGATCGTAACCACTCTCCCTTTTTTCGGTGTCAGGAGCACCTCAGAGGCATGAAGCCATCGGCCGTCGCCGAGTTCTACGCTTTCCCCTCTTTTCAGTTTGCCATAAAGCGGCCCTGGCTTAAGTCCATAGTCCGCCAACCGTTTCAGGTCCAGGCTGCCGGGAAGATCCTTCTCCACGATACGGTAGCCATAACTCTCGGCCCTGTGATCCAGCTTTGCCGATTCCACGAGGAAGTTATCGTCCTCAAACAGCACGCCTCCGGTATGTTCAATGACCTCCATCGTATAAGGAACGCGCGATTGGCTAATATTCAGCGTAGTTTCAATGAAGGTCTTAATACCAGGGGGACCATATATCGTCAGGGGTGAAGTTACCCCTTGGGCACCACGACTGGACAGCAAACCCGGTAAACCGAATACATGATCACCATGCATATGGGTGATGAATACCTTTTCAAGCTTGGACAGCTTGAGCGGGGACTTCAATATTTGATGCTGCGTACCTTCTCCACAATCAAACAGCCACAGACTTCTTCGTTCTTCCAGCATACGCAGTGCAATCGAGGTTACGTTACGCTGCAGCGTAGGAACCCCCGCATTTGTTCCTAGAAAATAGAGTTCCATCCCTCTTCTCCCCTTTCGGTTGAAAACCGGAGAAATCCCCCGAAACATTCGGAGGATTTCAAACCGGCTTTACCGGTATTCAAATGTTAAGCTTTATCTACGTTAAAATAATGAGCTTCCGGATGACTGAACACCATGGCGGATACCGATGCCTCAGGTTCCATCATGAAACCTTCGGTCAGATGAACGCCAATATCTTCTGGCAGCATCAATTTAAATAACGGTTCCTGATCCTCCAGATCCGGGCATGCCGGATACCCGAAAGATACGCGAATGCCTTGGTATCTCGCACCCAAGCGCTGTTTCATCGTCATGTCTGCCGGATCGGGGTATCCCCACGAGTCCCGCATCATATGGTGAATCCGCTCCGCCAGCCCTTCTGCCGTTTCCAGTGCGACCGATTGAAGTGCGTGGGAGCGCAAATAGTTACCCTTGTCCTTCCATTCCCCGGACAATTTTCCGACGCCGTGGCCGGCTGTAACGACAAGGAATCCAACGTAATCCATAATCCCGCTATCTACGGATTTCAGGAAATCCGCCAAGCACAGGTACGGCTCAACCTGCTGTCTTGGAAACGTAAAGGTATGTAATACTTTTGTTGTATCTTTTGGATCGTATATTAGAATATCATTTCCTCTTGACTGTGCCGGGAAGAAACGGTACATTGCATGCGCCTGTATGATCCCCGATTGAACGGCCTCTTCCAGAATACCATCAACGGTTTCCTTAAGCGATACCGCCTTCGGGTCATTGGCTTTCAGCAGCTGTTCCACTGAGCCTTTCAGGCCTAAATGATGTCCTAACAGCATCTGCATGTTGATATAAGGCAGAATGTGCGAAATCGGATAATTCCGGAGCACATGCCGCTCCATATCCGGCGGTAAATATACAGGAGCATCGGTCGAAATTTTGGATCGCAGTCCTTCTGACAGCTTCGGCATCACTTTAACCACTTGCGGAGCGGCAGCATCAGCTTCCTGCTCTGCCTTAATCTCTTCCGCTATTCTCGTCCGCTGCACCGGATCGCTGAGCTGGTTGGCCAACGCAAGACCATCCATGGCGTCCTTGGCATAGAGCACCATGCCGTCATACTCGGGACGAATGCGGGTCTTCGTGAATTTCCGTGTCAGAGCCGCCCCCCCTACCATGATCGGAACGCTAATGCCTGCGTTTTTCAAATCCTGGGCGGTGGATACCATCTGTTGGGCTGACTTCACCAGCAAACCGGACAAGCCGATAGCATCAGGCTGCTCACGGCGGTATGCCTCGATAATTTGCTCCGGTGGTACTTTTATACCCAAATTTATGATTTGATAACCATTGTTGGACAAGATGATCTCCACCAGATTTTTACCGATATCGTGCACGTCCCCCTTCACGGTGGCAAGCATGATTTTCCCTTTGACCGACGTCTCGTTTTTCTCCATAAAGGATTCCAGATACGCTACGGATGCCTTCATTACTTCGGCACTTTGCAGCACCTCCGCGACAATCAGTTCATTGTTGTTGAACAAACGTCCAACCTCGGTCATCCCGGCCATCAGTGGTCCATTAATGATCTCGAGCGCGCCGTATTTGGTCAATGCTATATCTAAGTCCGGAACGAGGCCTTCCTTAGAACCTTCCACTACATAGGATGCAAGTCGCTCCTCGAGTGTCAGATTGGATACCTTAACCTTCTTCTCTATCTTTTTATCTCGGAATGCCGCGACAAAAGCCGCCAACGTCTCATCATTGGTTCTGTATATCAGATCCTCGGCTAGGCGACGCTCTTCTTCTGGGATCGAGGCATAACGCTCCAGCTTCTCGGTATTCACGATCGCGTAGTCCAATCCGGCTTTTGTGCACTCGTACAGATACACGGAGTTCAGGACTTCACGGCCCGCTTCCGGCAATCCGAAGGAAACGTTACTGATTCCGAGAATCGTATGCACTTTTGGCATGGCTTCTTTTATTATTCGGATGCCTTCAATCGTTTCCTTGGCTGATCCGATATACTGCTCGTCCCCTGTACCTACCGGGAATACAAGCGTGTCGAAAATAATGTCCTCCGGCGAAACACCATATTTGTTGACCAACAGATCATAAGAACGCTGGGCCACCTTCAGCTTGTCGTCACGATGGATCGCCTGACCGGTCTCATCAATGGTTCCTACGACAACCGCGGCACCGTATTTATGCACCAACGGGATCACAAGCTCAAATTTCTCTTCACCGTCTTCAAGGTTAATCGAGTTAATAATCGCTTTCCCTTGCGAATATTGCAGCGCCAGGTCAATAACGGCCGGATCCGTGGTATCGATCATGAGCGGCACTTTAACCTTTTTAACTACTAGCTCCAGGAACTTAATCATATCTTCCGATTCTTCACGATCCGGATCCTGTACGCAAACATCAATGACATGCGCACCATTCTTGACCTGGGCACGAGCGATCTCGGAGGCTTCCTCATATTTACCTTCTACAATTAAACGCTTAAACTTTCTGGAACCCAGAACATTCGTTCTCTCCCCTACCATATACGGTCGGTTTTCCTGCTCGATATATACCGGCTCGATACCGGATAATGCCGGCAAATGCCCACCATCCAGCGGTCGCGGGGAGAAGCCATCCATCGTTTGTTTTAAAGCGCGAATATGGTCGGGTGTTGTCCCACAGCATCCGCCGGCGATGTTGAGCCAGCCTTTTTCAGCAAAAGCCCCCATCTTTTGAGCCAACGATTCAGGGGATTCATGGTACTGCCCGTTCTCGTCCGGGAGACCCGCGTTAGGATAACAGCTGATGGCACTTCTCGACATTTCGGATAAGGAGCGAATATGGTCACGCATGAATTCCGGGCCCGTTGCACAGTTAAGGCCAATCGATACGGGATTCAGATGTTCCAAAGAGATGTAGAATGCTTCTATATTTTGTCCGGCCAGCGTCGTTCCCATCGGTTCAATCGTACCGGATATCATAATTGGAAGCGTGACGCCCGTTTTATCAAACGCTTGGCGAATCCCAATGCTCCCGGCCTTCACATTTAATGTATCCTGCGATGTTTCGAGCAGAAGCGCATCAACCCCGCCTTCAATCAAAGCAACGGCTTGCTCCTCGTAGCTCTCGATCAATTCGGCAAAGGTCACACCACCGGTAACCGATAACGTCTTGGTTGTCGGACCCATGGCTCCTACCACATAGCGTGGGTTGTCCGGCGTGGAATATTTTTCAACCGCTGCGCGGGCCAAGTGAGCCGCTTTCAGGTTGATTTCCCGGGCAAGCTCAGGAATATCGTATTCAGCAAGCACAACGGAGGTTGCGCCAAACGTATTGGTTTCAATCAGGTCGGCACCTGCTTCAAGATATTGTTCATGTATTTTTTGAATGACATCCGGTCGATGAATGACCAACATTTCATTACAGCCATCAAGGTCCGGGCCGCCAAAATCTTCAGCTGAGAGGTCCTCCTGCTGGATCATTGTGCCCATGGCACCATCAAGAATTAATATTCGTTCTTTAAGTATTTCTTGTAAGCTAGGCTTGTTCAACTCATAAACCTCCCCCGAAAACGTTAAATCTTAGTGTATCAGAATATTTTTCAATAGAAAAGCCGAAATATTGCGTTGCAATGGGTACAAATCAACATTTGCAGATGACAAATGCTGTGAGGGGGGCTATAATACATATTAATCCAACGGGAGAAAGAGGGTTAAAGAAATGGCAGAGATTGTGATTCGCAACACGAACGAACGCATTACTGGAGAAGATAATGTTCGGGAATTCCTGAGTAACCAAGAGGTTGTTTACGAGCACTGGAATATGGAAAAACTCCCGGCAGCGCTTCAAGAAAATTTCAAGCTTAGTGATGACGATAAGAAGCGCATTTTGGACATCTATGATGAAGAAATTCGTGACTTGGCTGCAAGACGCGGCTACAAAATTTGGGATGTCATCACACTTTCCGAATCTACACCCAATATCGAGGACCTGCTGAAGAAATTCGAAGAGGTTCACACCCACGCGGAAGATGAAATCCGTGCGATTGTCGGCGGTAAAGGAATCTTCATTATTAAGGGCTCCGACGATGTCGGTTACTTTAATGTTGAGCTTGAGCCAGGCGATGTCATTTCCGTACCGGAAAATACACCTCACTTCTTCACATTGATGGAGAACAAGCAGATCATCGCTGTTCGTCTTTTCATTGAAGAGAACGGCTGGGTTGCTACACCGGTAGAAGATCCTCAATTCCAATAAGCCTGCGGGCAGATTGAATAGGAAAACGAAATAAGGCAGCGCATCGATCCGCCTTGCGGACCATGTGCTGCCTTATTTATTTTGCGATGTGTTACTCCGTTACTTTCAGTTCCTTCAACGGCATGGAATGCTGTCCTCTCGCCGTGACATGGGAAACGATACGATAGGTTCCAGCCTCATCGAAGGTTTTCTCCATTTTGTAAACCCCGTCCTGATCATGCTTAACCGGGACCTTTGCCTGAACGCCTCCGCCTTCCAGCGTCACTTCAAATTCCACATTGTTCGCATCTTCGACCGGACTGCCTGCTTGCGTCACCTTCGCTTCGATCAGCACCTTCTCACCAGCCTTAATACTCTCCGGCGTCAGAGACAGCTCGACTATGATGGGTTCCGCCATCACATCTTCTCCGGATTCCGCTTTGCTGTCATTACATGCGGCAAGCGCAACCGCCATCAGCACCATGGCTGCAAGTAAGGCTATCTTTTTTCGGGTCATTCTCTACACCTCTTTTACAGAATAGGGCTATGTATGGTTCATTCACGTAATGGTCATTACCAAACCTCGTTAAGTTACCTAAACCATTATATCGCATTATTCTTTTACTTCTATCTCATGCAGCTTACAATTGTGTGACGTTTATCATTGCCAAATGCACGGCTCAAGTCCATTTGTGTAACCAACAAAAAAACAGCCCATAACCGCAGAATCTGCTGTTAGGGCTGTTCCTATGTACGATTGCGGACCCATTATTCGGGTGTGAGTTCTTCATTGCGTAGTTTACAAGGATGCGACGATGGCATGCAGCTCCGATAAATGTTTGATCTCAAACTTCGGTTGAATGGACGGATCGTGAGGTCGGTTTACCCGATTGATCCAAACCGTATGCAGTCCTGCCGCATTCCCGCCTTTAATGTCTGTGGTCAGCTTATCTCCCACCATTACGGCCTGATCCGCCTCAACACCCAACAAATCCAGAGCATGCTGGAAGATGGAAACATCCGGCTTCCCTTTGCCAAAATCACCGGAGATGATGATATGATCAAAATAAGGAACCAGTTCTGGAACACCGTCCAGCTTCTCCTGCTGCAGATCCGGACTTCCGTTCGTGAGAAGCAGCAGCTTTACATTTCCCTGTAATTCCTTCAGAACTTCAAACGTTTCTTCATATACATAGGGTCTAGTTCTGCGTCCAGCAGCGAATTGTGCAGCCAACGTTTCGGCCAATGTTTCACTATCAACGCCTAGGCGCTGAAGTCCGCGTCGCCATGATTCCTTGCGGTATACGGGTGCCAGCTCCTGCAGCTTTCTGAATTCAGGCTGCGATCCAGCCGTGAAGTTAGCCCACAAGCCTTCGAAAGGGTTAATTCCGATCATTTTGGTAAAAGCAAAGGTATCATATGATTCATATAATGCTCTCGCTTCTTCCCGTACTGCGGCCAACAGTGCTTTGGCATCAATGCCGGTCTCGTTCGCTCCGGCCTGGCATGTCACTTCAAACGCTTCTTCCACACTACGTTCATCCCACAATAACGTGTCGTCCAAATCAAACAAAACCGCAGCTATCGGCATGTCTCTCCCACTCCTCATATACACTGTGATCTATTCTATTTGTTAATTATGCTCTACTGGAATTTGATGAGTTTTTGCGAACTCTTCTAATCTTTCGCCCATCGCTTTCGTATCATAAAGATTCATCATACGCGAGAATACCCAGTTGCCTGCTTTCCCCTTACCCTGGATCACGACGGAACCCGAAGCCAATTTGATCTTCTCGATATCCGATACAGCCAGTCGACGTTCCCGATTGAACTTCATGGTGGATACGGAAGCACGCTCAATCTTCAAATAAGGCTTGCGTAAGAAAATCATAAGCGCTAACAGAATGTACAAGCTGACACCTACCCAGTTCAGTACATCGTTGCTTCCACCTGCAGCCTCGGACGTCGCCGTTCCAAGAAGTGCATACACACCAGCCAATGCAACAAGCACTAACGGAAGTACATATTTACGTCCCTTAAATACATCATGCTTATCAGTAACTGCAGAGCCTTGGTACGAGGTCAGCCCCTGCTTCTTACGCTGCTTGTTGAGCTGTGACATATTTTTGTTGACTTTTCTTTCCCATGATCGTGACATATGGTTCCCCCTGGATTAAATTTCAATATATTACCAATCCATATAAACTTGGGGTAACCGTATTCGATTCCCCCGAATAATCGGCACCCCAAGTATTATAATTCTATCCTACTATCTGGTCATGAATCACTGGTTGTAGATCCATGTTCCAGTTGATCGACTAATGCTTTAATCGCGGGCCGCCTTTTTGTTCATTTTCATCAACCCATTCGATCGATTCCAGCTGTTGTCTAAAGTTACCACGAATATTGTTAAGGTATATTTCCCGAAGCTCTGCCCGTTCCTTGAGCTCTTCCGCGGTCAATCCCTCACTTTTCTGTTTTCTTGCTAGCACATTGATGCGTTCAACCAAAGTATCGATGTCCATGACTTCTCCTCCAATTCCAATATCATGTATAACTTAAACATGTGAAAAAGAGCTTGTCAAGGCAACTTGCACCCTTGCAAACTCTGATTAAGAACAAATATGAACATATGATGCCTATAAATGGGTCCTCTATGTTAAGAAATCAATAGATATCTATTCTAAACACGCGATACTGCGTGAAATCACTTCGTCAGGCAAACCTACAAATATGAAGCGAGAAATAGGGACATATATAAGGAAAGAGTTTCTCGTAGTGTCATCCCATTACCAGACCGGTAAAGACAACACCTCTCCTGCCTGTATATCCGGACCCTTCAATCCATTCATTCTTCGGATGCTATCCAGGTATACTCGCGTATCCATATCTGTCGGTTTATGAAGGGAAGCAATCCGCCACAAACTATCGCCATATTGAACAATAACCTGCTTCTCCCCCGTGGGTTTATCCATCCCCCCGGCAAAAACGGAATATGCCCCTGTCCAACAGGATGCTACGATTAACAGAACGAATAAAAGCTTTATAAAAGGAATGGATGCCATTCTCGACTTCAATTGATCGATCCAAGTCTCCGAGGACTTCGTTTGCACTGGAACGTTCTCATAAATGCTACGGTATGTACTGTATTTCAACATGGAATCATCATCTCCCAAACAAGTGTTCTCTTATGGATTTATATTAACACGAACACTTGTTTGATTCAATACCAAAAAGAACATTTGTTCTATTTTTATTTAGAACTTATGTTTGTACGAACGGAAGTTCTATGTTATAATTTTCCCAAACGTTACTAAATGGGGTTGATACGGCATGTCGAAAATATCCAGCCGCCAGCTGGCGATCTTAGAGTTTATCCGCAACGAAGTTCGTAGCAAGGGTTACCCGCCTTCTGTCCGGGAAATCGGCGAGGCTGTCGGACTAGCTTCCAGTTCAACGGTCCATGGACATCTTGACCGCTTGGAGAAGAAAGGCCTCATTCGCCGTGACCCTACGAAACCAAGAGCAATCGAACTGCTTGGCCAAGAAGAGTCCGAAAGCGCAAGCCTGTTTACTCACACCATTGCCAGAGTGCCTGTTGTCGGAAAAGTCACTGCAGGTGTTCCTATTACAGCCATGGAGAACATTGAGGATTACTTCCCACTCCCACAGCATTATGTAGGCGACGATAAGGTGTTCATGTTGTCGGTTATTGGTGACAGTATGATCGAAGCCGGCATTCACAGCGGCGACTATGTCATTGTTCGCCAGCAGCAAACAGCAGACAATGGCGACATTGTCGTAGCGATGACAGAGGAAGACGAAGCAACTGTGAAGACCTTCTATAAGGAGAAGGATCATGTACGATTGCAACCGGAGAATCCTACCTACGAGCCACTGCGCCTGAACCATGTTACGATTCTCGGTAAAGTAATCGGACTCTTCCGGGATGTCCACTAATTTCATATATTTATCTATGAAGAATAGGTTACCTCCCTTAATTGGATGGTAACCTCTTTGCTTTTTCTATATAGATCACGAAGCTGTATCATAGCTAGTTTGCCTGCTCCATAATGCCTTGTTTAAGATCTAGTCGATACATCCGTTTGGGTTTATAATCCGGCGAACCTTCCCCACCCGGCCCCTCCGTGGATTGCAGAACAAGCTTATTGTCTTTTACCATGGGAGTAGTACCTGGTCTATAATATGAAAAGTAGGATACCAAGGATTTATCCTGAAATCGGAGCTGGACGGCTTTACCCGTTTCATGCCCCACTGCGAACGCATAGATTTGTATACCATGACAGTCCCTATATTGCGGTGCGAGTATAAATACATCGGCAGCTTGAAACGGCAGGCGAATCATATCAACCGGAGCAGATGTTGGTTGAATAAAAGTAAGATCCCCCAGCGTAGTTACTTCATTTGTAACTTGGTTAGTACTATACTGTACGCTGTAGTTTCCGGTAAACGATATATCCGTTTCGATACCGAAGCAGCTCGGTGCTCCCAATGTCGTTATTTTTTCCTGTCCAACTGCAATAACCCTTAACCTTCCTTCATCCGTTACGCCTTGTGCCCGGATTGTCTCTTCCGTACCAGGAGGTAAAGTCCCTGCTCTCTGTTGTTCCTCTCTGCCAAAAGGTAATTGAAAGGCAATTAAAATAATCAGAAGCATTAACCCTCCAGCAAATCCAACTTGTAAGTGCTTTCGACGTTTAGGCTTGCTGTCGGTGAAAATCACGGACCTATGCACGTTTTTTTTCATTTCAGATGTGAACTTTTCATCTGAAAAGGGAGCTTTTTTAGCCCGGGAATACCAGTCTGGTTTATCCTCATTCATCGCCATTCTCCTTCAACAGGTTCTGTACTTTTTTCCTTGCCCGATACAGTCTTGATTTTACGGTACCCGCCGCTAGGTTAAGGAACTCCGCAATCTGATTTATTGACATCTCATAGTAAATATCCAGGATCAACACCTCCCTGAACTTCCTGGGTAAGGTCATAATCATGGCCCATATTTCATTGGTATACTGCCCATCCAAATACTCTGCTTCCGCCGAGCGGCTTGAGGCATCTATGAGCAGCTTGTCCTTAAGGGTCACTTTCCGAAAGAAAAAAGTCTGTTTATATCGATACGCGGTATGTCTTGTAATTGTAAGCAGCCACGTTTTTAGCGTCGCCCGACCGCGAAAGGTATGTATGCCAAAATAAGCTTTAATAAACACCTCTTGAGCAATATCGTCAGCCAGTGCTTGCTGTTTGGTCAGAAAATAAGCGTAATTCCAGATATCATTTCCGTATAAGTTCATGATTTTATCCAGTGTCTGTGTGTCCATCACCGTCATCTGCTTCAAGTATTCCAGCTCCAACCGATTCACCTCGTCTAATTAGAGTCATGGAAGTGAGTAAAAGTTCCCTTTTTTCGAAAAATAAAAAAAGAATCTTCCCTTTTATGGAGGGCGATTCTGTATTGGCTGCATTCCTGAACGGTTCTCCAAATTCACAAACCAAATCTATTGCCATTGCTACTAAACTAACGGAGACTCATCCCAGGCCTGTTTAAATTGAGAACCAAATCTTCGAATGGATTCTATGTCGGCGGTTAACTGAAAATCCTGTTCCGATCCGTAAAAATGCAACTGATAGATTCCTTCTTGTTCCTTTGGCTCCCAGCTCAGCTGGTATAAATGTTTTTCGAAAGACATAAATAAACCATCTAATTTAAAACCATTTAAATACTCAAGCGGAAATTCAGCAGTTACCGAAATATAATTCCGGATTGTCAAATTCGTCCACCCAAAATTCAAATCATAAATGATTCGGTTAGCCTGAAAAAACTTAAAATTGATCTGGCATCCTTCATCCTCACCAGGAATACGAGATATAAACGCGAACACTGCCTGAGTTCCCTTCTCTTCATGGTCACTTAGAGTTGCCATTTACGGGCCTCCTTCGTTGTTCCACTTACCACAGCAGCATTTCCCCTACTCCACTAACTTTATATGAAACCTGACTAATATTCCATATGCCTGTTTGATCATATTCATTGGAAAAACAAAAACCCCTCACGCCTTACGGCGCAAGGGATTTCTCTATTAATACATGGTAATGTATTGATCGCGTTCCCACTGATGAACTTGCGTGCGGTACATGTCCCATTCGATTTCTTTCAGCTCGTAGAAGTGAGCCAGCGCATGATCCCCGAGCGCGTCGGAAATGACTTCGCTGCGAATCAACTCGTTAATGGCTTCTTTCAGGTTTGCCGGCAAGCTAGGGATGCCCTCCTCAATGCGCTCTTCTTCCGTCATCACATAGATGTTGCGGTCGATTGGAGACGGGAGCGACAGCTCGCGCTTCACGCCATCCAAACCTGCTTTCAGCATGACAGCCAAAGCCAGATACGGGTTAGCCGCCGGATCCGGGTTACGCACTTCAATACGCGTGCTAAGGCCACGGGATGCAGGAATTCGAATCATTGGGCTGCGGTTACTTGCAGACCATGCTACGTAGCAAGGTGCTTCGTAACCAGGCACGAGACGCTTGTACGAGTTCACCGTTGGGTTCGTGATCGCAGCAAACGCGCGTGCATGCTTAAGAATACCCGCCATATAGTTACGAGCCGTTACGCTCAAGCCAAGCTCATCACTCTCGTCGACAAACGCGTTCTCGCTTCCTTTGAAGAGCGATTGGTTACAGTGCATACCAGAGCCGTTCACGCCGAATAGCGGTTTTGGCATAAATGTTGCAATCAGTCCATGCTGACGAGCAATCGTCTTAACTACCAATTTAAATGTTTGAATCTGGTCAGCTGCTTTGATCGCATTGGCATACTTGAAGTCGATTTCGTGCTGGCCAGGAGCAACTTCATGGTGAGAAGCTTCGATTTCAAAGCCCATCTCTTCCAGTGTCAGTACGATATCGCGGCGGCAGTTCTCGCCAAGATCCGTAGGCGCAAGGTCAAAGTATCCGCCTTGGTCATTAAGCTCCAGGGTAGGGTTGCCTTTTTCATCGGTTTTGAACAGGAAGAATTCTGGTTCCGGACCGACATTCATAGAAGTGAAGCCCATCTCTTCAGCTTCTTTCAGCGCTCTCTTCAGAATGCCGCGCGGATCTCCTGCGAACTGAGTGCCGTCAGGCATGTAGACATCGCAGATCAAGCGTGCAACACGATCCTCGGATACCCATGGAAAGATCATAAAGGTATCCAGATCTGGGTACAGATACATATCGGATTCTTCAATACGTACA
The DNA here is from genome assembly GCF_052115765.1 of Paenibacillus sp. 2KB_20. Classification (NCBI taxonomy): domain Bacteria; kingdom Bacillati; phylum Bacillota; class Bacilli; order Caryophanales; family Paenibacillaceae; genus Paenibacillus; species Paenibacillus sp. 2KB_20. The sequence goes on along the minus strand of NZ_JBFRHH010000008.1, from coordinate 104,488 downwards.
TAACCTTCGATGGACGAACCGTCGAACATCATTTTATTATCAAGCGCTTTAGGCAGCTGGCTTACAGGAATCTCAACATTTTTAATCGTTCCAAGCAAATCTGTAAATTGCAAGCGGATAAATCGAACATTTTCTTCTTTGGCAATACGTAGAATGTCCTCTCTGGTATAACTCACTTTATCCTCTCCTTTTTAAATAAAAAACTAGAATTAATGAAGAATTACAGCATGGCAATCCTTATTTATTAAAAAACCGGGATAATTCCCCTTGAATCAATGAAACCTGACCCGGTCTTCTAGCGGTAATCAATTCCTGCTTCAGCAAACGTCGCAACTGGGACTCCGACATCTCACGGCGTCTGTTCTCGGTATCAGGAGTAATGACAGTAGCCTCTTCAGACTCTTTCGTGACAGGGTTCATTACCTGCTTAATGCCGGCGATATTAACACCTTTTTCAATCAAAGCCTTAATCTCTAGCAGTCGCTCCACATCATTGAAGGAAAACAGGCGTTGGTTGCCCGACGTACGGGCTGGGACAATTAAGTTATGCTGCTCATAATAGCGAATTTGTCTGGCGGATAAATCCGTAAGCTTCATAACAATGCCTATCGGAAATAATGCCATATTCCTCCGAATCTCATCACCCATATCTCATCAACCTTCCAAGTGGTCTATTCTGATCCTATTGTACATTTCCTGATCAACCACGTCAACCGCATGTAAGGATAACTCACAACAAATTACGATCTTTCATGCTTTGGAGGGCCATAAGCACACCATATTTAACATGAGAGTAGGTCAAGCCGCCTTGCATATACCCGATATAAGGTGATCGGATCGGCGCATCCGCGGATAATTCGAGGCTTCCTCCCTGGATGAACGTACCTGCCGCCATGATTACGGGATGTTCATATCCAGGCATATCCCAAGGCTCAGGCACCACATGACTGTCGACTGCCGCCGCCCGCTGAATCCCCTGTACAAAAGCGATCAGATGATCCGCTCCGGTAAACGATACGGCCTGAATCAAATCGGTCCGCTCATCCTCCCAGCCCGGCTTGGTTGTGAACCCCACTGCCTCAAACATCGCGGCGGCATAAATGCTGCCCTTGACCGCTTGTCCAACCGTGGATGGTGCCAGGAATAATCCCTGATAAATGCCTCTGGTCGTTCCCAGCATAGCCCCTACTTCACGTCCGATGCCGGGAGCAGTCAGCCGATAGGCTGCCTTATCCACATAGGCCGCTTTACCGCATATGTAACCGCCGGTTTCGGCAATGCCGCCGCCAGGGTTTTTGATAAGCGACCCCGCCATCAGATCAACGCCAACCTCCGTCGGTTCCAATCGCTCCGTAAACTCACCGTAACAGTTATCAACGAAAATAATCAAATCCGGGCGAATGGACCGAATCCGGTTTACCATGTCACCAATCTGGGATACCGTGAACGAAGAACGCCAATCATATCCACGGGAACGCTGGATACCAATAACCTTGGTTGAAGACGTGATTGCCTTCTCTACCCGCTCCCAATCGACTTCCCCTTGTTCTGTTAGCGCAACCTCCTGATAACCAATTCCAAAATCTCGAAGGGATCCGCTGCCGTCCCCGGGTTCGCCAATCACTTTATGGAGGGTGTCATAGGGACGACCCGAAATATACAACAGCTCATCTCCCGGTCTTAACACACCAAACAGTGCGGTTGAGATCGTATGGGTACCGGAAGCAAAATGCGGCCTGACCAGGGCAGATTCGGCTCCAAATACGTCTGCGTAGACTTCATCCAGCACTTCACGGCCGCGATCATTGTATGCATACCCGGTGGAAGCCGCAAAATGAAAATCACTCACCTGAAACTTCTGGAAAGCATCGATCACCTTCCACTGATTAAAATCAACGATATTATCGATCTCCCGTAAACGCTGTCCGATTTTGGACTCAATCTCACTGCTCAATTCAAGTATATCTTGCGAAAATCTTGCCATGACCAACTGCTCTCTCCTCTTTTACACATGATGTCTCACATCTTAACACATATTTTTATTTCATAGAACTCGCAATGCTTGAGCACCCTGAACACGCAATATAAGCCCCATACAGGGGCTTACACTACGATTCCTATTGGTACCTAAGATCCGTTCTGGACGTAATCATGGAGCAAGTACCCCATTTTCTCATAATCCGCTTTATTGATTCGCACCTCGTAGAGGATATCATTCTCATCAAAAGACTGCTCTAGCACGTCTCCGACACGGTATACAACCGAGTTCAGATCGCCGCGGTCTGCCGGAATCCGGAACGTCACGTTCCCTCCGGACAACTGGTCCTGAATCGCTTCACGAACCATTTCCAAATCCTGATCTTGATACGCACTAATCTTTAATTGACCATCCCCTGCAGGCAGCATCTCCAGCTGATCCGGTTCACATGCGTCCTTCTTGTTAAACAGAACGATCTGCGGTTTATCCGCCGCCCCCAGATCCTGAAGTATGGATTGAACGACAGCCATCTGTTCGTCCCGCATCGGGGAAGAAGCATCTACGACATGAAGAATCAGATCGGCTTCGTTGGCTTCTTCCAGCGTCGCACGGAACGCAGCTACCAGATCATGAGGAAGGTTCTGTATAAATCCAACGGTATCCGTTAGCACAACTTCCTTGCCGCTAGGCAGCTCCAACACACGCGAAGTGGGGTCCAGCGTAGCAAATAATTGATCTTGGATATAAACATCTGCGTCCGTTAACCGGTTTAACAATGTTGACTTGCCGGCATTGGTATAACCGACTAGAGCAACCTGTACGGCACCGCTCTTCTTCCGCCGCTCCCGATGGAGCGTACGATGCCGAGTAACTTCATCCAGCTGCCGCTTCAGGTCGCTGATTCTGTCACGAATATGCCGGCGGTCGGTTTCGAGTTTACTTTCCCCTGGTCCACGTGTCCCGATCCCCGCCCCGAGCCTGGACAGATTCTTACCATGTCCCGACAACCGCGGGAGCAAATAAGTAAGCTGTGCTAACTCCACCTGGATAATCCCCTCACGGGTCTTCGCACGTTGAGCGAAAATATCCAGTATCAATTGAGTACGGTCGATAATTTTCACATCGAGTGATTCTTCCAGATTTCGTACTTGTGCGCCGGATAATTCCTGATCAAATATGGCTGTTGTTGCGCCCAACCCATCAATCGCCATGCGCAGTTCTTCGACCTTCCCTTTGCCGATAAACCACTTGGAATCCGGAACTTCGCGATTCTGCGTAATGACATCCAGTACCTCCACTCCAGCGGTTTCAGCTAGCTGAACCAGCTCCTGCAGCGAGTGTTCCGGATTAATTCCTGTACGTTTAACTGCATCCGTCACCAAACTGACCAAAACGGCTTTATCTTCGATCTCTGTCCGGGTATCATGCGTTATATTTGTCATATAGCCAACTCCTCTATCATTACGTCTCCTAATTTAACTAACCGCTGCTGCCTGCAATAAACATTATGATCCAAAGAAAGCAACGTTACCCCTTCATTATGTTCGAAGACAAGCTTAAAATCATTGTATTTTTCCGTTTAACTTAAAGTCCTCCGGCCGCAGGGTCATAAGCTCAAGCTTGCCGGGGTTCCCGGTTACGTACTGATTTAGCAGCCGAACCGATTGATTCCTTATCGATTTCTCGATGACATTCCGTACATAACGCGCATTACTGAAGGCGTGCAGTCCGTGATCCTTCTCCATCTGCAGATGTTCCTTGAGCTTGCTCAGCGACTGCGGCATCAAGATATAATCCCTCTCCTTTGCCATCAGCTCCGAAATCTGGATCAATTGATCCAAATTGTAATCCGGGAAGTCCATCTGGATCGGAAAACGGGAATACAGGCCGGGATTCGAATCCATAAAAAAATCAATCTCATCGCTATAGCCTGCCAGAATAAGAATGAACTGGTTTTTATGATCCTCCATCGCCTTAACCAGCGTATCGATCGCTTCCTTGCCAAAATCCTTCTCACCGCCGCGCGCCAAACTGTAAGCCTCATCGATGAACAGAATTCCTCCAAGCGCTTTTTTGACCAATTCTCTGGTCTTTTGTGCCGTGTGACCGATATATTCACCTACGAGATCGGCCCGTTCCACTTCGACTAGATGACCCTTATTAAGCACGCCCATCTTCTGGAACAGCTTTGCCACGATACGGGCGACTGTGGTTTTCCCAGTTCCGGGGTTTCCTTTAAAAATCATATGGTACACATGACCGCCACTTAATAAGCCTGCTTCCAAACGCATCTGGGCCACTTGAAGCAATGCATAGATTTCAAATACCAGGTCTTTGATTTGTTCGAGACCTACCAGTTGATCCAGCTCTTTCTGTATTTCCTGGAATAGACTGTGCTGGGAAACAGGGTTTGGCGAAGGGGCCGGTTCGCGTTCCGGAACCGCACTGCTGATGAGTGGAGGTTCCGCGCTGCGGAGCACGACATTAATCTGCCTGGATGGCCGTCCTTCAGATCGGCCGTTAGCGGCCGTTACACGCCCGTTCATTGCTCCTCACCTCTTTACCAAAGGGCTGACTATCTATTCCAATGTATTCTATTTACAGCCTGCTTATTAGAAGTTTCGTCCTCATAGGACACCCATGGCGATCAACAGCCGATCGGCCGTCCATTTCGTATAAGCCAGCACTTCTCTAGACTTGTGTTTAACCATCGGCAAAACGGTAGATTCCGTCAGCGACATAGAAGGATGATCGTAACCAAGGGTTGTTGCAACCTCCATCGCTCTCGTCCCGTGATAGTCATGGGTTATTATAATGGCGGTGTTCCACCCATGCTCCTCCATAATCGCTTGGCTGAAGAGCAAATTCTCGTAAGTGCTCGTTGCTTCGTTCTCCAGGAAGATCCGTTCCTCCGGTACGCCCGCGTCAACCAAGAAATTTCGCATTCCTTCGGCTTCGGTATATGGATACCCCGGCTTATCGAGGCCGCCAGAAACGATGAAGGTATCAAAACGGCCTGCATGGTATTCAACTAGCGCATGCTCGAGCCGCTCGCGAAGCCCCGGACTTGGCTGATCTCCCCACATGGAAGCGCCCAGGATAATGCCGACATCCGCTTTCTCCGACGGACTGCTGACGGCACTTTCGATCTTCCAATATGCATAACCTGACCATAGCACTCCAAGAACAACGAGAGAGAGCAGGGTAATCATCCCTCGCCGATACCATGCTCTCTTCTTCGTGCCTGTTTGAGACAGACTCTTATGTATTTCCTGACGCATTATTTCTTCCTCCTGAACTCTCCATTATGAAATAACTGGTCGCGATGCTTCAGAGACATCATAAAGTAAGGGAATTCATGCGCGTCGATGGCCCGAAGCAGATTCCGTGCGGTTACCTTGGCCAGCCTGTAGTCATCCCGGGTAATGTCATTCCGCCCTAGGGCATCCTCAAGCTCATCTTCATCCAGCAAGAACACTTCACCGTTCTTGACGACCACAACGTCCAAATACAGATCGTCAAACCAAGGAACACCCTGATCGGTTACCCCCTGTTTCTTGCAAATATCGATGTACCATTGAACAATGTTTCGTTTGTCATCAAACATGGCGGTCACGATGAAATGGCTGTCCTTCGGATAATACTGCAGCCATGAATAGCCTTTGTCCGCGATTCGGTAAGTATGACGGCCATACGTCTTCCATAACGGTTCTTTCAGGCCATATATGGTATATAACGTGAGATACCCTGTAAACTGCTCACATTCCACATACCGGGAAGTGAAGTGCCGGCGGGTGATGCGGCGCCAATTCGCCCGATCTCCGAATTTACGTTTCATGGAACTTTTCCTCCCCATTCGTATTCCCAGCTTACCACATTTGGGTATCACACTCAAAACAAAGAAGCCTCCGCAATCATGCGGAGGCTCTCAAGTTCATTATGGATTATCTTGGAACTGGTCAGAACCATCAACCGGATCTGACGGATCCACAATGGTTCCCGGTACCGTAGGAATATCACCCGAATCGCTGTCGGTTCCTCCAGTGCCTGTGTCACCATGGTTAGATCCATCTCCTGAGCCATCAGATCCATTGCCAGGATTTTGACCATCTTGGCCATTCCCGGCTCCGTTTCCATTATCAGGAGGGTTCGTTCCATTACCGTTACCATTGCCTGGGCCTTCACCATTCCCATTGCCTGGCTCGCCATTACCATTACCGTTGCCATTTCCGTTCCCGTTGCCATTCTCATTCCCAGGAGGGAACTCATTGCCTGCTCCGTTGTCACCTTCATCAACCGGAGGTGGTTCCTGGATGTCCCCCGGATCGGGTTCGAGATCCTCAGGCGGCAATTCCTCGGAAACGGCCACAATCTGCAGGATGTTCGAAGGTGCCGACTCCTGGCTCGTAGACGGGTCTATAGCAGTCACATAATAATCATAGGTCAGTCCCTCCATTGCGCTCAAATCCTCAATGGACGTACCATTCAAGGCATCGAGAATCGGGGTGTATTCCGATTCCGACGTTTCCTTACGATACACGCGGTATTGCACGTTGCCCTGAACCGGATTCCAGCTCAGTGATACAGTCTGAGTCTCTCCATTATAGGAGCCCGTCAAACCGCTGACTGCGGTTAATGTCGTTTCTTCAACAGGCGGCTTTACCGGCTCGGTACTCGGGAAGCTCTTAGCTTCATAGCCTTGAACAGCCTTCTCCATCACTTTGCCCCATAAGGAAGCTGAGATCGAACTGCTTCGTTTCAGCAGATGCTGCCGGTCTGGGTTATCATAACCCATCCACACAGCTGCGGTTAACTCCGGCGTATATCCGACAAACCATACGTCGCGGTTTGAGCTGACGCCCTTATAGCCGCTCTGCGTGGTTCCGGTCTTACCGGCTACCGGACGACTGATCCGGGCATTTCTACCCGTTCCGTCCTCTACAACGCGCTTCATCATGTCTGTCATTTGCGAAGCCGTCGAAGCACTCATCACGCGCTTCCCTTTGCTGCCTTTGTTCTCATGCACAACCTTGCCTTTGTTATCTTTAATCTGCTTGATTGCAAAAGCCTCTTTAAATTCTCCGCCATTAGCAAAGGCGCTGAAAGCTTGTGCCATCTCGAATGTGTTCGTACCGGTATTCATTCCGCCGAGGGCCAGGGATAAGTTCGCGTCGCCTTCGGTCATCTTGATGCCGAGACTCTGAGCGAACTCGAATCCGGTTTTTACGCCGATTTGGTTCAACAGCCATACGGCCGGAATGTTCTCGGAACGCTGAATCGCTTCCGGCATACCAATCGTCTCCGAATATCCGTGCAGATTTCTTGGGCAATAGTTGGTGCCAAAACATTGCTGTTTATTACTCAATCTGGAGTCCTTCGTAAACTTCCCGGATTCCAGCGCCGGTGCGTACGATACAATCGGCTTCAAGGCGGAGCCCGGCTGACGACGGCTGTCGGTAGCCCGGCTAAACCCGCCGCGCGTATATTCCCTTCCACCCGACATCGCTACGATCCCGCCGGTCTCCTGGTTAATGATGACCATGGAACCCTCAACGGGTACGTCATCAGGACCTTTTTCAAAGTTTTCCGGATTCTTGAACTCTTCTTCCATTGCCGTCTGGGCATTCACGTCCATCGTTGTGTAAATCTGATAACCGCCAATATTAACATCGTCCTCGGTGAGGCCCCATTTTTCTTCGGCTTCTTCCATTACATAGTCGATAAACGCTGTATATTTCTGTTGTCTTTCAGGCGGTGTATACGCATAGTCCACTTTCTTGGCTTTCGCGGCCTCTTCGGCCGTGATATAACCCTGCTGTTCCATCAAAGTCAATACCACCGCACGACGCTCTTTGGAGAGCTCAGGGTTCTTGAGCGGATTATATCGGGACGGTCCCTTTGGCATTGCCGCCAGTGTTGCTATTTCCCATATCTCCAGTTTTTTTAGATCCGATTTGCCGAAATAACGCTCGGACGCGGCTTTGATGCCGTAATAAGGCCCCCCGAAGTTAATCCGGTTCAAGTACATCTCAATAATTTCCTGTTTACTGTGCTTACGCTCAAGCGCCAGCGCGATCGACATTTCAGTCGCCTTCCGGAAGAATGTTTTATCCCTGGTCAGGAATATGTTCTTCGCCAGCTGCTGCGTGATCGTACTTCCGCCTTCGACCATGGAACGGGCCATGACATCCTTTACCGCTGCGCGGCCGATCGACCACATGTCTACGCCGTTATGCTCCATGAACCGTTTATCTTCTGTTGCAATAAATGCTTGTACCAATAGCTCCGGAATATCCTCGTACTTCACAGGATCACTCTTCTGAAGGGACAGTTCGCCCATCAGCGTGCCATTACGGTCATATACCTTAGAAGTACCGTAAGCGGTCAGCTTATCCTGATTCTGCTCCAGCAGCTTTTCACCGCTGATCAAGATGAACAAATAACCTGCAAGTGCACAGAAGATCGCAATGACAGCCGTAAAAAACAATGCCCATGCAATTCGCTTTCCTTTGCCTTTTTTCTTCTTCGCATTCGGTTTCGTGGTTTTGGATGTCTTCGGGTTGTCTTTGTTTTTGTTCAACCGTGACATCTGATTATCTTTTCCAGCCATTTGTCCCCCTCCTTACTCCCTTGCGGGATCAAGCCTTCTGACTCAAGTCATGCCTCGGAAAGAAAAGAACAACCTTCTCAGGTTGCTCTCTGCACTCCTTATAAGCTAAACGAAATATAAGCCAAAAAGTTTCAAATTAATCATTTACGGTATGATTCTGCTCTTTATGAATCCATTCTAAAATCTATTGTTCGCTGCTGTTATCCTGCATCAGGGACACATTACGCTGCGGCATGAACGTGGAGATAGCATGCTTGTACACCATTTGCTGACGGCCGTCGCTGTCAATCACGATGGTAAAATTGTCAAAAGCTTTGATCGTTCCACGGATCTGAAAGCCGTTTGTAAGGTATACCGTGGCCGGAATGTTCTCTTTGCGCAGTTGGTTCAAGAACGTGTCTTGGATGTTAATGGACTTGTTCATTAGCCGTACCCCCAATGGTTCATTTAGATTGTTTTGAAAATATATTCAAGATTTCAGTGAAACTTTCCTGCTATTATAGCACGGATTTTTTGATAGTTCGCAGAAAAATTTCCCGAGTCGGTGACGTCTACCCACTCGATGTCCTTCATGTGGCGAAACCAAGATAGCTGCCGCTTAGCGAAACGGCGTGTATCGCGCTTAAGCAGCACGACGGCCTCTTCATAGCTGAACTCCCTGCTAAGGTACGAAACGATTTCCTTGTAACCCAGCCCTTGCATGGATACAAGCCCCGGAGCGAACCCTTTGTTCATGAGCGCCGCCACCTCATCAACAAGTCCCTGGCTCAGCATAAGATCAATTCGCTCTTCAATACGGTTATATAGCATTTGCCTGTCCATTGTCAAACCGACCAAGCATAAGTCATAGGGAGATTGCTTAGTTTGAGGTGCCAGTTGGGTCGAAAGTGGGACGCCGGTCACATGAAATACTTCTAAAGCACGAACGACCCGACGTAGGTCATTAGGGTGAAGCCGCTCGGCCGTTTCAGGATCAACCTCTGCCAATTTTTGATGAAGAGCCTCGGCTCCATGTTCGTTGGCATAGCGGAACTGCTCTTCCCGAAAAACTTCATCCGCTCCCGTCTCGCTAAACTGATAGCCGTAACACACCGACTCCACGTAAAGCCCGGTTCCCCCAACAATAAAAGGAAGTTTCCCCCGCTGCGTAATCTCCGTAATGAGCCTCTGGCTCTGCTCCTGAAATTCGGCTACCGAATAGGGGTGATCGGGCTCGTGAATATCAATGAGATGGTGAGGAACGCCTTCCATTTCCTCCACGGAAATTTTGGCCGTTCCGATATCCATGCCCCGGTATACCTGCATCGAATCGCCGGAGATAATCTCACATCCGAATTTCTTCGCGATCTCAATGCTCATTTTGGTTTTACCTACAGCTGTTGGTCCGATGAGAACAAGCAGTTTCGGTTTGGTTTCATCTGTCAATGGAAATCACTCCGTACGTTATTTTCGATTTTCCCCGTTCAGGCAATGTAAAGCCAAGCCGCTCAAACTCTCCGCTGGATCGCGCTTCCTTCATCACGACGGTTTTGCGCGCGACCCTAACCGCTTCTCTCACACTTTCCATTTCCAGCGGCTCCCTATTTGCATAATGTCTTAGAGGATGGATCGAAGCCGATTCGGCGATCGGTTCACGGAACATCGGATCAAAATAAACAATGTCTACGCTCCGGTCCGGCAGCGACTTCAAATAATCCAGGTGATGGCTGTGCCTGACCTCGATTCGCCTCATCGCCTGATCACTGGCCTCCAGATGGCTTTCATAGGTCCGCAGCCCTTCTTTCAGCAGCGCATACAAGGGCAGTGAGCTCTCCAGGGCAGTGATTTGACTGCTCGCCCCGCCCTTGCCCGAGAATACCAGGGAATCCGCTCCAAGCCCGGCCGTACAGTCCAGTACGGAATCCCCTTCCTCCATTCCGGAAGCCTCCAGCATGGGATCGGGTTTTCCGCTCAGCACGCGTTTCAATCGGACAAACCCCATACTCGGATGAAATTCCATGACCGCCCCATCCGGTCCGCTTAGACGTACATGTCCGTTCAGTACGACCAGCACGTCATCGTCTCCGAACCTGCGGGCTAATTTTCGCAATGAATGACCGCCGCGCTGGACATAACGGCAGCCGATTTCTTGGGCTAAACATCTCGCGCGCTCCACAATGTCCGGCGCTTCCGCTTCTCCAGTTGTTATAATCATGAAGGTCCTCCTTGCTGTTACATCACGCGTTTAAACATTTTCTCCAAATCATAAGCTGAGAACGAAACCACGATCGGTCGTCCATGCGGGCATGTGTATGGCTGCCGGCAGGCGCCCAAACGCTGAATCAACGTCATCGCCTCCTGCTCCGTCAGCTTCTGATTGGCTTTGATGGAAGCCTTGCAGGAACACATGATCGACGAGGTTTCTCTCAGCTTGGCGATATCGATATTGCGTTCGCTCAGCACCCATTCAGCCATCTCTTCGATAATGGCCTTCTCGTCGCCCTTAGGGAACCAGAACGGATGGGAACGAACCAGAAAGGTATGGCCGCCAAAAAACTCCATATAAACGCCAACCTTCTCAAACCAATGCAGCCGTTCCTTCACCTTCTCCGATTCCGAGGGCGTGAATTCGAGCGTAATCGGCAGCAGCAGCTCCTGGGATGCGTCTGCCGGGTTGCCAAACTGTTCATAGTAATACTCGTAGTTAATCCGCTCATGTGCGGCATGCTGATCAATCAGGTACAGCCCGGCATCATTCTGCGCTATAAGATAGGTGCCGTGATGCTGGCCGATCAGCGTAAGCTCCGGAAATGGCGGAATCTCGGGAGCCGGTCCTGAGGCCGCCTGCAGCCACTCCTTCGTTATGGCAGGAATTCCGGCATTCCCCCTGGTCTCATTGCGGTAATCATTGCGGTAAGAAGAAGCTGCTGCCGTTTCCCGCATTTGCGAGGTGGCAGCTGTTCCTGCTGCTCCGGCCCCATAAGTCTGCTTGATATTGGACTCAGACTGAGTGTATACCTGACCCTCCGGCCGTGTCGACGCAGGCGACGCATGGAGAGGCATGTTTTCACCAGTGGAAAGCTCGCCGCTTCCTGGGATCGCGATATCCCGTTCATTACCGCTACCGATCGCAGAGACACGACCTTGCGCAGAAGAAAATTGCAGCTGTTCCTGGATATAGGCGTTGTCGCTTTTGCCAATATTTTGTTTGGCCGGACGTGGAATAAGAATTTCCTGCTGCAACACCTTGCGAATCTCTTCCTCCACAAAAGCGAATAGCTCCTGCTCTTTACTGAACCGCACCTCCAGCTTGGATGGATGCACATTCACATCGATCAACGAGGGGTGCATGGACAGCTGAATGACAACGAGCGGAAACCGGTTGATCGGCAACAGCGTATGATAACCCCTCAAAATCGCCTGCATTAAGCCGTAATTACGAATATACCGCCCGTTAATGATGAGCGACATGCCGTTACGGTTTGCCCGCGTATAATCCGGGCGGCTGATATATCCGCTTAACGTATAATCCATATTCTCCGCTTCGAACGGCAGCATCGCTTTGGCCGATTGGGTACCGTATATGGCCGCAATGACCTGAAGGGCATCGCCATTGCCCAGCGTCTGCAGCAGCGAGTTTCCATTGTGCCTAAGCGTAAAGGCAATATCCGGCCGGGAGAGGGCCAGACGGTACAGATAGTCGGATATGTGCCCCAGCTCCGTTTGGATTGTTTTCATATATTTCAGCCTTGCCGGCGTATTAAAGAACAATTCCTTCACGAGGAAATCCGTTCCTCTGGGTGCGGCCGTCTCTTCGTTCACGCGCAGATGACCGCCTTCGATCTCGATCACACGTCCGCGGCCATCGTGAGCATTGGAGGTAACCAGACGTACCTTGGATACAGCCGCAATGGATGGCAGGGCTTCGCCCCTGAATCCAAGGCTGGTGATTTGGAACAAATCGCGGCCTTCAGCGATTTTGCTCGTTGCATGACGATAAAAAGCCGTCTCGCAATCCTCCGGATCAATGCCGGCACCGTTATCCGTCACGCGAATGCTGTCCAGTCCGCCTTCTTCAACCGTTACGTCAATCTTGGTGCTCCCGGCATCAATGGCGTTCTCGACTAGCTCCTTCACAACGGAGGCAGGTCGCTCCACCACCTCACCGGCAGCAATCTGGTTTGCAATATGCTCGTCCAAAATCCGAATAATCCCCATCGTTCCTACCTCCGTTTCATTTCATTCCTATGCTAAATCACATATCCTTCGCTTGAAGCTTCAGGTCATTCAGGAACTGCATGGCCTGAAGCGGCGTCATATTCATCACGTCCGCGCCCTTAACAGCATCAATGAGGCTCTTGATCGCAGGATCTTGAGAGGCTTCCTGCGGCATCGAGTGCTGATCCTTACCAGGCTTAGCACTCGATTCAGGCACTTCCTCCTCGCCAAAAATGGAGAGCTGTACCACGCCGCCTTTCTGGTCAGCACCGCCCAAGCCTTCAGTATACAGCGTTGTATCTTCTCGATGCTCATACACAGCTTCCGGTCCGCTTCGTCTTTCATCGGACTGAGGTGCGGCAGTTGGCTGCTCGCGCTGCATCACAGCCCCTTGCTCTGATGCCACCGCGGCCAGCGAAGCCATCTCCAGGCCCTGCAGCAGCCCATAGGCGCGGTCAATGATACTGCCGGGCAAGCCGGCTAATCTCGCACAGTAAATGCCGTAGCTGCTGTCGGCTGCGCCAGGGATCAGCTTGCGGAGGAAATGCACTTTGTCTCCGCTTTCCTGAACCGCCATGGAATAATTTTTAAGACCGCCAAGGCTTTCCTGTAGATGGGCAAGCTCATGGAAATGCGTTGATACCAATGCCTTGCAGCCGATATGGTCATGCACATACTCAATCACGGCTTGTGCGATTGCCATACCTTCACTCGTCGACGTACCGCGTCCAAGCTCATCAATGATGATCAGGCTGCGGGGCGTCGCTTTTTCCGTCATGACCTGAATATCCGCCATCTCCACCATGAAGGTGCTCTGACCGCCGATCAGATCGTCAGCCGCCCCGATGCGGGTAAAGATCCGGTCGACCAGCGGGACAACCGCACGCTCTGCCGGGACAAAACAGCCCATCTGGGCCAGAATCGATAATAAGGCAACCTGGCGCATGTACGTGCTTTTTCCAGCCATATTCGGACCGGTAATAAGCAGGATCGAGGAGCCGTCCTTGCGCAAATCCGTTCCGTTCGCGATAAACGATGAATCCTTCATGACGGCTTCTACAACAGGATGACGACCGCCTTCAACGATATAATCATAACCTTCGCTCAGTTCCGGCTTCACGAACCGGTATTCCGCACTGACCGCAGCCAACGATTGGTAGACGTCGATCTCTGCAATGCGCTCAGCGAGCTTCTGCAACCGGCTTACTTGGGTATTCAGCTTGTCCCTGAGCTCGGTAAAGAGGGCGTACTCCATATCCACCATCTTTTCCTGCGCCTCCAGGATCAGACCTTCCTTCTCCTTCAGCTCGGGCGTGACATAACGCTCCGCGTTCGCCAGGGTCTGCTTGCGTTCGTACCGGCCTTCCGGCAGGGACGACAGATTGGACTTGGTCACCTCGATATAATAGCCAAACACCTTGTTGTAACCGATCTTCAGCGACTTGATCCCCGTAGCCGCGCGTTCCTTCGCTTCCAGCTCGGCGATCCAGCGTTTGCCGCTGGTGCTCGCTTCACGAAACTCATCCAGCCGCTCGTGATAGCCCGGCTTGATGATGCCTCCGTCACGCACGGACACCGGCGGTTCATCAACAATCGCATGCTCGATCAGTTCACACAGATCGTCACAAATATCCGTATCCGCAGCCACCCGCCGCAGCGTCTCGGAAGCCGAATGGGCACACAGCTCTTTCAGGGAAGGAATTTGTCTTAGCGACAGCTTGAGCGCGTTCAAATCCCGTCCGTTCGCGCTGCCAAACGCAATCCGGCCGACCAACCGTTCCAGATCATATATCTCTTTAAGCGCCATCCGCAGATCTTCACGCAGTATGTACTGGTTATACAAATGCTCAACAGCCTCCAGCCGCTCTTCAATCCGGCTGCGGGACAGCAGCGGTTTATCGATTCTCCGCCGCAGGAGTCTGGCTCCCATCGAGGTTTCCGTGCGATCCAGAAGCCACAGGAGCGAACCTTTCTTTGAACGCTCACGAACTGTCTCAACCAGCTCCAGGTTGCGTCTGGTGAATGGATCCAGAACCATGTATTGTCCCGGTTCGTAGGAAGCAATCTGCGTCAGCTGTCCCAGTGACCGCTTCTGCGTCTCGCTTAAATACGAGATCAGCAGGGAAATGCAGGCTCTTCGCTCCTCTTCCAGGCGGGCCCAGGCCGGTTCTCCGAATTGGGAGCGAACCAATGCGTCCTCCCTACGATCCCAAGCCGTATAGACAATGTTGCGGCTGCCTGGAAGCGCCTGAGATGAGATGATATCAAGAAGGGAAGCGTCCCCAATGATCTCGGAAGGCTCATAAAGGCCAATCTCATCCCGCAGCCATTCCTCCGAAGATGGCACTGATGTCACATAAAGCTCACCTGTGGACAGATCGCATGCCGATAAAGACATCAATCCGCCCGCTTCCGTAACGCACACCATGTAATTGTTCGATTTGTCGTGCACGACCTTGCCGTCCATGATGGTCCCCGGCGTGACGACCCGAACGATTTCCCGCCGCACCATGCCTTTGGTGACAGAAGCATCTTCCATCTGCTCGCAGATGGCGACTTTGTATCCTTTCTCAATCAACCGCTGGATGTAACCCTCCGCGGAATGATAGGGCACTCCGCACATCGGTATTTTCTCTGCACCGCCGCCTTCGCGGCCGGTCAGCGTAATCTCCAATTCCTTCGATGCGAGGATCGCATCATCAAAAAACATTTCGTAAAAATCGCCTAAGCGGAAAAAAAGAAACGCATCGCGCGCTTGTTCTTTAACCTTCAAATATTGTTCAATCATCGGCGTATATTTAGCCATGACGTACCTCCATTACCTTCTAGCTTGACCTCCATTATAACAGAAATTGATCGCAAAGCATCACGGCTTCACGGGAATATTCCACAGCGGCCTGATATCTCTGCTCTCATCCCAAACGCGCCCCGCCTCCATGTGTGCAAGAGCCAGTTCGATTTCACGAGCAAAGTCCGAATATTCCGGCAGTGCTGACAAATCCCTATGCCAGCCTGCAATACATTCTTGAAGCACGGACTTGTCGCCTTCATAATAGGCGCGATGGTAACGTTCCGTATTGAATGGCCTCGCTAGCAAGCGGTCGCTGTACCGAACTGCCAGATAGGCAACATAGAGTGACACCTTCGCGACAAGCGGCGAAACGAGAAAGCTGGGAAGCGTACGGTATTCAAACCCACCATATGGCTGTCTCCGAAAATCCCCCAGATATCCATAACGGGGCCTACGAAGACGCCCCTTGGGGTCTTCCAGCAGCGCCAGCGGCAGAGCCAAATAATTATCCAGGGTCTGAAGAAGAGACAGGGAAAGCGGTACCCCACTGAAATGAATATGGCCGCCCAACGGGAAATCACCATAAGGCAGAGCTCCTGCCCTCCATGTTAATGAATGATCGGTAATTAGGCTCTGGGCTTGACGCAGAGCTTTTTGCATTTCAATCACTAACTCCTTTGGCCTTGCTCTCGGTAACGGCCTCAGCTCGGCAATGGGGTATATGACCTCACCCCGATAACGAACGGCGTCACTGCCGACTGACCCGCCACGCTCCATAAATTCGGATGCATACACAATATCTCCGTTATCCTTCATCAGCACAAATTCGGGATCCATCCCCATGAGCAGCGGAAGAGTCAAAGGAAACTCACTGTCTTCGTTATGCGCGTGAAAACCTGCCGCCTGTTGGCCTTTGGCACTCATAACGGTTTTATTCCGGCCCGCTTTCATGCGGACACCTTCGACTACATATCTTCGCCCGGGCCGGGCCGTGATGATGACCTCTCCTTCATCCACACCCAGCGTATACAGCGACCGCAGAGCTGCTTTCTCCAATCTCCGATGCAGGCCGTCTTCATACCTCCCGTTCTCGGGATCGGGCTCAAATATCACTTCGCTGCCGCCAAGCTGATAAGAGCGGATCGAGACTGCGGACAACCCCTCGACATGAACCGCGTACCTGGCCGTGAAATGCTTCTCCTCAACTGTACTCAAGCCCAGAGAGCATGGTATTCCGGATCTGATCAGACGTGCTTGCGCGAGGAGCACTGCAGCTCCCTTCAATGGTACATATTCTTTTACAGCAACTGGTTCTACTTTAAATTGAGCCATCTCCTAGTCCCCCTGTAAAAAAAAATAAAAAAGAGGGCATCCGCCCTCCGCAAAGCTGCCCTCACTGCATATGCTAAGATTAGAATCATTCCTACAGGAGGGTTATCTTACAGTTCATCCTCCAGACCTTCGTAATCAAGGTCTTCGTAATCATCGCCTTCGTCTCCCAGGACGTAATCGAATTCTTTGTCTTCGTAGTCGCCATGGTGATGGCTGCATACTTTGACAACGACCTTGGTTTCCGCAATCAGCTCCACCGCGTACTCTCTCTCTACCCGCAGAATGACACTCGTGCCATTCGAGGATACGCTGGCCTCAACGCAGCTCGGCTCCTGTGTCGCTTCAGCCGACACTTCCACCGTGGATGCACGATGCTTCGGATCCAGATAAGAAAGAGGCACGCGTTCTACATACGATACCGTTTCTTTCGCCACATCGGTCTGCGAATTTTTGTCATAGGAATACCAGATGTTAACATCGTAAGTACCAATAACTTCAATTCCGTCTCCGGCGGCAACCGCCTCGTATTGATGGTTTATAATCCAAGCCCCCAAAATACTGGTCGGATTATTAGGCGGAGTCACGGTATGTGTTACGGTAGAGAATTTACGACCCTTGCCGCAGATCGCCTTCGTGATGATTTCTCTACATTGGTGTTTATGACTCAATGACATCTTCGAACCTCCTCCATACAATCATTCCATACATGTGTATGCAAGACATGGGCGAATGTTGAATGAAGTGGTCCAAATAAATTCATATGATGCTAAAAATATCAGATTTTTTTTTGCAAATCCCTAAGCTATACGGCCGAATCCGCGCGCTTCTGCGGTTTTTTCGCCGTGGGTGCCTTATACTTCTTTGAAATATTCAAATAGTATTCCAGCTCATGGCATAACTGCAGGATGGCGGACCGGACCTCGAATTCTTCGCGGGTCGTCGGCAGCTCCATCTCTTTAAACAAGTCCTCCAGCTCAATCAGCAGTCCTTCGGACTTGCCCGTATATCCTTCGGCAATGACATCCTTGCTTAACTGATCGAATATTTCCGCCGTCAGCACGCCATGAGGAAGCCTCTCATACACCTGGGATATCTGATGCATCATGCTCTGGATATTCTCCATCTGTTCCTTCCGCATATAAAAGTAGATGTTCCAGGAGCCGTCCGGATGAATCATCTGATTCTCCGACGCCCGCTTCGCTTCCTCAATTCCTCTTTCAATCTGCCGGTTAGCCTCAATTAACTCTTTACCGTCCCATATATGTTCGGGATCTCGAAGCGTAAGCGAGAAATGATGGAAAATGACAGAGAAGAGCCCGTCCACCTTCCGGCGAATCTCCATCATCGCTCCCTCGCTGTTCGGCATATAAACCAAGTTCACAAGCATGGCCGATCCGAGACCGATAATCAACAGTTCAATTTGGGTTAGCAAAATGTCCATTCCGATCTCTTTCCCCTGAAACACCCGAAACACCACGACCGAGCTGGTTACGATGCCTTCCTTAAAGTTCGCTTTTGAAATCGCGGGAAATGCAAGCAATATGTATATGGCCAGTACCCAATAATGAAAACCGAGAAAATAAAATAGAATACACGCCAGCACCAGGCCCAGCAATGAAGCGAACAATCTGGACGATATGGAGCGCACACTCCGTTTTCGCGTGACGTCAACGCCGAGTATAGCAAGAAGACCGGCGGACGTAGCCCCCGGTATGTTCAAGGCATCTGTAATTAAGATGGCAAGCAGGCTTGCCGCAGCCGTTTTGATGACACGAAATCCCATGTGATGAAGAGCCTCCAGGCGAGTTGATGATGACTATATATGTTACCTTATATGTTACCTTTCAGGTGACTACATATTATAATGTAACTTCATCCTAGCTTATTTTAATGCCATAAACAACCATGCCTGGGGGGCCTAGACCATTAGATTTTCCAATTAGTGTGACCTTTTTGATTGTTGAGTATTCCAAGTTGTTGTTACCATAGTTCAACGTAGCGAGTTTATTCGAATTCACGAAATGGTAGAGGAGTTATTCATGATGAAAAGAATCGTAACAATAAGCACACGCAAACTGATGGACACTGCAAAACACGGCGGATGCGGCGCATGCCAGACATCTTGCCAATCTGCTTGCAAGACTTCCTGCGGCGTAGCTAATCAGCGTTGTGAGAACGCAATGAACAAATAACAAATGGGCAAAGAAACTCACCGCCGTCCTTACAAGGACGGCCAAGTTGTTTCTGCTGAATAGCAGCCTGCAATTTGTAGTAAAAAGGAGCTTGATTCGCAGTATGATTCATCAATATCAACTGAACGGATACAACATCGTAATCGACACCTATAGTGGCTCTGTACATGTTGTTGATGACCTAGCATATGAAGTTATTGCGCTTTATGAACATGAGACACCCGAACAAATCCTGGCGTTCATGATGGAAAAACAATATTTAGAAGAAAGCATTCAGGAGACAATCTCAGCGGTCGAGGAACTTATTAAGAATGAGCAGCTTTTTACAGAGGATGCCTACGAGGACCTTTCTAATCATTTAAAAACACGTAAAACGTATGTAAAGGCGCTCTGTCTCAATGTCGCACATACCTGCAATCTGTCGTGCGAGTATTGCTTTGCCAGCCAAGGGAAATACAATGGTGATCGGGCAATTATGAGCTTAGAGGTTGGGCAAAGAGCTATCGATTATCTGCTCGAAAATTCTGGCCATCACCGAAACCTTGATATGGACTTTTTCGGCGGGGAACCGCTTATGGCTTGGAAAGTCGTCAAAGAGATTGTAAAATACGCACGAAGCAAAGAGAAGGAATGGAAGAAAAAATTCCGCTTCACCTTCACAACGAACGGCATGCTGCTCAACGATGAGGTTACCGAGTTTTTAAATCAGGAAATGTACAATGTCGTCTTGAGCTTGGATGGAAGGAAAGAAGTACATGATTGGCTGCGCACAACCGTTACCGGTAAAGGCAGCTATGATTCTATCGTGCCGAAGTTCAAGGAATTCGTCCAAAAGCGCGGAGATCAAGAATACTATGTACGGGGAACGTATACGCGGAACAATGTCGACTTCACCAACGACATCTTCCATATCGCAGACCTGGGTTTTGACAAAATCTCGGTGGAGCCGGTCATCTGTGATCCACGGGAACCTTATGCGCTTACCGAGAAGGATCTCCCGGAGATATACAATCAGTACGAAATTCTCGCCAAGGAAATGATTGAGCGCAGCAAACATGGCAAAGGGTTTACCTTCTATCATTACATGCTTGATCTCTCAGAGGGACCGTGCATTCAGAAGCGGATCACGGGCTGTGGATCAGGCACAGAATATCTCGCTGTCACACCATGGGGCGAACTGTTCCCTTGCCACCAGTTTGTCGGGGATGAAGCGTACAGCATGGGCAACATCTGGGATGGCATCACGCGGCCTGAGCTGCAATGCCAATTCCAAGAGAGCAATTGCTACACGAAGCCGGAGTGTAAGGGGTGCTGGGCTAAACTCTACTGCAGTGGCGGCTGCCCTGCCAATGCTTTGCATGCGACGGGTTCCATCAACGGAATTTACGAGTTTAGTTGTGACGTGTTCCGCAAACGGATCGAATGCTCGATGATGGCCAAGGTCGCCGAGTCAATCCGAGCGATGGAAGAGAGTGAAGTGTAGATAAATGAAAGAGGGGCCTCGCCCATTTCAAATTTAGTACATCCTTCTAGTCGACTGCTATGAGCATTTTCCGCATCCTTATTCTCGTTAGACATAACGTACAAGTGTCCATTGAATATGAAAAGCCGGATTCCTTAGAGAGGAAAACCGGCTTTTTGGATAACTATTAAATAGTACTTAGTGTCTACTTCCGTTAAAATGTTGGTGGAACCCCTTATAAGAGATCCAGGATTTTGTCAAAGACTTGCTTTTCCGTAATCGTATTATGCCCTGACACACAAAGTTCCATATCCATTTCTTTATACTTTAAAAGAGTCTTGATATAGTCATCTTTTTCACCATAGAGGCTTGGAACCAGCTCCTCCATCGAGTCACCGATATTATCGCCTACATGAATGACCTTTTCCAATTCATCCATAATGCTGATGGAGTCCGCGGTATGACCGGGTGTATACATGATTCTTATTTGGTCATCGGGAAAGTAGATCTCTTGTTCGAAAGTTAGATCGGGAAGAAGTTTTTCGGCTTCACCGTCAACAAATTGCCCGTATTTCTGCATCATCTCTTCCCAATGTATCTCGATCATGTCCCTGCAGCTCGTGTGAGATATAATCGTGCAGTTTCGAAACGAGCTGTTTCCCCAGATGTGATCCCAATGGTAATGGGTATTGATGACGATGATGGGCTTGGTATCATGCTTTATGTATTCTTTGACAGGCTCCATGCTCACAGAGCCCAGGCCTGTATCGATGATGTAATTGTACCGATTGCCGAGAATAAGCTGAACATTTAAATCCCAACCAGCAGGCTGCCGATACGTAAACAGAATATTTCTATTCCTGATTTTTTTTATTTCCATTTCTATTTCCTCTTTCTCCAATTGTTGATGTTTACATTATGCACCATCTTGTAATTCCCGGGCTCCGCCCGGAAACCGATAAGATCACGGTTAATTCGAAGCATCGGGATGTTCATGGAATCGTTATGCGTTCTCAAATAAGGGACTCCGCATCCACGTGCTGTTTGAATGCCGAGCAGCTTTAAGGCAAGCGCGATGCGGCGGCCCCGGTACTCCGGCAGAACGCCGGTATATTCATGATACATCGCCTGCGTCTGCTCGTTCTGTTGCAATGTGACGACACCGATGTAGCGGTCGCCGTCCTTGGCGATATGGATCCATTCCGGGCGCACTCTGCTGTGTCCAATGCTCCATTTCTTCCATTCTTCAAACCAAGGGAAATCGCCGGAAAAACCCGGTATATCCGGCTGCGTGACCTTGTACAGCTCATAGAGCTTTCTTTCCCCGTCTTCTCCCGGCTCATCGGCTAATGTAATGAACTGAATTCCGGCCCGTTCTGCCTCTTCAATCGCAACAAACAGGTTGTCGTCGTCAAACGATGCCAGATCCAAAACGGATTCGAAGATATGGCGCTCCTGTACGTAACCTCGACGTTCGGCAAAAGCTGCCGACGAAGCGTCCGTTTCTCTCAAAATAACGGTCAGCTGAGAGGCTTTAACCTCTGCCGCCCATTGGTGAAGCGTATCGTACATCGCCTTGCCTAACCCGTTCCCGCGGCTTTCCGGGTGTACGACAAGGGTGAGGAATAATTCACCCGGCTCCGTCCAAGGTGCCCTCCAAACGATAGCGTAAGCAACAACTTGTCCCGACTCATCTTCTGCTACCCATTTGGGACGATCCCATCCTGTCAGTTCGCCCTTCTCATTGTAATCCAGCTTTCCCGGAGGGATTTGGTCCTCCTCTTCCTTCAAAAGTTCTGCCGTTATCGGTTCCGGCCAAACCGTATTGAGCAGCGACGCAACCGCAGCATAATCGTCGGGCTCTCTCATCTTTCGAATTATAAATTTCATCGCTATCATTTCCTCCAAGTTTTCCTAACCCATCCCAAAGACATTATCCCATACCCGGAGGCTTCTTTCAGGGTAAAATATGGATTTATTGAAAAATTCACAGCCGATTTCCTAGCCAAATAAGTTAAGAAGTTCTTCAATTAGCACAGATAAATTCTTCTCCGTATAAATCTGGTGGGGAAGGGGTTTATTATAGTACATATGCATACCATGCCGGGTGCACATAAAAAAGAACGAATCCCTATGGTGTGGAATTCGTTCTTTCATGCTTTAATTTATTTTAACTTCAACGGGTTGCAAAACCTCACTTGGCCCTTTTTTTAGAGTCAACATGAAGATAAGGGAAATACAATATAAGGCGGCTAAGTAGATCATGACGACCGTCATATCATAACTTTGAAGAATATAGCCGACAAAGATTGGCGAAAACCCTCCAATGGCTCTACCGAAGTTAAAAATCGTATTTGTCGCCGTACTTCGAATTTGCACAGGATAGAAGCTGCTAATTAAAGCTCCATACCCAGCAAACATGCCATTCGAGAAGAAACCGACAATCGCGCCACCGATTAAAATGGCAACACTTCCAGCAGCATAGGAGTATAAAAACACAGCACATGCAGAGGCAAGCAAGAAGATGCCAAAAGCACGCTTTGCACCAAATCGGTCCATAAACAGGCCGAACGCAAGCATCCCAATAATCATGCCAACCGCTGTACTAATGGTCCAAAGAGCAGAACTTGAAACGGATAAACCTTGAGATTTCTGCAGCATGGATGGCAGCCAAATCATCAAACCATTGTAGCCGGCAATTTGCACCGTTGCCATAATAATCAATGAAATTGTTGTCAGCGATGTTCTAGGCGTTTCAAATAGTTGAGCCAGCTTGCCTTTTTCATGTTGTTTGTTGGTTTCTTTATTTTTTTGGGCAGCCAGCCACTCTGGAGATTCTTCAAGGTTCTTTCGCACAATAACGGCGAAAATGACAGGTGCCACTCCAACAAAGAATAAAGCTCTCCATCCCAAGAACGGAAGAATGACAGCACTTAGCAACGCTGCTAAAATAACTCCGTACTGTGCACCTACACTCACATACGAGGAAGCTCTTCCTTGTTTGTTTTTCGGCCAAGCCTCAGCAACGAGAGCCATACCAATTCCATATTCGCCCCCTGCGCCAAGACCTGCGATAAATCTGAAAATATATACTTGTTCAATATTCGCTGCTAATCCCGTTAAAGCCGTTCCAATTGCAAACAACAAGACGGTATTCGCAAACACCTTTACCCGCCCAAACTTATCAGCTAAAATCCCAAAAATAATACCGCCTAGCAGCATGCCGATATTCGTTATGGAAGAAATCAGTCCACCCGTTGCGAAGTCAATGTTAAATTCTGAAATAATCATTGTCATCGCAAAGGAAACAAACATAATGTCCATTCCTTCCAATGTTAAACCAGCTACTGAAGCTACTACTGTCTTCTTACGATAATCCATTCTAGCGTTCCTCCAAATTCTTGATGATAAAACTCTCTTTTAGCGTGTTTGAGGGAATGGATTACACAAGACTTTTCCATTCTCTTTTGAAGCCTCACAGGACTCCCTTTAAAAGAGGTACTTAAGCAAAATAAAAAGCCCTTCTTGCACAGAGGGCAAAAGGGCATGCGAAGACATAGATACTATTAGCCTAAAAATATCACGTAGCCCTTTTCAGCCTCTCTGGACTGTATTAAAGGAAAATTTATTTCGTGATACATACTAGCAAAATAGTGCAGATCATGTCAACCTCCAAACTTTCCAATTGTACACAATAACTCTCTTAAACAGTATCCCCAACCAAGACCATTAACGCCGCTTTTTTGCATTTCCCTTTCTCATGGTGGGCAAGATAAAGGAGTGCTTCCACATGACTCAATCGTGTAATAGCGTCTTCTCTCTTCTTCCCTTTTTCCGGCAACGTCGCCAACACCTCTTCCAACGATAAGCGCCTCCTTCTGTATCGCTCTCAACTCAACAAAATTACCATGATTCCCCATTAAAACAAAGAACCCTTCCGCTAGTCGGAAGGGTTCTCTACTCTATTAAAATCACGATCTTTACCTGTGAGAAATTCTGCAAGATTCTCAGCTTGTTGAATACCCAGTTCAGTTAGCCTCGCATCAGGATCCTTTCTATATATACCACCATTTGATACATAGCTGTAGCTACAACGGCGATAATGAGCAGACTCGACAACACAAGCGTAAAATTGAATACCTGAAAGCCGTACATAATCAAGTAACCGAGACCCGATTTGGCGACCAGGAATTCCCCAACGATGACGCCAACCCACGCCATGCCCACGTTGACCTTAAGCGTTGACACGATTGTCGGATAGGAAGCCGGCAAAATAACTCGCTGAAACACCTGGCGCTTGGTTCCGCCAAAGGTCCGGACGACCTTGATCAGATTGGAATCCACCTCATGAAAACTGTTGTAAACGACAAGCGTGGTCACGATGACCGTGATGGATAACGTAGTGACGACGATAGCGGTAAAACCCGCGCCAAACATCACGATAAATATAGGACCCAGCGCCACTTTCGGCATACTGTTGAACACAACCATGTAGGGATCCAGAACCTTGTTAAGAAACGGTGACCACCAGATGAATACGGCCAGCAGCGTGCCTACCAGCGTGCCGAGCAGGAATCCGACAACCGTCTCTCCTACCGTAACCCCCAAGTGCCCCCATAACTCGCCGCTAATCATATTCCCCCATATGTTGGCAAAAATTTTGGTCGGATAGCTGAAGAGCAGCACGTCTATCCATTTGAATCTGCCTGCCGCTTCCCACCAGATAAAGAATAGCAGCAGCAAGCTAAGCTGGACGGTCAGCACGCGTGTGCGCATGCTTTTCTTTCGCTTCATATGCTGAACATAAATATCCTGGAGCCAGCCCTTCGAAGAAGAAGCAGAAGGCTCATCCCTTGTTGTCATAAGCTTCACTCCTTCCCGATCGTTTGCATTTCGCCCCAGATCTCATGAAACAATTCGTTGAACCCTGGCTCCTTACGAGCATAAAAAGGCTGCACCCGGCGTATGTTCTCGGGAATATTGAACATGCGGTGAACCCTCCCCGGGTTGCGGTTCAGGAGAATGACACGATCACTCATCGCAATCGCTTCAGACAAATCATGGGTGACCAGAATGGCGGTTTTCCCCCGCTCCTTCAAGGTCTCCACGATCAGATCCTCAAGCTGCAGCTTCGTCTGATAATCCAGTGCGGAGAAAGGTTCATCCAGCAGCAGCAGGCCCGGGTCTGTCGCCAAGGTCCTTACGAGTGCAACCCGTTGTCTCATTCCGCCTGACAGCTGGGCGGGATAGAGATTACCGCTGTCCGCAAGACCCATCTCCTTGAGCAAACTCTGTACCACGCCTCGGCTTTCCGGATTCAACCGCTCCGTCAGTTCCAAGCCGATCAAGGCGTTATCCATAATGGTGCGCCAAGGAAATAAATAGTCCTGCTGCAGCATGTACCCAACTTCCGGCGACGGTCCGTTTACCGGTTTGCCGTTCACGTAGGCGGCTCCTTTGGATGGCTGCAGCAAGCCGGCAATGACAGACAAGATGGTGGTCTTGCCGCAGCCGCTAGGCCCAACCAGGCTGATGAACTCCCCCGGTTCCACCTTCAATTGAATTCCTTCCACAGCCAGAGAGGCTTCCCGATCCGTGACATATGCGTGAGCGATATCGTTCAATTCAACTACCGGTACCATTGGTGCTCTCTCCTTTCGTTCTATGGATTAGGAGTACTTCATTATTTAGCTTGTTTCGCTTTCTCGGCAAAGCTGTTGTTGACAATTGTGGCAGGCGCAACCCGTTCTTTCAGTTCCCCGGCTTGCTCCATCACGTCCAGCAGATTGTTCCATTCCGCCTCGTCCACGATCGGATCGGCTGCATAGCTGCCTTGCTCCTTGTAGCGTTTAACGGAGGACACCACGATGTCGCGGTCGCTATCCTTGAAATAAGGCATGATCGCATCCGCGATGTCTTCCGGGCTGCTTGCATCCACCCATTGCTGTGCCTTGTAAAGGGCATTCGTAAACTTCTGCACCGTTGCGTCGTGTTTGTCGATATAGCTCTGCTTTGTCATGAATACGGTATATGGCAAACGTCCGCTTTCTACGCCAAAGGACGCGACCACCTTGCCCCGGCCTTCTGTTTCAAATATGGATGCCTGCGGCTCAAAGAGCTGAACAAATTCACCTGTACCGGAAGCATAGGCAGAGGCGATATTCGCAAAATCGATATTTTGAATCAGCTCCAGATCCGCGTGCGGATCGATTCCTTTTTTATTCAAGGTAAACTCGCCTGCCATCTGCGGCATTCCGCCTTTACGCTGACCGAGGAATACTTTACCCTTCAGGTTGTTCCAGTCAAAAGCACCCGATCCGTCTCTTGCCATCAGAAATGTCCCGTCCGTCTGCGTCACCTGTCCGAAGTTAATGACCGGATCTTCAGAGCCCTGTTGATACACATAAATCGAAGTTTCCGAGCCGACAAGTGCCACATCGATGGCTCCCGACAACAGGGCCGTCATCGTTTTGTCTCCGCCAGGGGTCGTCTGCAGCTCCACATCAAGCCCCTCTTCCTTAAAAAATCCCTTTTCCAATGCGACATACTGCGGCGCATAGAAGATCGAGCGCGTCACTTCGCCAATCTTGACCTTCGTAGCCGATCCGCCGCCACCGCACCCGGCAAGCGCCACTCCGCAAACAAGCAGCATGGTTAACGCCAGCCCCCACCATTTTTGACGCTTCATCGTAACCCTCCATTCCCCATTAACCCAACGTTTCTTTTCAGCATATGCGAGCGCCTGCCCAAAGGTTAAACGCCTGATAGAGTATGCTGGCGGATGTTGAATGGCATTATGGATAGTCCTACCTACAAAAAAACGCAGCCACTTGGGCTGCGTTTGTCGTTTAAAGTGATAATTAAAGTTTGTAAATCTCTTTATACTTCTCTTCGAGATAATCGGCCAGATAGTCCGGATTCAGTTCTTCTCCGGTGACGCGTACGATAATCTCGGACGGCTTCTCGCTCTTTCCGTACTTGTAAACCTTGTCTGTCAGCCATTCCTTTATCGGAGCCAGATTCCCCTCCTCGATGAGCTGATCGAGGTTCGGCAGTTCTTTGCGCATCGTATGAAGCATCTGAGCCGCATACATGTTGCCGAGGGAATACGAAGCAAAATATCCGAAATCCCCTCCGGACCAGTGAACGTCTTGCAGAACGCCCATTCCGTCGTTCGGCGGCATAATGCCGAGGTATTCCTTATACTTCGCGTTCCAGGTCTCCGGAAGATCCTTCACCGCCAACCCTTCGTTAAAGAGCATTTTCTCAATCTCATAACGAATGATGATGTGCAGGTTATAAGTAAGCTCATCCGCCTCAATTCGAATCAGAGAGTTCTCTACCTTGTTCGCAGCCAAATAGAAATCCTCGATGCCCACGTCCTGCAATTGTTCAGGGAAATGCTGCTGCAGATCCGCGAAATAACGGCGCCAGAATGGACGGCTGCGACCAATCATATTTTCCCACAGACGCGATTGAGATTCATGGATGCCCATCGAGGTACCACCGGAGAGCGGCGTACCTGCAAGCTCCTTATCGATATTTTGCTCGTAAAGGGCATGCCCTCCCTCATGCAAAGAGCTGAATACCGCACTTAACACATCATCCGGAAGATACATGGTCGTGATGCGTACGTCACCTGGGTTCAGGCCTGTCGCAAACGGGTGCACACTCTCGTCCAAACGTCCCGCTTCAAAGTCGTAGCCCATTTGCTCCAGCAGGAACAAGCTGAATTTCTCCTGCTGTTCTTTCGGGAACAGCTGTTTCAAGAAGTCCGTTTTCGGCTTGAAGGGCGATTCCTGAATCGCGTGAACTAGCGGTACCAGACGTGCTTTCAGGCGCTCGAAGATGGCATCCACCTTTTCCACTGTTAAATCCGGCTCGTACATGTCAAGGAGTGTGTCGTATCTGGTATTTTTCACGCCCCAATATTCAATAAACTCTTGCTTGAACGCAACAATCTTCGTTAAGTAAGGTTCGAAGCCTTCAAAATCGCTGTTCTTCTTCGCTTCCTCCCACTTCGTTTCCGATTGGGCGGCGAGAATGGAATACTCCTGGAAGCGTTCAGGCGGGATGGATTTGCTCTGATCGTACACCTTGCGGGCTTCCGCAATCATGCGGCGTTTACGATCATCCAGCTGTTCTGCCTGTTTCGGCTCTGTAAAAAATGATAACAGCTGTCCCATCTCTTCCGATATTTGCAGCTTAAATGCCTCTGTGGATAGAACCCCGATCGTTTCCGAACGGATTTCGGTTCCCTTGCGTGGAGCACCCGTCCGTAAATCCCAGTGAAGTAGGCCAATAGCTTCGTAATAGCTCATGATTTTGCGAACCAATCGATCAAATTGTTCCCATTGTGGTAAATGTTGTACTGCCATTCCGGCACACCTTCTTTTTTTTATAATAGGATTCTTCTATACTCTATTGATGATACTTTTTACAAGGTATATAATCAACTTCCAGAAAGAATAAATAACAATATACATATAAAGGAGTGTCAGGATGCCGTGAAAATTCAACTCACCCCGCAAGCAGAGCTGAAGCTGAAGGAGAAACTTGGGGACAAACCGGGCGCAATCAGGCTGATCTATGACACGGAGGGGTGCGGATGTGCCGTCAACGGCTTCCCAGGCCTGCGTATTGTAGATGAGCCGACGATAGAAGATATCGCTATCGAGACAGGCAGCCCGGTGCCGTTTATCATGAACCGCAAGCAGGTCGTTTTTTTCGAAGAGAAGATGAGGCTCGACGCCGATCCAGCCACCTACTCCTTTCGCCTGGACAGCAGCGGACAGAACTACGGTACCAATATTCAAGTATTAGATGCCAGAGCATAAGAACAACAAATAAACAATAGATACAAAGGAGAGAAAATCGATGGAAAAACACCTTAACAGCATTCTGGAACACAATCGCAGCTTTGTAGAGAATAAAGAGTACGAATCCTACCTGACAGGGCGTTTTCCTGAGAAGAAACTCGTCATTATCACTTGTATGGATACACGATTGGTTGAACTGCTCCCTAAAGCGATGAATTTCAAGAATGGCGATGTCAAAATCATTAAAAACGCCGGCGCGATCATTTCACAGCCCTTTGGAAGTGTGATGCGAAGCGTCATGGTTGCACTGTACGAGCTGCACGCCGAAGAAGTCATCGTAGTGGGTCACTACGAATGCGGCATGGCTTCCTTGAACGCCGATGAGATGATCCAGCATATGAGAGACCGCGGCATATCCGATGAAGTGTTATCCACGCTGGAAAACTCCGGCATCCGGTTATCCAGATGGCTTCGCGGTTTTGATAACATTACGGACGGCGTAAAAAATACGGTGAGCCTGATCAAAAACCACCCTCTTCTTCCTCCAAACGTACCCGTTCATGGTATGGTTATCGACCCTAACACCGGCGCGCTGGATCTGGTCGTAGAAGGTTACGAGAACGAATAAATCAATCAAAGTCAAATGGAAGCAC
Source organism: Paenibacillus sp. 2KB_20 (assembly GCF_052115765.1). Lineage (NCBI taxonomy): Bacteria > Bacillati > Bacillota > Bacilli > Caryophanales > Paenibacillaceae > Paenibacillus > Paenibacillus sp. 2KB_20. Next base: position 74,454 of record NZ_JBFRHH010000008.1, on the reverse strand, counting down.
AAGCGCTTACGCGTTTGTGCTTTTTTAGTCACAATTTTGCCAAAAGCAGAAAGAAAGCCCACTCCCCCGGTTGTCAAACCATACAGTTTCAGTGTACACTTTTTAACAACCGGACCGATAGGCGAATGACCATCCTCGCTTTAGCGTCCACGATATGCGTTTCAAAGGGAGTTATGTCCATGAATACGTTGTCATACGGCTTGTTAGGATTACTAGCAAGAAAAGAATCATCAGGATATGATTTGATGCTTCGAATACAGCCCTTTTGGCAAGCCAAACACAGTCAAATCTATCCCTTGCTGTCCAGCATGGAGGAGAAGCAGCTATTGTCCTCGCACTGGGTCCAGCAAAGTGATAAACCGGACAAGAAAATCTATGCGATTACAGAAAAAGGCATGCAGAAGCTGCGTGAATGGATGTACCAACCTATCGCGCCTGCAGTCACCAAGGATGAGCTTTCTCTTCGGACCTTTTGCCTGTGGCTGACGGAGATCGGCATCGCCGTCGATATTTTCGAGGACCGCAGAATTGGGTATTTGGAGAAAAAACGTTATTATGAGCAGATTTTAGAGGGAATTCCGGAGGATACCCGCGAGATTGGAAGCAAGGCTTTCAGCAATTATGTACTCGCTACCAAAGGGTTGATGATGGCTGAAACCGAGCTGAAATGGTGTGATTGGGTACTGGAATTACTGAGACAGCAGCAGCACACAACAGCCTCAAAACATGGTCGTACAAATTTTGAAACCTTATCGTGACTCGTCCGTATTACTCTTTATTACTCTAAATTTACTGGGAGGTTCGACAGAACACGATGAAAAAAGTATTGACTATTCTTGTAGCGATTACACTGTTCTTTGTAGCACTGACACCTGATTCCGCAGATGCCCGCAGAGGCGGCGGAGGTTTCAAATCCGGGACCAAGACATACAACAGCACTCCGAAAAAGAATAATAACAATAATGTTCAACAATCGAACAACCGTTCCAATACGACAGGGGCGGCCGGCAGCACGGCAAAACGCGGATTCTTCAGCGGCGGCAGCTTGATGAAAGGACTTATGATCGGTGGTCTGGCTGGTTTGCTCTTCGGCAGCATGTTCGGGGGTATGGGCTTTATGGGCGAAATCATGGGACTGCTCATTAACCTGATCGCAATTTGGGCTTTGATTATGATCGTTATGGCTGTTGTACGCTCCGTGAAGAATCGTCGTAAACAAAACGAACCTCGCGATAACAACAATAACAACAATCGGTACTAATCCATGATTTTGAGCATGGACGAAATCGTCAATGCAGTCTGCCTTCATCAGGCGGAGCGCAGAGGCGTCAAACCAACGGATGTATCGCTTGAGCTTAGCTGGGATGAAGATACCGGATATACAGGTGAAGTATGGGTCAGCGGTAGGAATCAATATTTGATTGAGGCTAACCTCATCGAAGCCATTCTCCGCTACCTGTACTCCGAGTACAATATCCGCGCTTACAGCGAACAAGTACGACTTGAGCTGGAAGACGAAATTATCGCCATCGTTCAGCAATAACGTTATGAATTGATAAAGCAGCCGCTTCGCTACTATGCGAAGCGGCTGCTCTTTGATTATAAACAATAGGATCAGTTCGTACAGCGCGCAAAGGTTCCGTCCAAGAAAAGCGCTTCAACCATATCGGCGCACCTCTCCTATATACGAGCAATACGGTCATCATTAGCTTCATACAGTGCCCGTGCCTGCGTGCTATCCCGAATTCGGCGTCTCCAGCTCTTTCCGTTTGCCCGCCTTATGCCATTCCTCATACTGTCCACCGATCTGAAGGAAGGATTCATGGATCATGTCCGTCATTTCTTGGATTTCGTCCTTGGTATATTTCAAATGGGTGTTTACATTATCCACCTTGTATTTTTGCAGAAGCTTAATATGGGCAATCGTATGAATGGTATCCTCCAGGATCCAGAAGATCACTTCATCGGTATCCTTGGTCCTCTTGCTGAGCATCTGCACGCCTCTTTCATACATAGCGAGCTCATAGTCCTGCTCTCCAACCCGAACAACCGGACTCAAATCACCTATATAACCTTCTTCAAAAGGTAGAGTGGCCACTCTCTCGTATTCAGAATCATACATGGAAGTCTTATGAAGCAGATGAAGAATTCGATCAATCATTTCTTGTTTTGTAAGCATAATGGACATCTCTTCCCCCTTTAGGAGTCGCGTAAATGACGCAGGATTGTTTACGGTTTTACCAAGACAAGGGCTCTGAGTTCTTCCAGAATATCCAGCGGTTGGTTTCACAAATCGGGGCTGTGCCAATACTGTACTCATCCCGGACGCCGCTTGCCAGGTTAATCCGGTGCAGCATACCGCCATAGGTGCCGACCAGCAGGAAATTCTCATCCGGCGTCGCGATCAGCCCTGAAATTGTACTTCCTACAAAGTAACGCCATATTTCTTTACCCTCATAATTGATATAACGGAGGTATCCATAGGCATCGCCAAGAATGCCTCCCTCCTTCAGCGCTACGCCGGCGTACACGCGCATTTCTTCATTTATCGGCAGTCCTTCTGCAAAGGCTCCCGTTTCTACAGCATACAACGGTACGGATATCGTATCCCCGTTGTAAAAATGGCAAGCATTAAACCATACGGAACGACCATCCTGCGTAAACAGGCTATAATGCGGATAACTGGAATGCGGCTCTATTCTGTACAACTGCTTCCCATCCAGGTCCATCAGCAGATGCTCGCTGGACTGGCTGCCATATGCCAGCCACCTGCCATCCCTCGAGACAGCGCCGTGCGCCATGGCGATTCTCGTGTCCTCAAGCTCATCTTCCCGAAGTTCAGCAGCGTCCGGATGCATTAATTGGACGATGGAGTCTCCCAGCAGGTAAATGCCATACTCGCCAACGAGCAGAACCTGCCGCCCATCGTTGAACGGAATGATTTCATCGAGAATATCATAAGGTCTCTCTTCATCAGCCAGTGATTCAAGATCTTTGAGATCGGCCTTCAGGCGGCTGCAAATATCCTGCCATGTAAACTTCGCAACCAATTGCCCGTTCAAGGAAGTATCCGGCAAAAATATCGTCCGCACCCCATTCTCATCGGCTACTGCCAAGTACTGTCCATCAGCGGAACTTCCTGCACAGCCGATTCCCGTTAACTCGGTTATGCCATCATTACCTACGACATAGGCGAACCGTCGCTCCCATGAAGCTCCAGTTTGCAGCAGCACGTGACCATCTTCCCATGCATATACGGGCTTCACCGCCTGTGTCTCCTCCTTGAACTCTCCTGTCAATGGCCAGGACGCGGGCGGCAGCTCTTCGCGAAGAAGAGCCGTTTCACCGGCTTCATTGGCGGAAGCGATCATCTTAACCACTTCTTGGGCCATGGCCTGGCGCCGATCCTCTTCGATCGCAGGCGGTTCCTCCTCCCAATGGGTCTCCATCCCCATGCGTACATATTCATTAACGTCGGCGGCATAACGTTTGCCTTCCGCGCGCCACTCTTCCGCTGTTTTCCGGTCCAACCAACTCATTCGCGGTCCCCCCTGTATGTATTTATGTATATCGGTTTGTAATGGAAAGCTTCTTCAACGATTTCCTCTGGCGTCAGATCTTTTTCCGGCCAAAAAATCAAATTGCTGATGTCGGGGTGGGGAACATTCCGCTGCAGCAATTCGATCCATTCCCCCACCTCTTCCTCGCTGCCTTCTCCATTATACAGTCTTGTCACCAGATCAACGATTTGCGCTTTCGTTAATTCGTTCATGTACGGCTCCTTTCTTGTCATCGATCCAGCGCCGAATAAATTCCTTCTCAGACTTATTCAACCGCTTAAACGATTTTTCAAAAAAATACAGATACTTGGAATGAAATTGTTTTAGCTTCTCTATTTCGCCAACAGAGATAGCTTCCTTAATTGCATACGTTAGTTTCCCATAACTATCTACGATAATTTCTGAACTTAGAATAACATCAATCATTAACTTCCCTTCGGGCTCAGCTGCCTTCGTTTTTTTCTCCATCTAAGATTTCTTTACTCCTCAACCATTTTTTCATAAATTTTATGCGAAAAACGCATAAATATCAATATGCAATTTTCGCATAAACTAAACTTTTCATGGGTGATATATGATGTATAAACGAATTCGAGGACTACGCGAAGACAGAGATCTGACACAACAGCAGATGGCGAATTATTTGCACATTTCTCAAACCACATACTCTAGATACGAAAGTGGAAATTTGGATGTACCTAGCTCAGTATTGATCAAACTAGCGGATTTTCATGACGTAAGCATTGATTACATACTTGGCCAGACTGACATTGCAAAGCGTAATCACAGCAAGAAAGAAAAGTAACACCAAGATCATGGGTGGGGGCTATTTCTCATTATAAACATATCGACGCTGTTCGTGGTGCGACTTTGCTTATTCCAACAAAGATGAGCATCATATCGAATGCTCGGATTATCCCCCCCGTTGCAGGGGAATTTCAAGTGTAGTTAGAAACAGAAAAAGCCGCGTCTAGTAGACCGGCCTTTCTTTCGTTTTGCATTTATTCAAATGCTAATAATTGTTCAATTTTTTGCCTACAGCTTTGGTTTCAATAGGCACGGTTATTTCTAATTCCTTAATATATTCCTTCTTAAACCCGTTTTTTGTGTTGCTGATATAAGGCTTTATGGTTATTGCCTTCGGGATGTGTGTAAACGGCTCATACATTGATTTTGAATAGATGCCGTATTTCTCCGGGTCCTTGGAGCTGCCTCTGGCACCGATTGGTTTCATGGAAACACCTTGATCATCCACCAGTTCATATTCCATATTCAGAAAACCTGTAGTCAAATATTTTTCAGGAACAAGATTTAGGTCAGCCTTTACATTGATAACTACTTCAGTCGTAATGGGAGTAAGTCCAATTTTTTCGATCGTTAACTTCAGATTGTCATGTGTTTTGGATAAACCCGGGTCCTCGACATAAAAGGTATTCGATGTGTTCTTAACGACAGGCACGTTGAAATTGAAAGGTTCTTTGATTCCTTTAATTATCAATGTTACAGACAAATGGAACGTATCGGGGAATGGGGCGTTTTCCTCGGCGTAACTCAATTCATCCGTAAAGATCAGTACAGAATCTTTTTCTCCCGTAGCGCTCATTCCAGCGGGTAGAGGCTCTCCTTGATATTCCATGTAATAATGTTCAATCCCCCGAGATGAATAAAAATGACCCTCAGGCCTTATGGGTTCATACAAAGGCTCTTCGAAGTTCTTGCTCGATTCACGGGTGGCCACCATTGCTACCCGTACTCCGTCATATATGACATTCGTAATTTTCATGGTAACGCCATCATGCGTATCCTTGATGTCGACCGGCGTAACGAACCCCTGACTTTCAGCAGTCTGCAAGCCGGCATCCTGATTTTGAAATATACTGCCGATCAAGGGGATTTGCCGGAGAGATTGGGCAAGGGCTGGTGAAATGAGTCCGGACGCGATGATGGACGAACCCAGAACGGCAACTGTCAGAACGGAAAACAAAGCGATTTTAACTCCCCGGCCTCTTTCTCTCCTTATATAGCGGCGTCTTGCAGGCATCTCCATATCGACGATGGTATGGTACGTCTCGTCGATCCGGTTTCGAACCATTTCGGGCATTTGACTTTGTTCCTTCCGTTTCAAGGTATCCATTTCGACTTCAAAACGCTCCATAATTTAACTTCCTTTCCCGAGATTGATCTAACGATGCAAGAAGGATATTGCGAGCCCGATACAGGCGATTTTTTACGGCGTTTACCGATATGTCGAGGATGTGGGCGACATCCTTAATGGGAATATCCTGTAGATAGTGCAGTACGACGACAATTCGAAGGGATTCATCCAGCTGATCAATTGCTTCGCGCAAATCGATTTTTTCATACTCTTTGACATCGGAAGATAGGACATGAATGTCTGCCATCGTTTGGGTACGAGCTCTCTGTCGTAATATCTCGTTGCATTGGTTGATCAGTATGCGACATATCCACGTTTTGAAATAAGCAGGTTTTTTCAAGCCATATATGGCTTTGTAGGCTTTCAGCATCGTTTCCTGAATCGCATCCGCACAATCCTCGTCTTGTCTGAGCATTGAGCGGGCAATGGAATAGAGGGTTGATTCTACTCCTTGCAAGAGTCGAATAAACGCTTCACGGTCACCCGCTTGGGCCGATACGACCTCTTGCTCCATTTCTGATAACAATTGAACCTCGCCTCTTTCTTCTATGATTTTTTCAGTTTGCTTATATTTATTAGATCGCGAATCTAGACCAAAGGTTAGATTCTAATTACACGGGTTTTCATGTTGCGAAGGGATTGCAGGAATACATGACATTACAGTAGTAAATTAAGTAAATGTGGCCCTTTTTAATATAATTTAAATTTTGTTAGCACTGGGGCCGCCTATGGATGTGACCTTATCACGGAAGGAACTGAGCTGCTATACAACAGAGAACGCGACAAGAACAATGATTGTTAGCTGGTTCAAACAAAATAAATAAAGAGCTCGATTGAAATGATGAGATCGCCTTGTCGTTTGCTTCACACTCTGGGACAGGGTAATTTTTTATGATATGTCCATTCGTCCCGTCTATATTAGGTATCATTGACCTGTGCTGTGAGATTGTCGATAATAGTAGATAGTAGAATAAATTCACTATCTTCAAGGGATTGGAGCTATGTAATGAAATATCATAATCTGGAAGAATGCATCATAGATCTGGAGAAACATGGCCATTTGGTTCGTATACATGAAGAGGTTGATCCACATTTGGAAATGGCAGCCATACATATGAAGGTCTATGCCGCAGGCGGCCCGGCGCTGTTATTTGAAAATGTTAAAGGTTCAAGGTTCCGCGCGGTCTCCAACCTGTTCGGTACGATCGAGCGTAGCAAATTCATTTTTCGGGAAACCTTCGAATCCACACAAGACGTGATCGCGCTGCGCAACGATCCGATGAAGGCGCTCAAAAATCCGTTCAAATATATCGGGACGGGATTAGCAGCTAAAACCGCGTTACCTATCAAAAAAACGGGGGCATTGCCACCCGGATTTCAGGAAATCCAAATTTCCGATATGCCGTTAATTAAGCACTGGAAGGATGATGGCGGTGCTTTTGTCACGCTGCCTCAAGTCTATTCGGAAGATCCGGAGAAGCCGGGCGTCATGAATTCCAATCTGGGCATGTATCGGGTGCAGCTCACAGGCAACGAATATGAAATAAACAAGGAAGTTGGCATCCATTACCAGATCCACCGGGGCATCGGCATCCATCAAGCGAAGGCCAATAAATTGGGGCAACCACTTAAAGTAAGCTGTTTCATCGGGGGCCCCCCTGCGCATACGATTTCAGCGGTTATGCCGCTGCCGGAAGGCATGAGCGAGCTAACCTTTGCCGGCTTGCTGTCCGGACGCCATTTCCGGTACAGCTATGTTGACGGCTACTGCATTAGCCACGATGCGGATTTCGTCATTACAGGGGAAATCTATCCAGGTGAAACCAAGCCGGAAGGTCCTTTTGGTGATCATCTGGGCTATTACAGCCTTGTCCATCCGTTTCCCGTCATGCGAGTGCACAAGGTCTATGCCAAACAACAGGCGATCTATCCATTTACGGTCGTTGGAAGACCTCCACAGGAAGATACGTCATTCGGCGAACTGATTCATGAGCTGACTGGCGGGGCCATCCGGCAAGAAATCCCGGGTGTCAAAGAGGTTCATGCGGTGGACGCTGCTGGGGTACACCCCTTGCTCTTTGCCATCGGCAGCGAACGCTATACCCCTTATCAACAAGTGAAACAGCCGGCTGAGCTTCTCACGATTGCCAATCGGATATTGGGCACGGGCCAATTGAGTTTAGCCAAGTATCTGTTCATAGCGGCCGAGGAGAACCAAACCTTAGACACGCATCAGATCGAGGATTTCTTGGCCTATATATTGGAACGAATCGATCTGCACCGGGATATCCATTTTCAGACCAATACTACGATCGATACACTCGATTATTCCGGGACCGGGCTTAACACCGGGAGCAAGGTCGTATTCGCGGCGGTCGGGGATAAAAAAAGGGATTTGTGCCAAGAGGTGCCTGAAGCCTTGACGGATCTGCCCGGATACTCGCCAGCCAAATGGATCATGCCCGGCATTGTCGCGATCCAGGGAGCCCCTTTTACGAGTTATGCCGAAGTACGGCAGGAAATGGAGCGTCTAAACGAGACAATCCGTGCGAGAGGTTCCCTCTCCTCCTGTCCAATGATCATTCTGTGCGATGACAGTGAATTCATGAGTGCGACAGTAAGTAATTTCCTGTGGGCAACCTTTACGCGCAGCAATCCTTCCCATGACATTCACGGCTTGAACAGCCGCTATGAGCATAAGCATTGGGGCTGTGATACGGTCATTATCGATGCCCGTACAAAACCGCATCAGGCTCCGCCATTAATACCGGATGAAGAGGTTGAACGCAGCATCAAGCGTTTATTTGCGGACGGAGGCAGTTTAAGTCGGATTCAGTTACGTTAAACCCAAACGAGCTTTTAGAGTTCTTCTTGCAGCCGCCTATAGGATGAAATAAAAAAGGGCTGGTCCTTAGTCATATTGACTTTGGGATCAGCCTTTGTTTTTCTTATACGGAACGTTATATGGATGATAGTTGGTTCATCATGCGCAATCTATTAAAAGCGTCCTATGTCAGCACCCTCAGCACATCCTCAATCTTTTTCCCATGAGAGATCACCCCATAATTCATCCAGGTCAGAAAATCAACCTCATACACGCAGCCGCTCCTAACTGCCGGAAGTGATCGCCATTCTGGGGCATCGAGCAAACAACGTTCCTCGCCTTCCCAGGAAGAATGACGCTTGTCGAACGTAATAAACAGATGATCGACATCCAGCAGCTTCAGACATTTCCTGGACAGGATCGCATTCCGGGCATCCCTGGACAACTGCTGAACAAGTGGATGCGGGGTCAGACCCAGATCCCCGTACAGGATTGGCCCCGTATACCCGTGATACGGACCCGAATATAAACTGATTCCAAGCGCCGATATACGAAGACAGGCCACGGTTTGGGCATGGACAGAGCGCTTAAGGAGTCTCCTGGCTTCACTAGCTTTATATTCGTATTGTGAGATGACATCCTGCACTCGGTCCTTCCTACCCAGCAGGTCCGCCGATTTACGCAGTGTCATGCGCCAATCCTCACTCGCATGCGGGAACTCATACGTTGGAGCTAGCCGTCCCAAGCCGTCGTCAGACATCCAGTGCCTGAACCCCCTATCCATCATAATTAAGTCCGGCTTGTGACGAGCAAGTTCATCGATATCCTCCTGCTCAATATCAATTACAGGGACGTCATGCAGACCAAGGTAATCCTGTCTCCCCCATCTGTAGTGAGCGCATTGCACGACCGGTGTTATGCCGAGGGCTACCAGAAAATCTTCAAGGAATGGCGCAAATACCCGCATCTTCTCCTGATGACGTTGACGGCGATATTGTCCGGGAGAAATCCCCACGGTTTGTTTGAATCGACGATTAAAATAATATTCGTTGTTAAAACCAACAAATTGTGCAATATCCAGCAGCCGATCATCTGTCGCCAGCAGCAACTGTTTTGCCCGGTCAATCCGGACCCCGTTCAGATAATCAAGGGGGTACTTGGTCGTGATCTTTTTAAAAATCCGAGTATATTGCCAGCGTGCGACGTTCGCAAGCTCTGCCAACTGCTCCACAGTCCAATTATTTCGATAGTGCTCTTGTAGATGTTGAATCGATTTCTCAACAGCCTGGCGCATATTCATATGGTGAGCAGCGTTCTGATTCTGCCGATATAAAAACAGCATGAACGCCTGAAAACGCACATGAATGTCGAAGGATTCCAACTCGCTATAGGTATCGCGCTGCCGATAAATGCCCTCCAGGTATTCAATACATTGAGAGAACGGGAGACATGACCATTCGGCCTGATGCTGGTACGGAGCAAATTGAGGGTTTCGTACAGGCAATGCCTGTCCAGAGGGAGTTCCCTCCATCCCCCAAAGTTCATAGGTTAACAGATAGAAACCCATGCCGTCCGTTTCAGAATGAATACGTGCTGTTGAGCCGGGGGTTATGTGATAACTTCGACCTTGCCGCATGTGAAACTCCGTTTCCTCCAAGTGCAGTCGCCCCGTGCCGGCCGTCAAAATCAGCAGTGTGTGCTCGTTGTCAACCAGAATTTCTTGCTGCCAACCCGTAGATTGCGTATGAAGCTGAATATCCTTCAATACATAAAATAAAGAAGTTCGGTTAAACGAGCTGGTTTCCGCCTTCATTTCATCTACCCCTACCCGAGAATCTATTCATACATAGTGCAAAGAAACAGAAAGCTCGTCAACGCCGTTGACAGCTTCCTGTTTCTATTCCAATACGGAGATCATCTCCTTATTGGACAAACCACTTCAAGAGATCGTCGGCTTTCATCATATTGGCTGTGACGGCACCCGATTGCCAATGAGTTCTGTCCGCCCTGTACACATGTCCATTTTTAACAGCGGGAACCGACTTCCAAAGCGGGCTGCCGAATACTTGCATCGCTTCTTGATTCTCCTCCGAGTCCCAATTGCCGTTGGATGGAAAGATAATGATATGATCAGCATCCAGCTCAGGGATTTTCTCTTCGGATAGTATGGCATGAAATTCCGTCATATCTCTCGCAAACGGATGCGGAGTCAAACCCATTTCTTTGTAGATATTGCCGGTATACCGGTTATCAATGCCAAAAAGGGCAAGCGTTTTATCCCCAACATTTAACCGGAGCACGGCTACTGTCTCATCACCAACAGCCTGTTCCAGTTTTTCCTTGGTATCAGCCATCTTCTTGGTGTATTCGTTATGTACATGCTTGGCCTCTTCAGGAATGCCAAGAACATCACCAATCGTCTCAAGAATTTCTGCTGGGCTCTGCAGGATGGACTCTGGCAGCCGATACGTAGGAGCTATTTTGGAATAAAGCTCATATTTTGCCGAATCTGCTGCTCCGTCGACAATGATCAAATCCGGACTTGCCTCCAGCAGCGATTCTATACTTCCCGTTATATCAAAGGTCGGGACTTCCAGCCCCAAGTAATCCTGTTTCCCCCAGCTTGGATGATACCACTGTACAACAGGTGTAACTCCTAGAGCCAGCAGATAGTCCTCCAGATAGATCCCTACTACCCTCTTCGGATTTACTGGTATTTCGACCTCACCGAACTCATCCTTCATCATTTTGGTATCAACAGCCCCTTGTTTTGTCTCGTCCTGAGCGACCTGCTCCCCCACCTTTTCCGTGAATTGCCCGGAAGGTGCTGCACCCTCCTTGTCCTGCGGTGTTCCGCATCCAGCCAGAGCCATCACCAGTACAAGTAATGCTATCATCCATCGGGTATTCTTAGGATATGACCTTGCCATAAATCGTTTCTCCCCTTGCCTGTTGTTAAAAGGTACGAAAGAGATTCTTTTGTTTATACTGATTATGATAATCATTCTCATTTCGTTCAGGAACATTGTATCTCACTCCATGTGATCAAACAATACATTTTCTCAAATCATTTCTTATACAAACGCGAAATAAGAGCTCCCTGTCAGGAGCCCTCTTCTCTTCCTAAATAAATCTCAATATAATGATTACTATATCTACCTGGGAGGAAGAACATGTTTCCAATACTAGAGACTAATCGTTTAACGCTGCGGGAAATCCAACATCAGGACGCTGAGGCTATCTATAGCTGCTTCTCGAATGATGAGGTCACTCGATATTACGGACAAGACACGTTGACTACCCTCGAGCAGGCTCATCAAATCGTTGAGCTCTTCGCAAACAACTACAAGGAGAAACGCGGGATTCGATGGGGCATCGAAAGGAAAGACGCGCAAGGTCTCATTGGCACGATTGGGTATAACGTATGGTCTCCGCGGCATAAGAGGGCCGAAATCGGATATGAATTACATCCTGAATTCTGGGAGCAAGGTTATGCAAGCGAAGCTGCTTCCGCCGTCATCGCATATGGTTTTCAGGAGCTTGGCCTGACGCGTATCGGTGCCGTTGTTTTTATGGAGAACCAGGCTTCCCACGCGCTGCTGACCAAACTCGGTTTTGAAGCGGAAGGTATCCTTCGCCAATATATATATCAAAACGGTGTGGCACACGATACGCGGGTGTACTCATTATTAAAAAACTAACCACTTGCGTTAGGGGTTCTACATAAACCTCTAAGCTTCATTCACCCGGAGATTCCTTGGCATCCAGAAACGGTTTGTTCACAAAATAATACATAAAGCCCATCAAGAGCACGCCGCCAACCAAATTGCCAATCGTTACCGGGATCAGGTTATGCAGTACGCCCTCCAGTGAAATCGTGCCGGGATGATTCAGCACGAGCGCAATGGCAAAGGTGCACATATTCGCAACGCTGTGCTCATATCCGGAAATGAAGAAGCAGAATACAAACAGCATCATGGCAAACATTTTGGCGCCGTCGCCCTTCAGTGACATCGGGATGAAAAAGGCAAGGCATACGAGCCAGTTGCACAGAATTGCCCTGAAAAACAGCTGCACTGTCGGGGTGGTCATTTTGTGCTCAACCACATCGAGCAAAAATCCGTTCACGGATGAATCCATAAATAGTCCCGTTAAGAATATCAGCAGCGCAAACGTGCACGCCCCCAAGATATTCCCCGCGTAGCTGAAGACCCACAGCTTGACTACCTCGAGCCACCTTAGTTTCTTGCGCAGAGCGGCATACGTGTAGTAGAACGTGTTTCCCGTAAACAAGTCCCCTCCCCCATACGCGATCAGAATGATCGCCGCGCCAAACGTAATGGCGGCCATCGGGTAAGTCAGGGGGGAATGCTCCAGATAAAAGAAGTTGCCTGTCTTAAAAGCAACAATGACGCCAAAGCCGATAAACATGCTGGCGAGCATGGAGCGGGCGATGTAACGAAGTTGGCTTTGTTTGAAGATTTTGTGTTTTTTGAGAGCAAGCTGCTCCACCTTGAGTAATGATTCGGTTTCCATAATTCCTCCTGAAAAAGTCGGTTCTATATAGATTACACGATTTTTCCAATAATTCATATCACCTCATGCATCATTACCCCATTTTCCCCGACGAAACATTCATGGAGGGCTGAAATCGATTTCGCGTCCTGGTATCAAATCTGATATTTCATCTTCACAGAATCGTAACCCAATGCCGCTAAGCTTCCACTATCATGGGAAGATAAGTCTGGCACACTTGTTTGATGCACAGCGCATGTGGTAATTAGTTGTTACAAAGGAGAGGATACAACATGAACTTGAAACAACCAGCAAAAAAAGCAATCATCACCTTGACTATGGCAGGAGTCCTCGGCGTAAGTGCTATCGGCGTAAATCATGCTGTTTTTCCGCTGCAGCAAGCAGAAGCTGCCACGGCAGCAAATGCTGGCGATTATGCTGCAGAGCACGCGCTTAAGACACTCAACAGCTTCTATAAACCTGCATTAAAGGGACAATTCCCTGGTGCCGTCAGCGGTTTAACGATCGGCAAAAGCACAAAGCAGGACGTTTATAAAGCCATTGGCGAGCCTTCCGTGGCAGGCAAGGATGCCGATGCCTTCGATGTATACGGGGCCAACATGGGGAATCCAGGCTACGCCTTTTCCTATAAACTGAACAAAATCCGTGAGATGCGATACTTTGGCACGAACGTGGAACGACAGACGAACATCGGCGGCATCACGATGAAAATGCTGAAACAGAACTGGTTTGCACCGAATGCTACAACCACTTTCAAAACCGGAAAAATCAAGCAAACCAAGCTCACGTATAACCGTGGAGATTACAAATTGGAGTTCATCTTTAACAGCAGCACAGAGCTGGACCATATTAATCTGCTGAAAAAATAACCGTGATTCGAAACTCTTACTTTCCTAATTTATGGTTAACCTGTCCAAAAACATCGGAAAGGCCCGGTCTCTTAGAGAGCCGGGTTTTTCTGATAAAGCACCCATTTCTTACATCAAATACTGAAACAACATATCATCCAGCCACTCCTGGCTGTATTCCATCCGCTTAAATCCAGCAGCTAGCATATCCACCTGTTCCCTTAACACATGAGACTCATCGGTCCCTTCCCGATAGCGGCTCAAAAAATGCAGAAATACATCCACCATACGCAAGCGCATGAGAACCGGAATCGCGGCAATCTCCTCTGCGCTCAGTTGAACGCGGCTGGCAAATCCTTCGCAAAACTGCTTTATGGCCTTCCTCTCGTCCGCGATTCCCAAAAATCCCGAGATGACAACCGCAGGCTCCATCGCTCTCACATCCCGTGTGCAAAATTCAAAATCAAGTAAAGCGGTGACCGTGTGGGGGTGCTCCGCGTCTACCAGCAGGTTCGAAAGGTTCAGATCGCCATGAATCAGCTGTTGCGGCAGATTTTTTAGAGATTCTAGCCTGCTGCAAATATCGGCGTATGCTTCTTTTAGTATATGAAGTGCCTCTCCTTGATCCTTGAACTCCAATGGCGGCTGCTTGCAAAAATCTAGAATGAATGCTTCGCTGCATGCAGGATAAGACTGAAGCAGCTCGTAATAAGGCGGATACACCGGCCTCATTCCGATTGAACAAGCCGCAAGGGCATTTACCAGTCCCCCCGTCTTCTCCCCGAAAGAATACGATGCTTGAGTGCTGCCTTCTTCCGGACGTTCTCCTTCAATATATGCAAATAGGCAAGCATAACGATCACTCCCATCCTGAACCTGAACCATCCTATCGCCAGACACGGAAGGAAGAGGAGCGGGAATCTTAAAGCTCAGCGGCACCCTCTGCAGCGATTCCAGAACGGCAAACTCAAATTCGATTCTTGCCTTATCTCGATGTGTATTATAAATGCGCATGACCGAGCTGCGCTGCTCGTTATGAATAAAATAGGTCGTATTGTTCCAGCCCGTAGGACCATTAACCAGGTCACCGTTCCACTCTGGCCAGTGCGCTTGCAGAAGAAGCTGAATCATGTTTCTACCTCTCTTACCTTTCAATCTTAAGTTATATAAAGTTATATCGAATGGTTCATCATTTTGGTGCAGCTTCTTCTGCTTTCGCCACAATGACCTTTACGCCAAGCTCCTGGATCCGATCCATAACCTGCTGATCTGCCTTCTGATCGGTAATTAACACATCCAGATCTTCGACGGCACCAGCTCTGGCAAAGCCATCCTGTCCGAGAATCCGATGCGTTGCCATGCCAATTCTGCGGCGGGATACGGCAGAGACCGCGCGGCCAAAAGCGGCAACTTCAGGAGTAGCCATGTATATTCCCTCATCGGAAATACCGCCTCCACTAACGAAACTGATATCAAATTTAAATTGACGAATAAATTCGTTAGCAAGCACGTCTGTGATATTTCCGGAAGGTTTCACCCGTCCACCAATCAAATAGGTGTCAATCCATTCGCGTTCGCGCAGAGCTTCTGCTACACGCATGCAGTTGGTCACGATGGTCAAGGGCATGTGCTCCGGAAGATGCTTCAGCAGTAAATAGGTAAGCGAGCTGCTGCCAATGAATAACGTATCTTTTTCTCGAACGTATGAAATGGCTAATTGAGCAATGGCGTTCCCTTCCGGAGAGCCTTCACCATACCGCTGTTCCGGAGCCACGGGCGGCTGCCTGACTTTCATGGAAGGAATTGCGCCTCCGTGCGTTTTCTGGAGTAAACCTTGCTCCTCCATCATTGTCAAATCCCGACGAATCGAATCAATCGATATTTCAAATCGCTCGGCCAAGTCCTTGGCAATCACCCGTTTATCTTGATGCAGCAAAGCAAGAATTTTCTGACGACGTTCCTCGGCAAACATTCCTGATTGATCTTGCACCATACTCTTATCCTCCTGTTTATTCCAAAGTTTTCCGCTTTGCACCTCCATTATATTCGTTATTGTTCCATTTATCAAGCATTTTCCTTCTGTTTTGTTCATTTATATGCATTTTCAGGCGCGAAACATCCTTGGAAGACGCTCCATCATCACAATACAACCGATGGCATATTCTACCTCTTCTCCCTAACCACACGGAAACCGCAATTGCCCGTCGAACTGTCGGGTGTATTCCCGCTGCGTGCCGCGACTCGATAACGGTTGCAATAGGATCTGTGGCACAGGTACGAGCCGCCGCGCATCGACCTTCTGCCAGTAGACTCACCAAAGAACGGATGGATGGCCGAGGTCACTTGATGATAGGACGGGCTGAACCAATCGCCGCACCACTCCCATACGTTGCCGGACATGTTATATAATCCGTAACCATTCGGTTTATAGGCATCCACCGGCGCGGTACCGATATATCCATCACTTGCATTGTTTTTAACTGGAAACTTGCCCTGCCATATGTTGCATTGATGTTCTCCGTCCTGTTTCAGCAGATCTCCCCATGGATAGGTCCTGCCCTCCAAACCGCCGCGCGCCGCATACTCCCATTCCGCTTCTGTGGGAAGCCGCACGCCAGCCCAATGGCAGTAAACAACCGCATCGTTCCAGGATATATGTACAACCGGATGGTCCATTCGGTCTTCGATGCTCGAATCCGCTCCCTCGGGTGCAGCCCAGTATGCACCCTCGACCACCAGCCACCAAGGCACTTCTTGCGGGACTTGTGCAACTCTTGCCTTGGTTTCCTCCGAAGCCAGCAGTTCAAATACAAACGACCATCCAAAATGCTCCGCTTCCGTGACATAACCGGTTGCTTCCACGAAGCGTTGAAACTGTTCATTCGTAACGGCATACGGTGAGATCTCAAATCCGGAAACGGTTACGCTGCGAGCCGGCCCCTCGCCGTCACGCGGAAAGCCTTCTTGCGAATTCGTGCCCATCGTAAACGTCCCTCCAGGGATCGTGATCATGTTGGCATGGAGCTCAGGATGAGACTGGTCTTGATATTGGCCTTCTCTTATACTGCCTTGGTGATCCTTCTGATCGGCTTCTCCCAACTGCACTTTCGCTCTTACGCCAGCGCAACAAGAATGTTGTTCTCCCATGCTCGGTTCCTCCTATACTTAACCAGTCCTATGCTTGATACAGAGAACAGGACAACCACTACCGGAGCGGTTATCCTGCTTCACTTAACTATAATATTATACGAATTCCTGCGGGTGGCGGCGCATCAATTCCGGAACGGCTTCCCCGCGGCCTGTGTTCTTCAAACGTTCGATATACCGGGGCAGATGACCTTTGGCATGGTAAGGTCCTCCCTCCTTCATGACCGTCCACAACGGGTCCACGTCATACGGCATCGTTGACATCATATGATCATGCCATTCATTCAGAAGGTATACGGCCTCTCTGCAAAGATCCGGTCTTTGGGCTGCCCGATTGTCCTGCTCGTGGACATCCTCGGTGATATGGAACAGCATTTCTTTGTCAAACAGATGATAGCCGTCATGATATGTTCGAATGTAGAGCCATTCTCCAAACCGCACGCTTCGCTGACAGACATGGGCGCATTGAGAGACCACCAAATACTCCCTGCCGCTGCCTTTTCCGCTTCGCAGGCTCTTCGCATAACTGATGCCATCCCAGCTTCGAACCGGTGCAACGTTCAAATATTCCGCCATCGTAGGCAGAAGATCCAGATGATAGTGCAGATTGCGATCCGTTATCCCTTTCATGATGCCAGGTCCCCGGATAATCATCGGGATGCGGCAGGTTCCCTGATCCGCTGTGCCATGTTCACCATAAATCCCAAGCTCCCCCATGTTCTCGCCATGATCCGCTGTAATGATAACGATCAGATCATCCATTACTCCCTTGTTCTCCAGCAATTCAAAAATGGCGCCGATGTGCTCGTCCATATGCCGAATGCCGCAATCATAGCCATCCACCATCGTCCGCAAATCCTCCATCGTCCTGATCTCTCCGGGATGACGCGGAAAATCAGGGGAAACTTCACTATTATACATGTTAATTTCGTTCACCCCATGCGGGCCAACCTTCTTCTGATGCTCCTGAAGCACCTCTTCGGTAATCCAATCGGGAAGCGGCTCATGTTCGAAAGGATTTCCCAGCGACTGGGGTGCGCGATATGGTGTGTGCGGATCCCAGAAGTTCACATAGAGCATCCAGTTATCTTCATCGGCATTACGATCCAGCCAATCCAGCACGACTGGAGATACTTCTTCTGCCGACTCCAAGCCGCCCTTACCTGTATTATACATTTCATTGAAGCCCGCGTAGAAGGTCCAGGAGGAATGTCGTTCTCCAAACGGACTGATCAAGGCGGTTTTCATGCCGGCCCGGCGGAATATAGCGGGAAAACTCTCCGACCCCAGCTTGTCGCGGAAGTCCCTGGTCATGCCTTCATGCCGGACATCAGCAGCCGTGCCTCCATGACCCACAACACCGTTATGAATGCCAAACTTCCCCGTCATCAGCGCGGTTCTTGAAGGAAAACATGGAGCGTCGGAGGTATAGTAATTGTCAAAACGCACGCCTTCCGCCGCGATTCGGTCAATATTCGGCGACGTATTCCGATGATAGCCATAACAGCCTAAATGATCCGGCCTGGTCGAATCCAAATCCAGTAATAATACTCTCATATCGTCATCGTTTCCTTCCTCTTGTCGAATTCACTTACCCTTCCTTAGGACTCATGTCAGCGTTTACAATAATCCTGCAATTGTCTGAAATTATAGGCTACTCATCTATTCGTAGTCGATGTACATTTCATAAATAAGTTGTACGATTCTACTCCATTTTCAATTAGGAAGATTATTAAAAGCTATGAACAGCTACTCATCAGAAGTATTATTGTGCTAGGCTATAGGTATAAAATCACTACGGGGTGTTGTTCTATGATCCAATTGATGAGCGTAAATTTTGATGATTACATTCCGAATTGGCGGACACAGCTGGAGACGATTGAGTACAATGTCCTGGTTGTGGTTATAGAAGGCAAAGTGAAATATGAGATCAACGGGGAAGAAATCATTGCCGAAAAAGAAGACGTGCTCTTTATTCCCCGATCGACGCGCCGTAGCGGCAGCAACTGGAATGGCATTCCCCATCAGAAACATACCATTCTCTTTACATTGGATCATCAAGGTTCCACAGGCATTCCATTCTTGGATGCGGGCCGATGCATGAAATTCAATCTATCCCATATCCAGTATGCCTACCATCGTTGCGAGCGCTTGTACGAGGAAATGCGGGGAGGCAAAAGCTACCGCACCATGATCTGTCAGGGCATTATGCAGGAGCTCATCGGCACGTTGGCCCGTGAACTTGAGAAAACCGAGCTGGCACCCAGCAAACGTAACTACGCGGATACCATCAAATCGTTTCTGTTGGAGCATTACCGCGAACCTATCGAAATCGATGGATTAGCGAAGCTAATCCATCGCTCTCCGAGCTATGCCGCAGCCCTCTTCAAAGAGGTGTACGGTCTTTCCCCGATTCGGTATATGCATCAGCTGCGCGTGCTCGAAGCGTGCAGCCTGCTGCTACATTCGGACATGACGATCACCCATATCGCCCACTATTTGGGTTATTATGACACGTCCTATTTTTATCGGATGTTTAAAAAATACATCGGCCTGTCACCCTCCGACTATGTGCAGCAAGGCGATCAGTCCGATGTTTCCATGCTGCTCTCTTAATTCCCCGCTGGCTTTCATTCCGTTGTTCGCGGTTTCTGGCCTGCAAACTGAATGACATGAGACAAGCCTTGATGCCCCTGGCCCTCATGCCGAACGACCTCTCCCATAAAAAAGTGGACAATCCGCCAATCCGCAAAGGACACGAGGAAATCCTCAGGTACGTATAAAAACTGCTGATCTTGCGGCCCCCCGCTGCGATAAGGAATCTGGTACGTTGAATACACTTCGGTGAGAAAATATCCTCCCGGCTTCACCGCTCTCTTCACGCCTTCTAAAGTCCTCGTTCTCAATGCCTTGGGAAAATGTCCAAACACACAAATAATCTCATCCCATTGATCCTGCTTCCACTGCGCTTCGTGCAGATCCACAAGCTCTGTGCGAATCTGCACATTGCAGGCTTCCGCCAGTTGATTGGCTTTGTTCAGGCCGGATTCCGCGTAATCCCATACGGTTACGTTCATGCCTTCCCGGGCCAGAAACACCGCATTCCGTCCTTCTCCCTCTGCGATAGCCAGTGCGTCGCCCGTTAAACCTAATTTCTTATGCATGTCGGCTATAAATACATTCGGGTCCGTTCCAAATACGTAATCGTCCCCCTGAAATCGTTCATTCCATGGATTCATCGTTTGAGCACCTCATTTTTTGACATCATTATGGTTCTGTACGGGCTAAAGCCCAACTCCACAACACCATATTACCATTCCTATCAGATAAACGCAGTGTAACTCCTCAAGCCCCGTATTTCTTCTTGTAATGACTCAGGGTCAGGAGCGGCCAAATGTACCGGTAGCTGTGATAAAGCGTATAGAAGTTGCCCGGAAGCCCTGCGCCTGTTGGGTATGTAGTCGCCCAACCATCTTGTTGCAGCAATTCAATCATCTTGTTTATTCCTTTATCCACGGCAGGAGACGGTTCCGGCAGAACCGCGATGAGTGCATCGAGTGCCCAGGCGGTTTGGGAGGGCGTGCTTTCCGCTAAGGGCGTGTAGTGCATCACTCGGTCGCTGGTACAGGATTCTCCCCATCCCCCGTCCGGATTCTGAATCCGTGTGAGCCATTCCGCTCCTTTTTGGAGCGCCTCATGGGCTGCCGGAAGGCGCACAGCCTTTAGACCCGTCAGCGCTGCCCAGGTACCGTAAATGTAACAAATCCCCCATCTCCCATACCATGATCCGTTTTTTTCCTGATGAGAAATAAGCCAGTCAGCCCCCCGTTTGATGAAATCGTATTTCATGTCGAATCCGCAAAACTTCCCGAGGTATTCGAGCGTGCGGCCGGTCAGGTCGGCTCCTGAGGGGTCAATGGCGGCGGATTTGGCACCGTCTATGGCAAGCCATGTGAGCATTTCCTTGTCGGTGTTCTTCTCGAACGCGGGCCAGCCGCCATCCTTGTTTTGCATGGAAAGGACCCAGTTCAGTCCTCGATCCGATGAATCCTGATATACAGGATCGGTCTGAGATAGGCTGTGAATCGCTCTTAAAGCCGCCGTTGTGTCATCTACATCGGGATTCAGGGTGTTGGTCTCGGAGAATCCCCAACCGCCGGGAATCGTATCCCGGTTATGAACACTCCAATCGGCCGCTTTGTCCTGCTGCCTGGATACAAGATATGCAGTCGCCCGCTGTACTGACTTATGATCACCGGGAACACCGGCCTCCTGCAGCGCATGGGAAATCAAGGCCGTATCCCAGATCGTGGAAGGTGAATTCTGAATCGTTGCTTTATCTTCATAGCGATACTGCATCGCCGTCAACCCTTGAACAGCGTTCATGATGAGCGGATTGCGTTTATCATAACCCAGAGCAAGAAAGGCAAATAACATGAGGATCGTGCTGCTTGCGTAAGTGTAAAGCGTGCCATCCGATTCAATCCGATTGAGCATGAACTGCTCTGCCTTGTGCAGAGCGGCTTCATGGATATAACGGGGAGTCCCGAGCAGTCTGCTGAGTCCCAGTCGTATACTTTCCACGATCTCCCGATTTTCCTGGGGGGAAGGCTCATCGTGATTTTGGCGGGAATCGAACAAATCGGATAGATCCGGTGCTTTATCGGTTGATATGGAGAAATTACGGTCAGCCATGATCAGCATAGGAATAAGGTGGACGCGGGAATAACCCGAGAACTCAAAGAGATTCATTGGCAAATACGTTGGGAAGAGGATGATTTCCATCGGTATGAACGAGATCGATGCCGGCCATTTGCACTGTCCCGTCGCAGCAAGAATCGCCTTCGTCAAAATGCTGTTGGATTTCCCTAGTCCACCTTGCGATTGAATGTAACGCCTGGCCCGCATCAGCGGCTCGTCCGTTGGTACACTGTACCCTGAATAGAGCAGTGCATAATAAGCATCGATGGAAGCGGATAAGTTACCTTTTTCTTCGTCCCGATACCATCGCCAGCAGCCCTCAGGCTGCTGCTCGGAAAGAATGCGACCATGCAAACGTCTAATAAGCCCTTCATCCTGAATATCCAATATTCGAAAGAGGATGATCGTATAAGCATCCATCGTGATCCCGTTCTCAAAGCAAAAATGCCATGACCCGTCTTGATGCTGCCGCTGCATGAAGAAGTCAGTCAGCTTCATGATTTCCACATCTACCGTGCTCCGTACATTGCCCATTCCTATCGTACCTCCATCAAACGCCATGAAGAACATTATATGAACACCGGGAGGAGGAAATGATGTGCTGCGAGTCATCACGTGTTTCTTTTCCTTAAATACACCAAAAAGGCCCCCGAATGGTTCGGGAATAGCCTCTTTGTATGTGAAATATAGTGGATCTATCAGGGACAGTCAGGATGCACCTGGAGCCCGCAATCATAGAATGTCCAGCCAAATTTTGATGGCGGTTGCCAGGATCAAAACTGCCAGCATGATCTGCAGGACCTTCGTATTCATCTTCTTGCCCGCTGCCGCTCCAAGCGGAGAAGCGATCAGACTGGCAACAACCATGATGAGGGCAGGGATATAATCCACTTGTCCCGTCGTCAGCTTGCCTACCGTTGAGCCAATGGATGAGATGAAGGTGATCGCAAGCGAGGTTGCAATGGTCATCCGGGTTGGTATTTTCAATACAACCAGCATAATCGGAACGAGCAGAAAGGCGCCGGCCGCTCCGACGATACCGGCTCCGATTCCGACCGCAAGAGCCAGTCCAGCGGCGAGCCACTTATTGAACTTGACCTGGTCCAGCGGAATATCGTCCACGCCTTTGTTAGGAATGAACATCATAACGGCTGCAATAAGTGCCAGTATTCCGTAGATGAGGTTGATACCGCCTTCACTCATCATCTTGGAGCCGAAGCCGCCGATAAAGCTGCCCAGCAATATGGCTGACCCCATATAGATAATAAGCGTCTTGTTCAGATATCCGCCCTTACGGTACGCCCAAACGCCGCCGATCGTGGCAAAGAATACCTGTACGGCGCTTATGCCCGACACTTCATGTGCCGTGAATGCCGCAAGACCGAACAGCGGCGGGATATACAGCAGCATCGGGTATTTGATAATCGAGCCGCCAATGCCAACCATCCCGGAAATATATGAGCCAATGAATCCGATTAAAAATATCGTGATGATGAAGGTTATATTCAGTTCCATCCTGTTGCCCCCTTACTTCTTTAGAAAAGGGAACCCTTATGGTTCCCCTTCTCTTTATAATCTGTGTTGTTCCAGGCTCCATCTTGTTCTGACTTCTGAACTGAGCATCCTTCGTGCATATTTTGTTAATCCATCTATAAAGAACGGATGGTCTGGTCAGAATTAACGCACCGCACACCGATTCGGTCCGATCTCCATCTCGCGCTGCTGGTCCGTGTCAGGATTCAATTTCCCCATGTTCGTTTGACGGATTTCCTGATAGCTATTAGGCTGTGGCGGCAGATTCTTCGTTACGATCGTTCGGAACTCTGCTTCATCGGTTATATTCAGACCATGGTTTTCCCGGTAAAGTTCCCCAAGTTTCTTCGCAACCGTTCCGTCCTCATTCAGTTCTTCCATGATCATAAAATGGGCTGGCAGCACGATCAAATCATCCGATAATTCGGTATAACGGGCATAAAGCGTCTCCCGCAAATCGCTAACCCAATCCTGTGCAAGACCAGCCAGGTCCGGGCGGCCAATAGAATCGATAAACAAAATATCGCCTGTCAGCAGGTACTGATCATCGATAACAAACGAAGTGGAGCCGATGGTATGCCCCGGGGAATGGAGCGCTTCAATACGGATTCTTGTGCTGCCAATCATCACCTCGTTACCATCCTCCAGCGGTTCGTACTTATACACAACCTCGCCGGCATCCTTCGGCGGAAGCCAGTAAACTGCCCCCGTCTGCTTGGCAATCATTCGACCACCGGAAATATGGTCCGCATGCAGATGGGTATCAAACACATGTTTAATTTCTGCATCAATGCTCTCAGCAAATTCAAGATAAACCTCCGTCATGCGGGTTGGGTCAAACAATGCTGCTTCCCCGTTCGATACCGCCATATAAGACAAGCAGCCTTTTCCTATTCGAACGAACTGATAAAGCGTGCCGCCGTCTGCCAAGTTGCCGACTTTCAGTGGTACAAGGTGTTCACTCCAGGCTTTCATTCCGCCTTTCAAGTACGCGACATTCCGGCCGTGCTCGGCCAACATCTCAGCCACCATCACCGACGATCCTTCCTTGGCGCATACTACGAGTACTTCTTGATCGGACGGAATCCGATCCAGAATATCTTCCACCCCGTCAATCAAATCAAAGTAAGGGATATTCAAATGCTGAATTCGTTCGCCTTCAATCTTCCAATCTTCGAAATCCGAAGGGTTCCTTACGTCCAATATGAACAGGCTCTCTTTCTGAATCGCCTTCATGGCCACCTCTTGTGCTTTCATTTCTCTTACTGTCATGTTGTTATTCCTCCTTGTAAGTTCAGTAATCATCTATAAATGCTTCAACCTGCGTTTTAAAGCTCGGAATCACGCAGCATGCTTTAAACAGGCGGGCTTCTTAACCATTAGATCAATCGTTCAAGCTCTTCGTTTGTCCATCCCAACCGCTCATGCCCGGCACGACGTTCACAATGCCTGTAAAGCCGTTAGCTGCAAGCTTCTGGGCTGCCATGTCACTGCGGGTTCCGGTACGACAGATGACGTAGATCTCATCCTGTTTGTTCAGCTCATCCATACGTTTATCCAGTTCACCAAGCGGCATGGATACCGCATTCGGAATATGCTCAAAGGCAAATTCCGCCGCTTCTCTCACATCTAGAACAACGATTGGCGCGCCGGACTGCAGTTTCTCCTCCAACTGAGCATGATCCGCTACATGCGGATAGGTTCGTTCTGTCGTTTCTTCGCCGGAAGCTTTGCGCAAATAGTGCTTCAGAACATCACCCTCTTCAATCGTTCCGAGATATTGGTGTCCTGTGCTTTCAGCCCATGCCTTCATGTCGGCCTTGGACCCTTTGTCGGTTGCCTCAACCTCCAGCACTTGACCCGCTTCCAGATCCTTCATCACTTTTTTCGTGCGGACGATGGGCATCGGGCATGCCAGCCCTTTTGCGTCAAGCTTTACATTGGATTCAATTGCTGTCATATAATATCGAACCTCCATCGCATTATTTTTCATATACCACCTGGGGTATATTTTATTTCAAAAAAAAGGTGCTCCAAACACACCTATTCTTTCTCAAATGTGAACACAGCTACTCTGTTTTGCCTTCCCATGCAAGCATGCCGCCCGTCATGTTGACAACTTGATAGCCTTGACCCTCCAAGTATTCCGTTGCCCGGCCGCTGCGGCCACCGGATCGGCAAACCATGACATATTCCTTTGATGGATCAAGATCCTGTTTGCGAAATTCAATCAAACCCAGCGGAATGTTGATGGCGCCCGGAATTTTCCCTTCTGCGACTTCTTCCGTTTCTCGCACATCGATAATATTCATAATAACCCCATCATTCAGCTTCTGCTCAACTGCTTTTGGAGAAATCTCTCTCATGCTGATAAACAACTCCCTATTACAAATTTAGGACCAGGCACTCATGCCGCCTTTGACATTGGTCACCTTCTCAAAACCTGACTTCCTCAAAGATTTGCTGGCTTTATTGCTTCGCATACCACTCTGGCAGATCAATACGACTTCCTGATCCTTGGAAAGCGAATCGCTGCACTGCAGAAGCTGATCCAGCGGAATATTTCGAAAACCCCGAATGTGATTTCCCTTGAATTCACCCGGTGTACGGACATCAATGAACTGTTTGTTTGTGTCCTTCAGCTCATGCTTCAGCTGTGACGCGGTAATTTGTCTGACTCCCTTGGCCGGGAGAGTTCTCCATACGAAAAACAGGACAATGAGTGCAATGAACATGATATTGAGTATATTCATCTTGAATTTCTCTCTTTATAGAGGCATAATCGCCTCTATTCCATTAGATAAACAAGTTCACATTGCCATTCTGGGCATCACCCAAATACGCCGCAACACCCGCGTACTCAATGCCGTCAAGCAATTCTTCCTTTTGCAAACCTAACAGATCCATCGTCATGGTGCATGCGACCAGCTTCACGTCTTGCTCCTGTGCCATCTCAATCAATTGCGGCAGCGGAACGGCATTGTGCTTCTTAATCACACCCTTAATCATTTTGGGACCCATTCCGGCAAAATTCATTTTGGAGAGTCCCATTTTATCGGACCCGCGCGGCATCATTTTCCCGAACATTTTCTCCATAAAACTCTTTTTCTTAGGCAGCAGCACATCCTCTTCCTTACGCAGTGCGTTCAACCCCCAGAAGGTGTGGAATATCGTTACCTCATGGTCATACGCGGCAGCGCCGTTTGCGATGATATAGGCAGCCATGGCTTTATCATAATCGCCGCTAAATAATACGATCGTTGTCTTTTTTGGTTCTGTCACGTTATGATCTCCCCCTGTGAAATGATTAATGAAATTGGCTTACCCTTACCCCCATGGGTATAATGGAACTTAAAAAATTTAGCCCTTTTTAACCCAAAATTTTAACACACCGCCGTCCTCTTGATGATCCAGCAATTCATTGCCTGTCGACTTGGCCCATGCGGCCAGATCGCTCTTGGCGCCTTGATCGGTCGTATGAATCTCAAGCACTTGACCTGGTTCCATATCCTTCATCTCTTTCTTCGTTTTCACGATTGGCATAGGACATGCCAAGCCTGTTGCATCCAATACTTTATCCGCGTTCACTATAATTCCTCCTTAGAAGTGATGAAAAAATATTTATTATAAATTAAATACCCATAGGGGTATATTAAATGATATTGAATGTCGTGTCAATCATGTTGTAGTTTCCATCTTGATATGGATCAAAGCGTTAGGTCCTTCGATTATCTGCTTCTTACGAGCAGATTTACCGCTTCTACCACAAGCTTCTCTGTGTCCTGCCCGCTCTCTTCGGCTTTCTGTACGCACTCGACAAGGTTTGAGCTGACTACGACGCCTATCGTCCGATCTATAGCCGACCGAGTTGCCGACAGCTGGGTTATGATGTCCTTGCAATCTTTGTTCTCCTCCATCATCTTCAGGATGCCGCGCAGCTGACCTTCGATGCGTTTCACCCGATTCTTCATCTGATCATTGTAATTCATCTCGAATCCCTCCTGTCCATATACTTTGTTATTATATTTAACCTAGAATTCATATTGTTTTACATGATATCAATATATACCCCTATGGGTATATTGTCAAGAGCAAGATGCCACATATCCATAACGACTAGTCTGTTCACCGCTTGTTTTATCCTGTTTGATATTTGTCACACACAGCATGGCTGCTATATGTTATGATACCCCATAGGGTATACAAATTCAATTCATAATATACGCCAATTCAGGGAGGAATAGACCATGAGCAAAAAAATCGTCATTGTCGGCGGCGTAGCTGGAGGGGCCTCGGCAGCAGCCAGACTACGGAGATTGGATGAGAGCTCTACCATTATTTTAGTAGAACGCGGTGAATATATTTCGTTTGCCAACTGCGGCCTGCCCTATTATATAGGAGAAACTATACAGGATCGCAATAAACTAATGGTTCAAACCGTACCCGGCCTCAGCAGCCGATATCAGCTGGATATACGGAATCTAAGTGAAGTTACGTCCATTCAGCGTGATGAGAAGATGGTTACGATTAAAAACCTTAAAACCGGAGAAACCTACACGGAGAGTTATGATTACCTGATCCTGTCGCCCGGAGCGAAGCCGATTGTGCCGGATATTCCCGGCCTGTCGGAATCTCGCAACGTATTCACATTGCGCAATATCCCGGACACGGACCGAATCAAACAATTTGTAGATAATGACAACCCCAAGGAAGCCGTTGTTGTTGGCGGCGGGTTTATCGGACTTGAGATGGCGGAGAATCTGGCCGATCGCGGCATTCAGGTGACTGTCATTGAAATGGCTAATCAGGTTATGGCTCCTCTCGACTACGAGATGGCTGCTATCGTCCATTCGCATCTTAAAGAAAAAGGAGTCCGTTTAATACTTGAGGATGGTGTTCGGGCATTCCATGACGGCGGACAACGAATTGAACTTTCCAGCGGGAAACAAATAACAACCGATATGATTTTGCTTTCTATTGGTGTTCGTCCCGAGAATGTACTGGCGGTAGATGCAGCTCTTCCTGTCAATGATCGCGGGGGGATTCGAGTGAACGAGTATTTGCAGACGGCTGATCCGAACATCTATGCCATCGGAGATGCGATCGAGGTGAGGGATTTCATCCTTCAGAGTCCCACGATCATTCCGCTCGCAGGTCCTACCAACCGGCAGGGACGCCTTGTTGCAGATCATATTTATGGAAAAAACAACCGTTACAAAGGCACACTCGGTTCCTCAATCGCCAAAATCTTTGATCTGACGGTTGCTGCGACAGGTGCCAATGAAAAACGCCTCAAGCAGATGAATGCACCTTACCAGGTTATCCACATTCATCCTTCGTCACATGCCGGATACTACCCCGGGGCGTATTCGATATCATTAAAGCTGTTATTCCATCCGGAAACTGGACAAATCTATGGCGCACAAGCCGTTGGAGCAGATGGCGTGGATAAACGTATCGATGTGATTGCGACAGCGATCAAGGGGAATCTCAGCGTGTGGGACTTGACGGAGCTGGAGCTTTCCTACGCTCCCCCCTATTCCTCTGCCAAGGACCCTGTCAACTATGCAGGATATGTCGCATCCAACATGCTGGATGGCTTGGTTGAAGCCGTACAATGGGACGAGATCGACGATCTGGTAGGAAACGGTGCAACCTTGATCGACGTCCGTGAGCCTAAGGAAAGAGAAGCCGGTTATATCCCAGGTTCCATCAACATTCCGTTGAACGACCTCCGCAACCGGCTGAAGGAATTGCCAGAGAATGAAACCCTGTACGTTACCTGCCAGGTTGGGCTGCGTGGATATTTGGCGGCGCGTATTTTGAACGAGCATGGATTCAGCGTTAAGAACCTGGACGGCGGCTGGAAAACGTACGCAGCGGTTTATAAGCCATCATAGTCCTTCCTAACTAAATCGGTCTGGAATCGATGGACATACTGCATGCAATAAAAAAACAACATGCAAAAAGCCCCGGAAAATCCGGGGCTTTTCTGCTTTATATGAAATAGATAATAGCTTAAATCAGCTTGTGCGCATACCATTTCTTGCCGCGGAAGCGCCATAGGAAGACCGCTCCCCGCACGCCCCATTCACAGTTCATGGCCAGCCATACGCCGAGAATGCTCCAGCCCAGAACAATCCCCATAATATAACCGAGAATCACCCTGAACAGCCACATGGTCAGCATCGAAGTGATCGAGGTAAAACGCGAGTCTCCTGCCGCACGCAATGCAGATGGCAGGATAAAGCTTATCGACCACAGCGGAACCTGAACGAGGGTGTTGATCAACAGTACCACGAACAGATCGTTCACGATTTCCGGAGGCGGGTTGAACAACCCAACCAGCGGCCGGTAGAGCGGCATCAAAATCAAACCCATCAAGGCCAGCGAGATTGCACCCAGCCATAGAAAAGATTTGATGAACTTCCGGGCATCCGCTATATTTCCACGGCCGATGCATTGACCGACGACGGTCACAATTGTTAAGGACAACGCACTGGCTGGAATTTGGAAAACGGCCGCAAGCGAAGACCCGATCGCATTCGTTGCAATGGCGTACGTACCCAAGCTGACAATAAACACTTGAGTTAAGAGCTTTCCCCCGTTAAAAAACATCTGCTCAGCTGCAAACGGAAGTCCGATAAACATAATTTTGCGCAGCATGGATACAGGGAAGTGAAACAAATCCCGCAGGCGGATATGCAGCGTGGCATCCACTCTGAACAGATAGTAGAGCGCGCAGGCCGCACCGGCAAACCGGGCGATGTTAATGGCCAACGTCATGCCCATAACGCCCATATTCAGCAGGGTGATGAAAACGATGTTCAGCAGAACGTAGAGCAGGTTCATGATCAACGACAACGCCAGTGATGCGCGGGTTTTGCCGATCCCCCGCAGCGCGCCGCAAACGGCCTGCACGATGGCAATTCCGATGAAGGAAGTACTGCTTCCGATCAGATAAACCCGCGCACTCTCCAGCACCTCGGGTGACGCTGAGCCGAATAGCAGATTCAGCACCGGCTGGTGAAGCCCAATGATCAGCAGCGCGATCGCTAAAGCGATCATCGCCACCGATGTAACGGTGGCCGCAGAAGCGCGGGATACCATCAAGGCATTGCCGCTTCCCTTATACTGCGCGACAACGACGGTGCCCCCGGTTGCCACCGCTACGAACACATTGATCAGGAAGATGTTCAGGGAGTCCACCATGTTCACGGCGCTGACCGCCGATACGCCCGAAGAACTGATCATGGCCGTATTGACCAGGTTCAACCCGATGATGAATGCCTGGTCGATCAATATCGGGAAAAATAAAGCGAAAATCTGCCGGTAGTCCATCGACTCCCCGGATAAATGCTGTTGAAGCAAGCCGTTCATTTGGGTTCGTAATCGAACCAACATCTGTCATCACATTCTTTTCGTTGTAATATAAAAGAAAAAAAACTCTTCATGCGAAGAGCTTAAAGGCTTACGGTATTTAGAAATGGCTGCCGTAACCGTTCCGCTTGGGAGAGCTCACTCCCTCGCCAAGGGGACAAATACGGATTGATTTATTTTGATCCGGATAAACCCCGTCTTTGATTGGAGGATACCACCAGACCCGTGTTCTGTCAACGAATGTACGCCACAGGAAAAGACCGTAAACCGCTGATAAATGGAGCAACATGTGAGCCTGCAGGTTGTAACCCTTTATATAGAAGCAGAAGAGGCTTCACCTTCTGTCAGAGCCTTTAGAAGGTGGCCTCTTCTGTAAAATGCCATGGATGTAATCAACTTGATCGTTCAGAGCACAAACGTGCCAGCATCCTTTTTCACTCACGCCAAATGCGAGAATTTATTTGCTATTATCGATACAAGCGATAAGCCGTTTCTCCACATCCTGGGCAATGCCCCGCAGGGATTCAAAGGATTCATTCTCCACCATGCCAATAAGCGCCGTGGGTCTCGGGAGCCCGATCTTCGTTCCCCCTTCCAACTCATAAACGGCGGTTTTACAAGGCAGGAAATACCCGGCCAAGTCATTCTCCCTCAACACTTTTTTCGCCTCAACCGGATTGCATACCTCCAGTATTTCGTACTTCTGATCAAACTCGATGCCCTTCTCATTCAATTTGTCTTGAATGCTGAATCGCCATAGCACTCCGAACTTTTCTTCGGCCAACGCTTGTTCCAATGCAGCAATGGCATCGTCTACTGACTTATCCGTTTCTACCGTATAGTGAAATATGTTTATCCCTCCAGAATGGTAGTCATTTTATAATGCGGGTGCCGATCGCACTCGACTAGCCTTATGGTAGCCAATCCGGTATGGAAATACTTCCGTGACACTAAATAAATTAACCTGAAATAAAATCATGAATCACGGTTCTTCATCCTAATTATTCCGACTTGTTCCAGCGGTCATAGGCATCCTGATAGATCTTCAGCATTTCATCCAGACCCATCTTGTTAATCATCTTCACATAATCGTCCCACTTCGTGAGCGGCTCCTGGCCAACAACAAACTTCGCTTCCATTTGATCGACATAGGTTTTAATGTCCGTCTTAATGATATTCAGCCTTTTTTGCTCATCATTGCTGAAATACACATCGGGGTATGCCTGAACCGCATAAGGGTTCAACTTCTCGTCCACCATTTTGTTATAATCCGGCCCTTTGCCGTTATCACGCATAGCGTCAAATTTTCTTTCCTTGATCAATGGCAGCTGTCCGCCACAGTCCGGGGTTAACTTCGCCCGATATTCCTCACTGTTCATTCCTTCAGGAAAATCGAACTCCCACTTCGTTTTGGCGTCATCCAGCCATTTGATGCTGTTTCCGTAAATCCCGAGCTTGCTGCCTTCGGAGGAGTACAAATAATCGACCCACCGCATCGTTGCCTCAGGATACTTATTCTGACTCGTAATCGCGAATGTACCGCGGCGAATTTTCGATGATTTCATCGCCAGCTTCTCGCTGTTGACCGGACTGGTCAGCGTCCCAAGCATGGGGTGCTTCAAATTGTCTTCCGGTTTATCCACCTTCAGGACGAGATCTGGAGATGAATGTGGGAAAGCACCGATTTGGTTCGAATTGCCTTTGGCCGTCATTTGCTGGGACGTCTGTACAAAGGTTTCCTCATCCATCAGCTTCTCTGTGAACAGTTTGTTTAAGTAAGCGAGATATTCCTTGTACTGATCCTGCACCGGATTAAAGCGGACCTTCCCGTCCTTTACCTCCACTTCACGGCCAAGCAAGCCGAATGCTGGCAGCAGCACGCTCTGGAAGCCTCCCAGTTTCTCACTGGATATCGGAATTTCGTCATTTTTGCCGTTCTTGTTGGGGTCTTCGTTCTTGAACCGCTTCAGCAGCTCATACAGTTCATCCGTAGTCGTTGGCTCCGTTGTAATCCCCAAACTCTCCATCCAGTCCCCGTTCAGCCACAATCTGCTCGGAACGAACGCACGAGGCTCATCGATAATGAGCGGAAGGGAGTAGATATGCCCGTCCACGGTGGTGATCGACTTTTTGATATCCGGATTATCCTTCATGAGTTTATTGAAATTCGGCGCATACTCCTCGATCAATCCTTCCAGCGGAACCAGATAACCTTGGCTGCCGTATGTAACTTCATCGTCAGGTGTAAGACCAGCGTTGAAAAACACATCCGGCAATTGCTGGCTTGCGAACGCCAAATTCTTAGCCTCTTGATAGTTAGCTGCTGGAGGTGTATTGAAATTAAAATGGATATTTGTCATTTCTTCCATTTCCTTAAATAATACCATGTCCTCCCAAGGCCCGTGAATGGCCGCTTTCGCCCCCATCATCGTCAACGTGATTTTCTCACCTACAATCGGGTAGCCGCTAGTATTGAAGTTTTTCGGTTCTCCCCCACTTTCATTCCCAGCATGATTCGTTTTATTGCCTGTGCTGCAC
The DNA here is from genome assembly GCF_052115765.1 of Paenibacillus sp. 2KB_20. NCBI lineage: Bacteria > Bacillati > Bacillota > Bacilli > Caryophanales > Paenibacillaceae > Paenibacillus > Paenibacillus sp. 2KB_20. The sequence continues at coordinate 41,232 of NZ_JBFRHH010000008.1, read as the reverse complement.
CCGGCTAACAGAATTGCGCTGCTAATAATGATACAGAAACTGCCTTTTAACCATTTTTTCATTTCTTTATTTCCCCTCTCTATGAGCTTATATTGTTGATCATTGTGAAATTCCAGATGTCCCGTTAACCCTTGACGGAGCCAATCAGCACACCTTTCATGAAAAAGCGCTGCATAAACGGATAGATGACGATAATCGGCAAGCTGGACACGATCATGACGGCATACTTGATGATGTCGGCAATCCGGGCCTGTTTGGCCATCGCTTCCATGTCGTCTCCAGTCATCAGCATCGTATCGTTCATCTGATTCTGTACGAGGATTTCACGCAATATTAATTGAAGCGGATACAAGCTGCGGTCCTTCAAGTAAATGATCGCACTAAAGTAACTGTTCCAGTGAGTCACCCCATAATAAAGGGCCATGACCGCGATGATCGGAGCAGAGAGCGGAAGCACAATTTTCAAAAACAGAACGGTATTGGAGCAGCCATCGATTTCGGCGGATTCCTGGAGCTCTTTCGGAATATTGGTTTGAAAAAATGTGCGGCAAATAATCAGGTTATAGACTGCAACTGCATTAGGAATCAGCAGCGCCCACACGGTGTTCAGCATTCCAAGCCAGCTGACGAGCAGGAAGGATGGAATCAGTCCGCCTCCGAAAAACATCGTGAACACGATCAAACCCATCATAATCCCGCGGCCTTTCAAATCTTTGCGGGAGAGCGCATAGGCTCCTGGAACGGTAAACAGCAGGTTGATGGCTGTTCCTGCAACCGTATACAAAATCGTGTTTCTGTAACCGGACCAAATCTCCGGATTTTGAAACACCCGCTGATACCCTTCAAACGTAATGCCTCTGGGATAAAGCCACATCGTCCCCTGATTCACATAGACAGGATCACTGATAGAAGCGCTGATAACGTATACGAGCGGGTATAAGACGATGATCAGGATGAAGAACAGAAATATGAAATTGATGATTTCGAACACTCTGTCCGATCTAAGTTTCCTTTTCATGGTTGTTATCCACCTTCCTTTACCATAGACTTGTCTCGTTTACTCTCTTGGCGATCCGGTTAACGGTAAGCAGCAATATGAAATTAATGACCGAGTTAAACAAGCCAATCGCAGCCGAGAAGCTGAACTGGCCTTGCACAAGCCCGCTTCGGTATACGTATGTGGAGATAACGTCTGACGACTCCAAATTCAGTGGATTTTGCAGCAGGAATACTTTTTCAAACCCGACGGACATAAAGCTCCCTACGTTCAGAATGAGCAAGATCACCATCGTAGGCAGGATGCTCGGAAGATTGATATGCCATATGCGCTTCATCCGGGTGGCTCCGTCAATCATCGCCGCTTCATGCTGCTGGGGATCGACTCCAGCCAGCGCCGCCAGGTAAATAATCGTCCCCCAGCCCATACTTTGCCATACACCGGAGAGTACAAACACAGACTTGAACCAGCCCGGTTCGCCCAGAAATTGTACAGGTTCTCCACCCAAAGCCTTGATGGCCAAATTGACTAAACCTGTTCCCGGAGATAGAAAGGCGATAATCATGCCGCTCATAACGACGACGGATATAAAGTGAGGCGCATACGTTACGGTCTGCACCCACTTCTTGAACGCCCCGTTCTTCAGCTCATTAAGCGCTAACGCGATTATAATCGGGATCGGAAACCCAACGATCATTTCATACAAGCTGATGCCAACCGTGTTCCCGATCAGATCCCAAAAATAATAAGAATCGAAAAAACGCCTTAAATGCTCAAGACCAACCCATGGGCTGTTCCATATCCCCGAACTGGGGGCATAATCCCTGAAGGCAATCTGCAGGCCATACAGCGGGAAATAATGAAATACAATAAAATAGGCCATCGTGGGCAGAACGAATATATACAACTCCCAATTTTTGAGAACCGTCTTCCATCTGCTTTTCCTGAGCCCGCGTTCCGCACTTTTGGTAGCAAGCAGTGTCTTGGCTGTCATGAACCAACCAACCCCTTTCCCAAATTGAACTTGTGAACCACAGTTAATAAATCTCATGCTATCTGTTCGAAGATGTAATCGTAAATCTGTAGATATTGTTCTGGGGTTGTTCCTTTTTACATTGCCTGCCATGACAAGGCGGATTCGTGTAAATTTGTTATTCTTGCTGTGGCTTGTCGATTCTTTACAATTCTGTATCAGCCCTCCTTATTAAGGATTACCTCTCCCCTGACCCCAAGCTAATGGACAAAAAAAGCGCGTTCTCTCGAATCGAAAATTTCGAGTAGAAACACGCGTTTTATCGAAAGTTTATACGAAGATTTACCGCTTTGTACTCACGAATACAGTTTCCGGTATTGCCCAAGCGTTATACCTTCTGTATTTTTAAATTTGCGCATAAAATTGGAGACGTCCGAATAGCCAACGCTGGCAACAATATCTTTAATCGCCAGATCGCTGTGCTTTAACAGCCGTTTGACCTCCTCCATGCGAAGATGGGTAACATATTCAGTGAACGTATAACCCGTCTGGTCCTTCATGTAACGGCTGAAATAGGAAATGGACATCTGGAAGTGATCGGCGATTTTCTCCAAATTCAGGTCATATTCCTGGTAGTGCTGCTCAATGTATTGGAAAATCTCTGCTCCCATGGCGGTGTTCTTGCTTTCTTTATTGGCCTGCACATAATCGCATATGAGGTCAATGAGTCCGGTCATCCCCGCATCCAGTTGTTTCAAGGTCGTAAATTCCGCCAAATGGCTCCGATACTCTTGAGGAATACTCAGTTTCAGTTCATTCATCGTTCTAAGGAACGTGTTGATCAGATCAAAACTCATACAGCGGAAGTAAAACAAGGATACTTCTTTTCCTTCTAAATCGTGCACGATGTTAACCAGCGCGGTTTTGGCTGCTGCATTGTTTCCCTGCTTCATGCTTTGCACAAGGCGGATTTGCTCTTCGATCGGGTACCATTCACTGCCTTCCTGCCATTCGGACATATCAGCGAAATATACGATCTCCCCTTTGTGAATCCGACCACTTTGCTCCATAGCAGCTGAAGCTTCAATGTAAGACCGATTCGCATGAATCAGCCCGGATACCGGGCTGCCCACGCCCACCGTTGGCCGAAACCCGCAGCAGTGCTCGAACAGCCGAGCAATTTCGCCTGCAATTTCCTCTTGGACATGGCGCAGACATGATTCGTTGCAGCCCGTGCTAATCAGGATGGCGAGGGACTGATCTGGTATGAGTTCCACTCCATACCCAACTGCATCCGTCATGGATATCTCGGACAGCAGCCGCAGCAGCTCTTCCCGGTTCTGCGTGGATATATACTCACTCCCGTCCATCGGGATAACGGTCACAAAGCAGTTCTCTTCGGGAAGCGACAAATTTTCCCGAGACAAAAAAGCTATCGTCTCCTCCTCATCCTTGATCAAACCTAATATCAGTCGGACGAAAAACTGCTCACGCACAATCGGACGCTGTTCATCAATTCTCTTCATCAGTTCGCGCGTAGCCTGAACGGAATCGCGGATCAAGTCGAGCTCATTATGGCGGCGGTTATCGTTTCCATGCGTCCATACTTGTAAAGTCCGTACATAGTCTGCAATGTTCCGGATCGGACGATATTGTCTAGTCGAGAGCAGGACGGCGATCAGAATCCCGAAGGCGACAACTGCACCACAAATGAGCAATACAAAGGTCCGCATTTCCAGTACCCTTCCCAAAAACTGGTCGGTTGGCATAACGATGACATAAGACCAACCCGTCCATTTTGATTTAGCCTGCATTAGAGAATAATGTTCGCCGCCTAGCTTGGCATCATGAATGCCATCCTGGGTCTTGGAAACTAGTAACTGTTTAGCTTCCTGTTCTGTCAGGTCGTTCTCATGGCTTCTTGAAGCCAGAATGCTGTCCTTGGAATCCAAAATGTAAACGCTACCATTAAAGTCCCCTAAAATAGGACCAACCAGGTCGGTCAGCATCGATTCACGAATGAAGAAGCTAACCGTGCCGTAAGGCGCTTGGCTATTGCGTGGAATCGGGAACATATACATCAGCACGTTTTGCTGTTGGCTGCTGCCCGTGACCGTAGTCTGGATACGACGGATTTCTGGGATCTGAAGTCGGCTCATTTCCTCGTCCAGGCGAATCCCGTCCAGGTCACTAAATCCGTATACACGCTTTGCAAATGTATCGAATGAGTTGATTCCGGACGAAGTATACAGCCGCTCATCCCCATGAAAATAAAGTGCGACTTCATCGACTATCGTATTATTTGCCTTATATTTGCCCAGCTCATCTACCGCTTCAATTTCCTTGTATTTCCCGCTCTTCACTACGAATGGAGTCAATTCGGAGTCAATCGAAATCCTTGAGGCCGTGTTGTCCAGACCGCGTGCCAATAAGTCGAACGTATTCTTAACCTGGTTCAGCTTGTATACATTGGATGCCTCAATTTCACTTTTGAATCGTACGACCGCATTATAATACACGACACTGCTAAGTATGATGAACGGTATGGCAAAAATCAGTACATGCGACAGTAGAAATTGATAGAATAAGCGAGAATTGGTTCGTTTACGCCTCATTGCTCTCCCCCAATATTTAGTTCTGGCAGCAAATTAGACTGGAATGCAGTTTTTCTTTAAATAATACAACTCCTTCCATTTATTATTCGTACAATATAGGTGTTATCCGTGAGTTAGTCAATACAGAAGTGGCAGCTAACCATGACGTATAAAAGGCTTGTTACCCAAAAATCCCGCTCTCTCCGTTGTTACAAGAGAGAGCGGGATTTGGATCACATATGTGCTTCTAGGCGTTAGATTTGGCTGCTTCTTTTTCCGATAAAAGCCAATGTATAGATCATACTTCCAGCTACGATAACCAACGAAAACAGAAGTAGCAAGTTGCTGTACAAGTCTGCCTCAGCATTCCATAACATCGGAAGAAGCGGAAAATCCAGCAATCGTCTGGAAAGCAAACCTCCTACAATTGCGACTCCGATCCCTTCCGATAAGAAGCATGCAAAATTAAGCATTCCCATCCCTGCTCCCGCTTCTTTCTCTTCCAGAGAATTGGAAACAACGGTTGAAATCACCGTCTTCACAAAAGAAAGGCCTCCAAACACAAAAATCAGCATAGCTGTTACAATCCAAGGTGATTGATCCGCCAGCATAGCCATGGTTAAAAAACCACCGATAATCATCAAGGCTCCTATATAGAACACAAAATGATGACCTTTCTTATCGACGAGTAAACCCCCTAACATGCCAAACAGCATGACGCTCATGGCACCAGGAAATATAATACCCGCGCCAATCATGTCCGTAGACAAATGATGGACGCTTCTCATCAGATAAGGAACCATGGACAGAAATCCGGCTACTATGCCCAAAATGACGCAGCCCGAGATCGTTCCGGCGATGAACTTCTTCCTTACGAATAAATAGGGTTCGATAAATGGATTTGAGGCCCGCTTGATACGTGCGGCGAATAATACGAGCGCTGCTAAACAGCCAGCCAGATACATCCAATGTTCATTGGTCGTAAACAAGGTAAATAGCACTACGCCAATGGAGAGCAGAGCTGCTCCCGTAACATCAATGTTCCCTTTCTGTTCGGTTTCATCCGGCAGCACTTTTAAAAAGAACGGAATCGTTGCAAGAGTCATAAGAGGAAAAACAAACAACACGGACCAGTGCACATAATGGGCAACAACGCCTCCGATGACAGGCCCGATTCCTTCGCCCGTTGCGACCAGCGATCCTATAAGACCAAAAGCTCTTCCGCGATGATTTGCATCGAAATAACGCACAATCATGACCATGACCAGCGCAGGAATGGCAGAGGCTCCCGCCCCCTGAATAAATCTTGCTGCAATCACAGCAGGTAAATAGGCATGTGCCGCTATTCCCAGCATAGACCCACTGCCGTACGTTACGATGCCTATAATGAGCATTTTTTTGATCCCGTACAGATCCGATATTTTTCCGTACACAAACGAACCTATGGCAAACGACAGCATAAAGCCTGTATTGACCCAATTGGCTGTCGATGGCTCCACATGAAATTGCCTGGCGATATCCGGCAGTGCCACATTAAACACCGTTTCATTCAAAACGCTGAAAAACACCAAAAATCCCAGCCAGGCAAACGCGCCTTTCAAATTTGTGATCCGTAATTTTTGACTTGGTTGAGTAATCTCTTCCACTTGGTAGTTGCCCCCATAAATTTAGGGGAATACGCAGTTTATAGGGTCAATGATGCGATTTCCTTCAAATTTTGTACCCAAATCCATCTTTTTTGCCGCATGCAATAATCCTCCTTTGAATATTCTGATTTTAATATAACATACGGATAAGGAAGACGAAAAATACATTGGTATAGTAGCAGATGAGGATTCACATGTTGTTTGCACCTTTAGAAGGCGCCTAAATATTCCCCTTCTCTCAAAGTTTCACTCCCTTCTACCGTTAAGCTTAAACGGTGGCTAAGCTCTCCCACATCTTTCCTTGGTCACTACTCCATACCAACTCTATCAATTTGCATATGATATCCAATGATAGATTCAAGGAGGTCTGGTAGCATGACAACCCCTATGGAGTTTGATGCCATTTTCAGTCTGGGTCACAACTGTCAAGTTGCCGCCCAGCTAAGAAGAAACAAGCTGCGTCATGCAGCAGGTCCGTGGGACTGGTTCAACTTCGCTTCGACCCGTGAATTTTGCAAAGTGATTAAACATCAAATCAGTGATTTCATGCTCCGGGATAACCTGGACATTTATGGTAAATCCGTGAACTGTTATTATGTACGCGACAAACGATCCTCCTGTTTATCCTTCCATGATTTCAAGAACAACCCGGAGGAGCAGCCGCTATATGACTACCCCGCTTTTCGCGAACGGCTGGATCGAAGAATCGAACGCTTTAACCGCTGCTTGAATTCTGAACAAAAGACGCTGCTCGTGCGGATCATCCCGCATAAAAAGGATGCTGAGACGATTGATCAGGTTATTCGCGAAACTTACTCCAATCCGAACGTAACCCTCTTATTTGTCATGATTAGCAGCAGTCCAAGTATTGTTACTCTTCCTTCTTTCTCGGATCGGGTGCTCATCAAGCAAATACCGAAAGGGCCTACATGGGAGGGAGATTTGGAGGCTTGGATGACCATTCTTGGAGGATTTTCGCTCATTTCAGGGGAATAAGCGTTTGACAAAACCAAAATTCACCTGTATATTTACAAAAAGTGAATCGGAGCTCTTACGAAGGAAGCACCCGTAAGTCTGGCGTTGAATGCGCCTTTCTAACGGGTGCTTTTTGTCGTGAGTCCGGCCATCCTGTCATGATGCGACTGCCGCTCATGATGATTATTCGTTATGTTAAGGAGCGATGTTTATGTTTAGAAGATTACTGACCTCATCCCTTGTTATGGCACTATTTCTCACTTTCATCCCCATGCCTCTCGCGAATGCAGCTGCGATCGAGTTCACCGATGCGGTCCAAGCCCAATTGAATGCCACGGCGGACCGGGCCGGTGGAACCGTACGTACCAAACTCATCAATCAGTACGATAATTTTAAATCGGAACGAAAGCAAGCGATGGATTGGGATGATCGAATCTCTTCCCTTCGTTATGCCAATGAATCCAAAACTTCGGAAACCCGCAAAAGAATCAGCGAAATCGATAAGGACAAAATCCGCAAGCTGGAGGATCAGCTCCAAGCAGCCAAAACCAAGTACCAGCCGCTGTTTAATACCTATACCGCTCTCAATAAGCAAATCGCCGTTGCTAAGAAACTCAAAGACAAAACGCTCTCCAAGATGTTGCAGTCACAGGCCGGTGGCATGAAGATCCTGGTTACCCTGGGACGTGAGGATATCCGAAATAAGCAGGCGGCACTTACGGCAGCCAAGAAAGAGAAAACTTCCAAAGCGGCAAAGGTCCGCTCTATCCTGTCCGAGATTGATTCCTACAAAAGCAAGATCAAGGGCGATAAAAGCGCAATCTCAACGCCAAATAAACTGATGACAACCGAGTGGAAAAATTTCAAAGCAGCAGTAAAGGCGAATGAATCGGCCAGAACCAGAGATACCCTTTCCAGGCTGCTGACGCTCTCCGGTCAGATCTTGATGAAAAAGAAAAGCATTTACAGTCACGAACAAAAAATCGAGTCTATCATTGCACGAGCAAATGCGCAATTAAAATGACGACTTCAAGAATCGCACCATACAAAAATAACTTCTGCCGAGGGCAGAAGTTATGGTTCGATATGCAACAAATCAACTCAAAAGTCAACTCAACTTGAAGCCGTTTGGAACGGGTATTGGAATCCAGCCAACCTGGATTGATCAAGCAATGGATAGTCATATAACATACCTTCATAAATAACTTCGAATGCCGGATGCTGAAAGAAATCATTCGGAGTTACTGCGGAGGAAGGGCGATTCCATAAATGGATTCTGCTTTGCTTCATCGCTTCCGCTACGAATTGTGAACAGAAGTAGGATCTTTCTCTCATAATATCAAGTCCCATCAGCACGCCAAACATACCGATGAGATTGTACCCGTAAGCATCCTCTTCATCCTTATAATTTTGAATCACGCTTCTTGCCGCCTCAAATTGCTCCCTTGTGACCTCCAGTCGGAGCAGAGCGCAGCGCGTACCTGGAAAGTGACGGAAGGTTCCTTCGTATACATCTTCCTCAACAAATCCCCCAACCCAGGGATTGTTGGCGCATTTGCGCCCAAAGCTGAACACTTCATTCAAGTTCTCGTCCAGCGCCAGCGAAGCATGATTATAGGGCGCGGCAGTAATTCGTTTAATCAGTTTGGTAAACATCGTACCCGTATCGGTCAGTAGAACATATATATTTTGGTTATCGGACATTTGGCTTTCCCCCACATACATTGATTACATATTTCATTGAATCCGGATTTCGTCAAATCCTTCGTTAATTCCATTGTAGTAGAGGCAAGCCGTTTCCATAACCGACTATAGGTGTGAATAGGACCTGGACCTAAGTCGAGTTCTCACCTAACCTGGCGACGTGATATCCATAACTATACCCCATATAAGCGACGATAGGAAGATGGCGTCATACCTTCATGCTCCATAAATCGCTTGTTAAAGTAACTGACGCTCGGATAGCCCGCTTCCACTGCAATTTGTCCGATGGTTTTTTCTTTATGGTCGAGCAGCCACTGCTTTGCCATCTGAAGACGGCAGCGCGTCACAAAATCCATCGGGGTCATCTCCATAACATTGCGGAATAATTTGCAGAAATAGTAGGTGGTGACGCCAAGTCTGTCCGCCCACTCCTCCAAAATAAACGGTTGTGCCGCTTCCTGCTGCATGATCGGCAGTAGTTCAAGAATCCGGTTGGCCGAGTTGTTCGATTTATTGTCCGATAATGCGGACGCCTGCTCCACGAATACGGCTAACAAGGAATACGTTAGCGTGGACAGCTGCGCTGGCTTGAGCATCCGGTGGGTCTCCGCCTCACATAACAGCGCTTCGTGCGCTTCCTCAAAGGCTGACGGCTGCCGAATGCTCCACAGCTGGCTTTTATGAAATCCACGTTCGATGAAATAGTTCTGCAGACCGCTGCCATAAAAGTGGAACCACCGCACATCCCACGGATCGTCCTCGCTGGTGTAATAACGCTGAGCCTGCATAGGAAAATATAGCACGGCTTCCCCTGGGCCAAGCGTATGAACTACATTTTCGATTTCAACATACCCTTTACCGGAAGCCACATAATGAATATTAAAATTGTTCAGAGACCCGGCTGCCCGCGTAACGGTATGGTCCAGTTCATCCCGGTATATCCCTACTGATTCGGGCAGGCAGAAGAATGGCATTTGCGGAAGGGTTAACAGATGACTTTGTCGTTTCATCATAATACTCCTCAAATGACAATATTGTTGTATTAGACTACAAAATAATATTATATCAATTTTAATTCTTGTCTTTTATAATCGCAATATAATCTTAATAAGTTGCATAGGAGCTGATGAACATGACTCAAAAACTTCGTTGGGGAATCCTTGGCTGCGCCAGCATTGCCAAACGCTCGGTCATACCTGGTTTACAGCAATCCCGTCTCAATGATGTCGTTGCTATTGCGAGCCGCGACCAGGCAAAGGCGGCGCAAACGGCAGAGGAACTGAATATTCCGACTGCATACGGCAGTTACGAGTCCTTGCTCGAGGATTCTTCTATAGATGCTATCTATATTCCGCTCCCTAACCATCTACATAAAGAATGGAGCATCCGTGCGGCGGAAGCCGGTAAACACATTCTATGCGAAAAACCCCTTGCGTTGACAGAAGCAGAAGCAGCTGAAATGGCAGAAGCAGCGGCTAAAGCCGGGGTAGTGCTGACCGAAGCCTTTATGTACCGCTATCACCCGCGGTATGACTTGATGAAGGAAATGATCGACGCCGGTGCCATCGGGGACATTCGGGGCATACGCAGCGCGTTTACCTTCAACAGCTCCGCCAATCACGGGAATGTCCGTTTTCGCAAAGACTGGGGCGGCGGTTCGATTTATGATATCGGCTGTTATCCAATCAATGCCGCACGCATCCTGCTGGGTCAAGAACCGGAAGCCGTTACTGTTCAAGCTTTCTTCTCCCCTGAGCATGACCATGTCGACATGATGGCATCCGGATTGATTGAATTTGAAGGCAATGTAGCCCTGACATTTGATTGCGGAATGTGGGCGGCTTATCGTAACCCGCTTGAAATTGTGGGTACGGAGGGCCTGATTGAAGTCCCTTACGCCTATAGCCTGCCTGAGGACGGAGCGAACTTCTTCTTAACGACCGGCGAAGGACGTAAAGAAATCGAGGTTCCTCGTGCAAACGCATACAGCGAACAAGGCGACCACATGGCTGAAGCTATTTTGAACAACAAACCTCTCCGCTACTCCGCAGAGGACGCCATTCACAACATGAAAGTCATTGACGCCTGCCTGCAATCTGCCCATGAACGGAAGCGAATTGTATTGTAAATACACCCAAGGAGGATATGAATATGAAATATATATCAATCAAGGGATTAAACAAACCCGTCTCTGCGCTAATGAAAGGAACGGACTACTTCTATCATGATTCATATGAGAAAGCAGCCGCGAATATGGATGCATACCTGGCTATTGGCGGCAATTCCGTTGATACCGCCCACATCTACGCTGGAGGTCAAAGCGAAGAAGTGATCGGCAGATACATGCAGGAAAGAGGTAACCGGGATCAGATCGTCATACTGACCAAGGGTGCTCATCATGACCATAATGGCCCGCGCGTAAATAAAAAAGACATCAAGAGTGACATCACAACTAGCTTTGAAAGACTGCAGACGAATTTCATCGATCTGTACGCGCTTCACCGTGACGACCCTGAGGTTCCGGCAGGCGAAGTTATTGAGGCTCTGAACGAATACATTGCCGATGGCAGCGTTGGCGCCATTGGGGTATCCAACTGGACATGGGAGCGCATCCGGGATGCCAATGCCTATGCCGAGGCGAATGGATTGGTCGGTTTCTCCTTCAGCAGCCCGAATCTCAGTCTGGCCAAACCAAACGAGCCGTTCTGGAAAGGCTGCGTGTCTGCCGATGCAGAGACAATTGCGTGGCATGAATCCGAGCAGTTCCCGTTGTTCTCCTGGTCTTCCCAAGCGAGAGGATTCTTTACCGGCCGATTCACGCCTGAAATTCGAGATAATGCGGATCTTGTGCGGGTGTTCTACAGCGATGAGAACTGGGAGCGATTAGAGCGTGCAAAGCAGTTGGCGGCATCTAAACATGTGACAGCCATTCAGATTGCGCTCGCTTACGTGCTGAACCAGCCCTTCCCAACCTGTGCGCTGATCGGTGCGCAATCAGCCGAAGAATTAAAATCCTGTGATGAGGGTTCAACCATCCAGCTGACAAGGGCGGAATTAGACTGGTTAGACCTAACAGTTGATCAGCTGTCTTCAATCTAAATATTAAAAGCGCCTTGTCTCAGGATATTTTCATCCTGCTCAAGGCGCTTTTTTATAGGCTCGTGAGAACCATCTGAAATCTTATACTAGGACGAAGACATCTCCTTGGTGGGCAGAAAAATCCGCGCTGCATCCGCTGCATCGTTACTTCCTACTCCTGCAAACTCCGAAGATATGCTTCATATTCAACCGTAAATTCGAGTGCTTCCTTAAAATTCGGGGACTTGAGCGAAAGAGCCGCGACGACTTCCTCTTTTTCTGTCTCCTGCAAAGCTATGATGCGAGGCTGCCTTGGGACGCGAAACTGTGTATGATCGTGATATACGACGGTGACGATGGTGCCTAGTCGCTCCTGCTCTGGCGAATAAACCGTGCTCCACATCCAGCGCTGTTGGTCCGTCCCTTCCTGGCTTCCCCATTCTCTTGAGATGTCAAACTCACCGGGGAATTTCGGTTCAGGTCGTATTCCTAATTCTTTTAATTGTCTATGAATGGGCAAGAATAAAAGGTTCAAAAACGTCCCATACGCTGCATCTCCACCCTCGTTGTATGCCCTCATCAGTTTTTCCTGATTTACGGTAAGTACGGTTTGCCAGTTATGTTCAATGTACTCGGAAATATAGCTTCCGATGGCTTCGATTGGATGATCTTGATGCTCTTCCAAAAATTCCTTCAACGGTTTCATTGGTTTCATGGTTAACCCCTTTCCCATTTCATGGATTTATTGCTGTACCTCTCCAGCTTACAACATTCGTGCAAATTGTAAGGTTTGTTGGAAAACCGGTCCATACTAGGGGTAAACCTTATCATGTACTTTAGTCTCTTACTCGAAACCCTTGTAACATGCCGGCAATCACATCCATCGTTTCCTCGATGCCTTTATCGGTTGCAGGCATTTGAGCGACCCAAAGCGAGCATTCATTTAATGCGCCAGACAAGCCATGGGTCATCGCATCAACAGGGATTTTCTTCATCATTCCCTGCTCCTGCATCAAAGTTAACTGCTCCCGCAAATGACTCATCGAATGCAACTCGTCCATCTCGCGCCAAGCCTCCCAACCTACAACACTAGGACCGTCAATGAGCATAATCCGCTTATTCTGCGGCTCTACCACAGCAGCAATGAAAGCACGGCAGCCAAACAGGAGCTGCTCCCAGGGATCCTCGGAGCTACCCGCTTCCGTTTCCACGCGCTGTGCAATTTCCGATTGTACTAATTCAAGCACAGCCAGGAACAAACCTAGTTTATTCTTAAAGTGATGATACAGAGCGCCGCGGGTAACGTTAGCTTCGTCGGCAATTTCCTCTAGTGCCGCATTGGCATAGCCTTTTTCCGTAAATTGTGTTCTGGCTACCTTCAGCAGCAGCTGTATTGTCTCGTGGGTTTCGCTTTTACTTCTTCTCATAATTAGCGTTGTTCTCCCCTATGCATCATTCTCTAGAGTCAACCTCGTTAGGTGACCACACTTCTTCATTATACTGCTCCAGAAAGGTCTGGGAAGGCGGAATGATTTTGATCATGTCAATCAGTACCCCATTCGGGTCACTGATAATAAAATGCCGCTGACCAAATTCCTCATCCCGCATCTCCTGATGAAGCTGCAGCTTTTCGTGGATGATCAGCCTTTGGTACTCGGCATCCACATCCTCCACCTCAAAATTAAGAATCAATCCCTGTACAGATTTCTGAAAAGCGGACGGTACCGTGGGATGGTCTTTGGACAAAATGGCCATTTCATAGGCGCCTTGTTCCAGGTCTCCCTTCTTCAGGCTTATATACCAATCCGCTTCAAAAACAATCTCAAATCCAAACAACCGTGTGTAAAACTCTGCGCTTTCGGCGATCTTGTCTGTCATGATCACAGGATAAAATCCTTGCAGCTCCATATGGAAAACATCTCCTTCTACAATGGGATGAATCCAATTTATCATACATACTGTATGTATGTAAATGCAGATTTCTAAAATTTATCATAAAAAAAAAGAACCTGCAGACCAGACTGCAGGTTCTTCGTTTGCTACCACAACAAGCTGACAGCCAAAAGATTAAACAATGCTAGCGGCAATACTACATTAGGATTGGGCCCGTATGGCGCAAAGGGCGGATATCCAGGAAAGAATCCTCTGTTGCCTTGTTCTACAAGAATGTAAACATTTTTTGCGTCTACGTTTATGACGACGCCTTCGATGGCTTCATCATCCATCGTATGCACTCTTACCTTGCGATTCATCACATTTTTCATAGCAGCATGGGCGCTTTCTCTATGCTTCTTCATGGAATGTACCAGATGGTGATCGCATTGAAACAGCATTTGCGGTTGCGTTGAATAATTGTTCATGATGCTCCTCCTTCGTTCTCTTCTATCCGCATTGTATGCAAATATCCCGTCAAGGGTGTTCGCCTATGTGAAATCCGTTTAATGCATCGTAGATACGGGTATAGTACAACCAGATGAAGGAGGATTAAACACCATGGACAAACAAAATATACAGTCAAAATCGGGCAGCTTTTTCATTAATGATGACGGAAAAACGGTAGCCGAAATCACCTACTCGCCTCAAGGTAATGGAGTGATCAGTATCGATCACACCTATATCTCACCCAGCCTGCGCGGGCAAGGAATCGCCGACGAACTCGTTCGAAAAGTAATAGGGTACGCTCGGGAAGAAGATTTGAAAATCATCCCCGCTTGCTCCTATGCCGGGCATTATTTTGATAAAAACATCGACGATCGTGTACTGTTGTACAAATAAAAAACGATGCTAAAAATAACATATGGCATTGATAATCGGGTGTCCCCCTCGTAAAGTTAGACTCGCCAGCCATAAGAATGCTCCTCTTATCGGTTGGCTTTTACGCGCCTTAATTCCAAGTTCAAATTATACTTAGGTATTTTCGATTGCGATAGAGTGATCTTATCCTCTATGATCGAATGGTATAGCTTAAGTTAGGGAGGCAACTATAATCATGAGGCAAACAGCGGAACATTGGGTCTGGGAACAAATGTTTGATACATTGCCTATTGGGGCGATCCTGATTTCTGCGGTTGACGAGCCTGTGGCGATGGTTAATGATCGTTTTTGCGAACTTAGCGAAACCAAACGTTCAGACCTGCTTCAGCTCAAACCTTCCGAAATCCAAATTCTATCCAACCTACCGATTCAACAAACATTGCAATCATTCACATATAACCAAACGACCACGCTCAAAAGTAACTCTTATTTTATCCGCCGTGACGGAAATCAAGTCCATGTCTCAGTGACTATTTCCCTGTTAAAACATCCTGCCCCTGGAGAGACTCCATGGATATTGTGCTGTATTGAACCCCGAACCATACAGGAGGAATTATCTTTGCCGCGGACCATTAAGAATGATGAGCTGCTTGCACTTATTTCCAAAAGCGGACAAGATCTTATATCCATCAGCAACGCTGACGGCATCATCGAGTATATCTCACCTTCTGTGACCGAAATACTCGGATACACCCAAGAGGAAATGACGGGCCAATGCCGGATCGATTACTATCATCAAGTCGATTCCGAGCAAATAAAAGAACCGGGCAAACTATTTTCAGAGGAAAACAGCTTCGTTCGACGCATTCGCCATAAGGACGGGCATTATTTATGGTTGGAAACGTATTTTCAGCTGATTCGGGGAGCTCAGGGTGAGATTAACAAGGTTCTCGCCATTGGACGAAATATTACCAAACGAAAAACGGATGAGGATACGCTGGCCCATGCACAGCGGATTGCCAAGATCGGTTCCTGGCGTTGGGACCTGATCACGCATACGCTAACCTACAGCGATGAGATGAGGCGAATTTACGGATATCAGATCAGTGCCACCGAGCCAAACCATAACACGCTGCTGTCATTGGTCGTTCCGGAGGACCGCGAGCGGCTGGAGGCGGCGGTGAGCAGAGCCATTCAAGGGAAGGCGAATGAAATCATCTACCGGATCCAGCTTCAGGACAAGCAAATCCGAACCATTCGAGCTCAATGGGAAGTCTCCGTTACGAATGAAGGCAGACCCATGGAGATGGTTGGCATGGCGCAGGATATCACCGAGCAGGTGCTGATTGAACAGCAGTCGCTGGAGAATGAAAATAAGTACAAACTCATAACCGAGAATTCCCTTGATTTCATATCGAGCAGCACCATAGGCTGTTCAACGTTTCTTTATTGTTCACCTTCCTGTTATTCTCTGCTTGGATATCGTCCGGATGAGATGGTTGGCACCAGTATATTCGATTATGTATACGCTGAGGATATCATACCGCTTCAGGACTATTTCAAGAATTGCCTGGACTGCAAATTGCTCACACCGATCACCTTCCGTTATATACATAAGGATGGCAGGCACATCTGGTTTGAAGTCAATTGCAGGTACATTAGCACGCAGGACGGCCAAAAGAACGAAATCATTTCGATTGCCCGCGACATTTCCGAACGAAAGCTGATGGAATTTAAACTTAAAGAAAGCGAGCAGCGATATCGTTCTCTATTTGAATATAATCCGTCGGCGGTATACTCCATGAATTTGGATGGCGACTACTTAACGGCCAATCAAAATTTGCAGGACCTGACGGGTTATTCCTTGGACGAGTTGATCGGAATGTATTTCGGACCGATTGTAGCGGAAAATGACATGGCTCGAACGTTGTATCATTTTAATCAGGCGACAGAAGGCATACCGCAGAGCTATGATCTGACGATAATTCATAAGGATGGACATCCTATCGACATCAATACCATCAACATACCGATTTTCGTGGATGACGAAGTGGTCGGCGTCTATGGCATTACCCGGGACATTACTGAGCGCATGCGAACCATGGAAGAGATTAAGAAACTTAGCCGCGAGCTCACTCTTTTGCTGAATACGGTATCCGAAGGCATTATCGGACTGGACATTCACGGAGAGGTCGCTTTTATCAATCCGGCAGGCGCAGCGATGCTGGATTATGAACCGGCTACCACCATCGGAAGACCTTGCGACCAGATTATCAAAGAAATTCGCCATGACGGCACTTTTTATCGGGGGGACGATTCTCCGCTAGTTCGAGCCGTCAAACAAGGAGTACCACTGTCCAGAGCCGAAATTGTGCTTTGGCGAGGCGACGGAACCAGCTTTCTGGCAAATTATCAGGTCAACCCAATCTGGGATCAAGGAGAGCGCAAAGGCGCCGTTATGTTGTTCCGCGATATAACCGATGAGAAAGAGATCATCCGGGCGAAGGAGAATGCCGAACGGGCAGATCAAGCGAAAACGGAGTTTCTGACCATGATGAGCCATGAACTCCGCACGCCGATGAACGGCATCATCGGGATGATTGAGCTGTTAAGAACGACCGAGCTTGACGAGGACCAACAGAATTATACCCATATTCTGATGGAGAGCAGCAGTTCGCTGCTGCACATCCTAAACGAGATCCTTGATTTCAGCAAAATCGAAGCCGGCAATATGACACTCATTCATGAACCGATCGATTTGCGTTCCTTGCTTGAGGTCGTCGTTGATCTATTCTCGGCCAAAGCCAAAGAAAAAGGGTTATCGTTATCCTGCAGCATCAACAGCTCCACGGTACCCGATGTGATCATCGGCGATGCCCTGCGGCTGCGGCAAGTGCTTGTTAATCTCATCAGCAATGCCATCAAATTCACACATGAGGGCAGCATCATGATGAGTGTCGAGGGACTGCCCAGGACGGGCACCCAGGAATTCACGCTTGCTTTTCAAGTAAGGGATACGGGAATTGGCATCCCTGCTGAACAGCAGCATCAGCTATTCACCTCTTTCTCGCAGCTTCACCCCTCCTTGAATCGCAAATACGGCGGTACGGGACTGGGGCTTGCAATCAGTAAAAAACTCGTCGAGCTGATGGGAGGGGTCATCGGCGTCGAGAGTCGTGAACATGTCGGTTCCTCCTTCTATTTTACGATCCCGACTCATACGCTGAATGATGATAACACGGACAAATAAACTTGAGAGTCCCTCCAATATCTTCCACAAACAAAAGGGTGATCTTCAGCAAATGAGCTGTTGACCACCCTTTTCTCCTATATTCAATTGGTACTATTCCTCGTACAGGGACTCCAATTCGTCAATTAATGAGCTAACATAAGCTACCGCTTTGGAGATTGGTTCAGAAGTGGACATATCGACTCCCGCCATAGCCATTAATTCCAGCGGACTCTTGCTGCCTCCGGCTTTAAGGACTTGGAGCCAGCGGTCTACAGCCGGTTGTCCTTCCTCGCGAATCAATTGTGCTGCAGCTGTTGATGCGGTCAGTCCTGCGGCATAAGTATATGGATAAAGACCCATATAATAATGCGGTTGCCGCATCCAGGTAAGCTTCGCTCCTTCATCGAGCTCGACCGCGTCACCCCAGAAATCGGATAGCACGGCACCTTTTAGCTCAGATAGCTTATCTGCGGTAATCGGCTCATCAGCCATCGCATGGCTGTATACTCGCCGCTGCATTTCCGCTTCCAGAAGGTGAGTCACGTAGTTATGGTAATACGTGCTCAGAAGCTGAAGAATAACAGAGCGCCGCATCCGCTTATCCTCGGATTGACTGAGCAAGTGATCCGCTAGCAGCAGCTCGTTCATCGTTGAAGGCGCTTCAATAAAATACAAGGAAGGACGCGCATTGGTGATACGCTGATGGCTAGCAGCCAGCATCAAATGACCGGCATGCCCGACTTCATGCGCTAACGTGAAGGCATTGCGCATATTGTCCGCCCATGCCATCAGGATATAAGAATGTACTCCGTATACGGAGGAACAGAACGCGCCTGTAGATTTACCAATATTATCGGCATAATCCACCCAGCGCTTGGAGAACGTGGATTGAACGATCTCGCCGTATTCAGGACCCAGTATCGACAAAGCACTGGAAATTGTAGAGCAAGCTTCTTCATAAGTGATGCTTGGATTGAAATCCGTATCCATCGGCGCTTTCAAATCGCAGAACAGCATTTGATCCAG
Organism: Paenibacillus sp. 2KB_20; assembly: GCF_052115765.1. NCBI lineage: Bacteria > Bacillati > Bacillota > Bacilli > Caryophanales > Paenibacillaceae > Paenibacillus > Paenibacillus sp. 2KB_20. Next base: position 22,253 of record NZ_JBFRHH010000008.1, on the reverse strand, counting down.
CCCAAGCACACGCTTCTTCAGCTTCATAAGTCTCCGCATATGCGGAGCTAACTCCGTCAGAATTGTATCATGGATATTGTTGTACATCTCCATGGTCACTTGCTGCGGCTTCAGCAGCATGTCCGTTACGGAATCATACCCGCGAAGCCGGGACATCACCACTTGCTTCTTCACTTCGGTGGCGTAAGCCTCTGCAAAGGTATGGCGCGATCCCTGCAGTGACTTCGTGAAGGAAGCATAGGCTTCGCGTCGAAGCTGCGTATCCTCGGACATTTCGTAAGAATTCTCGTACAAACGGAACGAGACCGGTTTGGTTTCGTCATTTACTCGAATATCGTCAAAGGTCATATCCGACAGCTTGCTGCGCAAATAGATGCGGTAAGGGGACCCAAGCACCTCTCCTAGCGATGCTAGCACGCTCTCCGTCTCAGGGCTCAAGCGGTGAGGTTTGGTTTCCAGCAACAATTTCAAGCTTCGGGCATATGGAACAAGCCCTTCTTCCTTCGTTATGTAATGTTCGATGGCGCCATCTTCGAGATCCAGCAGCTCCGATACAATAAACGTCAGAGAGGATTGGATGCGTGAGAGAACATCGCCCGTTTTGGCCGAATTCGCCAAGTTAGCCGGGTTGGTTCCGTCCTCCGATTGCCGTAATCTGGCATACGCTCCAACTTTGCTGATGCTTTCCATCAAAACTTCCTGTTCATTCAAGCATTCCAGAAGAATAGATGCCCCCTCTCCCAGCCTACCTTTGAATCGTGTCAATTGAGCAGCTTGCGATTCAAGCGCTTTTAACCCCGCTTCGAATTCTTCTTGCGAGACAAACAAATCATCCAGATTCCAGGTTGCCTCGATTGGAACCTCACTTCGTGTCAGCAACTTCCCCATGGATACAACTCCTCTCGTGTCTTTTACTCTCGTGATTGACGACAGCATTTACTAATGAATAGCAACTGCATAACAATTCCATCATATCACAGTTTTTCAAGGGACCGTATCCGCTTTTCGGCCTTGACTTGGGACCATATTTATGGATATAGTTGTTCTATACTCTTATCTAAAGGAGAGATTTTGATGTCGGTGGTCGTTCTTAACTAACCAAATTTCATATGGATCGAAATGTAAAATTTTGGGCATTTCCTGTATTGGGATATGTTTATTTTTTGATGGATTTTCATTTCATCCGTTGAATTAGTTAAGAACTGCGGATATCAATTGAAGCCCCTTTAGGGTTTATTCAGATATGATATGGTCATCCGTGCTGAGTTCAGCGCGGATTTTTTGGGTCTCCCCTCTTTTATGCAAAAGGGTTATTTGGAGCTGTCCCATAACGCCATGCCATCGGAATAACGGTCTATGGGCGGAAAGCGAACCTTAGTAGTTCGCTTTCCGCCCTTTTTTGCATTGTATGCCATCCATTTTATAAATCAAAAGGAGAATGAAGCCCATGAAACCATTCGCATTAAACAAATTGGAGTATGAGAGAATACGCACCGAGCTTGAACGCTTTGCCGTATCGTATCTGGGAGTCGAGCATATTCAGAAGATGGCCCCCCTCACCCAGATGAAAGCCATCCACAATAAATTGAATGAAACGGTAGAAGCCAAAACTTTGCTCCATACCGGAGCCAGCGTACCTATTCCTTCACTGGAGGGAATAAAAATGGTCCTGGATTTGCTCGGTACCGGCTATGTCCTGTCTGAGCGTGATTTCGGGAATATGGTCCAATATCTGAGAAGCTGCCGCCAGCTCATTCAATATATGAATGCCAAGAACGACATTGCTCCATTGATCAGTTCCTACGCCTCTTCCATGTATGAACTGCGTCCGCTTCTGTCCGAAATCGAACGCAGCATTCACGGCGGACGTGTCGTGGATAGCGCCAGCAAAGATCTGGCAAAAGTCCGCAAAAAAATCATCATGACCGAGGAACGGATCAAGCGCAAGCTCGACAGCCTGATAAGCCGTTACAAAGGGATCATGCAAGAGCATGTCATCAGCAAACGCGGAGGACGTTACGTGCTGCCCATCAAGAAGGAGCACCGTAAATCCGTGAATGGCTCGATTCTGGATGAATCGGCCAGCGGACAGACCGTATTCATCGAGCCTTCCGACTTGCAGGCACTTCAGATGGAATTAACTCTCCTGCACGCCGATGAAGTTCGGGAAGAAACAAAGGTGTTGAGTGATTTAACCGCACTTGCCGAGCAATATCAATTCGAACTGAGAACCAATGCCGACATTGTTGGAGTCTACGATTACATCATAGCCAGAGGCAAGTATGCCATTTCTATCGGCGGGCGCAATGTGAGCCTGAACCAGGAAGGGTTCATCCATTTAAAATCCGCGGTGCATCCTTTAATCGGCTCCACCATGGTACCGCTGGACTTTACCATCGGGAAGCGGTATAAAACCCTGATCATTACAGGACCTAACACCGGCGGCAAAACTTCAGCGCTCAAGACGGTTGGACTCATTACGGTCATGGTTCAATCCGGTCTGCTGGTTCCTGTAGCGGATGGCAGCCATTGCGCCATCTTTGACGAGGTTTCCGTCGATATCGGAGACGGACAAAGCTTGGAGCATGCCCTCAGCACGTTCTCTGCACATATACGCAACATCCGCGACATTTTACAGACGGCTAGCCGGTCCACGCTCGTACTGCTCGATGAGATGGCGTCCGGAACGGACCCTGGTGAAGGCGTTGGATTGTCGATCGCCATTTTGGAGGAATTGAGTCAACGTCAAGCAACGGTTGTAGTCACCACCCATTTTACAGAAATCAAAAATTTTGCCGAGCGCACAGCCGGCTTTGAGAATGCCCGCATGGAATTTGACGCTGACACACTTGAGCCCCTCTATCGTCTGCGGATCGGTGAAGCCGGTCACAGTTATGCCTTCGTCATTGCCGCGAAGCTGGGTATTCCGGAGTCGATTATAACCAGATCACGTGAAATCACGGAAGCGGGAGCTGCAAGAGGCGACAAAGTCCTTAGAGATGATGTTCGCTCAGAGCCCAAAGCATGGGCAGAAGAAGCGAGTCTGGCAGAACACGTTACCTTACCGACAGGCGAACAGGATGAGCTAGTGATTGTTCAAGATCATGTAGATGTAGATGTAGATGTAGATGAGGATTCTCCCTCTTCCCTCTATCAACTTGGCGATCGTGTCTATGTGCCTTATTTGAAACGTAGCGGAACCGTGTATGAGACCATGGACGGTAGAGGAAATATCGGTGTTATGATTCAGAAGGATCGACTGAAGATTAACCACAAACGACTGAAACCTTATATTGCCGCCAAGGATCTTTACCCGGAGGATTATAATCTTGATATCGTTTTTGAGAGCAAAGAGAACCTGAAGAAGCGTAAACTGATGAACCGCAAGCACGTTGAAGGACTGCAGATTGAAACGAAGCCGGAGTAACGAAGCTCTTGGGATGAGTCGCAGGATATCTATAAAAAATCCACAGGATTTGCGAGGAGAGATCACGATGAACATACGTACAGAAACCATAAACGATCATGAGAAGGTCCAGGACCTTCTCACTCAGGCTTTTCCCGGACAGGAAGAAGCGCTTCTAGTACAACGGCTGCGGGAAGACAAAACCTTTCAACGGGAATTGTCAATCGTTGCAGAAGAAGATGGGATCATCAAGGGACATATTATGTTCAGCCAGGCCAGCCTTATTGACGGCATTCATAGCCATTACGTAGCTGCGCTAGGGCCACTGGCTGTGCTTCCGGATTATCAACGTCAAGGGATCGGCGGAATTTTGATTGAAGAAGGCAAACGGCGGTGCCTCTCGCATGGCTATCCCCTTGTTTTTCTATTCGGCCATCCGGCGTATTATCCCCGTTACGGCTTTGTTCAGGCCAGAACCTATGGGATCGACTTAACGCAATTCACGGTTTCCGATGAAGTGTTCATGGTTGCCGAGCTTCAGCTAGGCGCTCTCAACCACCTGCATGGCGAATTCCGTTTCCACTCCGCATTCGAAGATTTGGGGTAAGTCGAGCTTCAAAGTCCATATCATCCGAATAGGTTTGGTCAAGCCGGGCAATACTTGGTGGCATTCAGCTTCTGATATGTTGTACAATAAAGTCTAAATGACTATTTGAAGGATGGTTTTCAACATGTATGTAGCTCAGGATTGGCAAGATTACGAGGTCATCGATACCGGGGGCGGGGAGAAGCTGGAACGCTGGGGCGACGTGATTCTCAGACGTCCGGATCCGCAGATCATATGGCCGATTGAACGTGAAGATGAACAATGGCGCAGTGTTCACGGACACTATCACCGCAGTTCGTCCGGCGGCGGGCAATGGGACATGAAAAAGCAGCTTCCGGACCGGTGGACCATCTCATACGACCAATTAAAATTTCATATTCGACCAACCAATTTTAAACATACCGGTTTGTTTCCGGAGCAGGCAGCCAACTGGCGTTGGATGATGGATAAGATCGCCTCAGCCGGACGTCCGGTCAGCGTGCTGAACCTGTTCGCCTATACCGGGGGAGCAACCGTCGCGGCCGCCTCGGCCGGAGCTCAGGTTGTGCATGTGGATGCTGCCAAGGGGATGGTTCAATGGGCCAAGGAAAATGCGGCATTGTCCGGCCTCGCCGACCGTCCTATCCGTTATATTACGGATGATGTATTTAAATTCGTGCAACGAGAGCAGCGTCGAGGGAACAAATACGATGCGATCATTATGGACCCTCCATCTTATGGCCGCGGTCCAAGTGGAGAAACGTGGAAGCTTGAACAAAGCTTGTACCCATTTCTCGAAAGCTGCATGAGCATTGTATCGGATAATCCGCTGTTTATGCTGATTAACTCCTATACGACCGGCATCTCCCCTACCGTTCTGAATAACATGCTGACCATGACCATGAAGCCGAAATACGGCGGTATCATCAGTGCGGGTGAAATCGGATTGCCGATTACCCGATCCGGTATGAACCTGCCATGCGGCATCCTGGGTCGCTGGGAGTCCTGATTCGATGAGCAAGCGGGAACCAGCAGCATATCCGGTAGTGCCGATAATTTTCGAGGATAATCATGTGTTAGGTGTAACCAAGCCAGTAAACATCCCCTCCCAGGAGGATGCTACCGGCGATCCCGACATGCTGACGATTTTGAAACAGGATATCAAGGAGCGCTACAATAAACCGGGCAATGTATTTTTGGGGTTGGTTCACCGTCTGGACCGTCCGGTTGGCGGAGCGATGGTCTTTGCCAAGACCTCCAAAGCCGCATCCCGATTATCGGAAGCCGTCCGCAATCGCAGCTTCCGCAAGCAGTATGTAGCGGTCGTTCACGGGATTCCTTCGAAAACCTCAGGTCGGCTCGTAAATATGCTGTATAAAGATGTGAAAACCAACACCGTCCATGTCACCTCTAAAGGTACCGACGGGGCCAAGGAGGCCATTCTGGATTACACCGTGCTCCAAACGGCGGAAGGCTTCAGCCTCGTCCTGATCGAGCTGCACACGGGCAGGCCACACCAAATCCGTGTACAGCTGAGCCATGCGGGACATCCGCTGTTCGGAGATCAGAAGTATGGAAGCAAGGTGAACAAAGCCGGGCAGCAGATTGCCTTATGGTCCGTATTGGTCGGATTTCCGCACCCCGTTACCAAAGAGGAAATCGCCATCCGTTCCATGCCGGCATCCGTCTATCCCTGGAGTCTCTTCTCCATGGACAAGCTGGAGGTCACATAACGGTTCTATACAATAGAACTCAAAAAAAACGAAATCCATCCTTGGATTTCGTTTTTTCATGCCTCTGTTTCACCGTGGAAAATATTGTAATATTCTATCCCTCTATGATATTATATTATCCCTTTACTTTTATCAAAGAATACCAAAGAATAGTAAATATATTATTTTAACATTATTTAGTTGATTTAGTCACATATGGAGGCAATACCGATGAGTGCCGCCAAGCCCACACACCCCTACCTGGTTGGGAACCCTCTAACGTCGCGGCTTTGTGGTTGCTTAAGTAATCCCATTACGTCTTGTGAACATTCGAAATCGTGGTGTGACCATGATCTTGATGTTCAATAGAATGAAGATATGTAATAGCCCCCAAGGTAGCTGCCGTATGCAGTCGCCCAGGGGCTTCTCTACGTTTGCAACGTCAACGTTAGCATCAAGAACTCACGCCTCAACCAGAACTTCCTTTGGAGCTGTATTAATCTTCCCTAATAGATAGATAAGCAGCTGTTGATTATGCGAGGATATACGATTCAGAATTTGGGAAAGGTACTCATCCCTAACTTGTAACCCGCGCGTATATTCCTCTCGCCCTTTATAGGATATCGTCACCCAGACGATCCGTCTGTCATTTTCGTCCCGTTCCCGTTTGATCAATCCATTCTTCTCCATCCGGTCCAATAGCATCGTCACGGCTGCCGGACTTGTAGCCAGGTAAGGAATGAAATCGGAAGGTTTCATTCGCTCTAGCTCAGCAAGCACCTCCAGCACCATCAATTGCGATTCCGTCAATGTCGGTGCTAATCCGGCTTCCATATGGAGCTTATAGTCCTTAGCCAGCTTGGACCACACCTTGGCGAATTCGGCAGTATGCATGTTTATCCCGTCCCTTCAATTATGTCTGTCATGATCAAACATCGGATACCATCCGTGGATGTTGCACTGTACTTCGATGAATGGATTTCGTTTTGAACCAAAGTCATGATTCCATAATAGTTTATAGGATTAACTTTTCGCGGGGAACCTCCTAATATCCTTCTTTTTTCGTTAAAAAATATAATTTCCAACCAACCGACAAAACCCGCCATCCCTTATATGACGGCGTTTTTCAAGGTTCACCTCACTTCGACATGGACGGACATATGTCAAATAGTATAAATAACAGTTCAAATATTACGCAAACACAAAATATAGCAAAAGCACCTCGACAAATATCATCGAAGGTGCTTTTCATCCATCTATCTTACAACAAACTTGAAACTACCTAAACGAAGGATGTTCATTCATTCTTGTTTAACTTTCTTTGCCTAACTCCGCATGCGGAAGACTTACCACATCAACAATCTGTCCTTGCTTGCCAACATCGGCAAGCAGCTTGCCTATCGATTTACGTTCCGCGATCGGAACTTTCTCCGTCTGAATCAGATAAGCTTGCCCGTCTTCGCTGTACGCCATAATCTGCAGCGGTTCACGGCAATAGAAAGCACCGACAATGGCGCTGCCGTTAGGCTTCACCCGCTTGCCTTCCTTAAACTCAAACGTAGCCATTCCTTTTCCGCCGCGGCTTTGCGTCTGGTAATCCAACACCAAGCTGCGCTTACCATAGCCAAGATCCGTGATGGTTAAAATTTCACCCTCATCGTTCTCCACCCATAACGCTGCAACGACTTCGTCCCCGTCACGGAGTTGGATTCCCCGGACCCCGCCGGATACGCGTCCCATGGCGTTGACTTCCTGCTCATTAAACCGGATGCTCATCCCTTCTCTCGAGATCAGCACAATATCTTTACTGCTATCACTTACGACGACCTGGATAATGCTATCTTCCGCAGCAACCTTGGCTGCCGCAACAGCGCCAGCCCGCTTGGTGACATACTCCTTGAGTTCTGTGCGCTTCACCTGACCTTTGCGGCTGACGAACACAAGGGATTTGCCCTCTTCTTCAAAGTTCGAAACCGGAATGACTGATACGATGTGATCCTCTTTCGGCACCTGAATCACGTTCACGATGGCCGTACCAGCATCTTTCCATTTGTATTCCGGAATCTGGTGAACCGGCAATAAGAAATACTGTCCACGGCTCGTGAATATGAGCAGATTCTCCAGAGTATTGACTTCAAACAGTCGGGTGATGTAATCCCCTTCCTTAACGCCTGAGCTTTCCAGCTCACCGCCGCTTCGGGTGAAGGATAACATGCTGGTACGCTTGATATAGCCTTCATTAGACAGAGTTACGAGCACGTCCTCGGCGTTAACCAGCACTTCCAGATTAACCTTGATCTCTTCCACTTCTTCCTGAATGACCGAACGCCGGTCGATGCCGTACTTCTCGCGAATTTCAAGCAGCTCTTTGCGAATGACGGCAATCAGTTTCTTATCGCTGTCCAGTATCGCACGCAAGCCCTCGATTTTCTTCGTCAACTCGTCCAGCTCTTTTTGCAGCGAATGAATTTCAAGGTTCGTAAGGCGGTATAATTGCAAAGTCAATATGGAATCGGCTTGTCGCTCCGTGAAACCAAACATCCATTGCAGATTGTTCTGGGCATCCTGGCGATTCTTGGACGCTTTGATCGCCGCAATGACCTCATCCAGTATATTTAATGCCTTCACCAGGCCTTCCAATACATGCGCCCGATCCTCTGCTTTCTCCAGCTCGTACTGCGTCCGGTGCGTGACGACTTCACGCTGATGCTCGATATAGGCGGATAACATGTCTTTAAGCCCCAGCTGTTGAGGGGTTTTATTCACGATCGCAACCATATTGAAGTTGTACGTAACTTGCAGATCGGTCTTCTTGAACAAATAAGCAAGAATCCCGTTTGCGTCGGCATCCTTCTTCAGCTCAACGACGATGCGAAGTCCTTCCCTTCCGCTCTCATCGCGAACCTCGGCGATGCCCTCGACCTTTTTCTCCAGTCGTATGTTCTCCATAGCGGTAACAAGCCGGGACTTAACAACCTGGTAAGGAATTTCCGTGATGACAATCTGCTGCTTGCCGCCGCGAAGCGATTCAATATCCGTCTTCGACCGCAGATAAACGCGGCCTTTGCCTGTCCGATAGGCATCCAAAATGCCTTCGCCGCCCATAATGATACCACTGGTCGGGAAGTCCGGACCTTTGATAAAGGTCATAATCTCGGCCAGCTCAATCTCCGGCTTCTGCATGACAGCAATACAAGCATCGATCACTTCCCGCAGATTGTGAGGCGGGATTTCAGTCGCGAAGCCTGCGGAAATCCCGCTAGCTCCGTTCACTAGCAGGTTTGGGTACCGTGAAGGCAGCACAACCGGTTCCTTAGCCGTGTTATCAAAATTATCCTTAAACAGCACGGTCCGCTTCTCGATATCCCGAAGCAGCTCCATGGCAATCCGCGACAATCTGGCCTCGGTATAACGCATCGCTGCTGCAGGATCATCGTCCTGGGAGCCCCAGTTTCCGTGACCATCTACAAGCACATGCCCCATCTTCCAAGGCTGAGCCATCCGAACCATACCTTCATAAATCGAAGAATCCCCGTGCGGATGGTAATTACCCATGACATCCCCGACCGTTTTCGCCGATTTACGATATGGTTTATCCGGTGTGTTACCCGAATCGTACATGGCATAAAGAATCCGGCGCTGAACGGGCTTCAGGCCGTCACGGACGTCCGGGATTGCCCGGTCCTGAATAATATACTTGGAATACCGGCCAAATCGGTCACCTACGACCTCTTCCAGATAAGCCGGTAAAAATTGCTCCGATAAACTCATTCCTTCACCTTCTATTCCTCAAACTCCGCGAAGTTGACATTTTCTACAATCCACCGCTTGCGAGGGTCTACTTTATCCCCCATCAGCGTAGACACACGACGCTCCGCTTTGGCAGCATCATCGATTTGTACCTGCAGCAATGTCCGTGTTTCCGGGTTCATCGTCGTTTCCCATAATTGCTCCGGGTTCATCTCGCCCAATCCTTTGTAACGCTGAAGTTCATAGTTCTTGAATTCCTTCAAGTAATTAGCCAGCTGCCCTTCTGTCCAAGCATACCGTACCGTCTCCAGCTTTCCGGACTTGCTTGCGATTTTATATAGTGGAGGCTGCGCAAGATAGACGCGGCCTTCATCAATCAGCGGTTTCATGTACCTGTAGAAGAACGTAAGCAGCAGCACCTGAATGTGAGCGCCATCCGTATCCGCATCGGTCATGATGATAATTTTCGAATAATTGCTGTCCCCGGCGGTGAACTCCGTACCGATTCCTGCTCCGATCGCCGCTACAATTGCACGGTATTCATCATTCTTCAGGATGTCGGCCAGCTTCGATTTCTCCGGATTCATCGGTTTCCCTTTAAGAGGCAGTATAGCCTGGATTTTCGAATCCCTTCCCTGCTTCGCAGAGCCGCCAGCGGAGTCCCCTTCAACAATAAACAACTCGGTTCTCGTAAAATCCTTGGACTGTGCCGGCGTCAGCTTGCCGCCCAGATTGGAGCTTTCGCTGCGCTTCTTGCCGGTGCGCATCTCATCTCTTGCTTTACGGGCCGCTTCACGCGCTTTGGAGGCCTGAATGGCCTTCTTTAACAGCGTTTGTGCGATCTGCGGATTCTCCTCGAGGAAGATTTGCATCTTCTCCGTGACAATGCTGTCAACCGCACTGCGCGCAGAGGCGCTTCCCAACTGGTCCTTGGTCTGGCCGACAAATTCGACCTCAGCCATCTTAACGCTGATGACGGTCATCATGCCTTCCCGAAGATCATTCCCCTCCAGGTTCTTGTCCTTTTCCTTCAAAAGATTGTTCTTGCGGGCATAATCATTCATGACACGGGTATACGCTGTCTTAAAACCCGTCTCATGCGTACCGCCCCCGCGCGTCGGGATGGAGTTAACGAATGAAGCCAACGTTTCGGTATAGCCTGCATTATATTGAAGGGCGATTTCAACTTCGATATCATCCTTCTCCGCATAAAAATGGATCACATCATGCAGCACATCTTTGCCTTCATTCAAGAACTGCACGAACTGGCTTGCGCCGCCTTCATAGAAAAACTCTTCCCCGTTGCCGCTGCGCTCGTCTTTCAATACAATACGAAGTCCGGAGTTCAGGAAGGCAATTTCCTGTAAGCGCTCTGCAAGCGTGTCGTAGTTCAGGTGCGTTCCCGTGGTAAACACGCGTGCATCCGGTTTAAACGTAATCTTCGTCCCGGTTTTGTTCGTATTACCAAGCACTTCAAGGCCCGTTACCGGTTCCCCGACATGCTCTTTTCCTTTTTTGTCCTTCCAGTATTCAAACCGTTGGCGGTGAATTTTACCATCACGGTAAATTTCCACCTCCAGCCACTCGGACAGCGCATTGGTCACAGATGCGCCAACGCCGTGAAGACCGCCGGACTTCTTATATCCGGAACCGCCGAATTTACCGCCGGCATGCAAAATCGTAAATACAACCTGCGGGGTGGGGATGCCTGTCTTGTGCATTCCGGTTGGAATACCTCGTCCGTTATCGTATACCGTCGCGGACCCGTCTTTATGCAATGTAATTTCAATTCTCGAGCAGTACTTGGCCAAATGCTCGTCTACGGCGTTGTCCACAATTTCCCATACCAGATGATGCAAGCCTGACGAGCTTGTGCTCCCTATGTACATGCCTGGCCGTTTGCGCACCGCAACGAGGCCTTCGAGCACTTGAATGTCGTCAGCATCGTATCCTGAACGGTTGTTACCGCCGTTCTTCGATGACTCTGCAAACATATCGATCTGTTCGACCATTCATGCTCCTCCTTCAATTTCACGTATCTAGTGTATTTCTATTTCTACATTTCAATATTTTAGAAGAACGCTGTTCTCTAAAAAATGCAAACAAATGTTTCATGCTTTGTCCATTTTAATTCAAGATATCCCTTCTCGTAAAGACACTGAATGAAACAATAACCGCACAAATTGCCCAGAGGGCCAATACCACAAGGGAAAAATTCAAAGTCATCCCCTCAATTGGCGGCAAATTGCCGGCTAAATAATTGGTCAAATTCAGGTTTACCATGAACAAATATTTCGCGCTGCTCCACGCCGATGCCATATTCGTCAGAATATTTCCGGCAATTAATGCGGCCATCATAATCACAATGCTCGCCGCTGTACTTCGAACCAGCACGGACACCATAAAGGCCAGCATACCGACACATACGCCGACAAACCACACCAATCCGCCCTGCATCAGCAAATACTTCCACTGAGGAACAGCATGAACGCCAGACATATCCACATCAGAACCAACAATTTGGAATCCCGTGAATACCGGTATGTCAAACCCCTTGTATCCGAAGGCAAGACCGGAGATCAGATAGGCTATGACAAAGGTGGAAACGACAATAAGAGACGTAAACATGATCAAGGCGATCAGTTTACTCAGCAGCACCTTCCATCGCTTCACAGGCCTTGTCAGCAGCATCTTGATGGTACCGGTTGTCCGTTCGCCGGAAACGATATCCGAAGCGATGGCCATAATGAGCAGCGGGATAAACAGAGATATCGCATTATTCAAAAATTCACGTGTGAACGTAACCCCGTTTGGTTGATTAGGATTCACATCATGCTGCAAATAATACTGCATTTGCTGAATAAAGATTTGCCTATATCGTTTCCATTCATCCGGTACCCGGTCACTGCTAAGTGAATTCTCATTATCCGTGATTCGCTGCTGAAGCTCAAGCCGCCAGTCACTGTTGAACTTGTCCCGGCTTCGTTCAGCCGACTTCATCTGGGCATAGGTAAACATGGGAACCAGAACAAGAAGAACGAGCAGGACAACATAGAACCGCTTTCGTTTGATAATTTTGATACACTCGTTCTTGATCAGGGGCAACAGGTTACTCAATGCTCTCACCCTCCGTCATCTGCAGGAATAGCTGCTCCAGCGTAGGATTGATCCGATGAACCTCCCGGACCTGTACTCCCGCGGCTACCAGCCGTTCCACAGCTCTAGACGTGTATGTAGCGCTCATACGAGTTACAATAGCGTCCGAAGACATGCCTGCAAGCAAATTATCGTCGAGCACCTCCTCAGGGCGGTCGACAATTTGGCAATAATCCAGCTTTTGCAATATTCGTTTCCCTTGCGCGGCAGGATTTAGATCCCAGATAACATGATCACTGCTGCCGGCAATCAACTCTTCGACCTCGCCAACCGCAAGCACTCTTCCGCTGCTGATGATCGCCACGCGATGGCATAGCAGCTGAATTTCGCTCAGTAGATGGCTGGAGACAAAAACAGCCAGCCCTTCTTCGGCCAATTGGTGTATGAACTGTCGCATCTCTTTGATCCCTTTCGGATCAAGACCGTTCGTCGGCTCGTCCAGAATGAGCAGCCTCGGTCTGCCAAGCAGGGCCTGGGCTATCCCGAGCCGCTGCCGCATACCCAGTGAATATGTGCTCACCTTGTCATGAATTCTTCGATCCAATCTCACTGTATCCACAACTTCCTGTATTCGCTGCTGGTCAATGCCGGGCTGCATTCGTGCAAAATGCTCAAGATTTTCCCATCCCGTCATATACGAATACATTTCCGGATTCTCCACGATGGACCCAATATAATGCAGCGCCTGCTCCTGCTGGCGGTTCACATCATAACCGCAGACCTCGATCCTGCCAGAGGACGGTTTAATCAGGTCCACAAGCATGCGGATTGTAGTCGTCTTTCCTGCCCCATTCGGCCCCAGGAACCCGAAAATTTCGCCTGCACGCACGTCGAACGACACATCATGTATAATCCATTTTCGACCGATTTTCTTTTTTACATGCTGGACAGATAGTACGATTTCTTGAGCTTGTTCATTCATCGAGTTCCAACTCCCCATATGACATCCTCATCATGCCTACAGCATACCCTCTACAATTCGATCCGCTATCGCCTGATATCCTGCCCCGTTCGGATGAAAATGGTCCGAGGACAGATACTCGCCCAGCTTGTGCTGAAACAGATCGAACGTGGGGACCAATGTCATATTGGGATCCCGGTTCACGATCTCCATGACCGCATGATTCCATGCAGAGACCACAACATTGCCGGGTATCAACAAGTCTTCCAAATCGGAAAAGGGATGATACAGACCGATATAAACGATTCGCGCATCCGGATTAATGAGGCGAATTTTCTCCAGAATCGCCTGCAGGCGTTCAGATGCCTGCGGCAATGCAGCCATCAGCTTAGCAGGTTCGAGCTCCAATTCACCAGAATCCGCCGCCCCTTCCATCAGCCCGCTGCCTTGAAAGATATCATTGCCTCCAATCGAAAGCATAATGACATTGGCTTGCTTCAAGGCATACTGTATCCCCTTGTCGTCCAGCTTGGGAAGGAGTCCTTCGGTAGTCATTCCGTTTATGGCCAGATTCGCTAGCAGGCTCGCTGTTCGTCCATCGCCATTTAATTGATCCACGCTTCGGCGGACAAAACCGCTCCCGGTATTGTCCCCCGTTCCCTTGGCCAGTGAATCTCCAATCGCAGCTACCTTTAAATCATTCGGCAAAACCGATTGTAACGGAGCGCTCTCCGGCTTCTCCGGTGCTGTCTTTTCTTCGGACGCCTCGGATCCCCCACCAGTCAGTAAGGGCTGTCCTTGCGGATCATTAATATCCTTAAACGCATACACAAAACCAAGAATAAGCACAATCGTTACAATAACCGACACGGAGGCAGTGATTCGCCATATCCATGCAGATGATTTCATGACATTCCCCCTACAAAATTCCTCATGTACATTACCTTAAGACTTCTATAAAAAATTTGCAAATCAAAACACGCAAAGAAGACTGCCCCGGACGCATTCTTTCGATGCGTGACCGGGGCAGCCCTTTAGATGAAACAAGATAAGTGCTTATTCACTGATGAATTCTTGAACCCAATATCCGTTGTAATACCCAACACCGATTTTGGTAAAGTTCGGAGACAGGATATTTTCCCGATGACCTTGGCTATTCATCCATGAGTTCATGACTTCCTGTGGTGTACGTTGCCCTTTAGCAATATTCTCACCGGCATAGCCGTATGAAATACCGTAAGCTTTCATCATATCAAATGGAGAACCATGCGTCGGCGAAGTGTGGCTGAAATAATTGTTATCACTCATATCCTTCGCTTTATCCAGCGCCACGGTTGTCAGCTTAGCATGGACCGTTAGCGGCTTCAGACCTGCATTCGCACGTTCTTTGTTCACCAATGTGACAACTTCGGAAGCAAAATCCGATTTCTCCGTAGTACCCGCAGATTCGGAAGGCTGGGACGGTGTTGTAGATGGAGTGCTGGTCTCAGGCTTACTTGTTTCCGGTTTGCTGGTTTCCGGTTGAGTCGTTTCTGGTTTTGTGGTTTCTGGTTTAGTCGTTTCTGGCTTGCTGGTTTGCGGAGTCTCAACAGGTTTGTCTGCCTGAGGCTTTTCGGTTTGCGGCTGCTGAACCACACATTTAAACTGTGATTCCAAGCCTTGGCTCTCCAGGAATTCCTGGATCTTTTGTTGCCAGTTTACATAATTATTGCTCTCGGCAGGTGCAGCAGACGCCGTCGTTGGCAGCATGATACCGACAGCCAATACAGCAGCGATGCTGCCGCCTGCGATTTTCTTTATCCAATGGTTGTTCATGAATGCTCATCTCCTATGCTCATAGTTGTGAGTTTGCTTGACCGCCCGTTCTAAGATGAATTTCTAAAGGTGCTGGACGATCAAACAATAGTTACATTTTTGTAATCTCGTACGAACACATTGTAACACATTTGATATCTTCGGCCATCCTACAATTGTTGGAAAATCCTCCTTGAATTCCTACCTACTTATATAAAAGAGCCCCAATCGGGTTTCAGGCCAAACAAGAAAAAACCCACCCCAAAAAATGGGATGGGTTAATGAAAAGACCAAGACTACAGCTTTTTACTAAACTGGTATCCAGCCTTTTCAAATCCAATATGCTCATAAAATGCATGTGCGGGAGCAAGTTCTTCCCGGTTGCCGCTTGTGAGAAACAAGAGGTGGCTACCATGCTGTCTTCCCCATGTCTCTGCACCGCGAATCAATCTTTTGCCAATCCCTTGGCCGCGGCAGCTTGAGGTTACAATAACCGAAGTAATTTGAGTGACCGGTTCGGTCATAGTGAAGGATTTGACTTGACGAAGCATGATCATACCTACAACAACACCATCAACCTCAGCAATCAGATTGCCGTATAATGGATTGTCGTTCATGGCTTCCATCCGTTCCCGCATGACATTCAGCGTGGTCGGATAATTCAGTTCGCGCATCAAGGATGTGACAGCTTCCAAATCATTCTTCTCAAAGTTTCGAATCAGCAGTGCAGGCGCAGATAATACGCTTTCGATGCTCATTATACCCTCATGCTTCCCTTCTTCTATGAATTCTGAGTAAACTCTACTTCTATTTTGTAAGTTTATGAAGAAGATTGCAAGTATCAAGCGACATTTTTTTTACATTTGTGTCGGTTTTGTTAAACCTTTGTTAAGCCGTTTTTACAAAAATCGGTATTGTGCTTCAATCAGCCCATGGTACGTACCCTGCTTCTGCATAAGCTGGCTGTGATTTCCTTCTTCGATAATCTTGCCATGATCCAACACGACGATATGATCGGCATGGCGGATCGTTGACAAACGATGGGCCACGATGAAGGAGGTTCGGCCCTGAAGCAGCACTTTAAGAGCTTCCTGAATTTTCAACTCCGTCTCGGTATCGATACTCGCCGTTGCTTCATCCAGAATCAGAATCCGCGGATCGGCAAGGAGCGCTCTGGCAAAGGACAACAGCTGCCGCTGGCCCATAGACAGCATATTCCCGCGTTCTTCAACCTCCGTATCGTAACCGCCCGGCATCTGGACAATAAATTCATGTGCGCCGACCGCCTTGGCTACATCCTCAATCTCCTCATTGGTAGCATCCAGACGGCCAAACCGGATATTATCCCGA
The DNA here is from genome assembly GCF_052115765.1 of Paenibacillus sp. 2KB_20. NCBI lineage: Bacteria > Bacillati > Bacillota > Bacilli > Caryophanales > Paenibacillaceae > Paenibacillus > Paenibacillus sp. 2KB_20. The sequence goes on along the minus strand of NZ_JBFRHH010000008.1, from coordinate 5,598 downwards.
ATCGTGCCCGAGAATATGAAGGTATCCTGCAGCACGATCCCAATCTGATTTCGAAGACTTTCAACCGTTACCGATTGGATATCGTATCCGTCGATGGTTAATTTACCATCGGTAATATCATAGAATCGGCTGAGCAGATTAATGATGGTGCTCTTGCCTGATCCGGTATGACCGACCAGCGCAATTGACTGACCTGCCTTCACGTCCAGATTGATGCCTTTGAGAGCCTGGCGTCCTTTTTCATATTCAAACACCACATTTTCCAGCTTGATGTCCCCTTTAATCGTCGGCAATTTCTTCGCCCCAGGCTGATCATCAATGCTCGGCTTCTCGTCAATAAATTCAAAAATACGTTCAGAGGAAGCCATGGCGACAAGCAATTGGTTATACATTTGGCCAAGCCGATTGATCGGCTCCCAGAAGTTCCCTACATATTGGGTAAAGGCAATTAACAGACCGATGGTAAGCTCGCCTTGTTGGATTAACACGGCACCAAGCCAGAACAAGATCAGTGAACCAAAACCACCGGTAATTTCGATAAGAGGCCCAAACCCTTGGTTCATGGCAGAAGCCTTATCCCAGGACTTTTTGCTGTCCAAATTCATGTTGTCAAAGAACTTCATATTCTCTTCTTCTTGGGTGTAAGCTTGGGTCACGCGGATCCCCTGAATCGATTCATTCAAGTGGGAGTTAATCCGCGAGTTCCGAATCCGTACATCCTGCCATGCACGCCGGATGCGTACACGGAGTTTGGTCGAGATGAAGAACATAATCGGTACCGTGACAATAACAGCAAGACCGAGCTTCCAGTTTATTAATAGAAGAATGACCACAATACCTACTAACTGCACACAGTCGATGATCAGGTTGACAACCCCGTTAGTAAACAAATCCTGCAGGGAGTTAACATCATTCGTAACCCGGACCAGCACAGATCCAGCCGGACGCTTGTCGAAGAAATTAAAGGACAGGCGCTGAATGTGCTGGAATAGATCCGCCCGCAGGTCATAAATGACCCGCTGACCGATGATATTCGTAAACTTGATACGGAATATCCCAGCAACCCATTGAATGATATACATCGCCAGAACCGCGATTGTAATCTGATACAACAAGGTCAGACTTGGATTCCCACTCTTCGGTTCGATAGCCCGGTCAATGGCCAAACTGGTCAAGAACGGAATGGCCAGCTTCGTAATGGTACCGATGACCATCATAAGCCCGATCAAAGGGAGAATCTGTTTCGCGTATGGTTTCATATACGAGATCAGACGTGTCAGCTGCATCCAGTTAAACGGTTTCTCAATTGCATCGTCGTCCTTGTATACAAAACGTTCATTGGTTTCTTCCGAGGGCTTCCGCGGCCTCGGAATCTTTTGCTTCTGATGCGGTTCAGTATTTACATTGGCGTTCATGCTTGCACCTGCCCTTGCGTACCTCCTGCTTGAGCTTGCTTCGCAATAAGGTCCGCATATTGTATTTTGTATACATCCTGGTAAGGCCCCGGCACCGCAATCAAATCGTTATGCTTGCCGCGCTGCACGACTTTTCCTTCATCCAGAACGAGAATTTCATCCGCATGACGCAAGGAAGAGATCCGGTGAGCGATAATAAAAGTCGTTCTGCCGTTCATGACTTCCTGGAAGCCGGACTGAATTTCATGCTCGGTTTCCATATCCACTGCACTGGTGGCATCATCCAGGATCAGGATTTTCGGATCTTTCAGAAGGGCACGTGCAATCGCAATCCGCTGCTTCTGTCCGCCAGAGAGTCCCATCCCCCGTTCACCGACAATGGTATCGTAACCATCCTTCATTTCCATAATAAACTCATGGGCTTTGGCCAGCTTGGCAACACGGATGATTTCTTCCATGCTAACGTCCTTCATGCCGTAAGAAATATTGTTGCGGATACTGGACGAGAACAAGAAGGTCTCCTGGAAGACCGTGGCAATCTGACTGCGCAGACTCCGGATCTTAATATCATTAATGTTCATGCCGTCTAGTTTGATGCTGCCCTGATTCACATTATAGGCATGCATCAAGAGTTGAATAATGGTCGACTTACCGGACCCCGTTCCCCCAAGCAAACCGATCACGGAGCCGGGACGAGCATCCAGATTAATATCTTTGACTGCTGCCATCTTGTTACCGTAAGCAAAGGTGACATTATCAAATACGACATGGCCCTTCACCTCGTTTGACACCAAATCTACCGCACGCTCACGGTCTTCAACATCAATCGGCTGATTCAGCAGCTCCAGCACCCGTTCACCCGATGCCTTGGACTGCGTGTAGTTATTAATGTGAAACCCGATCCCCCAAAGCGGGCCGATTATGTACCAAATCAAAGTAAAGAAAGCTGCCAGTTCCCCTACCGTCATGGAGCCTTGAATAACCATCCCTCCGCCGATGGCAAGCAAAATGACGACACTGATATTCGCAAAGAGCTCCATCATCGGGAAGTACCGTGCCCATAGTGAAGAGGCAAAAATCTGGTTGGTTTTGTAACGCTCATTCCGTTCAGAGAATTTCTCCACTTCGTGCGGCTCGCGAGCAAAAGATTTAACGGTACGAACACCCGTAATATTCTCCTGAACCGCGGTCGTCAGCGAGCTTAGTGCCAGACGCATTTCCTGGAAAGCCGGATGGATCTTGGATTCGAATTTTAGAGCTGCCACAACCAAAAATGGCATCGCTACCAAAGTTACCAGCGTCAATTGCCAGCTGATGGTAAACATCATGATGGAACCGAAAGTCACCATCAATACCAGATTGAGCAGCTGAGCGAAACCGAAGCCGATAAACATTCGGATGGCTTCCAAATCGCCTGTCAGCCGTGACATCAAATCCCCGGTCCGAGCCGTGTCATAGTAACGGAACGATAGAAATTGCAATTTTTCATAGCAGGCGTTTCGCAACGCGTAAGCCAGGTAGTTACCCAGCCTCCCTCCAAAAAATCCGTGCAAAAACTGCATGAAAGCTTTAAGGATGACCACACCCAGCACAGTGAGCGCCAGCTGCGGTACGATGCCGTAATTCTCCAGCTTGATTGCATCGTCAATCAGCACCTTCAACAGCTGCGGATAGACAAGTCCTAAAGCGGTTGCAATCGCCAGACACAGCATGGAAAGAAAAAGATAACTTCGTTTCTCCCAAAAGAAGCCCTGCAGTTGCCTGAGAACATTCATGTTTATCCTCCTTTGGATTATTTTCGTTCAGGTTATGTAGCATTTATGAAGTTTATCATCGAGCTGAACCCGCGGCAAAGAGGGAAAACCGTCATAAATGAGCCAAAAGGACCTAAAGGGGGCAAATAGTAGAACTTATCTTTGTTTCATAATGAAATCATCGGGAATTCTCATTAATACTAGGGGATATAATCACATTGTCAGTCCCTTCAACCATCAGGCTTCATCCACTCTATTCGACTTTTTTGAACATGCTTACAAAAGGGTAATATCCTAAGCTGATTTCATCCTAGTCACGAACGTTGTAGCGGATTAAAATACGTCATACCATCCTCTTGACCTTCATTAGCCCGGATAAACATAGGAAAAAAGGCGCCCCGCCATGATGGCATAGGGAACGCCTTTGGATTGAGGAGTGTATGATTGGAGTTCACCTGCATAAAATCGTTATGCGTCTAGGAGCTCCAGACTCCAACATCTATACTATTCGTTATGCATACATGCTCTTGACGGCATAAAATCCGCCATTACCGAGCTGCCTGAATCATAACATCCAACTCATCTGCCAGCTTACTCCACATCAACGGAGATTGACCGTCCTGAAGCGAACCGAGGATGGCAGCCATGGATTCCTTCAGCTGTTCCTCCAACACCGATCCATGATGCTGCAATGAACGCTCACTCATCCGAACATAGTGGTCCGTCAGCTGCTCTTCCCGAATGCTCACCACACTCGCCACGGCTTCCTTCACCTTCGGCTCTGCTGCTTCACGAAGCTTGGAGCTTCCGCTGCCCTCAAAGAAATGTTTCGGGTTCTTAAAGGTCGGCCAGAAGGACAACCAGTCCCCCTGTATTTGCAATTCCGTTTCCTCCAGCTCCGGCGGTGACCAGTCCTTATCCCGCCGGATAGCAAGAGACAAGCCTTCGCCCATACCCTTGATATCCGCTGCTGCTTTAAGCGCTGCTTCTTCGGTTAATTTGCGACCGGCCATCTCTAATCGAAGCGTTGTTGCCCATAGCTCCTGATCCAGCTCCAAGGATAGCGTCCGCATCAAATCACGTCCGCATGCCGCAAAGGCCGATTTCAGGTGACCTGCATCCTCCCGGAGCACGGAAGGATTAAACGACTCCTGAAAGAAACGGTTCATGGCATAATCCAGCCGCTGCCGTACATGAAACAGCAGTTCGCTGCTTTCCTGCGCGATATCGCGGAACATGTTAATCTCCGTCAAAGCCGCAAGGCGGGATAAGGCTTGTTGATGAACCTCTTCCATCTCCACGATTTTACGCTCACGCGTGGTCTCATCCTGGGCTGCCATATCGGCCCATGCCCTGATTCGATCCCTCACCGAAGCCAGTTCATCATAACCCGCGCGCTCTGAAAGCCTTGGCAGCTCTTCAACCGCAAATCGGCTAAGCGCTCCTTCGAATACAGGGAACCCCGATTCCTTCAATTTTGTTTCATCCCCATAGAGCTTACTATCCAGCGCTGCCAGACTGGAAACAGGGAAGATATGCGGGCTGCCTACCCCACTGGATGTCAAGTTGGTACGAACATGCTTCACCACCTCATCCAGCTCCTCTTCGGATTGTGCAAGGTCTGCGGCATTGACGATAAAAAACATTTTATCCAGAGCAAAACTGTCTTTAACCCTGCCCAGCTGGGACAGGAATTGCCGATCCGCTTTGGAGAAGGCGTGGTTGTAATACGTTACGTATACGATGGCATCCGCATTCTTAATATAATTAAACGTTACGCCCGTATGCCGAGCATGCAGGGAATCGGCTCCAGGCGTATCCACCAGCACGATCCCTTGCTCTGTCATCGGACAGCTGTAATACAAATCAATCCCGTCGACAAAACAGGATTTGGTTTCGTCCGCCACATAGCCTCGATATTCCACCAATTCTACTGTTTCTGTCGTACCCAGTTTGGACTCCATCACATCAAAGCCCGCGGCGGCGGCCTTCAGAAACCCGTAATGCGGCAAGCCGGCCGGGTGAATACCGGCCGGATTCAATTCTTCAGCCACGCTTCGCCAATTCCCCGGATTCGGTTCTTGGAGACCCAGCACGCTGAAGGAGTACTTCAGATCGTCCCACCACATATCGCGGCTCTTCATGCGCACGGCTGCGGTACCATGGGATTTCCCTTCAGCCGGTGCCAGAATCCGGTTCACCGCCGCCGTTGTCGGGTGCGGTGACACCGGCAGGACCGACTCGCCAAGCAGTGCATTGGCGAAGGAGGACTTCCCGGCGCTGAACGCGCCGAACAGCGCCAACGTGAACGAGCCGCCCGCAAGCGCATCCGCGCGGGCGGTCAGATCCCGCGCGGCCGAGGCCAGCGCGGGGTGCGGCGCCAGCAGCGCCGCCGCTGCGCGCAGCTCGGCTGCCGCGGCATCCAGCCG